>NZ_CP162133.1:0-600000 GCF_040833955.1 Leptospira sp. WS60.C2 | reverse complement strand
CTCGCAAAACAACTTAGAAAATATCCTTGCAGAAATTTTTGGATTCATCAGGAAAAATTATAAAATTGAAAACTGTGTTCTTTATTTTTTAAACAAAGAATTCAATGAGTTTCGATATTTAAATCATTCTGGCTTTGATTTATTAAATGATGAGAATGTTAACTTTTTTAAAACATTACGTTTCCCATTAAAAGAAGATAGCGGTTTTGTTTTTAAATGTTACCAACGAAAACGCCATTTTTATATGAAACATGTGCCGAGGTCAATGCCATACGCCATTGACAAACAAATCACTGAAAGATCGGGGATGAAGGGTTTTCTCATTTCTCCATTAGTGAATAATGATGAAGTTGTTGCGATGGCAATGTATGGGATCAACGATGAAACTGTCCAGTTCTCCAAAGACGAAGTGGATTCGATTGTGGGCGTTTCCGAGCACATTGCAAGTGCCATCAACAATCACTTTTTACTCAAAAAAATCGAAGAAGAAAAACAAAGATCCGATTCACTCCTACTCAACATCTTACCAAAAAACGTAGCAGAAGAACTTCAAAAGAAAGGTCGCGTTAACCCAGTTGAGTTTGAAAATGTCACCTTACTTATGACAAGTTTCCCTGGATTTTCCCAAATCACTGGACAACTCACACCTGAAGAATTGATTGAAGGTTTAGATTTATATTTCTCCAGATTTGATGAAATCATCAAAGCAAAAGGAATGGAAAAGTTGAGGATGACGGGGGATATGTATCTGGCAGCAGGAGGTTTGCCTCTTGGTAATTTCACGCATGCTGTCGATGCATGTCTTGCCGCCTTACAGATCAAAAATGAAGTAAATCGAATGATGGAAGACTTTAAGGACATACCATTCAAACCAAATGGCATTACAATCGCAATCCATTCTGGTCCTGTTGTCGCAGGTGTAATTGGAAAATCAAAATTCAATTACGATGTCTGGGGAAAAACGGTCACTCAAACACAAGCAATTAGAAGAGGCGGAACTGGAGTTCCCATCAATATCTCTCAAGAAACGATGGAAAAGGTAAAACGATTATTTCACATTGACAACCAACGTATGATCAACACATACGAAGGAGAACAATTTCCCATTTATGAATTGTTAGCTCTAAAGTCTGATTTGTCTGATGATTCTGGAATTTTACCTAACGATAAGTTCGAGAGACTTTACACCCAACAAAAACGGGGAGCGAAGATTCTCATCAAATGATTTACAGCTTGTATTTGATTGGTGTTTTGTTTTTAGGAATCCTCTATTGGATTGGCAAACTATACAAACAAAATGAGGAAAAGCAAAACACCATCACTGTTTTGAAATCAGAAGTCCAACTGTTAAAAGAAGACTTGGAAAAGAAAGACAAGGAACTCAACACAACAAAAACAATATCAGAGGAGTTCTCAAATAAACTCGTTGATTCCTATAGCCAACTTTCTGATTTAGATAGCCTACTGAGAGAAATTAATTCAGCCACAGATCTAAAAGAAATTCTGCGAATTCTTGGATTTTACATACGAGAAAAATTCAAAGTTCCCCATTATCTCTTGTATGTTTACAAGAAGGAATTGGATGCATTAGAATTTTTCCATAGTAATTTTCCAAAGGAACTTTCAGATAAAGTAAAATCAGAAATCATGGGCAGAAACATCCCTGTTGGAGATTCCTATGTGACAAAGTATGCACATGCCTACGTACGCAAAAGAAAAAGAAGTTTCTACATTCAAGATTTTGAATCCTACAATACGGAAGGTGTCGAACTAGAAAATAAAAAATCAGCAAATTTAAAATCCTTACTGATTGTTCCTTTGTATCTTCGAAATAAATTCATCGGGACACTAGACTTATTAGATTATTCAGGAATATTTGAACTAAACGAACAACAGTTAAACCAAATCAAGATCATTGCAGATTATATTGCAGGTACAATCGAGACAGGTTATCTTCTGGATGAATTGAAATCGGTTAATACGAAAATCCAAGAGGAAAAAGAGAATATTGAATCAAACAGATTTAAATTGGAAAATCTTCACAAATTCAATCGAAAAATCAATTCCTACTCAGAGATTGAAGACATTACACGTGAAGTATTCAATTACCTAAAACTCAATCATAGAGTTGAGTTGGGTTTTATTTTACTCGTAGATCCCAAATCAAACACACTTGTTCCATTGATGGAAGGAGCTGAAGTATTCAATAAAGGTCTACTCGTTACTAACTTCCTAAGATCGTTTCGACCTATATTAATGCCTTCTATTGGATCCTTGTATCGCTCTTACCAAAAACAAAAACCAGTTTATCTAAAAAAATCAACTCGATGGAAAGAACTTACTGAAATCGATACATCGATTGTGGAAAGTTTTAAATTAGAACTGTTTGGTCACATACCGCTCGTTGTACAAGGTCAAACCATTGGAATCATATGCGTCACTCGTTTAACCAAAGAATCACCATGGACACAAGATGAATTCCAGGAAATCATTTCTTTTTGTGAACAAGTTGCTGGTGCCATTCACAATGCTAATTTAAGACGTGACCTAGAAAAAGAACGTGAAAAAACACTCCATTTCATTCGAAACATTTTACCTGGAGATTTGGCAGATGAACTGATCGAAAAAGGCGAAGTGGTTCCAATGGAATACGAATCAGTAAGTATTCTATTTACTGATTTTAAGAACTTCACAAAAGCAGCAGAATCCTTATCACCTGAAGATTTAATTGAACAATTAGATGGATGTTTTTCTCAATTTGATGATATTGCAGTTCGTCATAATTTTGAAAAATTAAAAACAATTGGTGATTCTTATATGGCTGCTGGCGGAATTCCGCAAGGTAACTTCACCCATCCGGTTGATGCTTGTTTATTTGCAATGGAAATTAAATCCTTCATGACTCAGATCCGATCCTTTAAACAGATGTTAGGCCAAGATTTCTGGGAAATTCGAATTGGAATTCACACAGGCCCTGTGGTTGCAGGTGTTGTTGGAAAATCTAAGTTTGCGTATGATGTTTGGGGAGATGCTGTCAACACAGCAAGTCGGATGGAAAGTTCTGGCGACGCCGGAGAAATTAATTTGTCTGAAACAACGTATGAAAAAGTAAAACGTTTTTTTGAATGCGAATATCGCGGGAAAGTCAAAGCGAAAAATAAGGGGGAAATGGGGATGTATTTCTTAAAACGACTGCGTCCCGAATTCTCACGAGACCCAGAAGGAATGGTACCCAACCAAATCTTCTTGGATTTGTATAAAAATTTACAGATCGGTGCGAAAATCATCTACCGGCCCACTGGATCTTAAGCCAAAAATTCACTTTAATTTGAGGAAGAGCTGGAACTTGAACTAGAACTGGAAGAACTGCCACCACGATTTCCAGAACCTGAACTTGAGGAACTCCTTCTGCTACTAGTAGTGCTACTTGACCTTGTAGTTGCTGTAGGACATTTTTCATAACAAAGCACATACAAGGATACGCAAGCGGTAGTGGTTGCGACTGGATTGTCCAATTGTGGAGCAAGAGCGATAGCGCACACAAACTGTTCCTTCACACATCGATCCATACATTCCATCCTGGATTCCGAATGTTTCGAATTCGTGCAATTGCTAAATAATAGACTCATACCCAGTAAAAATAGAATGAAGGACCATCGTTTCATACAATAAGAATCGCATATAGAATCCATAATTCCAATAGAGGATTTCCGCAAATGTGGAAACCACCTATGAAACATACTTGCCTCTACTTTCCCGAAGTGTGAAATTGAATCAAAAGATGGAAACTCGAACTGTCCGTATCTTATTTTTAGTCTTTTACGTAATTTCATTACTGGTTTGGATTATAGAAGAGGTGTATACACTCACCAAACCACCTGAATATTTCGATCGTTTTCGAGTGATCATTGCTACGATCGAATCCTTCATTGCTTTGTCCTCTTTTCTAGTTGTGTTCATTTTATACAAAGAACTCAAAAAAGAGTCGGTTGAAAACAAACAGGCAAAAACACAAATCCATGACTTAAAAAGGACAAATCGTATACTCATCAATCCTGAAAAAGGATTTTGGGCAGAAGCAAAAGCACAGATGTTAGAATGGAACTTAACAGAGGCAGAACGGGAAATTGCAGTGCTTCTTCTCAGAGGTTTCTCTCAGAAACAAATTGCTGCCGTGAGAAAAAAAAGCCTTCGAACCATCGAAAACCAAACAGCTTCGATTTATGAAAAGTCCTCAATGAGGGGTAAACTTGAATTTATTTCCTTTTTCCTCACTCCCCTTTTACCAGAAGAAGACTAAACAAAAAACCTTGACCAAACCAATTTATTTTGGTTTTTTTATGTTTATTTTATGAAGAACTCTAGATTTGTTTTTTTCACGATTGTTTTCGCATTATGTAACATTTCCCTCTGGTCTCAAACGAGGTTGGAAGAAAGAGACAAAGAAAGGCAAACGGGAATCATAAAAACCAACCAAAAAAAACAAGAAGAGATTCTGCAAAAATACAATGACTTTGTAAACAAGGTACAAAGCAGATTCCCTGGACTCAAAATCAATTCGTCTCCCATCGATTTAAAAGTCGCTGAAGGAATCACTGAACATAACAACGCACCAGGGGCTAGCGATAAGAAACAAAAAACAATCTCAGCAATTGCCTCTGATCATTTTTATTTACAACTAGAACCATCACCAAAACCTAACGCTCGATCATCGGTAAAGATTAAAAAGGGTGATCCTTTAGAAGTTGTTATGGTTTTAAAACATGAAGTAACAGAAAAAAAAGAAGGATCTCACTGGGTCTTAGTTCGCACTAAATCGAAACAAGAAGGTTATATCACCCAAGATTTATTGCAACCGACTAAACTTGCTGTCAAAGCGAGAAATACAGAAGGAATCTCATTAGATGTATCCTCGTTGCCTTCCCGAACCACAACCGACTCTTCAAATTTACAATATACGGATTCAAAAAAAGGGAAAGATCTGTGGGTCAATGCGAGTTCACTCAATATGCGAGGTGAACCTGATGTGAATGCTTATGTCATCGCAAGGTTACCGAAAGGTTTAAAAGTCACCATTGAAAGTTCCACAAACAGTGAAGAAACCATTGATGGAATTTCGTCATACTGGCACCGAGTTTCTTCCGCTTATGGAAATGGATGGGTGTTTGGTGGGTATTTAAGTTCATCGGAAGTTGTTTCTTACGACGTGCAACCTGGAGAAATCTCATACCCGCAAGAGAATCCAGATGAACTCAAAATTGGTGAAAAACGATTTGTACGCTCTACCACTTTGAAAATGAGAGATGAACCAAATGAATATGGCTCTGTCATTCTATCGATCCCTGGTGACGAAAAACTAAAGATATTAGATACCAAAAAAGAAATCGAAACCATCGGTGGTGTTCGCTCTAAGTGGATCTACGTGAATTGGAATGATGAATGGGAAGGTTGGGTCTTTGGAGGTTTTGTTTCAAAAGAAAGAGGGCCTCTTGTTGATAACGATGACATTTCAAAATACTTTCAAATACCAGTTGATAACGACCGTTATGTGTCTTCTAGTTTCGGAACTAGAGTTGATCCTGTCACGGGAAAGGTTGGAGCATTCCATTCAGGAATAGATCTACCTGCTTCCATTGGCACTCCTATTAAAGCAGTCAGCGATGGAAAAGTATGGAGAACAATCACAACTAGCGGTGGTTATGGGGTATTGACCATTTTAAGCCATAAAAATAACATATATACCTACTATGCTCACCAGAATGAACGCCTAGTAAAAGAAGGTGACACTGTCCGCTCCGGTGATATCATTGGTCAAGTAGGAAACACTGGTAAGTCTACCGGTCCTCATTTACATTTTGAAGTTAGGAAAGGCCCTGACCAACAAGCATTGGATCCTGGAGCCTATTTGCCCAAATGAAAAAAAAACTCATCCTCCTCAGTCTATTTCTTTTCGTTTTTTCTGTTCCGAACCTTTTTGCAGAGGATCCAAGTGCACCCATAGCGGAAGTATCACCAACCTATGATATGGTAAAGATTCTAAGTAAAGGGAATCTCAAAGAATTTGAAACCGCGATTTCGAACGGCGGAGATATTAATGCAATTGATGAATCAGGTAAATCCCTTCTCATACTAGCTGTTGAAAAAAATCGAACCAAACAATTCGAAATCCTATTAAACCGAGGAGCTGATCTAAACAAACGAGATCTTTCTGGCAAAACTTTACTTCATTATGTTGTTACTTCACGATTGACAAACCAAATCAAAACTCTTGTAGAGAGAGGTGCAGACTTAAACGCATATGATGCAGATGGAAACACAGCATTACATGTTGCCATTCTAAAATCTAATTTAGCAGTTCAAAAAATTCTAGTTGAATCTAAAGCTGATGTGAACCTCAGAAACAATCCCAGAAAGTCTCCCATCTATTTGGCTTTCGAAAAAGGAAAAATAGATTCAATCAATTACTTACTCCAAAATGGTGCTGATATCAACTTACCAGACTTAACAGGGAGAACTCCAGTTTTTGTTGCTATCGAACAAAGAAACAATAAATTATTGAATCTTGCTTTGGATGCAAACGCAAACCCAAATACGGAAGACACAAAGTCCATTCGACCGATTGTTTATTCCATCGATAAAGGATTTACCGCGGGTGTTGAAACACTTTTAAATCGAGGGGCAGATCTAAACTCAAAAACACCGGAAGGAGAATCATTACTATTTTATTCGGTGGAAAAAAGAAATCTAACTGTAACAAACCTCTTGCTGAAGAAAGGATTGAATGTTGATTCCAAGAACATTTCAGGAAAAACACTTTTCGAAATCGCAATCGGCAAAAATGACTTTAATCTTTTGAAACTTGTTTTAGATGCTGGTGCCAACCCCAACCAAACACTCTCTACCAATAAAAACCCATTAGAAGAATCGATTGAGACTTCCAAGTGGTCCATTGCAGAACTTTTAATTCAAAAAAATGCTGACGTGCAAACTCCTAATCTTTCAGGTTATCTGCCGATCCATTTAGCTTCCAGGAAATCTGGTTTGAAAATTGTAGATTTGTTAATCAAAAGAGGAGTTCCTGTAGATGTTGAAAATACAAAAACAAATGAAAATGCTTTATCACTTGCATTAGAAAACAAACAAATCCAAATCGCAAAACTGTTGTTATCGAAAAAAGCAAATCCGAACCATAAACTAAAGGATGGCTCAAACTTAATTTTTTCCACAATCGAACGTAAAGATGCGGAAGCATTCAAGTTACTTGTCTCAGCTGGTGCAGACCTTCTTGTTTTAAATGAAGAAGATGAAAACCTAATCACTACCGTTTGTAAGTTGGAAGTGGAAAAAAAAGATCAGAAATTTGTGGATGAAACGATCAAACTTCTGATCAGCAAAGGTGTTAATCCCAATGGCAAAAACAAACGTGGATTAAGTGCCCTTCATGTAGCACTCAATCGTAATCGAATCGAAACGATGACAACCCTCCTTACGATGGGTGCAGATCCAAACCTAACAGACAACAATGGGTTTACCGTTTTACACAAAGCCATTCAAAGATTTTTGACCTCTAAGGAAATAAACCAAACAGAATCGTATAAAAAATTAGTACTATTCCTAGTAGAAAGAAGAGCGAACCTAAACCAACCAGATAAATTAGGGAAAACTATACTTTCCGAACTTGCGATTCAATTTGATTCTGGTAAAAGTGAAACCATTTTGGAACTTGCCAAAGTTTTCATTCTCAATGGTGGAGACCCAAAGCTGAAAGACAAAATGGGTAAGTCTGCTTTGGATTATGCGGAAGAAAAAAGAATTCCTGAACTGATTGAAATTTATCGCGGTCTTTAATGTCCATTCCTAAAAAAGAAAACCGTATCAACATATTTGACTTCGTTAATACTGTCCCAACTAAGACATTCAAACGAGGAGAGATCATCGTCAGAGAAGGTGATCCATCAAACGAAAAAATGTATTTCATTCTAAGTGGAACACTGTCGGTTGGAATGGGAGCACCAGACCAAGGCAATTTTCATGAAGTGAGAAAACTTTCTACTGGCGAATTTTTTGGAGAAATTGCTCTCATCTCTTCTCATCCTCGAGCGATGACAGTGTTCATCGAATCAGACCGAGCTCAACTTGGAATCTTAGACAAACAAAACTTAATCCGCATTGCCAACTCCAATCCAATGTTTGTTTATGCATTACTTCAAACGTATGTAGAACGATTGATCGAAGCCGAACAAAAGTTAAAAGATCTAACAGAGGTTAGTGATGGGACTTAAAGAATCTCTCGCAAAACTGAGTATGATCAACATCAAAAGAGGGGAAGTCCTTTTTAAAGAAGGAGTTCCTTCCAATGGTGCGATGTTTTTTTTGTTTGAGGGTCAGCTAGACATTTACAAACAAATCGAAGGAAAACATACCAAACTAAGAAGCATACTACCTGGTGAATTTTTTGGAGAAATGGCTATCATCAATAATAGCCCAAGAGCAGCTTCCATAGTTGTAGTTTCCGAAACAGCAAAATTGGGTATCATCAACAGAACTACTTTCGTAAAAATGAGTCAAGAAAGTCCTGAGTTCTTGTTTTTGTTATTAAAAAAAGTAATCGAAAGATTATATGAAACTGATGGAAAAATTCGTGCCATCAAACACAAACAAGACGAAGATTCCATGATTGCAAAATCAATACCGAATTTATCAAAAGACACTACCTCTGAATCCAAAGGGGACTCATCTGGGCAAGTTCCTCTTGAAACATTTACCGATGACGCACAATCAATCGGGGAATAAATTAAGACTGGTATTTTTTCCTTTTTATTTTAAACAACTCAGGTTTCAAAACCACTTCAGGAATCACTAATCCCGAATCGTCTAACAAAATTTGTTTCATGATGGTTGCAATTTGTTCCGGCAACAAATATGACTTCGGATCAGTATCAGGCTCAATGTTCAAATGTTCATAAAATTCTGTTTTTGTGATATCAGGAATTAACAGGTGAACTTTTACAGAATACTTTCGTAATTCATCAAATAAAAGTCTAGCAAAGTGATGCAAACCCGCTTTAAGAGAACCATACACATTTCCCCATGGAGAAATTTCCATCCCTGACACTGACCCAATGAAGAAGATCCTTCCTTCATTTTTCTTTAAGATGCGTGTAAGGGCTTGTGTGAGTAGAATTGGTGCCGTCACATGCACTTGAATCATTTCTGTTATTTTTTCTGGCGACATTTCTTCGATTGGCGAAAAATAAGCAACGCCCGCATTGTTTACCAAAAGAGAAATCTTTTCTTGATCTGGAATTGTTTTTAAAAAGTCAGGAATCGTTTTTGGATCCCTTAAATCCCCTTTGTTAAGATGGAAATGATCATCCTTAAAATCACATCGATTTGGATTTCTACAAATTCCATAAACTGTATAGTTTAACTTTAGTAACATTTTTGAAATGGCAAGACCAATTCCACGAGAAGCGCCAGTCACAACCGCGATCTTTCTCATTTTAAACTTTCCATAAATTCCCAAACCATTTGGGATCCATTAATTACTTTAGTTGTTTTGCCTTGGTTAATGAAAGGGAGCATCGGAGTTTCTCCTGGCCAACTATGGCCTAAACCGTTTAATTGAATCAAACCAACTTTCTTTTGTTCAGCACATGTTTCATATGATTCATATTGAACTTTAATTACAAAACCATCTTCTTCGTAATCTTTAAATGATTTTTTGACGTTGTTTTCACAAACATTCCATTCTTTCCAACGTAGGATGGAATCAGCAACTGATAAAATTTCTTTTCCATCTTTCACATATCCTCCGCTATATGGAACAAGTGGATCAGCCGTACCAGCCAAAATAGTAACAGAAACAGGATAGGATTCAAATTTCGGTTTAGATTTTAACAACTGAACAGACAATTGTGCTGCAACACTCATCACACCTTTCCATAACTTTGGTTTTTCAATTGCGAGTCTTTGTGCCATAAACCCACCATTCGAATGGCCGACCAAATAGACCAAGTTTGGATCGACAGAACCTTCTGCAATCATTCGTTTTACGATCGATTCCACAAAAATTACATCATTGATAGAATCCTCATCTGCAGGAGAACTACCTCTACCATCAGCCCAACTTCTTTTATAGCCATCTGGAAATAAAACAATGAAGCCATTCATGTCCGCCACTTCATCTAATTTGGTTTGTTTCATCATGGTAATACCAGTACCGAATCTACCATGAAGGGCTACCAACAATGGAATTGGATTTCCACTCCATTGTTTTGGATAATGTACTAAATAAGTACGTTTAACTCCGTTGAAGACAAAATAATCAATTTTTTGGTTTTGTTTCGTTCTATAAAAAAAACCTGCACATGAATTAAATATGATTAACAAAATTAAAAATGTAAATGTTCTTCGTTTCATTCTGAAAACTCCAACTTCGTCGTTTCAGACAATTGATCTTTAAAGATTTTGTTTGGCCAATGTGAAATCATAAAGATAACAATGGGTATTCCTCGCCATTGATCCATACCAACAGAATACTCATTTTCCTTGATGATTCGGTCTGATTGAGAATACCGAAACGTAAGGGTTTGTTCTGTTCTGATGTGAGATGGAAAAATTCCTCCCGATAAAAATGTTAAAAGAAACTGAACTCGATGAAGTAAAGGATATTGATACTTCGGATCTTTTTTTTGTAGTATAATTTCTAAAGTGATTTTTGATGAAGTATCTTCTTCGATTCCTTGTTTAATGATCTCTTGCAAAATCATTTCTTTTTCTGTTTCATAACGATAAAAACCAGTAAAAAGAATTTTTAGTTTTTGCTCATTTGAAAGTTTTAGATTCCTATTTTTTAAAGTGACTCGATCGGGAAATGCGGCACAATTCAATGAAACCAATAACAAAAAACTCACTATCACTTGAGAAAGTCTAAAGATCATTTTTTGCATCTCCTAAAAATTCTGAAACCTTTTCCGATAGGATGGATTTCCATTCATCCCGATCATCTGCCCACATAAACAACAAAGATACCCAACCAAAAACACGATAAGATTCCATTGGATATCGATATTCTTTCTCTATTTTTCCATTTTTTTTGAGACGAAAAAGTATATAATCATCATCCCTATCAATGTCAGGAATGATAAAAGCAGTACTAATTGCAAGAAATCGATTCACCAAATACACTAGAAATCTAGATTGGTTACGTTCGGCAAGATAGGAGACAGGTTCCGTTGATTCTCCTAAGAAAAATTTAAACTTCGGACTAGATTCTAAAATTATCTGTAAATGGAGATCTGTGTTGATTTGGTTATGATGTCTAACCGAAACAAACTTCCCTGATTTTTCCAAGGCAGAGAGAACATACGTCACCCTTCTTCGATCTAGTTCTTCATCCCAACCAATCAATTCATAACTAAGAGAACGATTTGTTTTCAATCCATCAAATTCAAATTTCCTACGTTCACTTGAATAAAAAACTGAGCAGGAGATAAAAAAGCAACATACACAGATGCTTATGAACTTAATTTTGATTCTTATCATACAATTAACCTTCTAACAAATGAAATGGAACATTTACCAATTCGTTTCCATTGATGATGAGTCCGAGTTTATGTTTGCCAGCATAAAATTTACGGGTCGTAATGAGTCGAAACGAATGGGACTTTAGTATAGTCACCTCCTCCGTCGGCCCGATTGTTTTTTCACCTAACTGAAATACTTTGGATCCATATTTGCCATTTGCTAATAGAAAATCAATTCGATACTCAATTCTTATTTTGTTCTCTCTTCTGGAAGGATTTACAAAATAAATTTCAAACTCTAAAGAATCTCCAATTTTGATTTTTTTCTTTTTTAAATTGAATTGTAACTCTCTAGGTTTCCATTTTGTATCGTATTCGAAAAAAGATAATGCTGTATGATTCCCTTTTTTAAGTAATCCTCGCAATGCATGTTTTAAATTCTTATCTAAACTTTCCGAACGACCGAACTTGCGTTTGCAAAACTGAATCACTAAATCTGGCTGAATTTTTGAAATATCATTGAGGTGATTTGATACACTTCTACGAACAATTTCATTTTCATCATCCCATAGATTTTCCAAAATTGGTAAGTGAATTTCTGGACTTTTTTTAATGTTGGGAATCCCGATCCCCCAAGGTAAAATTGGTCGACTACCTTCACTTGCCAAACGTCTAACAAAGGCTTCTTTGTGTGTTGACCATTCAATCATTTGTTTCAAAGTTTTATCGAAATAATTTTGGTAATAATGACGAATTGCAAACTCAGCACTTGAAAATACTGTTGTTTGCTCTAATACTCTCATAGAGGTTTCGAAATCATTGAGCCCAGATTTTGTTACTATATCATTTATAAATATATAAGGAAAATTGAAATCATTCACCCCATTTTGTCGTAGGCATTGAATCAAAGCATAAAGTTTTGGTTCAAGTGTGACAATAGAACCTTCCCAAAAAAGTAGGAATACATCTGCAATTCGATTGATTCGTTCCTTTAATTCATAATCTTCCCAAGGAGATTCAAGTATCTTCTTCTGAAATTCCCTAGGATTTATTTTTTCGTCAATTTGAGAGACAATAGAACTTAAATTTTGAATCCAAGCCATTGAATAGATTTCTTTTAAAGGTTCCATTACTTCTTAAAGTCACTTCTTGATTTCAATGATGAGAGACTGATAAAACATTAGCTTATAGCTTTCCGTAGCCAGACAGAAAAACAGGCACCCTTACTTGTTGGTTCCAATTCAATCTTCCCACCCATTTGTTGGATCATCTTTTTACAAATATCCAAACCCAAGCCCATTCCTTCGCCATTTGGTTTTGTTGTAAAAAATGGTTCAAATATTTTATCTTTGATCGATTCAGCGACTCCGATTCCAGAATCAATGATAGAAATTTTTACCCAATCACCATCAGATTGTATTTTAATTTCTAATGTTCCAACAAAAGACATAGCATGCAATCCGTTGTTGATTAAATTGATCCAAACTTGATTTAATTTATCACGATTCCCTATGCATTTTTTTTCAGAACCATAGTTTTTAACAACAGTAATCTTACTTAGATTATAGTGATATAAAGACAAAATAGTTTCAATTTCTATTTCTAAATCAATGACTGAATCATTTGATACTATTTCTTTTTCCGAGACCAAATAATTTTTTAAGGCAGAAATTACATGTGTTGCTTTCTCAGAAGCAACAGATATAATTTGATTACATCGATATGCAGAATTGATACTCGCAACAACTTGAAGAATTTCTAAAGACCTATTACTTTCTAGTATATATTCAATTTGATCCACTCGTCGAAACAAACCAGTTTCAATGACTAGTTGCATATGAGGACCATATAAATCCATCTTTCCCAAGTGAGAGAATTGGGCGTGAAGTTCTTTTTTTATATTCCTTTCAGATTTCCCTTCCAAATAAGTTTGGTTTTGCAAACATTCCGATAACAAAAAATGATAACGATTTGCATCATCTTCATCAAACGTAACAATTGTGGCAATCACCTGCTCGAGTTTATTCTTTAAAAAATCCAAGAGTGATAAATTAGAAGACACAATCGCTCCTAATGGAGTATTGAGTTCGTGTGCCATTCCAGCCGCAAGTTGACCAAGCACAGCCAACTTTTCAGAAGCAAGCAAACGATCTTGTGCTTCTGTGAGTTCTTTTAATGTATGAACCAAACTTTTGTTTAGAATTTGTAAACTTTCATTCGATTGCCTAAGCTCTTCGGTCCTTTGTTTAACTTGATTCTTTAGGTTCTCCGAATATTGTTTATTTAACCTCCTCCACTGGATTAACCAGGCAACACCAACACCAGATAACGCAATAAAGAAGGTATAGTATATCCATTCGTAATTTGTAGGAGGATCAGGATCATACAAAAAACCCTTTAAGTTTATGTTTTTTGGTAACATACCAAGTTCATAATAGATATCGTTGATATGTTTCCATCTCCCAGGATTCATATAACCCATTTCAACAAGAATTGGTTGAATCAAAGGTGTCATCTGCTGTGCTTCAAATAATAACCTTTCTTTGGGATGTTTCTTTGAATATTTGTTGTAAATGATATCTGCAACTTCTTCTTGGTGGCTCATCGCGTATTGCCAGCCTCGTAAAGTCGCCTCGCGAAAAGCTTTTACTCTTTCTGGGAATTTTTCTACTTCCGCTTCACTTGTGAAAAAATTGTCTCCATAAAAATCAATCCCAGCTAACCTTGGTGAGTATGCTACAACGGGAAATCCTGCCTTTTTAAAATCAAAAGCTTGGGTCGTTGCATATCCTGAGTATGCATCAACCCTGCCTTCGATTAAATCTCTTGGATTGAATCGATGCTCTAAAATTTGAAGGTCTGACTTGTTAATCCCTTCTTTTTTTAAGTAGGCAACAATTTCCTCCATCCAAGGAGTGAGCATAACTCGTTTCCCGACTAAGTCATGAATGCTCTGAAGATTGGAGGATCTTTTAAAGAATAATACTGATGGTGAATGTTGGAATATCACCCCTAAAACAACAACCGGTTTTCCCATATGTCGATGTAAGAGTAATTCGTTACTTCCAACACCATATTGACCTGTCGTTCTTACTACTTTTTCATGGATGCCTCTGATTCCAACAGTGCTTTCTATGAGTTCTACATCCAAGCCAACATCTTTATAAAATCCCTTCTCATACGCTGCATAATAACCTGCGAACTGGAATTGATGAAACCATTTTAGATGAAGTGTTACTTTTTCATTAGAAACAATGTTTTGAAACGGGATGATGAACAAAAATAAAGATAAGACATAGTTCAATCTGTTACGAATCAAATTCATTGCCATTCTGATATTGTTATAAAGTTTTAGTAGGGCAAATCAATGAAATAACGAAATGACTTTCATGTTTTTATCGTTTTTCTTTCATTTTTCCTTTTACCTTTTGTATCCATTCCAGATTTAACATACTCAATTTTTCTGCATATTCTAAGGTAAGATTCCAATACTCGTTGTCAGGATGTTTTTCCCAGTCCGTTTTTAACTCTTTTTGGAACACTTTCAGAGCCTTGAGATCCTCTTTTTGTTTTTCCATTTCACTATCCAGTTGTTCGGTTAACAATTTTGGATTCATGTGCCTTCCAAAAAAAACCTTAAACAACAATTCATTTCTTTTTGTGGTTTGGATGGGAGATGTATCCATCCATCTTCGAAATTCTTCTAAACCACTTCTAGTTACCTTATATACCTTTTTTTTCTTCCCGCTAACATCCGTTTTTTCCCACTCACGAATCAAACCATCTTTTTCTAATTTGGACAGAGTTGGATAAATTTGTCCAAAACTTTCATTCCAAAAAAAACTAATCGTCGATTCTATGTACTTTCGGATTTCATATCCGTTCATCTCACATTGCGAAAGAATTCCTAATAGTGCATATTGTGTTTTGCTTTCTCGTTTCATTTACTTGTGTTTCGATTGTATCTCAGTTTGAAATTGAAAATACGTCGTGAGAACTTCCTTTGGTGATTCAATTTGTGGCCAATGTCCAATTTGACTAGACAAAAAATATAACCATCCATCTGGATATTCTTTTTTAAATCGAAGCGCCATGTGGGTGCCTGAGTTAGGATCATAAGGACCACAAATGTAGCAAAAAGGTATCTTGGTATTTTTTAATGCTTGGATCCATTTTGATTGGTATTTTACTTTCTCGAAAACTAATCTACCAATCAAATAAGCAATATTTTTTCCATTTTTATAATTCAAAACATACCAATAGTCATCGAGCAAATTCTGATTGGGTTGTGTTTGAGGCCCAAATACTTTCCTCAGGGAACTCTCAACAGAGTTACGCGACATTTTTTTACTGATCCAACTTCCAACAAAATCTGGTGTTTGGGAAAGTAATCTTTGAATCAATCTAGGCTTGTAAACATCAGTGAACATGCCTCCATTCATAAATGCAATGGAACCAATTTCAAAATTTAATTTCTCTTTATGACTGATCATTTCCTGCACAACACTCACTGCTAAATCATGCGCTAAGATTTGAACTTGTTTGAGATTCAATTTAATCGCAAGAGTATTGATGATCTCTGTATATTCTTCGAAAGAATAATTGTGATCCTCGGGTTTATCAGAAAATCCCATTCCTAAAAAATCTAAATAAACTACTTGGTATTTGTCAGATAATTCGTCAATCACCCAGTTCCAATCATAACTATTAAACGGATAACCATGTAACAAAAGAAGTGGATCTCCTTTACCAAGAACACCATAGAAAATTGAACTACCGTTATAATCAAAGTAACTTCCAGCTTTTTGCCATTCTTGCACATTTGAAAACTTACCCTTCATATGATTCTCCTCTGGATCCTAGCCATTTTGTTGTTTCTAGTAATTCTTTCGCTTTTCTGATGCAAATTTATATCTACCAGATATAACCTTCAGATATATCTTTTAGATATAATTTGTCAAACGTAAAAAAATAAAATTTAGATTGGGCGAGATGGAATCAGAGAAAGCGTGTATTGATTTTTTGAATGATAGAAAGTGATTATTGTTCGACACAATAAAAGAGAAGGGAACTACCGCAACCGAAGGAATTAAAACCTAGTGCAGAAGAGGTGTTACTACCTGTATCCCCGCCGTAACCTGATGTTCCCGTTACAGTCCATCCAGTACAATCATTTCCATTGTTTGTCCAATTGGGATTCAACCCTGTCCATGCAGTGGAACTGGAACCCGCAATAGCGAATGTAAGATTAAAAGTAAAAAGTGAAACATTATTGGTTGTCCCAATCAAATCCGTTCGATTGGATCGATAATAACTACTATTAGGTTTTAAAACCCAATCAATTTGTGCATCTCCAACATTGGCGGTCGTAGATGCCCGTCTTGCCGAAAAAGCACTGTCTCCTAACATCGCCTTACATTGTTTCCCGGCTGGACAATTGACATTCGATTGGCAAAGACTATCTGCTCCTGCGATGCCACCCAAAGCTCCTGATTGACCTACTGGATAAACAAAGATGATCTTATCATTATCCAAAATTTCAACAGAAACCAACTTTTCTTGTAAAGGATATGAAGTATCAACTGAACTAGGAATAAAGCGAATCTGAGTTTGATGAGTTCCATTGATCACCGTATCATTAATAGCGGTCACCATCACAGATTGGTTTTGATTCCAATTCAATTTTGAAAAAACAAGATTTGTCGGCGAAACAAATGCGAAAGAAGGATTGCTAACCATAACTTGCACATTTAAATCTTCTTTTGGTTCCGATCCCAAAAAGAGCTGAAGGGAAAAAGTAGAACCATTAGATGCATTGCCTCCTGCTTCCGATAAAGAAATGAAGTTTTGGCTGATATTTAGACCAGCATCATTTATAATTTGAAATCCAGGGAAACAAGGATGTGTTTTTTGACCTGAAGCTATGACTGTGATTGAGGTGATGGAATATGATTTCGATTTGATATCGCATGTGTTATCTAAATCCACGTTTTCACAAGAAAAGAGAATAAAAAATATAAAACAAACTAGGATGTTTCTAACTAGAATAAAGAACAATATGACTTTTGATTCAATCAAAGGATAATTCCGAATTGAGTCAATTTTTTTCCACCGCATTCGGATGTAATTCAAATTCTCGATCCGAACAATCACGTGGGAGATTTTATCAATGAACCTCCGTAATGATCAAAAAAACAAGATTAATGTTTGTCGTTATTTTAATTACAAATTTCGTACATTCTGTATATCTTCATACTACTCCCATTGATTTAATTAAAAATAATACGAGTCAATCTTACATAACTTATGCTAACTATCTGGTTTTAGATACGAATCCCTAATATTTTTTTTGAGCCATCGGTTTCCTTTGCATAAGAGAACAATTTTAAAATAGAAAATTTTTCATAACCAGTGTCTTCCGTTTGATATTCCCACAACCAACCCCAAAGACTTCCACGTTTTAGAAAGCCTCTTTCTAATTCAGTTTTCTCTTGATAAATGATACCTAACAATACATAGGTGGAGTATTGGTTGTCTGATTTCGTATGATTGTGATAATATCCAATACCTGCTAAAGCTAACTCCGTCACTTCTTCTTCTGACTTGGACTTGTAATATATAAATGGACCAAACAATTTTGAAGTTTCTTGATCTTCTTTCGTTGTTCGAATGATAGGGAAAAAATTAATCGTTTTTTTGTAATTCGTATGATCATAACCTAACCATAAAAAAGTCATTCGATTGATTAGATTCGGTTGTTTTTGGAAACTAAAGAAATAATCTCGACAACCTCTCACTTGAAAAAATGAAGGTGAATTTTGGGATTCCAAAAGATATAGAAAATTGTAATAGTGACCGTCCTTTTTGGAACTATAATAATTAAGTAATGTAAACGTAGTAAACTCCTCATTGCTCCATGAATTGAAAGAGAAAGGTATGATGGAAAAACTCGAATTTGTATAATAAAATGGAAAAACAAGAAGATGGGATAAGGATTCTTTTGCAGCGTCCTGTTTGGATTCAACGAAAGTCTTCGGCCGAACTGGGTTGTTAGATTCAAACTCCCAATCAATCAACCAAAATAGATTGGTTCTGACATTTGAGTCTCTTACCTTTCGATAGAAAAATGGAGTGAACCATAGAGTCTTGACTGACTCTTGGTGTTTAAAGTCGTAGGAATCATAAGAAATCCAGACAGGCCATATTAAAAATTCTTTTCTATTATAATTTTGATTCGAAATGTCTGTATAACTTGAAACTAATGTATACGTATTACTTTTGAAACTTTTTTCATTTTTAGTTTGATTGTAAATATAGAAAGGCAAAACACGATGCCCTGAGTCAACATCCGATTGGTAAACATTCACAATTGGCCATAAATAAGATCTTTCAATACGATTGTCTTGTTTGTATTCCTCTTTGATATACCCATTGATAAGATAGGATTGGATTTGTGAAGTTTGATCTTTTTGTTTTCCATAAAAAGGAAAAATAATTTTATATTCCAAATCATCAGATACATAGCTCAACCATATCGGAAAAAAAGGAGGAAGAAGAACGACTTTGTCTTCTGATGCTTCATCCCAAGTAAACCAAGCAAAAGGCAAAAGTCGTATGTGTTTTTTTGTATCCGCTCTCTCATAGGAAAAAATTCCAAACAACAATTGATAGCCCGTGAATTCATCACTATTTTCGCGATTGAATTCTCTTTTTTTCTTTAATTCAGGTTTTATGGAAGATGCTAAATCATTTCGTTTGAATAGATCCTTGATATTCAGTTTACTACGTTTTGAGATTCCAACCAAATTATAAAATAAGCCAAAATCGTAATCCAAGTAAATATTGCGATCATCTGTGGCTAAATTTACATTTGCATTGTGTACCTTAGTATACCAAAACAAATTTATATGATAATCCTCTTCTGAATCTTTTATATTTAAATAAATTGGAAAAAAGAAATCGAATTCTTTGGTAGGCGAAATGTAACTCCCTAGCAATGGGAATACAACAAACAATCTTTCTTCTTTTGACTGATCTTTCGAATAGTATAACGGTCCTAACCAATATTCATGATACGTGGAACGAAAGTTTTGATAATACAAAAGCAGAGGCAAAAACAAATAATTTTCTTTGGAATAATAAACTAAAGGAGTAAAGGACACTTCTGACAGTCCTCGTTTTCCACTCGTTTCATAGTGAAATAATGTTAGTAGTCTAGTATAATTATAATGATCATCACTTGACTCTTTTTTATTGTGAAAATATAGGATTGGTAAAACGGGAAAACCAAATACATTTTCCGTTTCTCTATTTCGCTGATAGAAGAAAGGGATGGCAACTAGATAAGAACTTTTTGTTGTATTCCCCAGAAAAACAAAAGGAAAAAATGATTGATCAATCGAATCATTCTCCTTTGTAACATTTACATTCAAAATTCGTTTGTATTCACGATTGTCTTTTTTGCTTTGAATGTGATGATAAAAAGGAAAAACCGTTTTTGATTTTGATAATGGATAGTCATAATAACGATAGAATCCTAATACTCGAACAGAATAGTGATCCTTCCAATCCTCAATATCATAAAAAATATTACTCGCTTTGTATTTAAGACTCCTTTCGCTTCCATAAATTTTAACATCTCTTTCTTCTTCTAAATCCGACCATGTTTTTGAAAACAGGGAGGAGGTTCCCAATAGGAAGGTAGAGAGAATACAACTAAGAATCAAATTTTTCATTTAGATGCTCGATCGTTTGATTCGAAATTATTTGGATCCTTTGATTGGTAAAGAAATTATCTTTTTCGTCTTTTGTGGCAAATGTTCAACAATGGAGACAAGCTTGGGATTCTTAGCTGATGAACCATATGTGTAATCCATTTGAGACAATAAGATTGGCTTCGAAGAAGGATACATCTGACTGATTTGTTTTTTACCCTCTCGATCATATACCGGAATCACCGATTTAGAAATGGAACGATACGGCAAATACGTTAAGATTGTTTTTAATCGATCTTTTTCGTCATAAAGATAATCATGATATGCTAACACGATTTCCTCATTTGAAACTACAACTCCTTCCAAAATGTCTTCTGTGAACTCATATGTTCCTTTCCCTAACCCAACGATAAATGCGGTCCCTGTAGAAGCAACGTAAGCAATTCCAAAAGCTGCTAAAGTCACAATACTTGCAGATGCATAAACTGGCATATAGACCGGAGAATTATCTGCAGCTCTGCGTATATCATAGGAAGAATTATAATGGTGCCAAAATCGAAATCGTTTCGAAACACTATTCGCATAGAATACAGGATAATGAAAGTATTCTTCCGGCTTCAGATTCATCGACTTGTCTTCGATGAGAATTACAATACTCCGCAAAACCTTATGATCATTTTTATCTTTTAAAATAACATAGTAGATTTTACCTTTTTCGGAAGGACGATTTGTTTCCCGCAAAACAGGAAGTAAATATTCATCTGAATCCAAAACTTCTGAATACACTGGTTCTTCGAGTGTTTGATTTAAATTCTCTTTTGGAACGTAGGATTTTTTGGTAGAGCAGTTCAAAAATGAGAACAAAACGATCGCCACTAGACTCTGAAACTTTAACATATGAATACGAAAGAATTCTTTTCCCAGAATCCAGAACAATCAATTTTTTAAATCGATGGATCTAACTGGCTTTCGGCTTGGCAAAAGAATGAAGAACGATTGTATGGGATGTAAGGTTCGACTCTAGAATCAAAACAGGACAACTTTTTTTGAGAATTATATTAGCACCAATGGAAGGGCTTTTAGACTTTCGATTGCGTGAAATTTTAACGGAAATAGGCGGATACGATGAATGTGTGAGTGAATTCATCCGAGTCAATGATACCTTATTGCCAACTCATCGTTTTTATCGAGTGGTTCCTGAACTCAAAACAGCTTCAAAAACAAAATCCAACACACCGGTGAAGGTTCAAATTCTTGGTTCAGATCCCATTTGTATGGCAGAGAACGCATGTGTGGCAGCATCTCTTGGTGCTTATGGAATCGATATCAACTTTGGTTGCCCTGCACCGACAGTGAATCGTAACCGAGGTGGTGCCGCTCTTCTAAAAGAGCCCGAATTGATGTATCAGATTGTGAGAGCTGTGCGAAGTTCTGTTCCAGAAACGATTCCTGTCACCGCAAAAATGAGATTAGGTTTTGATTCCACCGAACTCACGCTAGACTGTGCCAAAGCGTTAGAAGATGGAGGTGCGAAGGAAATTGTAGTACATGCTCGCACAAAAATCGACGGATACAAACCACCTGCGTATTGGGATTGGATCTTCCAGATTCAAGCTTCTTTGAAAATCAATGTCATTGCCAATGGAGAAATATGGTCCGTAGAAGATGCATTCCGATGTTTAGATATCTCCAAATGCCAAGATATCATGATAGGCCGTGGAGCGGTAAGTAACCCAGCTCTTGCACTTCTCATCAAAGGAACCATACGAGACAAATTGGAATGGGATCAAATGAAAAAGATATTGATGTCTTATTGGAATACCATGGAAGTGGGAATAGAAGGTGTGAGTAAAACCGGAAGAATTAAACAATGGTTACACTACCTTTCTCGCGAGTATGAAGAAGCAAAAGTAGATTTTCAATTGATCAAACAAATTTCTCACCCCAAAGAACTTAAAACTACTTACTTTTCGGAATTTTTGTCATTTAAATAGTGATGAAAAGTACTATCTCAAAATCATATTAAGGAATCACTATGTTCGAATCATTTTCCAATTCAGAAATTCTATCGGGGATGATCACACCCGCTGTTTTTGTTTCCGCATGTGCCAGTTTGATTTTTTCAACTGCCAATCGACTAGGAAGAATCTTTGATCGTGTGAATCTTTTAAAATCAGAAGTGGAAATGATTTTAGATGGGAAAAAGAATTTCCAAAACGAACGTTTAGTTTACATGCGTCATCAACTTGCAGTGCAAAAGAAACGTGCTGTTCTCATTCAAAGGTCAATGGCATTTCTGTATTTGGCCACTTCTTTATTCATCATTTCTAGTTTAACACTTGCCTTCACTCTCGCATTTGCTAAAGACCAATCTTGGTTGCCTACACTTGTTGCCATTATCGGTGGAATATTTCTATTCATTGCGAGTGCACTTCTTATCTATGAAAGTAGATACAACCTAACATTTATTAATCGACAAATTGAGTTTACGGAGTTTTTACAGAGGGAGATTAAGGAAAAGAAAAACTAGAAGATCATTGTCCAAACGAAAACTTCAAATTTTGGTTTGGGCGCCTCGCATTCGTTCGATCAAAAACATAGGTATGATGACCGACCGCGTTATCCGCTCCAATCTTTCGCTTGGCGAAAGGATTTCCGCTACTACCGCTGGCGCAAAGACTCACTCTCTTTTTTAAACCTTTCTGAAATTCTCCATATCAGACATCTGAAGATTTTTGCCTCATGATTTGTCCCGCACCAGGGATCCGAAGGGCTTGGTCTTCGGAAGGCTACGCCCAACGAAGACGGGAGCGAACGCGGACCCCGAAGAGAGCCCGCCCGGGTGCCCCATGTGCAACTCCGAACTTTTCGAATCAAAAAATCAGCGATTTTGGGAATGGGAGTGCGAGAAACAAAGGGCCGTGGTAGTGAGGACGCATTGGGTGGCGGGTCTAGTTCCCCACCCTCAGATCGGGCGGGGAAAGTGTACCCCGCGCCAACCCCCCACCGCCCCTCTTTTGTAACAAATCTGACAAAAAAAAACGATTTTCCTGTCACCTCTGCTTTCTAGAACGGTAAGTAAAAATTAGATTCGGAAATTCCTTCATGAGAGAAATCAAAACTGTCACGATTTTAGGTGCCAACGGAGCCATGGGTTCCGGAAGTGCAGGCGTTATTGCTGCCTTCGGTGGTGCTAAAGTCCATATGCTCGCTAGAGATGTAGAAAAAGCAAAACAGGGTATCGAAGCCGCTGTCGCATCCGTCAAAACGGATACCATTCGCGCAAGAATGATCCCTGGTTCCTACGATGCGGATCTGGAAAAAGCAGTCGCAGAGTCAGATTGGGTATTCGAACTCGTGGCGGAAAGTTACGAAGTCAAAGAACCGATCAATGCTCGTATCGCAAAAGCGCGCCGTCCGGGAACCATCGTTTCCACTGTGTCCTCTGGACTTTCCATCGGTCGTTTGGCAAAAGCTTACGATGAAGATGGTCAAAAACACTATTACGGAACGCATTTTTTTAACCCTCCTTATAAAATGATCCTTTGTGAACTCGTCACTCACTCTGGAAATGACAAAAAAGTCACACAAGCGTTAGGTGAATACTTAGAAAAAGTACTCGGTCGCGCTGTAGTGTATACCAACGACACTCCTGCCTTTGCTGGAAACCGAATTGGATTTCAGTTGATGAACGAAGTGGCACACTTTGCAGAAAAATATGCCGACAAAGGTGGAATCGCTCTTATGGACGAAATCATGTCTGGTTACACTGGACGTGCGATGGGTCCACTGGCAACGGCAGACTTCGTAGGTCTTGATGTTCACAAAGCCATCGTAGACAACATCTACGACAATACAAAAGACGAAGCGCACGAAACATTTAAACTTCCTGGTTACTTCCAAAAGTTAATCGATGCCGGTAAACTTGGTATGAAATCTGGTGGTGGCCTCACAAAAGTTGTGAAACACGCTGACGGAAAACGTGAGAAGTTCGTTTACAATATCAAAACTGGAGAGTACGATCCGTACCCAAAATTTGATATTCCTTTTATCAAAGAAGCTCGCCAAAAAATCAAAGACTCCGATTACAAAGGCGCTATGGACGTTGTGAAAAACGCATCTGGTTTCGAAGCAGAAATCGCTCGTTACTTCATTTCACGATACATCAGTTATTCGCTCTCTCTCGTAGGAGAAGTAGTGGACACAAAAGAAAACACTGACGGAGCGATGGGATTTGGTTTTAACTGGGTTCCTGCCTCGGCGTTTGTTGATTTCCTTGGTGGACCAAAAGAAACAATCAAGATGATGGAAGCTTCCAAAATTCCAGTTCCAAAACTTTTAAAAGATGCAAAAGAAGGCAAAAAGTTCTACGAACTCGGTGACAAACTGGACGCAAGGTCTCTTTTCAAAGGTTAATTAGGAGTATCATATGAGTGAAAAAGTATTTGTACTAGGCGGAGAACAAACCGACTTCCAAAGAAACTGGACAAAAGAAGGAAAAACCTTCATGTCCATGATGCGTGAAGTATTAGATGATGCTCTTGAAAAAGTTGGCATTAGTTATGATGAAATCAAACGATTGAACAAAGAAAACCGTGTTGCGGTATTTGTGGGAAACTTTGATGCAGAACAGTATGCAAACCAAGGGCATTTGGGTGCTTTCCTTACAGAAGTGAACCCTGCTCTTTTTGGTGTTCCTGGTGCTCGTTACGAAGCAGCTTGCGCTTCTGGTTCGGTTGCTCTGGATGCAGCGATCACACACATCCGTGCAGAAGACTATGATCTAGCGATCGTACTTGGTGTGGAAGTGATGAAAACTGTTTCTTCTTCTGTGGGTGGAGACTTCCTTGGAACCGCTGCCTATTATGAAAAAGAAGCAAAAGGGGTTCAATTTCCGTTCCCTAAACTTTTCGGAAAATTAGCAGATGTGATCCTTGAACGTTACGAACTCAAAGAAGAACGTTTTATGGATGCTCTTGCTGAGATTTCACGTATTAACTACGCAAACGCAAAACGGAATCCAAAAGCACAAACTCGTACGTGGTTCATGAACAAAGAACATGCGATGGCTCGTGGTGGTGCAAACAATATGGCTGTGGGTGGTAGACTTTGTATCACTGACTGTTCACAAGTAACAGATGGTGCTGCCGTAACCATCCTTGCCTCTAAAGATTACGCAAAAGAATACGCTAAAAAAACTGGCCGTAAAATTGACGACATCCCTCGTGTGAAGGGTTGGGGTCACCGAGTCGCGCCAATTACATTTGAAGCAAAAAAACAAGAATCCATTGGAGATAAATACATCCTACCGTGGACTCGCCAAACGGTAAAAGATGCTTACAAACGTGCTGACCTTGATGTGAAAAACATTGATGTGTTCGAAACACACGACTGTTTTACTTCTTCTGAGTATGCTGCGATTTCTGCTTTTGGAATTTCAGAACCAGGAAAAGAACACATCGCAATCGAAGAAGGAACGATTGACTTTGGTGGGAAAAAACCAATCAATCCATCTGGTGGTCTCATCGGTGTGGGTCACCCTGTTGGAGCATCTGGCGTTCGTATGATGCTCGACCTTTACAAACAAGTTACTGGCACTGCAGGCGACTACCAAGTGAAAGGAGCAAAGAATGGTCTTATGCTCAACATTGGTGGATCGGCAACGACGAACTTTGTGTTCATCGTAGGGAAGTAATCCAGTGAATTCGCTGAATACAGAAAAATGGAATCGGATTTTAGTCCGGTTCCTACTTGCCTTTTCGTTTTGGGAGGCAATCTCCATCCCTCTTCGTATGTTGTTTTTTGCAAAGTTTTACTTTGATCCAACATTGAAATCGATGTTTGTTCCCATAACAGATGTTTTCTGGCTTGGACCTGTGTTCAGCGATTTAACGTTTACATTAGCCTTTGGTTTTTTATATGCACTTATGAAAGAATCCCTACCACCAGGACTTGTGGGAGGATTTTTAGTCGGAATCTTAGTGTCCTTCATTGGATTTATCTCCCCTATGGTATGGACTCTATCCCTCACAAACTTTGCACCAACCGTTCTCGTTTGGGTATGGGTTGCTTACTACTCAATCTTTACGATATCTACTGCTGTCATTTATTCGGTGGGTTGGAACACAGAAGACTAATCGTATCATACCAATGATTCAGAATCGATTGGATCGCTCTGTCTCATTCTGATTCCAAACAAACTACAATTTGCATCAGTGAACCCAAAGGAAACTTTGGGTTTTTTATTTTCTACGAATTTCTCCCGCTAAATCAGTTCCTGGTGCAATGGTATTAAAAACCGTTCCATATTTTTTGATATTTTCGTGTAACAGTTGCAAACGTTCATCAGATTCTTCCGTATCCACAACCACCATATAACGTATCGATTCCATTTTAGGAGGAACATCTTGCCTGATTCCATCAACGATCACCTGTATTCCTTTCATTTGAAAATGAAGGATAGGAGCCACTCTTTCCACTCCCTTGATGATACAAGCCGAAAGAGCTGAAAGTAATAACTCAGCTGGATTAAACGCATTCGGATTTCCTGCCATATCTGTATCTAATACAATTTCTGTGGACTTACACCGAGAAAGACTCGAGTGAGAATCCACTCTAGTCGTTTCTACATGAAAACTCATTTTTGGTTTTGCATTTTGGTTTGGGTTTGTCATTGGCTTACCTGGTCATGTGTCTCCTAGGAATATCTTTAAAACTGAAATCGGAACGCAACCGAATCTAGGCGGTCTGCCACTTTATCCAAATTCAAAATTGATTCTTCGATTGCTGCGACCGTTTGTTTTTGTTCGCTGGCCGCGGCAGAAAGTTCTTCGACAATGGAAGATGTATGCGTCAATTGACTTTGGATTTTTTCCATATCGGTGAGAACACTTGCCGAGGAACGTTGTGTTCCCTCTGTGGATCCACTGATTTTTTCAGAACTCTCTTTCGTGACTTCTGAATTCGTAAGAATTTTTTCCATTTCCCTTTGAACGGTTTCAAATTCATTCGAACCCAATTCAACTTCCTTCAAACCCTCTTCGATATCTGTCACTGTTTGTAAAATTTTACTCGTTAGCTCGCTGATAAATGTAGATATCTCTTTTGCTGATTTTTTCGATTGTTCAGCAAGTAATCCAACTTCCCCCGCTACAACGGCAAATCCCTTGCCTGCATCCCCTGCCCTGGCAGACTCAATGGATGCGTTTAAGGATAGTAAGTTGGTTTTTTCAGAGATAGCAGCGATCGTTTCAGTAATTTTCCGAATGGCTTTTGTTTTTTCTCCCAAATCTTTGATCGATTCCGATGTTTTAAAGATTTGATTTTTTGCCTTCAAAAATTGTGCCATTGCTGTATCAGATCGGTTTTTTCCCTCTATAGCGATTTGATAGGCAGCGTCTGCTTCCGCTTGCACTGCCATCGTTTCCGATCGTATTCCTCGCATTAGTTGATCTAGTTCATCCATTTGATGAAAGATACTTTCAGAACTTGTTCTTGTGACATTACTTGAATCCGATAAAGAATGCATGGCAAGAGATAACTCTTGGAAGGCAATATGAATATGTTCGACTGCTTTACTAAGACCTTTGATTTGTGTTTTTACGATTTCCGCATTCCCAATGAGTTGGGAAATCATCCCCCGAAATTCAAACTGTGTTTTTTTGATCAGAGTTAAAACTTCAGCGTAATCACCTCCATTCTCTAGCTCCACATCAAATTTCAAATGCCCTTTGTACAAGTTCTTTAAATATTCAATGACCTTCAAAAAAGAATGTCTATTTTTTAGAATTTTCCAATATCCGAATATAGAAGTGGTAAAAAAAATCAAAAATCCAGTAGAAATGATCCAAGATTTTGGTAGAGAACCTTCCTTTGAAAAAGGAACAGTTGCAAATACCGCTAACAAGAACAAACTAACAACTGTCTGCATCAGATAAATGGATTTTGAGGATAGACCTGAGAGAAGCGAATGTTTTGGTGTTTTTTGCCAATTCCCCAGATTCATTTTTGCATATAGGACTTCTGCTTTCTCGATCTGTTCCTTTGTGGCTTTCGTACGCACAGACATATATCCGATGTGTTTGCCATCTTCATAGATAGGTGACACGTTGGCATCGACCCAATAATAATCTCCATTTTTGCATCGATTTTTGACTAATCCAACCCAAGAATTTTGCGATTTCACTGTTTCCCAAAGATCTCGAAATGCCTCCTGTGGCATATCGGGATGCCGTATCAAATTGTGAGGTTGCCCAATCAGTTCCTCTTGCGTAAATCCACTAACCTTTAAAAAGTCTTCGTTTACATATGTAATAAGACCTTTTAAGTCTGTTTTGGATGTGATTTTGGTTCCTTCTTGGAAGACCACTTCATGGTTTGTGACCGGTAGATTTTTGCGCATGGATGATTGATTCCGAATTAGGGGAGATGAAGGAAAGTATTTAGGTAAAGCCCGTAACAAGCAAGCAAAATCGAATGATACTAAGGATGATTCTTTCATCAATGGCTTGACATTTTATTTTTTTCATACAATCTCCTTCGATATTCCAAGCTTCCTATGTTTAAAACGATATTCTTACCTCTTACCATTCGATTAGAAGCATTCACTCATTTAGTTCCTGTTCCATTCGCTATTTATATGGCTTCCATTACGCAAGAATACAGCCTCAGTGAATGGCTGTTATTCTTAACCTTATGTATCATCAGTGGGACCTTGATGGTGCTTTTCGGATGTCTTTGGCGCTACCTCATCTTAAAGAAAATTTCAAATCAATTTGAAATTCTACAATCCGAGAAACAGAAAGATGCATATGTGATTGGTTCCCATTCAAAGGCAAAAGACCTAAAGTTATTCTTGTACCGATACCCGTTTTATGAAGGATTTATTATTATCTTACGATGGTTTGTTGGGATTGGACTCATTTTTGCAGCCACTCCTTTCTTCAACTTATATAGACCTACACTCTGGACAACATTTGTTCTCTATTTAGTGATGATCCCACCAATTTCCTTTGTTGCCTACTATTTCATTACGGAAAATGCATTTCGTAATTTATTCAAACTTCCTCTCATCCGACCGATTCCTATCGAACCAAACGAAATTCCAAAGTTTGATTACTTCAAACGAATCTTAGTTTCATTTTTTGCCCTAGCAGCTTTACCTGTGACTGTTTTATCATACATGCTTATCTCCAGCGTAAACGGAAACTTGGATGTCCAAAACCCTTCCATCCATGTTTTGATCATTGGAGTCATCTTTATTTTTCCTTTGGTTTTTGTTGCCTATTTGGTTGCAAAGGCCGTAAGACAAGGATTAAGTGATACAAGCCACATCCTAGATGAACTTTCTAAAGGAAATTTTTCCGTTGTATCAATGCCCTCTTCTGGCGATGATTTTGGTCAACAGTCATTTCATCTTAACAGAGTCATCCAACAATTAAATACAATGTATACGGAAATTTTTACATTGAATGTTGGTTTGGAAAGTAAAGTAAAAGAAAGAACATTAGAACTTGAAAATTCTCTCGAAGAAGTAAAAAAGTTAAAGTTCCAACAAGATGGAGATTATTTTCTAACACACCTTCTCCTCAAACCTCTTGGAAAAAATCAAGTTAGCAGTGATATTGTATCCATCGATTTTTTCCTAAAACAAAAGAAGAAATTTGAGTTCAAAGGGAAAGAATATGAGATCGGCGGTGATTTGAATATAGCCCATAATGTTCTCTTACAAGGGAAAAAATTTTCTGTCTTTGTCAATTCAGATGCAATGGGAAAATCGATGCAAGGTGCTGGTGGTGCCCTCGTACTTGGTGCCGTTTTCCAATCTATTATCGAACGAACGTATCTATCCTCGAGTACCTACAACCAATCTCCAGAACGATGGCTTAAAAATGCATTTATCGAAATGCACAAAATTTTTGAAGGTTTTGATGGGAGTATGCTTGTTTCACTGGTAATTGGTCTAGTCGAAGAAGAGACGGGATTTTTATACTTTATCAATGCAGAACATCCTTGGTTGATCTTGTATCGTGATGAAAAAGCAAGCTTTTTAGAAAACGAATTGAGTTATCGAAAACTTGGAACCAAAGGTTTGAACTCAGGAATTTTCATTAAAACCTTTCGATTGTTACCTGGAGATATTATCATCAGTGGATCTGACGGACGAGATGACCTTCTTCTCTTCAATGAACAAAGTGAATTGAACCAAAGGCAAATGAACCAAAATGAAAAATTAATTCTTTCATACGTCGAAGAAGGAAAAGGTGATCTAAACCAAATTTTTCAAGTTTTATCTCAAAAAGGTGAAATCACAGATGACCTTTCTCTCATCCGAGTCTTTTACAAAGGTCTAACCAATTCCAACTCCAATCCAGAAGTTTCAAAATCCTACCAAGTCGCAAAAAAACTCGTCGAAGCAGGAAATCTAGATGCTGCGATTGACTCATTACAGAAACAAATTTTAGCTCAACCCATCACAAACAAACGGTTCCACAAATTACTAGCAAAACTGCACTTCAAACGAAAAGAATATGCAGAGGCAATCGAACATGCGCAAGTGTATTTAGAAAATCATCCTTTTGATTTGAGTTTTATGGAGCTAAGTTCTATCCTACTTCGCAAAGCAGGCAAACTTGACCAAGCAATCGAAATCGCAGAAAGAATTCGACTTCGAGAACCCAAGGCCACAAAAAACACCTTCCATTTGATTCGATTGTATCTTGACAAAGGCAATCATCATCGAGCCAAAGAAATCTTAACAGAATGGGAAGTTTTATTTCCTGTAGAGAAGGAACGTACAAAAAAATGGAAACAAATTATAAAATTAAAATATCCGAATCTCTTGCTTTAAATTTTATCCTATAGTATTCTTACTCAAATCACAACTCGCGTATGGATATGAACAGGAAAAAAATCTTCTGGGATCTCACTCTCAAACTGGAGGCATTTACACATACGGTTCCTGTTCCGTTTGCTGTTTATTATGCCATCATCACACAGAAGATGGAGCCAGACCATTGGAAGATCTTCATTGCCTTATGTCTCGTATTTGCCATTGGAATTGGGCTATTAGGTACTTTTATCCGACACTTGCTCTTAAAATTTCTTTTTGCAAAAATAGAACGATTGCGATTGCAAACAGACGGTTCCAATCCCCTTTCTCACGAAGAGAAAGAATATGCAAAATCAGTAAAAATCCTTCTTTTTCGATACCCACTCATTGAAGCCATCATTATCGTCTTACGCTGGCTCTCTGGTGTGATTCCTATCAGTCTTTTGTTTTTTTATTTGGTGGAATACACCCCATCTGTTGCCAGATCTGCTTTTTTTACATTTGTGATGATTGCCCCAATCTCCTTTGTGACCTACTATTTTATCACTGAAAATTCCATCCGGAATCTATTTGATTTACCTCAATTTCAAAGTGTCGAGTTACAAGAAAAGGACATCCCAAAATTCAATTACTTCACTCGGATCCTTGTCGCATTCTTCAGTTTGGCGGCTTTACCATTCGTCATCTTTTCCTATATCTTATATTCCTTAGCAACGGGTGAGTTTGCCGTTGCTGATCCAATGATACCCATCGTCACAGTTTCATTTATTTTCGTGATCCCATTGATTGTTTGTTCGTATGTGGTTGCCAAATCAGTAAAAGAAGGTCTAAACGAAACCAGTCGCTCTTTAGGAGAATTGGCAAAAGGAAATTTTGATGTCATCGTGACTGCAAAATCAAGTGACGATTTCGCAAAACAAGCATTATATCTAAATTCCGTCATCGGTACATTAAAGGATATGTATGCAGAAATTCGAAATTTAAATGAAGGATTAGAGGAAAAAGTAAACTTACGAACCGATGAATTGAACCAATCTCTCATCGATATTAGTCAGTTAAAAATCCAACAAGATGGTGATTACTTTTTAATTTACCAACTTTTAAATCCTTTTGCGATCAAAGATGTCAATAGCACAAACTTTGTTGTGGATCATTTTCTTCGCCAAAAGAAAGCCTTTGAATTCAAAAATCAAAAATTTGAAATTGGTGGCGATATCAATATCTCACACACCATCCATCTGCAGGATCGAAAGTTTTTGTTATTTGTGAATGCCGATGCCATGGGAAAATCCATGCAAGGGGCAGGTGGCGCCCTTGTTTTTGGCTCTGTCTTCCAATCCGTCGTTCAAAGAACAAAAGCAGATCCAGGATTTAAAAACCTAAGTCCTGAAACTTGGCTAATATCCACTTTGATGGACCTTCAATTGATTTTCGAAACCTTTGATGGAACCATGCTAGTTTCTTTGATTTTGGGCCTCATTGAAGAAGACACAGGAAAACTTTACTTTCTAAACGCAGAACATCCAATGATTGTTTTGTATCGAAATGGAAAGTCGAACTTTTTGTACCCGATGATCTCCTATCGTAAACTAGGAACCCTTGGCGCCATCCCCATCCAAGAGGTGAACGAATTCCAACTCCAACCAAATGACATCCTATTCATTGGATCAGATGGAAAAGATGACCTTCTCTCCAAAAACAGAGAGGGAGAATGGGAGGTTCTTTCGGAAGACGAAATCTTTTTGGAAGTGGTTGAAAAAACAAAAGGTCACTTAGAATCCATCATTCAAGAGGTTGACAGTCTTGGGCAAGTGATCGATGATTTTTCCCTCATCCGCATCGCTTATCAAAAGATGTGAACAAATTTGACTTTGATTCACTCGATTCGGTCAGTTCGTACAATTTATTTCCCAGATTTTTTGATTTCAACCGTCCAATAGTTGGAACCATGAATGAACCAATCTAAGCTAAAACTACCCGTAAAAATGGGATATGGGTTTGCAGAAACTGGCATAACAGCCGTTCAACTTTTTACTCAAATTTATCTTCTCAAATACTACACAGAGATCGTCGGTTTAAACTCAAGTTTGGCAGGAATTGCCTTAGCCATTTCTGTCATCTGGGATGCGATTAGTGACCCACTCATGGGAAGAATTTCCGATCATACACATACACGATTCGGAAGAAGACGTCCCTATATTTTGATTGGTGGGGTCTTATTATCCATTTCAGTTCTTCTCCTTTTTTCTCCTCCTCAAATCTCCTCCCAATTGGGTAAGTTTTCATATCTATTAAGTGTTTACCTTTTGGTGAACACAGCCATGACCATCATTTCAGTACCACACATAGCACTCGGTGGAGAACTTAGTTTCGAAAGAAACGAAAGAACATCTGTCTTTGGCTGGAGATTGTTTTTTAGCAATATCGGAATGCTCATCGGAATGATTGTACCTGCAGCCATCTTACAATCTTTAGGTGATGAGACAATGAAAGAAAACATCATCACTTCTCGAACTGTCGCTGGTGAGATTGTTTCTATTGTCATTTTAGCTTCCTCTGTCATCACGTTTTGGGTCACCAAAGGAAAAGACAATATTCGAACCGATCGAGAAAAACAATTACCATTTTTTGCTTCCTTTGGATCTGTCTTAAAAAACAGAATGTTTCTGATTTTGTTATTTGCCTTCGTCATTGCAACGATCGGAAGAACGTTTAACTCAGCGATTGCCTTGTATTATTATGAATATCGTTTGGGTTTAAAAGAGTCACAAGTTGTGATCAATATCCTACTACCCTTCTTTCTCGTTCTAATGTTATCCATTGGTTTTTGGGTTTGGATTTCAAAACGAATTGGCAAAAAGATTCCTGCGTTTTCTGGAATCTTTGGACTAGGACTCCTCACTGTCATTGTGTATCCTTTATTCCCTTATGGTGAGCTTAGACCACCTCTCATTGCTGCTTTTTTTGGAGGAATCTTCGCCGGTTCCATTTTGATCATGGACTCGATTCTCACAGATGTTGTTGACTACGACGAATACAAAACGGGAGAAAAACGAGAGGGACTCTACTTTGGCATTTGGAAAATGGGCGTGAAGTTTTCTCAAGCCTTTGGAATTGCCATCACTGGATTTTTACTGGATATCATTGGATTCCAAAATGGACTCACAACGCAATCACCAGAAGTAGGATTTCGGCTTGCTATGATCTTTGGACCGGGTGTGGGGTTTTTCTTCATTCTTGGATCGATCATTTTTTTATTTTTTCCACTGACAGATGCAAAACACATCCAAGTGCAAAGGATTTTGACAAAAAGAGCATTGAAAAAGTAACATTTGTGATCTATATTGAATCACGATGTTACCAAAACAGAGAATTCAATTTTTCGCATTCCTTTGTATCTATTTGATTGTCCCTTTCTCTGCCTGTCTTTTCACGTTAATCTTTGCGAACTATACAAGTTCTGCATTTTTGCCAGAACGATTTTTGGTCTTGTTTGACGCCACTAGAGCAACCAACGATACCACCTTATTTGCACTAACATGGGCACCTTTCCCGATCATAACACTTATCTTATTTTTTTATAGTCTCCCTGTTTCCAATTATCTCTTTAAAAAAGAGAAATGTAATTTCCTTTCGGAAGAAAAAGCTCGTCATCGAATTGTCCATTCACCGATCATAATAAGTTTATTTGGATTCATTGGATGGGAGTTATCTACGTTTTTATCGGTCATTCGTATTGACACTTTATTTCCAGCAGCACCTCCTCAGAGTTTATTAACCGTCACCATCCTATTTGCATTTTGGGGTCTCTTTGCATTTACATTTTCATACTCCACAACAAACTATCTAAACAAAATATTAATCATCCCTTTTGTATTTCCAAATGGAGGACTCGGAAAATATGCGAAAGGAAAACAATTTTCAATCGTTACAAAACAAATTATATTCTGGACAGCTTCCACATTATTTCCCATCATCCTTCTAATTTTTGGGTTATTACAAAGAACAAACAAAAATATTTTTCATTTGCATCAATTAGTTTATACAGATGTTTTATTTGAAATGATTGCCATCATGTTGTTCTTCTCCTTTGTTTTTTCAGTCACTTTTGCGATCAGTTTACAACACCCGCTCAATCAAATTGAAGATGCAACCGAACTCATCAAAGAACAAAAGTTTGATACAAGAGTTTTTATTTATAGCTCTGATGAAATGGGTCTTCTCGGTGATGCCGTGAATGAAATGGCGGAGGGACTTGCAGAACGGGAAAGGATCAAAGACACATTTGGTAGAATTGTGGATCCAAGAGTCAGAGACTATTTACTTTCCAACGAACACAGTCTAGGTGGAAAGGTAGTAGAAGCAACTATTCTCTTTTCTGATCTACGAGATTTCACAAAACTTTCGGAGAAACGAACACCCGAAGAAGTGTTATACATTCTCAATCGATACTTCCAAGAAATGAGTAACGCGATTGAAATCCATGGTGGGTTTATCAACAAATTCATTGGAGATGCGATTTTGGCAGTGTTTGGTACTCCCATGCCGATGCCCGATCACCCAAACCGTGCTTTCCAAACAGCACTTGAAATGCAAAAGAATTTAGATATTTTAAACTCGCAGTTTCTAAAAGAAGGATTAGCGGAATTGAAGATGGGAATTGGGATTCATACAGGAAGTTTGCTAGTGGGAAATATAGGTTCCACCAATCGAATGGAGTTTACTGTGATTGGAGATACTGTCAACACTGCCTCTCGTGTAGAGGGTCTATGCAAAGGATTACAAAAGAACCTTCTGATCACGGAAAATACGGCAAACTTGTTACCAAATTCGATCCAAAGCAAACTACAATCAGAAGGGGAATTTGAACTCAAAGGAAGAGAATCAAAGGAAAAGATTTATTCCTTCCCTGCTTGAAATCTTCCCGAAAAAAAGGGAATAAAAGGTTGAATCCAAATTTCAAATGATTCACTATGGTGAATATGAAATTTGTGTTGGTTCTCCTGACTCTCACTTCCTTGTTTTCATCATGTAACGAAATCAAGTTGGTCAATACAAAAGATATCTTAGATTTATTGAAAGATGATGGATATTCGAATGCAAATTCATCTTCCAACTCATCCCAATCTCCAACAACCAATCAAAATGGAAATTCACAAAATCTAAACTACTATGGACTTACGGATTCTCCCACTGGAACCAATACATTCGGTTCTACTGGAAGCACGGTGGGCAATCCTCTCGGTTACTAATCCAAGTATCTTATTTAATAAACTCAAAAAAATCGTCAAGTAACGGTCTAAAACAAGAACGAATCGTTACCTTGGCTACCTTTTCATTTTTAGGTCCATAGTTTAAAATAATGTCATTGGGATCCCGAATGAACGAAAAGATTTTATTGATCTGCATTTCAGCGTGACCATCTCTTACTTTCACAATGTATTCAAATTCATGTTCATTCGCATCCACTTCTCCAATCCCATAAGGAACGTAACACTTGATGAGACCAGTACCTCTCAGTTCTCCCGTTTCTTGGTTTTCATATTCGATTTTGGAAAGTTCAGGCATTAATTTGTATTCCAACCATTGTTTTGCTTTGAGAAAACTTCTCGTTTTTTGGTAGGATTTGTTGTCCCGAGCGTCCTCAGTCGTACGCATTTTTGACGAAACAATCCATAGTTTCAAACACATAGAGTTTTGGAACAGTAGGTAAAAAAATAATAAGAGCAATACTCGTTTTTGCATCATCTCTAAGCTTCTTTTCCCTCGTTCGGCTCGTAAAACAAATCTTCACATAAATGGAAAATTTTCTCCTTATTGGGCTGGACCGGAAACGGAATTACGTTTTTCGGCAATGGGGATGTGTTCTGGTTTGTTTTTTTGATCTTATGTCTCTTCGACTCGATTCTATCTCTCACCTTATTATTTTCGGAAATGGCCTCCCTCATTCTAGAGTACCCAAATAAAAATTGGATTGAATTTGTTCAGGCATCACTTTCAATCTTGAACATGCCCGATTTTGATCGTATTGATCTTATGAATTATGCCATGTATGGAAATGATTTTGATCCCCAATGGGATGAAATCCGCGCCTTTATTAAGTCCAATGCTTCTGCTCAAAAAGAATTGGAGGAAATCAAACGCACTGTGCCGAGCCCCCATGTAGGGAAAAAACGGATGCCAAACGCCCCTACGACTGACCCGAGAGATGTGAGTGGAGAGAATCCAAGTGCAGAGCCAAGAAAACCAAACAGTGGCAATGCTACCAAATCCTGGTGGCAAAAAATTTTAGGAGATTGAAATGGAAAATACCGTAGACCAAGCCAAAAAAAACGTCGAGAACATCAAAAAGTTTGTCACTCCGTTTTTTAATTTGGCTGTGAACACAACGGTTTACGGATACCATAACATTGTTCCTACCGGAAAGCTCATCCTCACATGCAATCATAGAAGTGATATGGATCCCTTTGTGATTGGTTCTGTGTTCCCAAGGTTTATCTCTTGGATCGCAGCCGAGTATACAACGAGGATTCCTCTTTTCAAAGACTTCGTGGAAAAAACAGGAACCATTCCCATGGCGATCGATGGAAACATCTCGATGGCTAGTATCAAAAAGGTCCAACAAGTCTTCAAAAATGGAGACGTGCTTGGGATTTTTCCAGAAGGTCATGATTACATGGTGCAGAATGATTTCTCTGCTCCTCTTGCCAATTTCCACTCTGGGTTTGCTGCCTTTAGTTTGCGTAACAAAGTTGATATTTTGCCTTCTGTCATCATCCCCGAAGAAGAAACCATCACCGATTACCCGATCCCACCGCTTGTGCGTGCCTTTATGGGAATGCCCAAAGAAGTTTGCGACATCAAACGAAGAGTGGTCTACAAAAAGATCAATGTGGTATTTGGTGAGGTGATCAAGTATGAAAACTATGCTCACCTACCGCTTGACAAGGGTATGGTGGCCGTTTCCGAAGAAACGAAACGGCGCATGGGTGAATTACAAAAAGTAGACTATTTAAAAAAGTAACCTACTTTCGTAGACGTTTGGACGTACGTTTTCGCTAAATTTCCACTTCTCCCGAGAACACTTCTTTGGCTGGACCTGTCATCATCACCGATCCATTTTCTTTCCATTCAATGTGAAGGGTTCCGCCTCTTAGGTCAATTTGTACAGAACGTCCGGTTTTGCCATTGAGAATGGAAGCGACTGTCACAGCACATGCCCCAGTTCCGCATGCCAGGGTTTCTCCTGTTCCTCGTTCCCAAGTTCTTTGGTAGAGATGGTCTTTTCCTCGGACTGATACAAATTCTACATTCACGCGTCTTGGAAACAGAGGATGGTTTTCAATGATGGGACCAATTTCTCTCACAGGAAAGGCATCCGCATCATCCACATAAATCACACAATGTGGATTTCCCATACTAACAGCAGTAAAACGATATTTTTTTCCTTGGACTTCAATCTCTTGGTTGATCACAGGGTCTTCCCCTGGCCATACGATTGGTACAAGGTTTGGTTTGAGAATGGGCTCTCCCATGTCCACAGTTACCATTTCGACTTTGCCATTGGTTCCAGTTTTTAAATCTAAGGTGAGGACTCCTTTTCCTGTTTCAATGGTTGGTTTTTGATTTTTGGTGAGACCGTGGTCATACACAAATTTACCAACACAACGAACACCGTTGCCACACATTTCAGAAGAACTTCCATCAGAATTGTACATATCCATTTGGAACTCACCTGACTTAGAATTGCGGATGAAAATCACTCCATCGCCACCGATCCCAAAATTGCGGTCAGATAGTTTTTGGATTTGTTCTGGTGTGAGTCGGATGTCATTTTTCGTAGCATCAATGTATACGTAGTCATTTCCGATCCCTTCCATTTTGGTGAAGTTGATTTTCATCGGTTCCTCTCTTTTCACTCAATGATTTTTTGGTCAGTGTCCTTGGCAAGTTCTATCAAGGATTTTTAGTTTGACCCTTGTTCCCAAGGATTAGACTGACAGTATCGAACATGAAATCTTGTATCCTTTGCCAATCTACTGAGTCCAAATCCGTTTTTAATGAGAATGGAATTCCTATTTTGGAATGCCAAAATTGTGGTCATGTATACTCTTCTTACGAACAAGAAGAACACTACGAAGGATACTGGGACGGCGCAGAACAAACGTATGATTTAGAATGGTGGGACAATGCTCACAGAGCCGTGTATGCCGATTTTATCAAAACCTATCTAAAAGAACCCAAAGGCAATCTTTTAGATGTCGGTTGTGGGTTAGGTTTTTTTGTCAAAGCGGTCCTCACACAAAAGCCAGGATGGACAGCTGTTGGGTATGAAATCTCCAAACAAGCGGTCAAGTTTGCCAACGAACAAAATGGAATGAAGACTGTTTATGCCGGACTTGTGCAAGATTCCAAATTACCAAAAGAAAGTTTTGATATCATCACTCTTTGGGATGTGATCGAACACATTCCAAAACCCCATTCTCTTCTTACCTATCTACATGGACTTCTGAAACCTGGTGGGGTATTGTTTTTACAAACTCCCAATTTCCCTATCCAGTTGGCAAAAGCCAATCTCAAGGTGAAGTTAAAAGGGATGAAAGAAGACGTGCACTACTTAGAAGCCAAAGACCATGTAAACAATTACAAAATGGCAACCCTAGCAGAACTAGGAAAACAATGTGGATTCACAAAACCGGAATATAAAGTACTTATGCCGATTCTTTCTGTATCAGGAAGTAAAAGTAAACTGGCAGTGTATGTAAAACTGGCGTATTATTACTTCACCAAACTTGTGTTTACCCTCAGTTTCAAAACGATCAACTGGAACAATACTTTATTTTTGACGCTGAAGAAACCATGACCTAGCAAACGTTAGGCCGGAAATGATATTGGATGCCCGCCAAATTGAAATAGGATGGGCATTCATATCTAGATCTGCGTGATTTGCTTTGGGCTTGGCATTTCGATCTTTCTGAACGGCAGAGATTTCGTCTACACTCAAAACATTCATCTCATCTCCCTCTCCCCACATCTCTGGAATATGAATGCCTGAAATTCCGTGAGAGTTTGCCCCCAAGATATCATCTTCCCAACTATCTCCTAAAATGATACAGTCCTCTGGATCTTCTCCAGTTTTCCTTAGCACATACTGAAAAAATTCGTTCGAGGGTTTTTCAAAACCTACTTCTTCGGATGTGATGAGTGTGAACCGAAATTCATCTGGCAAAAACCCTTGGATCTTTAGTAACTGCGTACGAAGAGTTTCATTCGTTGTAAGAAAAACGGGAAACTCTTTCGAGAGAGACACAAGCAAAGGAAATAAAGATTTTTGATAGTTCTCTTTCTTTTTTTCTTCTGCATAATACGAGAGAAAATGCGAATAATACCGATCTTCCATCCATAACACATCTTGGATATCTTGGGTTTGAAATCCATTCTTATGAGTAGAACTATGTATCTCCCATAGCAACTTGAAACATAACAATCGCAAACGATTGGAGCTATGATGTTTGAGTTGAGCCTTTACCTGATTCCTCGCTACTTCATACAACTCCAAGAAATTGTCACCTAATCCTCGTTTTTCCCAGTCTCTTGCGCAATTTTCAATGGCATAAAGATAAGCTTTTTGGGAGGGAAGGATGGTATTGTCTAAATCTAAAAATAAGGCCATATCGGAAAGGGAAACCGATACAATTCCTTCTGTCAACGGTTTGGCTTGGAATTATGGCTTGTCATACGGTGAAAGTTTGGTTAGAATCATGTGATGATTTCCTTAGCTTCCATTTTGTCCGCATTGTTTTTACTTATAGGTTCCATCCTTTTCGGTTATGGATACTTAACGGAAGGAGATCCTATGTATACAAAATCCCTTGGTTGGAATTTGAATCTGATTTGGGGGGCTGTTGTGTTTGGTGTGGGAATTTTATTTGGGCTCGGGAACTGGCTTTCCAACCAATTCCCTGCCAATGAAAAACCTTAAACGGCTACCTTTTCTAGAACTAGGGAAAGGAAAGGAACTAACGATTCTAAGATTTCAGGAAGTTCGTATTCCAAAATATCACCCGCATATACAATGTCATTTTTTTCCATAGCAGAGGCAATGTTTGAAAGTGTCATATTCAATTGTCCCACTAAGTCAGACAGTTTTTTGTCTTCAAAGGACAAAGTCTGCCAATCAAGTTCCGTATGGCGAGTTTGGATGGAAACAAGTGCAGACATAAGTCCTGTTAAACGACCTACTGCATCATTTAGAATCTCAGAAGCCAGGTGATCTTTTCCAGATTGGAAATTTTCATTCACGAGCATAAAGTCTTTGATCACTTTATCTTTTTCGTTCACAAATTTGGAAATAATTTCAATTAGTTCGGATTCATCCAAACGCATCACGGCAAGCCTTGTACTAAGGTCCATTAAAAACAATTTTACATCCCGTAAATCTTCCAAAAAATTCTCAATTGCTTTTGTGGAATCCAAAACTAGGGAACCTGTTTGTAATGACTCAAGAATTTCTTCTACATTTTTCCCTTTTCCCATTGGTTGGATGAGATTTAGATTTAAATTGAGTAGTTTGGTAGTTGTGCGAATCATAGAAATGATCCATGGAATTCCTTCCTTTAGATCCTCAGCTTCTTTTTCTGTTAAAGAATCACGACCCACAAGAGTGGAACCAACTTTGTCTACATAATTGTCTACTTCGACTAAACTATCCTCAATAACATCCAATTCTTCCCCGACATACAAATCCAATCGTTCCGTTTCTTCAATTCCAAAAGAATCAAGATCAGAACGATTGAGTTCCTGTCCATTCACCGTGAAGTGACGTAAATACTTACCATTCGCTTCGATCCATTTTTGAATTTGATCTAGTACTTGACCGAGGTTGGTTTCACCATCTAATTTAGTATCTAATTGTTGTTCGTTGATATAAATATTCATCATTCCCCACCGTTTCCTCTAAACATATTATTCTGTAAGTAGTTTCCAACTGATTTGTTTTTTCCCACACCTTGTTCCATGTAGAGAAATCTTTGTTTCAATTTGGCTTCAAAGCTGATGAGATGTGACTCATGTTCTTTGATTTTTTTATTATTCCCAGCAACACTTTCTTCTAAGAGTTTTACCTTACTTGTGACAATCCCTGATGCATATTGGTTGTATGGTTTTAAGATTTCAAGAAGTTTGATCCCAACTCCTTCTTCCATCTTCGCATCGTTATTTGGATCGGATGCAAACAAATCCCTAACTCCATCTGGATTTTCAGACAATACAGCAATCAGTTTTTCCTGATCAATCTGCAAAAGACCATCTTGGATTTTTTCCCAATTGGAACCAACAGCACCTGTTGAAATTCCAATATCCGTTAACACTCGAAATCCATTTTCCTTTGTGGCAGGATAATAGGAATTTGCTGTTGTTTTTAAGGAGGCGATGAGTCGTAAAATTGAGTTTTCACCAGCAAGAAGGCCAGATTTGGATTTATTATCCCAAAAATCACGAGAGATGTCTGCTGCTTTGGAATCATCACTTTCTTTTTTGTCAGAAATTTTTCCATTTTTTTCAACAGAAGTGATTTCTTTAGAAAACTTCATCAAATCATTATAAGCATCAACCCACTCTTTGATCAGAGCAGAACCCTTCGCATGATCTACATGGATTTTGAGAGTCACTGGTTCTTCTGTCACTTTATGGACATTAAATGAAATACCTTCCAATACATCGGCAATGCCTTCATTAGTTTCGCGAGTGATTTCAACACCATCAATTTTAATCTTTAAGTCTTTTGCTTCTTGTAAGACCTTCACAGGCTCAGCAGTACCAGGAGCTTGTGGTGTGACCAAGGTAACTGATTTGATCTGAATCGGAGTCGTAGCTGCATTCGAAAGAATGATTGCAGTGAGATTTTTATCACTGGCAAAATCACCCGCTTGGAAAATATACTTGGTTTCAGTTTTAGTGATAGGAAGGAATTTGTTTCGAACACTTCCTTCTTTTTCAAATGACATCCCCATTTCCATGACAGCAGGTGCCTCTCCGAGAACTTCCACTTCAAGGAAAGCTCGTTCTTTGATTTCGGTCACAGCGATGGGAATGGAATATGCGGTATCTGGTTTTAAAAAGATTCCTTCTTCCGTTTGCGAAAGTTTATCTGTCTCGAGTTCTGATTTTTTAAATTTGGCGGTATCCCAAACTTTTGCTTTGGTTCCATCAAGTGATAATAACTGTTTGGTATCTTCTTCTTGGGCTTTATTTTCTCCAACAAGACCAGCCAATTTCAAAATTCCATTTGGATCCGAAAACTGGAGTTGGTTTTTTTTGCCAGTCTTAACAGATGTTAGCGTTATGATAGAAGAATCTTTGTCAATTTTGATGATGGACGCTTCGACAAGACTTCCAGCCATATTTTTAATGGAATTGGAAAGCTCAGATAGCCCTCCACCTGGAAACGTCACCGTTTCTTTTGATTTGCCAGAATATACCGTAAAACTTCCTTCGGGTAAACGAATGTCTGTATCGATCTCGACACCAGATAACTGGTGTTTACTTGCCATTTCGATGATTTCAAGAGCACGATTTCCAGACTTAGCAGCACGGGAAGCTTCTCCTGTGATCACACCTTCCACGGAGGAAGAAACGGATTTTGTGGCAAAAGGAGCCGTAAACGAAACAAGGGCACGGGTTTTCGTTTGGAGGTTGGTTGTGAGATTTTTGACTTCTCCCCAAATCTGAATTTGCATTTTGGCATATTCATTTTCGGTTTCCCAACGTTTGATGGGCCGGCGTTCTAATTCGACCAGTTTTTTAACGATATCGTTTGTGTTTTGCCCGGTCATCAGACCCGGCATGGTGTATGCTGGCATATCGTCCCAAATCCCTCTGAATCTAATGTCGTCGAATTCTACAAAAGGATTAGGAATTTACAGAATTTTTTCCTTCCCAAATCCTAGAATTATGACTGCTAGCCCTACAGAAAAAATAGAACTGGGGAACCAAAATATCTTCTTTGACCGCGAACTTTCGTGGGTCGACTTCAATTACCGTGTACTCGAAGAATCCTTTGATAAAGAAAATCCTCTCCTAGAACGCCTCAAATTTTTATGCATCACGGAATCCAATTTGGATGAGTTTTTTATGGTGCGTGTGGCGGGACTTCTCAATCTGAAAAATGCTGGAATCGAAGAACGAAGCCTCAACGGAAAACGAACTTCTGAAACGATTGCCGAACTCTACTCCAAAGTCAGTCAATTTGTCAAAAAACAATATGAATCCTTAGATGAGATCTTAGTAGAACTCAAAGAAAACAAAATTGTGGTGGTGCAAGATCCAAGTGAGCTTGCTGGTGATGACATACAGTTTGTCAAAAATTATTACAAACGAGAAGTCTCTTCTATTCTAACTCCACTTGCGATCGATCCGTCTCACCCCTTTCCCCATATCCTCAACCGAACGTTGAACCTCGGGATCACCTTGTATTCGGATGATGACAAAAACAAAATGAAGGAACTCTTTGCCATCGTGCAGGTTCCAAGTGTATTACCGAGATTTCTACAATTACCTCACAACCAAGACTCTGATACAAGACGGTATTTCCCTCTTGAAGAAATCATCAAACTTCACTTAGGTGATTTATTTTACGGAATGAATGTGAAACAAATTCACACATTCAAAATTGTGAGAGATGCTGATATTTCCATCAATGAAGAACAAAACATTGGTGATCTTCTCACTACCATGAAAAACGAATTAAAAAACAGAATGTGGGGTGATGCCGTAAGACTTGATGTGCATTCTGGTGCAGGCCATATCAAAGAACTTCTCCGAGGACTTTTAGAACTCGAAGAATACCAAGTCATGGAAATTCCCACCTTGCTAAGTTTAAACGATATGATGTTTTTTCAAGGACTTGAAAAAACAAGCCACCTCAAGTATTCCTATCCAGTTCCCAAATCGGGGTTCGCTGCAAAAAAAAGTGAATCGATCTTTTCCGAGATTCGTAAAAACGATCACTTACTCCACCACCCTTACGAAAGTTTTAAATCCATCGAAGATATGTTAAAGATTGCAAGCCAAGACCCAAAAGTCCTTGCAATCAAGATGACACTTTACCGAACATCTGGAGATTCTCCCATCATACAATATTTAGGCGAAGCAGCAGAGAACGGAAAACAAGTAACTGTACTTGTGGAACTAAAAGCAAGGTTTGATGAGGAAAGAAACATCCGCTGGGCAAAAAAACTAGAAGATAGTGGTGTTCACGTTGTTTATGGAGTGGTGGGACTCAAAATCCACTGCAAAATGTTACTCATTGTTAGACGAGAAGATGACAAACTGAATCGGTATGTGCACTTGGGAACAGGAAACTACAATTCAACGACTGCCAGGTTTTACACAGACATCAGCCTTTTCACTGCCAATCCAGAAATCACGGAAGATGTGGCAATTCTGTTTAACACAATCACAAGTTCTGGGAAAATGCCAAGATTATCCAAGATTTATGCGGCCCCAACATTCCTAAAAGAAGAGTTTTTACGACTCATCCAAAGAGAAACAGACAACGCAAAATCAGGCAAACAAGCACGAGTCATCTTTAAGATGAACTCTCTTGTGGATCCAGATGTGATCCTAAAACTCTATGAAGCTTCCCAAGCAGGAGTCAAAATCGATTTGATTATCAGAGGAATCTGCTGTTTACGACCCGGAATTCCTGGAGTTTCTGATCGCATTAACGTTCGTTCGATTGTAGGAAGATACCTGGAACATTCCAGGATTTATAGTTTTGAGAACGGTGGGAAACCGGAAGTATACTTAGCGTCTGCAGATTGTATGCCAAGAAACTTTCTTCGCCGAATTGAAGTGATGTTTCCGATCCTACAAGACAAACACAAAAAACGAATCGCAAAAATACTAGAATTACTTCTCAGGGACAATACACAAGCTCGCGTATTGGAATCGGATGGAACGTATACGAGACTTACACCAGGAGATGATGACCCTGCTGTAAACTCACAAATTGATATGGTAGATATCTAAAGGAACCAAAATGGATTTTACAAAAACAAAAACAGAATTAGGAAAACTCATTGGAGAAAAAAAAGTCATTCAGAAGAATGATGGTACTATGGATGATGCATTGTTTGATTCCTATGGTACAGATCGTACAAAAGTTTACCCACCGAATTACCAAGTATTAGTATTCCCAGAAACCACTGAAGATGTAGCATCGATTGTCTCTTATGCGTATCAAAATGGAATTTCAATTGTTCCATCTGGAGGAAGGACTGGATATGCAGGTGGGGCTGTTGCAAAAGATGGGGAAATTGTCATCTCACTTGCAAAGATGAATCAAGTATTAGACTTCGATCCCTTTCTTGGCACCTTACACATCCAAGCTGGGATGATCACAAAAAACCTACACAAAGAAGCTGAGGAAAGAGGATTTTATTTTCCTGTTGATTTTGCGGCAACTGGTTCCAGTCATATTGGAGGAAACATCGCAACCAATGCAGGTGGCGTTCGTGTCGTACGTTACGGCTTAATCCGTGATTGGGTATTAGGTCTTACAGTTGTCACAGGAAAAGGTGAGGTTTTTCGTTTTAATGGAGAAATTCTCAAGAATAACACAGGTTATGATCTAAAACATTTGTTTATCGGATCGGAAGGAACTCTTGGGATCATAACAGAAGCGGTTGTGAAACTCACAAAACCACCCAAAGACATCCGTGTGATCTTTTTAGCAGTGCCAGAATACAAGAATATCTTAGATATCTTCAAAGAAACACACAACTTTGATTTACCTCTTCTAGCGTTTGAATTTTTAACAGACTATTGTTTAGAGAAGGTAAAAGAACACCTTGGTGTTCCTGATCCTTTCCAATCACCTAGCAAATACTATGTGCTAATGGAATTTGAAGTGAGTGGAGAAACGGATGAGGAAAAACTCTACTCCATTTTAGAAGCCATCACAGAAAAAGAATTCATTACGGACGGATCCATTGCACAAAATTCCAGACAAAATGAAACCTTTTGGAAATACCGAGAAGGAATTTCGGAATCTTTATCTCTTGCCTATACAGTGCATAAAAATGATATTTCCCTTCCTCTACGCAACATGGAGGCATTTTTAGATGAGATGTCTGCCCTTCTCACTCAAAAATACCAAGGATTTTCCATTGCCTTATTTGGTCACATTGGAGATGGAAATCTACATCTCAATATCGTAAAGCCGAAGGATCTTTCCGATGCGGATTTCTTTAAGCAGTGCAAACAGGTGGATCCCGAAATGTTCCAACTCATTCAAAAATACAAAGGTTCCATCTCGGCAGAACATGGGATCGGACTTCTGAAAAAGGAATATTTGGGATTTTCTCGTTCCCCAGGGGAATTGGAGACGATGCGCGCCATCAAATTGGCATTTGACCCAAAAGGGATTTTGAATCCAGGGAAAGTGCTCTAATTCCAAGCAAATGGAACGATTTTCTATTTTTTTTGGTCGATCTGCTTAATCCCTAAGCATTGGCCAAAAAAATGCTAGATTTTAATCAGAGATCGTCTAAACTGTAACTATGTTCAGAAAGATAACAAACATATTGGGAGTCACACTCCTAACCATCTCTCTGGGCAGTGCCTTCCTATCGGAAGAAAATGTACTGATCCGCACTCGTGGAGCAAAATCCAGCCGCGTGACAGGAAAGTCTCAACTTTCTGGATCCCATTTACTCTCGAGTCAAACATCCTCTTCAGAAGAAGGAACTGGCACAAAAGATTTAGAAGACATTCTCACTTGGAATGGCAAAGGTTTAACAGGAATTTGGCTGCGTTCTCTTGCATCCAACGCAGAAAGCCACACACAGTGGAACTCTGAACTGCTTTCTTACCTTTATCTAAATTTACCTCCACCCGTTTAACTCCTCTCTACCGCTTTAACCTGTGTCCCGTTATAGGGGCACAGGATGTTTTTATATTATTTCCAATAGAATTGTTTCTCATTTGCCAAAGCTTAACCGACTGTACCAGAGTGTTTTTCGCTCTGGGCAGTCTTTTTTTTATCATTCCTTACATCAAAGTTATCATAACATACACAAAATGCCTAATTCTCTATGCTTTCCCAAGGTAAGATCATGATTTAAGGATTGAATACACGCGGGGTTGGGAAGAATTGGACAATATGACGGGAAACTGGTCACACAAACTGATTGCACTGCTACTTGTGGCAACAATAGGTTTCCCGTTTGAGAGTACGTCCGATACAGTTTCCGAGTATTTCGAAACCAATCTCAAGCAGATCAAAAAGTCATATTTCCAAGCAAATGATCTTTTGGAAGATTCGGCCATTGACACACCGCAGCTTACTTCCATTGATGACAATGCCACTCTCAGTCGCACAAGAGCTGACTTTTTGGATTTTATCAATGATGATAAAAACCATGAACTTTCCGAGGACTTGGTCGTTTCTTACGTTGATCTACTTTCGATAGGGATTAATATTCCCAATTTACTTTCTTCCCTTTTATTAAATATTCCTCCCCCTTACAACTTCGTTTAACACTCCTTCGGCAAATACGAATCCAGTCGTGTATTCACCCTAACAGGTAAGGTATACTCTGATTTCGTTGCATTCAAGAATTTAAGAAATTTGGTAACTTATGAACGTTTATTATAAAATTGGAATCTATCTCTCACTTCTGTTTGTCACATCCATTCTTTCAGAAGAAATGAAAGTGGCACAAGCAAGTGAAGCTCTCAGGAGACAATTAACGGATGAAAACCCGAGAACATCACTTGGATCCAGTTTGTATCCCGATGACCAGAAATATTCCAAGGAACTCAATTTAGAAACAGCTGAAACCTTGTTATGGAAAAACAATCTTCTTTTGATTGCCTCTAGGTTTCAAATTGATGTGAAAAAAGCGGGAATCTTACAGGCAGGGTTATATGCAAACCCAAACATCGCCATTGACCAAAGTATTTATGCTGAACCAACACAGAGATACTTTGATACTACTAGGTCTGGTCAATCCGTAGTACAAGTTCAACAAGTCTTTTTGTTAGGTGGTAAGATCGACAAGCGAGTCAAAGTAGCAGAACTCAATGCAAAAATCTCGGAACAAGAATTTTATGATTTAGCAAGAGCACTCATCACTAAACTTAGGCGAACCTTTTATACCATTTATTTCTATAAAAAAGCTGTGGTTTTTTATGACCAAAGTATTGCATCAATTGAAAAAACAGTCGAATCATCAGAGCTTGCTTACAAAAGAAGGGCACTTCTCCAAGCGGAACACTTAAGGCTAAAAGCCCTACTTTTCTTTTTGAAAAAGGAAAGAGAAGACTTAGCCATCAAAGTATATGAAAGGGAAGCAGAGCTCAAAATTCTTTTAAACGATGATTTGTATCGAGATGCACGTGTTGAGTTTTTACCAAAAGTTGATGAAAGACAATTGGATTTGATTGTTCCCAATCAAGTTAAATTACAAGATCTTGTTGAGATTGCACGAGAAAACAGACCTGACTTAAAAAAAGCACTTCAAACCTTACGTTACGAAGAAGCAAATTTAGACCTACAATATGCCAATGCAATTCCCGACTTATCAATCGGTCCTATGTATAACAGAGGTGGTACTGCTTTCCAAAATTATTGGGGTGTAACGGCACAATTAACAGTACCTCTCTTTGATCGTAACCAAGGTAATATCCAAGCGGCGGAAAAAGCAATTTTAGTCCGCAAACAAGAGTTAAAGAACAATATCTTGGAAGTGGAAAATGAAGTTGCGGTTGCTTATCAATCAGCACGAATCAAAGACGCTCTTTACAAACGATTCATTGATGCATACATCAAAGACTATGGAAGTTTATCTTTGGATATGATCATGAGTTATGAAAAGAAATACATTACAATCTTAGAATTTGCTGACTTCTTTGAAACCTATCGATCTAGCGTCGTTGAAATGTTAAAACTCCAAACAGATCGAATGGAAGCGATCGAAAATGTAAATTATGCTGTGGGAAAAGGTATCTTCCTCCCCAAATCTGAAAACCAAACTTCTCCAAAATCCGAGGAATAAAATGTTAGTTACCTTAAAATCTTTAAACCAAAAAGCAAAAATTCTCCTGATTTCCGGGCTTATATTAATTGTTGTGGCTGTTCTATTTATGGTCTTCTCCAAGAGTGCAAAACCATTACACAAACATCCTGAAAAAGCTGAAGTTTTTGATGATGGAAAACGAATTGAATTCAAACCGAATAGTCCAGGTCTCGACATCGTTAAATCAACTGCAATTGGCGGTGGCGGAGAATTTGTTAGCTTAGAAGCACCAGCACGACTCATTGCATCCACCTCACCTTCTGTAAGTAACGGAGCACGAATCATACTCTTCGAATCAGCGGAGTTAAACGATCTTTATGTTGGTTATGTCCATGCCAAAAACAAACTGCACCGATCTAACAAAAACTTAAATCGTATTAAAGACATGTTCTCACATCGTGTTGCAACAGAAAAAGACTTAGTTGAATCAGAAACTGATGCAGGTAACGATGCGGCAGAACTTGCAGAGTTTGAAGGTAAACTTCGTGCGCAAGGGTTAAACCCAAGCGAACTTGGAACAGCTGGAAGTCTCAAAGCGTGGATCATTACCGATGTTCCTGAATCTCAACTATCCACTTTAAAAAAAGGAAAAAAAGTCAAAGTTGTTTTCGCATCTTTTCCAGATGAAGAGTTCATCGGAACAGCAGAAGCCATCGGGGACAACGTAGATCCACTAACAAGAACTGCCAAGATGCGGATCATCGTGATCAACGACAAATATCGATTGAAACCAGGAATGTTTGGTGTTGTTAAATTTCCAGAACAAACTGGTGGAGACAGCGTTGTTTTACCATATACTGCCATTGTCACAGTAGAAGGTAAAAACTATGTTTTCGTCGAAGAGAAACCATTAACATTCAAACGACGAGAAGTAGTATTGGGAATCTCAACGAAAGAACGTGTGAACATCATCGAAGGCCTCTCTCCAGGAGAGAAGGTTGTCGTGCAAGGTTCCATTTTATTAAAAGGTCTTAGTTTTGGTTTCTAAAATGAAGAAGTTCATCTATCACATTATTATTTTATTCATACTAGGAACCAATCTGTATTCTCAATCCACTCCTTATCCGAAGGACAAGAACGGAAATGAAATCAAACCAGAATGGACTCCTAACAAATCCAATGAATCGGCTTTTGGAGAGGATGAAACTCTAGGTCAAAATAGTTTGGATGAAAAAAGATTACCCAAATCAACAAACTTTTGGGTATATGGAGCATCGATTGGCTCCCCTGCAAGTATCAATTTTAACTTAGGTTATTACTGGAAAGATATCGTAATACGAGGATCAGGTGGTGTATGGGGGCCACAGTGGAAAGGTGGGCAGATTGATTTAGGTTACACTTTTTGGAAAACTCCGGTCATCGCTCATAGTATCTCGATTGTGGGTGGATATTTTGAAGTAAATCCCTTTGCCCCAGAAGTGGGACGCGGAGGACAATCTTCCTACCCAACTGGACTCAACATTCCAGGGTACAACAGAAGGGATCCATCACAAGAAGATTTACTCATTCGATCCTATATCAACTCCGTCAATCCGAATGTGGCAACCTATCTCGAATATGAAAGTCGAGAAAGACAAAAGGTTCATTTAACCCAAAGATACATCGGACTCACCTACGATTTTTTACTTGGCAACTTTTTTCTCCAGTTAGGTGGAGGTATAGGCCAAGGCGATTATAGAAACCCACAGTTATTACTACAGATGGGTTACCTCTTCAATACGAGGGAATATCATGATTAAAAATTTTATCGAAACTGCACTTAAGAATCGAATTACAACTATTGTTGCAGCCATTGTTGCAGTGTTATTTGGAATTTGGGCATGGATTGACATTCGCAAAGAAGCTTATTCTGACATTGCCGATACACAAGTACGTTTGATAGCAAAATTTCCAGGGAAAGCTGCGGTGGAAGTAGAAGAAAGAGTCACACTTCCCATTGAACGTGTATTAAACGCAATTCCTAAAGTAGCTGTTCGACGTTCTAGAACCATCAATGGTCTTGTTGTGTTCCAATTTGTATTTGAAGATGGAACGGATGATTACTTTGCTCGTATGCGTCTTATGGAACGTGTGGCGGATGCGGATCTTCCTGAAGACGTTCATCCAGCGTTAGGACCGATGAGCTCGCCCGTTGGTGAAATTTATCGATATGTATTAGAGTCATCCGAAAACCACACACCGATGGAATTACGAACCATTCAAGATTGGATCGTAATGCCAAAAATGTTACAAATCCCTGGAATTGCTGATGTGGTAACGTTCGGTGGTCTTCCAAAACAATACCATGTAGTGACTTCACCTGATAAGTTAATTCGTTACAAATTAACCATCGGCGATGTGATCAAAGCCATCCAAGAAAACAATTTGAATACAGGGGGAAATTTACTCCTACAAGGTGAACAGGGATTTCCAATTCGTTCTCTTGGTGCCATCAGAGATCCAAAACATATTGAAAACATCGTTGTCAAAACGGTCAATGGTGTGCCTGTATTCATTCGAGATTTAGGTTCGGTCGAAATATCCCATCCGATTCCAAGTGGTGTATTAGGTTATACGATCCAAAACGAGGAAGAAGGTTTAATTGACGTTGATTCTTCTGTACAAGGTTTGGTGGCGATGCGACGTTGGGGTGATCCCAATGAAATGGGAGAACGCATTCGTGAAAAAGTAAAAGAAATTAACGAAAACTACCTTCCTAAAGGCGTTCAGCTTAGAAACACTTACGATCGAACTGACTTAGTGAATTACACACTTCGAACAATTGGTAAAACATTGATCGAAGGGGTTGTCGTAGTCAGTTTAGTATTAATCTTCTTTATCGGTAGCGTAAGAGCTTCGCTTGTAGTAGTTGCCACTATTCCATTTGCGATGTTGTTTGCATTCCTACTCATGAATATGACTGGAATTCCAGCTAGTTTACTTTCACTCGGAGCCATTGACTTTGGTATCATTGTGGATGGAGCCGTGATCATGGTAGAAAATATCATGCGTCGGTATCGAGATGCCACCCCAGAAGAGAAGTCTCATGGAATCCTTGCGTTTACAAGAGATGCCGCATCAGAAGTAGGAACTGAAATTTTATTTTCTATTTTAATCATCATTTTGGCATACCTTCCTATCTTTTCTTTTGAAAGGATTGAGGGTCGTTTGTTCAAACCAATGGCGTTCACAATCTCCTTTGCTATTTTGGGTGCATTGATTTTTGCAATGGCAGTGATTCCTGTCATCATGTCGATTATCTATAAAAAATATTTTGAATCGGCAAACCCAGGGCCCATTGAATGGCACAACCCATTTTATGATTGGATAGAAGCGCGTTACAAACGTCTCATTGAGTTTATCGTAGATCGTTCCAAAAAAGCAGTTCGATATACCTTTAGTGTTGTTACCATTTTCCTTGCGATTGGTATGTTCTCTTTAGGAACGGAATTTTTACCAGAAATGGATGAAGGTGGATTCAACATTCGGATCTTTTTCCCTGTTGGTATCTCCTTACCAGAAGCAAGAAAGTTCATGCCAAAAATCCGGCAAACTATCTATAAAAATGAGCAGGTAAGCGTTGTTATCTCTCAGTTAGGAAGGAATGATGATGGAACAGATCCACTTCCACCGAACCGTCTCGAAGTTTTAATCGGATTAAAAGATTACAGTAAGTGGAAAGAGAAGATCACCAAACAAGAGCTACTCCTTCGCATGAAAAATGATTTAGAGGCCACTTTGCCTGGCGCTCGTATCAGCTTTTCACAACCAATTATGGACAATTTGTCCGAAGCAATCATGGGTACGATCGCCGACCTTGCCGTCTTTGTTTCTGGAAATGATTTAAAAGTCATGCGAGGTATCGGGAATGAAGTTCTAAAAGAAATCAAAGAAATGAAAGGTGCCAGTGAATACGGAATTGAACAGGAGGCAGAAAGCCCACAGTTGACCATTAGCATAAACCGAGAAGCTGCAGCTCGTTTTGGAATCAATGTGATCGATATCCAACAAATGATCGAAGCGGCCATTGGTATGCAACGGATCAGTACGTTGTATGAGGGTCCATCGGATATCCCTCCGAAAACTCCTGCCCGTTTCGGAATCGTAGTACGATTTTCAAAAGATTATCGTGCTTCCAAACAAGCAATTGAGAACATGCCGATCATTTCACCCAAGGGAGAACGAATTCCACTATCAGAGTTAGCCGATATTGAAGTGATTGATGGACCAACAATGATTTTTAGGCAAGAGGGAAGAAGGGTTGTTACTGTTCGTACGAATATTCGAGGACGTGACCAAGGAGGATTTGTTTCCGAACTGCAAAAACGAGTGAAGAAAAAAATCAAACTTCCTGATGGATACGAAATCCGATTTGGTGGGCAATACGAAAACCTAGCAAGAGTTGGTAAGAAATTAGCAATAGTGATTCCAATCACTGTCCTCATTATCTTTGGTGTCTTGTACATGTTGTATCGCAACTTAAAGTATGTTTATGTCGCACTTGCATGTATCCCCCTTTCTCTATTAGGTGGGATTTATGCCTTACTTCTACGAGGTTATTACTTTAACGTATCAGGTGGAGTTGGATTTATCTCACTCTTTGGAATTGCAACGATGGCTGGAGTTTTGTTTGTCTCAAGAACTAATCACTTGCTCATAGAAGAACCAGACATTACAACAAAAGCTGCTGTCAAAAAGGCAGCAGTCATCCAATTACGTCCAATGTTAATGACCATGTTACTCGCGTTACTTGGATTAATTCCTGCCACTCTTGGAACGGGAGTTGGATCAGACGTACAAAGACCACTGGCAACAGTGATTGTAGGTGGATTGTTTTCTGCGATGTTCCTTGTCTTAACGATCTTACCTTCTCTTTATTTAGTTGTAGTTGGGGAAAGAAAACCTGACGCGAAAGAACTAGAGGAATTGAGCCATAAAAAGCATATACCTTTTATTGACTTTGTAAACGAACTAAGTGAAGAACCGTTGGAAGAAGAGGAAGATGACGAACCAGTCAAAAAGAAGAAAAAAACTTCGAAAAAGAAAAGAAAGACCTAAGTAGTTTCTACAATGTGACATTTCATTTTTAAAATCATTAGAGTGTAAGACTGACCTCTGGAAATAATCCAGAGGTTTTTTTTAATTTCTAAATCCTCATTGTGGCTGCCACAACAAACAAACGTTCTACCCTATTTCTTTTATTTTGATCCGTTTCAAAAACAGAATCCATTGACTCTCTTTGGATGGCTTCAAACCGTAAGAGACCTGGAGACCATTGTAACAAATCCAAAGTCATCGTATAACCATTTGTCAAAAAACCATTTCTCGTGTATGTTTGCACTAAAACTTGTCTTGGATCGTAAAAACGCTCTATCCGAAAACTAAGGCGAAACACATCTTCATAACGAAAACTAGTCCAAAAGGTTCCGTGATACCACTGATGATACGCTTTTGATTCACGACTGACGTAGATAGGTAAAACAGGATTTAGATCTTTCCACCAGGGTTCGTAGGATAAGGATTCTTTTGTTTTTTGCGCTCCCACGTCACCAGAAATCGCAAATGACAACCAATCCAAAGCCTTCCACTCCAAGATGGTATTATTGTAAAAACGTGTTTGTTTGCGCTCAAAATCAGGGGCTTCATTCCCTGCAAATTGGTTGGCAATCAATGTAAAATTAGGAGTGAAGATATATTTAAACTGCGTACCTAATGATTTATCCTTATTCTGGTCAGTGATATTTTGCCAACCATTCATTACATGAAACTGAAACTGAAACTTATCAGTTACTTTGGTTGTAAACCTTACTCCTGAAGAATAATAAGGTACATAGTCAAGCGCCATTGCTCTCGTATAATTCCAATTATCTGATGAAATCCAAGATTCATATCCGATATGTCCAAAATAAATACCTGCATCTACCCATGTATTTTTCGTGAGTTTAAAACCAACATAGGCCTCTTGAATGTGTTTGACTGCATTTTGGTTGGAGCTAATATCTCGATTTGCTTCTGCGGCATAATTTGTATTCACAGAAGTTCCAAATTGTAACGCAATCCTTCCCCTAATCTTTTCTTCCTGCCACTTAGCATCGATAAAACCTAAATTAATATTAAACTCATCATTTCGAACTGCTTGTGTCGTATAATTTCGTTCTTTTGAATTGGGATGATTTGCATTATGTGAATAATAGGTATCAACAAAGGCTCCAAACTTCAAACTTTTTGGTAAAATCAATGTATTCTCTTGAGGATGACTAATGTTAGTTGATTGTACTTGGGGAGTTGAATTGGATACTTTTGGTTCTGACTTTTGTACTGGATCTGGAGTTGTCTCTGCATTTGTTCCTATGACAAAGAAACAAAAAACAAACAAAAGAATGTAAAATTTAGAAACGAATGAAAAAGAATTTCTCATGAAAGTCCGCCCTGTTTCAGGGCGGAGAGGAATTTATTTTTTTAGAAGTTCTTTAATTTCTTTCGGAAATCCAAGAAGTTCTTCTGGAACTTGAATCAATTTTTTTCGATAATTCTTTTTGTATTCTTTTTTGAATTTTGTATGACAAGACTTACATGTTTCATCTGGTTTCCCAACGGCAAGCTTTGCATCGATGATTTCTTTCCATTCTGCCTTTTGGTCTTCAGGTGCCATGTCGGGAACCTTTTCCAAAATCTTATTTAGATAGTCTGCATTGTCTTTTTTGTCGTACAACTTGGTCGCAGGCTTTGTGTACTCTTCCATAAAATCATGGAGATTCATCTCTTTAACTGATTTTGCTTTTTTTTCAGCATTTAGTACAAACCCGAAAGAAACAAATAACAGACCTAAACTCAAAAGCATTTTTACTTTCATATCTACCTTCCCGAAGAATCCTAAACCTGCCTTGAGTGAGAATCAAGTCTGTTTTTTCGCATCAATTCTCTCCCAAGATCAAATTTTTTGATCGATTCCAAATTGACTCTACCCGTGTATTCATCCTCATATTCGGCCAAATGTTGGACAAATTTAGAGTCCAAACCCGCAAGAAATCGTGTTTCAGGAATATACAAATATCCTTTGGCTCTTCTGGGAGTGAAGGGAAACTGAATGAGCGAGAGATAATGTTCCCAGGAATTTTTTTCACTTGGAACAGATTTCTCAAAAGCACGGACACCTCGTTTCACATGTTTGATTTCATCTTCAAATATATAAACCATAATCTCAGAGGTTTCTTTGTCTCCGAAGTAAGAAAAAACTTTTGCATATACTTGCGAATAATCCAAGTTAGCTCCTTCAAAAGATAAAGACATAACAGCAGAAAATGATTCTATACTATTGAACTGTCCCAGCTGCTTCCAAAAGATATAATTTAAAGGTAAATCGCCAAACTGAACTCCAAAATCGTTCATTCGCTTGATATACATTTTTAGATGTGTTTGTTCTTCTTCGATGGTTTTGACCCATCCATTTCGAATCGATTTAGAAGCATGAGGAAAAGCCAAAATCGCCCAAGCAAATAGTTCGATGGCCATGAGTTCATGATTAGCAAAATGATGGAGAGTTAGTCCCCGATTCGATTCTAGGTTTAAGTGTTCCAACCTTGGAATTTTGACTTTTTTATCTGAAAATTGAAGCAACTGATTTCTTTCAGGTTTTTCAATGCGTAAAGATTTTAAATTTGATTCCTCTTCCCAATGTTTACTTGGACTTAATAATTTATCTTCCAAATTGGGAGCAAGTAACAAATGTTTTGCGTATTCTGAAAGTTTCATTGTTTGAGTGAAATTTGAAAATCGATTTACAAAAAAACCAAATCAATCTTAGATATTTCCAAATTCAATGAAGTCTCCCAATTCGAAAAGTCCGAATTTTTACGAATCAGTCTATGCTGTTGTAAAAAAAATTCCAAAAGGCAAAGTCACAACTTACGGACATATCGCATTGTTATTAGGAAATCCACGAGCCGCGCGTGCAGTAGGATATGCGTTAAATTCTCTGAAAAAAGATAGAGAATCGAAAATTCCATGGCAACGTGTGATCAATCGCCAAGGAAGGATATCGTTTAAAGGAGATACCTTTCGGGCAGAATTGCAGAAAAAAATTCTACATACGGAAGGTGTTTTCTTTGATTTAGGTGATGATCAGTTGGATTTTGGCAAGTACGGATGGTTTCCATAACATGAAAAAAGTTTTCCCGATCACATTAACAATCGCTGGTTCCGATTCAGGCGGAGGAGCCGGAGTCCAAGCGGATCTAAAAACATTTTCATCTCTTGCTACATTTGGAACCACAGTCTTTACCTGTTTAACTGCCCAAAATCCGGATGGAGTCACGGGTATCTATGAAATCTCACCAGATTTTGTATCTTCACAGTTGAAGGCCGTTTCTGGATACTTTCCGATTAGAGCCGCCAAAACAGGTATGTTATATTCAAAGGATATCATCAAATCTGTTGCCGCATTTTTTTATGAAAACCCAGACATACAGTTAGTATTAGATCCTGTTATGGTTGCAACAAGTGGGGCAAAATTATTAAAGGATGATGCCATACAATCACTGATTGAAGATCTCATTCCCCTTTCAAAATTAATCACACCAAACTTGGATGAGGCGTCATTGATTTTAGGAGAAACCATCAACCAATATGACCAACTCGTTCCTATGGCAAAAAAAATATACGAAACATACAATGTTCCCGTTTTACTAAAAGGTGGTCATTTACCGAATGCAACCCAAGCAACAGATGTCCTATTCGATGGCAAGTCTGTATACGAATTTTCAAAAGAATACTTAAAAGAAAAACATACGCACGGAACAGGTTGTACATACTCTGCAGCAATTACCGCCTTTTTGGCTCATGGAAAAACCTTGGCAGAAGCCGTTGGATCTGCCAAAGAATATCTCCACCTAACTTTAGAAGACGATATTGTGACGGGACCAATCCATCATCTAAATCACTTCCCGGACCCAACACATTAATTGTTGGGTAATGAATATTGCTCCATTAAAATCGAATCTTCAAGATCTACGATTTAATATTCTATATTCAGTTCTTTTATTTTTTTATCTAAAGTGTTTCGGTTGATTCCCAAATATTTCGCAACTCTTGTTTTTGTGTAACGAAACTTTTTCATTGCATATTGAATCAGTCTTGATTCCACTTCACTCACAACGATTTCCATAGCACGTCCATCGAGTCCATCTAACTGACCAGATGTCAAACGTCCTGAACCTAAATCTAAAGGTTCCGTACCCGAAGACGATTCAACATGATTCGCATGAGAAACTTCAACTGTACTTTCTGGAATCTCTTCCATATTGGAAAGAATGTCTGCAAAATCTTCTTCATTTAAAATTTCATCTTGAGCCAGAACCACTGCCCGTTCGATTACGTTTTCCAATTCCCTAACGTTTCCTGGCCAGCGATACTTTAATAAAAGTCGAGAAGCTTCTCTCGAAATACCTTTAATCGATTTATTATTATCCTTAGTGTATTTTTCTAAGAAGTGATTCATGAGAAGCGGAATATCTTCTACTCGATCTCGTAACGGTGGAGTATTGATTTTTACGACGTTTAATCGGTAAAATAAATCTGCTCTAAACTTTTTCTCAGCAACTAACTGTTCTAATTCGGCATTGGTTGCGGCAATAATTCTCACATCAACTTTTTTTGCTTTGGTAGAGCCAATGGCTTCAATCTCTCGTTCTTGCAATACTCGAAGTAGTTTTGATTGAAGGTTCAAATCCATTTCGCCAATTTCATCTAAGAAAATGGTTCCTGTATCTGCTAATTCAAACTTACCTTTTTTGTCTGTCACAGCTCCCGTAAAGGAACCCTTTTTATGTCCAAAGAGTTCACTCTCAAGAAGATTTTCAGGAATCGCCGCACAGTTAATTTTGATGAATGGATTTTCGGAACGAGAACTGTTATAGTGAATTGCATTTGCAATCATTTCCTTTCCAGTTCCGGATTCCCCTGTAATCAGAACAGAAGCTCTCGAGTCAGCAACCAACTGAATCTTCTCAAACATCTTTTCCATACTCGCAGCTTTTCCAATGAGGGAACCAAACTTATATTTGTTTTTAAGTTCTCTTTTTAATTGAATGTTCTCTCGGGAAATTTCTTTTTTAGCTTCTTCCACAAGATTTTGAATTTTGATGGATTGTGAAATGATGGAAGCAACCACCTGTAAAAAATCCAAAAATGATTTTAGATCTGTATGTTTATTTTGAACAATAAACGCATTCACAACCCCTAATGTAGTTTGCTCACTTAAAATAGGTGCACAGAGTAGGCTCACATTATTTGGATCATGTTTAAAGTGAGACAAGTAACCAACCCGATTTAAAAAGTCTGGATGTGAAGCTACTGATTCTATGATGATCGGTTCACCTGACTCGTAAACTTTTCCAGTAATGCCTTCACCAGGCTGGTATGTTCCCTTTTCAATTTCTTCTGGCGATAATCCAGATGCCGCTACAATCCGTAACAAAGCTTCTTCTTTATTGAATAAAACAATACTTCCCTTTTCCAATCGAAGTGATTTTTCCATCGTCACCATAATGGAATCGAATACTTCATTTTGATCTAAAGTTGAACTTACAACTTTGGAAATTTCAATGAGAGTCGCTTGTATTTTTGTTCTTTGCTCTAAAGAACGAATCGTTTGTAAATTTTTAAAAATCTGCCCAGCTTGGTTTGCGAGAACACTTACGATCTCTAACATTTCGGGTGTGAAGGCATTCAATCGATTGGAATCGAGTGAAATCACACCAATGACATCATCTTCCACAATCATTGGTGCAACTAACTCTGATTTAATTTCTTCTTTGACCTGAATGTAATCTGGATCTTTTGAGACATCATTCACCAACTTCGCTTTCCCGGTCGAGGCAGCAACCCCAGTGATCCCTTGCCCAATCTTCAATTTGGTTTCCCTAAGGATCTGTTGGTTCATTCCCCGAGAAGTGACTGCATCCAAAACACTCTGTTTTTCATCGATGAGCATGAGGGACCCAGACTCCACACCACAGATTTGGATGCATCGATCCAAAATGAGCTCTAGGAGGCCGTCCGGATCCTGAGTGGAATTCATGGCAGTGGCGACTTCGTGTATGGATTGGATGGGATTGAATTTTTTCGTGCTCATAGGTTTTGCTCTTTGTGGTTACGGATTGCTGGAAAGGAACACAAATACAATTTGCTTAATTCTTCAACATAATGCACTCTAAGCAAACAAATAAATTGATTTTTAATCATTTCACTTGCCTTCCTTTCGATTTCAGCAGAAAAAACAACATTTGCTTATAGATTAAGCACGAATTGTACCAGGTTTTCCTTTTTTTCACGAAATTCTTGTAGCATGAGAAAAAAGAAATCGGATACTCTGGCATGGAAATGAAAGAGGAAACGGACTTCGAGCGAATCTGCCTATTATGCACCGAACCTCGCGTTCCCAGTGGTCTGACAAAAGCGGGTCGATTTTTTTGCCAAACTTGCCAAAGAGAATGGATTCTTGAGAAACGAAAAGTCCCTCGAGTAGGCAAACACATACTAAATTCTGATGAAAAAACAGAATTCCTATTGGAAAATCTTTCTCTATTCAACTCATCCCTTGGCTTAGAGGATTTGATGTTTCGGTTTAGCGAACTCATTGCAAACCGACTCAAAAAAGATAAAATCGCAATCTTTATCACCAATCTTGAATTAGGTGAAATAAAATTAGCCCACTACTATTCAAAACAAAAACAGCTCCAAAGGGTTATCAAACGGATCGCACTCGATTACGATTTGAGTTATGGGATTTTAGTCGAAGCAATGGCAAAACGGGAACCTTGTTTCTATAAATTCAGTGACCAAACCCATCCTTTTTATTCTTTTTATTCCAGGCTCACAGGAACCAAATCCCAACTCGTGCTTCCTATCTTATATGCAAACATTGCTGTTGGTATGATCACCATCGACTATGAAGAAGAAGACACCACTGACTACATTGAAGATGAGGAAATTCTAAAAATTGTTGTCGGACAATTTGCTGTATCTTTAAGAAACTCATTGTTATTTTCGAAATCAAAAAACCAATCTAAACATTTCAGAAGTTTGCACACGGCAGCATTAACCCTAAGTCAATTGTATCTAAATAATCATAACGAGATGATTCGTATGATTTTATTAACGTTGTCAGGTATTGTTGACTCCTCAGTCTCTTGTTTGATTGAAATACCCGAAAATGCTTCAAAAGCAAAAGTCTTCAAAGTCTTTCGTGATTTAGAAAATTATGAACTCAAAACACATACAGATTCAATCGATTTAGAAGAATTAGAATCGATCATTCATACAAAGGAAATGAAGACAGTGGATCCACTCACTATTCCACTTTTTGAAGCACTTGGGATCGTTGGAAAGGAATCTGTGATTGTTCCTATTCAATTGGAAAACAATACCATTTGTCTTTTTGTATTAGCAAAACAAGAAAGTCGATTTCCTCACGAGGAAATGGAAGCATTAAACGCATTTGTTTCCCTTGCAAGAATCACAATGGGAAATGCAAACTTATATCAAAACCTTTCCAACAAAGAACGATTAGAGAAAGAAATAGAAATCGCAAAAGAAATTCAAAGCAATCTACTTCCAAGAAATGCACCCGAAGCCGAAGGATTTTCCTTTGGTGGTCTTATGGTTCCTGCCAGGGGCATCGGTGGAGATTATTATGACTTCATTCTTTCACCGAATCGAAACGAATTGTTTGTTTGTATTGGAGATGTCAGTGGAAAAGGAGTGGCAGCAGGACTTGTCATGGCTACGGTCAGAACCATTTTGCATTCCCTTGTCAGAGTAAAAGACTCCCCTTGGGAAATTCTCAATGATATCAATAATTATTTATACTCAAGTTACAAAGAAGCCATTACACCCCGATTTATGAGTATGATTTTGATTCGATGGAATTTGATCACAGATGAGGTGACTGTTTCGGGTGCTGGTCATGGAAATTTTTATCACTACCAACTTCAGACCAACTCCTTACATTCCATTGACACGGGGGGAATCATTTTAGGAATTAACCCTGATATTTCCGCGTTTAAAAATGAATCCAAATTACATTTTGGAGCTGGAGATACAATTTTACTTTTTACGGATGGTGTGACCGAAGCTTTAAATTCCGTCGAAAAACAATTTGGAGAACAAAGCCTAGAACGTAGTTTTCTGAATCATATCCTCTTGGAACCAAAAAAGATTTTAGAGAATATCTATTTCGATGTAAAAGAATTTGTCAAAGATCAGGAGCAACACGATGATATCACAATGGTGGCCGTGAGAAAAATATGATTCCTGATATCCCGATCTCAGTTGCTATCCATTTTGAATCCATGCTGAAACGGATGGGAAACCAATTGCCAAGCCACTGGGTAAAAAACAAAACTAAGTTTTTGCTCTCCTATTCTGGTGGAAAAGATTCCAGTATCTTACTATTATTCCTACAATATCTAAAAAAACACTACCAAATCGAAACCCCACATGTATTTTATTTATCTCACGGAATTCGTCAGATTGAAAACGAAGAAAAAGATCTGAAATTATTTTTACAAGACATTGGGTTTCCCTTCTATTTTGTAAAAAAAAAATCCCAAAACTCGCAGAGAAACTAAAAAAAGGCTTAGAAGAAACTGGCAGAATTGTTCGTTATCATGAATTAAAAAGGATCAATCAAAAAGATCCTTCGATTATTTTAACCGGTCATCATTGTAAAGATTACACAGAATCCATTTTCTTACACCTAACACGAGGTGGTGGTAAAAAATCTTTTTACACATTACCTCCATTTGATGGAGAACGTTTTTTGCCTCTCGTATTTTTAGAAGATGAAGAATTGATGGAACTCTATCAATATGTGTCTTCGCATATGCGTATTTTTGAAGATGAATCCAATTCGGATTTAGTTTACAAACGCAATCGAATCCGGAATGATTTACTACCTGTTCTCGAAAGAGAAAAATGGAATTTCCATAAAACGTATTGGAACTTTCATGATCGTTCTCAACTCTCACTTCAATTTGATGGTTTGAACAACCAGAAACCAAGTGTATCTCCACATTTATTTCGAATTCCACATGAAACTTGGGTCAGTTTAAATCTAACTTCCAAAAAAGATCTCATCGACTTCCATTTGAAATTAATGGGGATGTACCCTCTTTATAAATCAGGATTTGAGAACTTCAACCTCCAGTCTGAAGGGGAAAGAGCATTTTTAGAAAACAAAAATTGTTACTTATACAAATCGAAGTTTGGAGATCTGTTTATCATAGATAAAAAGTCTCCTGCTTTTAAGAAGGCAAACTCCTTTCGGGATGGAGATTCATTTGTCATTGAATGGAATGGAAATCGATTCAAAATCAATGATCCAAATAGGAAGTATAGTCTGGGATCTTGGCACCATGGCCAGAAAATCCAAATTCGTTCAGGAAATAAAGAAATTTCAGAGTGTATGCGCGAGAATGGAATTCCCTTTTTCTTAAGAACTTTTATTCCTATATTATATTTTGAAAATGAACCCATCCAAATTTTATTTTCACTCTTTTCCAAAAGCGAAAAGAATTATCCCAAACGAATCTATTTAGAAAGATGAGCTAGATGCATAAATACTCGAAAGAAATTCCATTTCCTGAAACCAAATTCTTCACTTCTATCGCCAAAATGGATGAGAAAGAAGATTTGGACTCGGTTCCTTCCATTGCATTTATGGGTAGATCCAATTCAGGCAAATCCAGTTTACTGAATGCATTATCCAATCATAGAGGGCTTGCCAAGGTTTCCAAAACTCCTGGAAAAACAAAACTGATTAACATATTCAGAACAAAAGTCGGATTTAATCTAATCGACTTACCAGGATTTGGTTATTCCAAAGCATCTCACAAAGAACACAAAGAGATGATGAACTTATTGGAAGGTTTTTTAAACTCATGGAAACAACTGAAGATTCTATTTATCTTATGTGATTCTCAAAGAGAATTTCCTGAAGAAGAACTTTCGACAATCGAAGTTGCGATGGAAAAAAAAATCAAACCAGTTGTGATCAGAACTAAAATTGACAAGTTAAACCAAAGTGGGCAGCACAAAGTAAGATCGGAAATGGAAGCTGCCATGAATGAAATTGGAGTTCCGTTTCGAGTGTTTTACCTTTCCGCATCAACGGGAAGAGGTATTGGTGAATTGAGAGAATTTATCTTAGAATCTCTTGGGATTCAGACAAATGTATCCAAATTGGAACCATAACGGGAATCCATTTGGACATTCATCATACCAAAAACATTGGAAGTCATCATTTTGCGGAAATCAGTCAGAAGAGCAAATGTTTCCTTCAATTGTTCTTTGATACGAAGCATACGCACTTCTTCTTCCAGACGTTTTTTTTCAGACTCCAATTCTTTTTGGCGTTCCGCAGACGAGGCATCTGAAGTTTTTTTACTCTTTTCTGATTCCAATCGAGTTTCTAGTTCTTTGATTTTGGATTCTAAATTTTTCTCGTAACTTCGTTTTTGGATTTCTTTAGGATTGTTGCGATCGGATCCATCTATGGACTTTTCTTTCGCTTCTTTTTCTTCTTCTAATCTCTGTTGGAATAAATCCTGCGCTGACTTACCATCTGAATAAGGTTGTAAACTAGGATCTTCTTCTTGTTTGGATTTTGGTTTTGTGATCGCATGAGTTTCACCACTCACAGCGACCATACGACCATCCCGTAATTCATAATTGATCTTAACTTGAACGGATTGGATGTCTCTTCCTTCACGGAAGGCTTCGTTTTTGAATTCCTGGGCGTGGCCCAATTCATGAGATATCACATGTAAGGCTGATAAGGTTTCAGGAGCACTCTCCAAAGTTCCGTGACCAATATAACTTACCCTACGATCTCTTTGGAGATCTACATTCATACGATTGAATGAGGATTCATCAATTTTCATGGAACCTAACCACCTAATGGGTACTTCGGTTTGTATTGAGAAAAGATTAGTACGAAATTGATTTTTTGAAAAGGAAAAAACTCTCCTAATGGGTATAGGAGAGTGTCGAAAAATTTCTGAAAGTTACGGCCCCTGTCTTACACAGCGGACATAATTCCTTTGCGTTTTCACAACCGATCGTTGCACACCATAGGATTGGCGGTCAAATGAGATCGCAAACGCTGTTTCGCCAGGGAGATCATCCTGGTTGGACCAGGCAGTCCAGTAGTCCTCTTCTTGGGTCGAAGGGAAAAACTGCAATGTTGCGGCACGTCCAGGAACCACCAATCTTTGGAATTCAAGTGGGTTAGGAACTCTCCATTTCGCACCGAGGAAATTGCTATTTTCACAGGCCGCGTAAAGTTCACTGGTTCCTAAGATTCCAATCGAAGAAAAACCTTGGATGACTTGAGGAAAGCCAATGGAATTACAAGCATGGGTTCTGGAATCACAAAAGGCAACTGGAAGTGCGCCAGCTCGGTTCACGTCGTTGGGGTTAAAAATAGAACCTTGCGGTGCCCCCAAACAATCGTTAAATCCAGATCGGTAAACTTGGCCATGCGTACATTTTTGCCAAATCAAATTGGTGATCGTGTCAGTGATCGTTCCATTGCCGTTGTCACGCAAACTTTGGTTTGCAATGAGACCAGCGAGGAGTTGGTTGGTTTCTTCTGGGCTTAATCCGAAGACATCTTCGACTGGTTTCATTTCACAGTTGATGAACAAAGATAAAGCCAAAAGAGCAAAACAGTAATGAAGTTTTTTCATAATCTTAACTTGCGCTCCCTTAGAATATGTGGTTAAAGTTGATAAATGTTTGTCTATCTTCGCTCGATATTGCGTGATCGATGTAGATAACAGTTGCTTGGTTCCAAGGAATTCTTAAACCGAGACCCCTAGAGTGTTTATAATTCTTGAGGTTGGCATCTTGCGTACGATCCCAAACACGTCCCACGTCATAAAACGGAACCAATTGAAAGTCAAAATGTTGGCCTCCAAACTCAGCTTCCGCGAACTTCCATCGAATTTCAAAGTTTGCATAGGCCATCGTTTGACCGACAAAACGATCTTGTTTGTAACCACGGATGGTAGTTCTACCACCAAGACCCGATTGGTTTACTTCTGTTCCCCACATATTACGATATTCGTAAAATGGCGCATCCCCGTTGGTTTGAACCATCGCACCACGAGCAGCGAGTACGAATTTTTCTAAAATTTCCGGAGGTTTATTAGTAAACCAAGTCACTGGACTTAAGAAAATACGTCCTGAAACTAAGTTTTTGTTAAACTCAGTAGTGGAACCAATTGCTTTTGTGGATCGTTCATGAGTGTATTCTAAGAATAAACCTCTGTTAGGGTCTGGCTCAAAGTCACGAGTGTCATATACAATACCAGCACGAACTGTGTTGGTATAACCACCATTGACACCAATGATTTTTCCGTCTTTGTCATCACGAGTTAATTTGGTTTCTCCCTGTGGAGTTGCAATCGTTCGATCAATGTCTAAGAGTCCAAGGATTCCATCAGCAGGTCCAAGGAGAGCGTTGTTATTTACACCATCAAATCTACGAATGATTTGTCTGGATAAACGAACTCCCGTAACCGTTCGAAGTGTTCCGCCAAAGAAGGAATATTCACCCGACATACTGAAGTTAGGATTTTCAATGTCATAACGATTGTAACGATTGTCACTGACAATGGGAGCTTCCCCAACACCGGCATCTCCTTGTCTTCTGTAACTTAAATTGTCTTCGTAGTCTGAAAACGGTGCATTTCTACGAATGCGACCACTTGGATCGTTTCGCTCTAAATACGAAAGGGGTTGGAGTGTTCCCTCGCCGATTCCAAAGTAAAGGGAATTTGGGTTTCTTTCATAAATCAAATCTGCCCGTAATCGCCACTTTGTGTCAAAGATATACGGTGCATCTAAACTTAATTGGTGGTATGGCGCTCGTTTCGTTGTATTAAAATACTGAGCAAAAATCCTGACGCGGTATGGTGTGTATTCGAAAAGAGGGGAAGTTCGGTTTCCATTGTAAAAATACAAAACCCTTGCCCCATACCCAATCCCTACGTTTGGATCTGAGTTGATGAGCGGAAGTCCTGTAAAATAACCACCCTCTTTTTTGTTTTTAAAATCACGTTCACTCAATCTCTTTTTTTCTGAGATTTCAAACGGAAGGTCGGTTCGAGGTTGTCTGTCCTGTGCAGAAACACCCGAAACCAGGGAAAAAAATAACAGAAGTAAAAAACTTCTCAAAATAGAATTGTACATTCTCTACCTATTCGCCAAAGAAACTGCCTTACTCTGGGAAATTTGCAAAATATGTCAAATAGATTCGAAAATTTATGTTTTTTCCACTTCGATTCTGTGTAAAATTAAGAGCACTTCGTCTTGCTGGACGAGCTCTCCCTGTAACTTCCTAATCTCCTCTACACGACAAGGATAAGGAGCTTTGATTGCATTCTCCATTTTCATTGCCTCTAAGATCAGAAGTGTCTCCCCTACAGCATGTTCGCTTCCCACCTTCGTAGAGATTTGCACTACTTTGCCAGGCATCGGACTTTTGATTTCAGGAGTGGTTTGGCCAGCCATTTCATAGGATCTTTCGCTGAGTTTGGCACTCCATGTTTCTCCCTTCCAATGGAAGAAGATTTCATTTTTGATTTTGAAGTATTTAAGTAGAGATCCATCTTTCATTTTGATAGTGGAAAGAGTTTCCTCACTGGACTTTCTTCCATCCACAAGAGAATCGGCTTGGACTTCGAAATAATGACTTCCCATACGAACCCGAATCCAACTCCCACTAACATGGACAGATGCTGGTTTTGTTTTTGTTTCAAATAAAAAATCCATCTCTTTATCTCTCCACGTTCCAAGGATCTAAGTTTTGTTTGGAAGAAAAAAAGTATCCAGCGAGCGCATATTTCAATTCTTCTTTCGTGTTCTCTTTCAAAAGCTCCGTTTCCTGGTCAGCTATGAAATGAGTGGAAACATTTCCTTTTGCAAATGCTTCCGTGGAAACCAATTTCTGCAAAAACTGTAAATTGGTTTTAGGACCAAATACAATGGTTTCAGATAAACATTCGATGAGTCGTTCAATCGCTGTTTGGCGGTCTTCACCCCATACGATGAGTTTAGCAATCATTGGATCGTAATACATGGTAATCTCCGATCCAGACACTACTCCAGAATCAATACGTAAGTCTTCTCGTGTTGGGAAAAATAAATGGTGTATTTTCCCAATAGAAGGCAAAAAGCCTTCTTTAGGATCTTCCGCATAAATCCGAACTTCCATGGCATGGCCTTTTTGCGTCGGCGTTTGCAGGAGAGGAAGAGGTTCTCCCTGGCAGACTCGAATTTGCCATTCCACTAAATCTAATCCAGTTGTCATTTCGGTGACGGGATGTTCCACTTGCAAACGAGTGTTCATCTCGAGAAAATAAAATTCACCAGATTCACCTAATATAAATTCTACGGTGCCAGCACCTTCATATTGTACGGCTTTCGCTGCCATCACAGCAGCCTCAGCCATTTTGGATTTTAAGGAGGAAGGGAAATTTGGCGCAGGAGTTTCTTCGACAACCTTTTGGTGTCTTCTTTGTAAGGAACAATCTCTTTCGTGAAGGTGGATGATGTTTCCTTTTGTATCTCCAAAGATTTGAAACTCTACGTGCCTTGGATTGACAATGTATTTTTCTAATAAAATTCGATCATCACCAAAGGCAGACATTGCCTCTCGTTTGGCAGACAAAATTCCAGCTTCCAAGTCCTCGGGTGAATTGATTCGGCGCATCCCTTTCCCACCACCACCAGCACTGGCTTTAGCCATCACAGGGTATCCGATTTTGTCTGCTTCCTTTTTGAAAACCGACATTTCTTGGGATTCCCCTTCATACCCTGGGACAACGGGCACTCCACTCTTAGCAACTAATATGCGTGAGCCGATCTTATCTCCCATTGCTTCGATTGAGTGTGGTTTTGGTCCAATGAATCGAATTCCATTTTGTTCTAATTTCTTAGCAAAATCGGTATTTTCTGATAAAAATCCATAACCTGGGTGAACGGCATCCGCACCAGTGGCCAAACAAGCCTCAATCACTTTGTCCACATTCAAATAGGAAGAACGAGCATCCGTTCCCCCCAATGGATATGCCTCATCGGCACTTAAAACGAACAAACTTTGAGAATCTGGCTCTGAAAAAACTGCAACAGTTTTAATCCCCATTTTTTTGGCAGTGCGAATGACTCGTACTGCAATTTCACCACGATTGGCGATCAGTATTTTCTGGATTGGCTTCATGTAGGTAGGTTCAGGATTAGAGAATAGCGAAAATAAATCAACAGAAAGAACGTAAGTGAATTGACCAAGCCCAACATTCACAAATTCTTTTTTTATGGTGAAACAGTTTTTCAAACCAAGATTTTCAGACCGTCTTTTTTTCACTTATGTAAGCTTTGGATTTTTGACTCTATTTTTTCACCGTCTATTGTTCTTCTTTGTTTACTCCTACCGCCTAGAGGACATTCAATTTTTACTCGTTCTAAAAGCATTTTTAATCGGTTTTCGATTTGATTTAGTAACCGTCTCTATTTTGTTAGTTGCTTTTTACCTTCTTTCGATTTGGGAATATGCATCTAAATTTCAATTTTATCGCAATGTATGGATCGTGACACCGCTCATTCTATATCCTATTTGTATTTTACATCTTTTTGCAGACCTATTGTATTTTGAAAATGCAAACAAACACATTGGATATGAGGCCATTGTTTTTTTAGGTGATTTGGATGTTCTTGTTTCCTCCGCTTGGGAAGAAGCTCCATTCAAAATCGTTTCCTTTATATCTTTCATTTTTCTATATATTTTTGGCATTCGGTATTGGTTTCGCAAACAAAAGATAGGTTACCAAATCAATTTAGAAGAACCAATTCGATTTTCGATTGGCAAAACCGTCTTATGGATTTTGTTTTTTTTTATAGGTTTACGTGGAGGTCCTCAAGAATCTCCACTCCGAGCAAGCGAAGCCATTATCTCCGATGATGCTTTCATCAACCAAATTGCATTAAATGGAATTTATACCACCATCAATGATTTCAAAAGCCAAGCCATTCCCAAACACCTAAAGATGAACCAGGGCGAAATGGTTTCCCTTGTGAAAGAGGAAATCCAATTCGAAGGTGCTGAATTTCTCAATGATCCAGAGTTTCCATTGGTACGAAAGATTCAAGAAACTCCAGGCAAAAAACCGAAGAATGTAGTTCTTGTAATCCAGGAATCTTGGACAGGTAAATTTGTTTGGCCAGTCTCTGATGGAATGTGGTTAGAGAAAGAAGTTACGCCTTATTACAATCAATTGGCGAAAAAAGGACATAGCTTCCGAAAATTTTATGCCAATGGAGGGCGAACCAGTAATGCTTTATTATCTGTGTTAACAAGCATTCCAGATCGACCAGGGCTCACCGCGATTCGAACACCACAAATTCTCAGCAACTTTTCTGGAATCGGAAACATATTTTCTGAGTTAGGTTATGAGACAAGTTTTATCACTGGCGATGATTTGAAGTTTGATAGTTTAGCGACAATATTACCACATTTTGGATTCAAAACATTGATTGGCAAAGAGGACTTTCGCAAATCAGGTCAATATGAAATTGGAGCCTGGGGATATGATGACGAACATCTGTATTCTAAAGCTTTGGAAGAAATGGATTTGTACCAAACAAAAAAGAAACCATTTCTTTTGACCATTTTAACAATGACCACACATTATCCTTACAAAGTTCCAGACAAGAAGTATGAAATTTATGATGCGAGTGTCACTGATTATGATTATTTAAACACCTATCATTATTCCGATTCTGCTTTGGAAGATTTTATGAAAAAGGTAGAAAAGAGAAAATACTTTGAAGATACTTTATTCGTATTTGTTGGAGATCATACCCACCATCGTTATTTGACTTATTATGAAGACAGAATGGTTCCCTTTTTGTTATATGCTCCAAAATTTATCAAACCAAAGTTAGATGAAAGAATTGGTTCACAATTAGATGTATTGCCAACTATATTAGGTCTCATCGGAAAAGAAACGTATTTTGCCGGATTTGGTAAAAACCTACTAGCACCCAATGTGAAATCAGGGAGTACTTATTTTGCGTATGGGAGTGCGTGCGGTTGGATCGATGAAGAAAAAATCTTATACCAGAGTGTGGACGGAGACACCCAATTTATCTTTCAAATGGTGCCTCCTTATGCCGAAGATCCAGCCTGCAATCCAAACCGTACAAATTGTACCAAACAAACTCTAAAAGCCAAAGCCTTTTTCAATTTGTCTTTGGAGTTAATGAATCGTAATGCTGTTTATCCTTTGGAAGGAAGTTTACGGTACACCAGGAAATGAATCGACATATTTCACTTTAAAGTCAGGAAAACTTGTTACGATCTGAACTTTAAAATCTGGAAAGGAAGTTACCTCTTGCCACTTCCCACATTCAGAGGGAAAACTTGTCACTTTCTTTACTTTTAAGTCGGGAAAACTATCCACAATCTGTACTTTGAAATCTGGAAAACTCGTCACAAACTGAACTTTCCCTGCTAACTTTTTTCCTTTAAACGTACAATCAGATCCAACTTCTCCCGCCATGAGACCTGTAGAGAAAGCGACACAAAGAAAAACCAAAAGCCAATGTTTCATAAATCCTCCTAAAAATAAGAAATAAATTCTCGATTTATTTTGAAGGATGTCAATTCTTTTCGTCATGAATTCAGAATCAGCGATTTTATTTACTCAATGTTTGCAAAATGATTTTACCTCTCTTTTGGATAAATACGATCCGTTGCCAAATTCTTTGCATGTTGGGTACGCAGAAGCGAATCGACTATTGGGAGAAATGATTGAAGATGGACCAATTTTTTCTTTGATGGATTGGGCCTACGAATCAGATCCTAGCCAATTAAAACTCATTCACATACGCGATTGGCATGATACAAATTCCAAAACACAAGAAGACCATTTGCTTCAATTTGGATACCATTGCCTAAAGGATACTAAGGGAGCTGAGTTTGTATTTCAAAAATGGATCGAATCGGATCCAAAACGTGCAAAGATTGTCAATGCATCTGGGCTCAATGACTTTGTTGATACCGACTTGGAAACAATCCTTTTACCATACAAAGGGAAACCATTGAAAGTTGGAATCACAGGAGTATGGACAGAGGCCAAAGTTACTTTTTTATGTTATGATCTAAAAACTAGATATCCTGAATTCGAAATTGCCGTTTGTTCTGCACTCACAGCAAGTTCCTCATTGTCTATGCATTTTATTGCTTTAGACCAACTCAAACAAATATTAGGTGTGAAAGTGTTTTCCTCAATTGGTGCGTTTACCGAATTCTTAACTGGAAACCAACCCAATTTGAGCAAAAAAATATCCACCAATGCCAGGATCTCTAGCGAAAAATTGAAATTGGATCCAAAGTATCCTATTTCTGATTTAGACAAACAGATATTATTGTATCTTTTTCGAGATTGCAAAGAGGTTGAGTTTAAAACATTAGATGGAGGATTTTCAGGGAATGTCGTTTTAAAATCTAAATCCGTGGATCATCTGGGACATGCGCAAGTCCCTTGTGTTGTGAAAATTGGGAATAGAGATCTGATTGCCAAAGAACGAACATCGTTTGAAAGAATTCAGGAAGTATTGGGTAACAATGCTCCTTCGATTGTTGACTTTTGTGAACTCAATGACCGAGGTGCCATCAAATATCGATACGCAGCGATGTTAGACGGGAATGTGAGAACCTTCCAAAAGATTTATGGTAACATGCCAGACGGAACGGGTCTTGATCGGATCATAGACATCGTATTTAGTGAACAGTTGGGAAGATTGTTCGAAGCAGCATCTTCCGAAAAACTCAATTTATTAGAATATTATGACTTTCAGACCAAATATGCAAAATCAGTTCGTACAAGAATCGAAACCATTTTAGGAGGGCCACAAACCAATAGAACGATCGAAATTTTTCCAGGCCAAGAAGTAACAAACCCATGTTTCTTTTATGAAAAAGATCTTCTGGAACTAAAAGAATACAATGCCATTACGCATAACACTTCATATATCCATGGAGATTTAAATGGAGCGAATATCATTATAGATGCACAAGATAATGTGTGGATGATTGATTTTTTCCATACACACAGAGGCCATATCATTCGTGATTTACTAAAATTAGAGAATGATATTTTGTATATCTTTTGTAAAATAGAATCAGAAGCAGAGTTGAAAGAAGCAGTGATTCTCACCGAGCTTTTACACAACCAAGAAGATTTAGGAATACCACTTCCTTTTGAACCACCAATAAACATCACGAATGAAAAATTAAGAAAAGCATACCGAGTGATTGCCAAACTAAGGTCTTACTATCCAAGGCTTGTAAAACTCGACAGAGATCCATACCAAATGCACGTAGGTGCTCTCCGTTATTCCATGCACACTCTTTCCTTTGATGAGTGTAATCTTTGGCAAAAAAAAATGGGCGTTATATGCCAGTGGAAAACTCATTGATAAAATCAAATCTTACATTCAGAAATCAAAACAACTTAGAATTGATTATCTAAAGCCAGTTCAAGATTCAAAGAATGTTTCGATTCGCAAAATTGGACTTACCATTTTGCCGGGAAGGAAAGATCGCGGAAGAATTCTAAAAGAAGATTTACATACAATCCAAAAAGAAGGAATCTCCCATATCTTGAGTCTCATCACAGAACAAGAATACATCCAATACGGAGTTACTGAGCTAAAGACAGAAATTCCCAAATTGGGCATGATACAAAAACAAATTTCTATCCTAGACCAAAAGGTACCTAGCATAGAACAAATGACAGAAATAGTCGAATGGATGGATTCGATTCTTATTAAAGATCAAAAAATCCTAATCCATTGTGTGGGAGGACTTGGCCGGTCTGGGACGGTTGCTTGCGCTTATTTGATTTGGAAATTCAAAATGGATGCCAAATCGGCAATCCAAACAGTGAGAGAATCGCGAAGTGAGCGTGCTGTGGAATCACACGAACAAATCCGATTCTTAGAACAATGGGAACGAAACATACAAACTTAAACGGTTTGTATTTTTTTCCTTTCTATTTCCATCATTTCATCTAACTCTCGTTTTTTGGAATGCATCAAATTGTAAATGTGATCTTGAAATGCTTCCCAATTTGAGAAATCTTTAGGATCATGAATTCCAAGAGCGAGATATCCAACTACATTCCCTTTCTGGTACTCTTGGTAGGTTGTGATACCTGATTTAAGTGCCACAAAAACAGGAATTTTTTGATCGAAGGCAATCTTCACCATTCCTTTTTTGATGGGATGAATCTCTTCGCTATACGTGTTTTTACCTTCAGGATAAACGATATATGATGTAGTTTTCAATCCTTCGATTAAGCTTTTCACAGACACGGCGATGGACATGGCTTTTGAATTATCAAACACTTGAGAACCCATTGCGGTCATCCACCAATAGGCAAACCATGCTTTTTTGATCACTTGGTTTGCCAAAAACGGTTTTCGAATCACATAACAATCGTAAGGAAAATCCATTTCATTCACATGATTGAGAAAAATCATATGACCTTTTTCAGGGACAGTGAATTCATTTAGAACTAATACTTTTGTTTTGGTGATATTTTGAACATCCAATGCCCAAATTTTTGTCCCAGCCAAAAATTCTTTAATTCTTTTTTCGGTATTTCCTGTGATCGCATGATATACACCACGAACCAAATAAGGGAATGCTTTTCCAAATACTAATAGTGTAATTCGTAAATACACTTTCATCACCAAACGTCCGTAGTGAACACTTAGTCCGTGTAAGTTTTTTTCAATTAGGTTGTCGACAACGGGAATTCTCGCCATAGCAACAATTAGACAAAAGAGTGGTTTCTGTGGATATAAAAAAGCCCAAGAAAATTCTTGGGCTATGGCAAACGGAAACAGTGTTAGATAGTGTTTCTTATTGTTGCGGAGCGGTTGTGCTTCCTTGTGCTGGTTTTGCTGGCACATTCAGAGCTTTTTTACGTTCTTGGTCGTATTTCATGAACACCATATTATTGGAATCCAAATCATACACACGACCTCTCACATCCGCATGATCCACTCGATAATCTTCTGGAACTCGCACATCAAACATAGCTTGGAGTCTATGGTCATATTTTACATATGGGTTCTTGGAAAAGTCATAAGTCACTCCGTCAATTTTGACTGGTTGACCTTCTACGACTGCTCCAGTTTCATCTTTCGATGCCTCTGTTTTTGCTTGGGAATTTAGAAGATAATAGTTATCATAAGGATATTTTAATTTATAAATATTAATCGCATTGGCTTTAGAGTCACGTGCCAGGTTGATTGCTCCAAAATACAATTCAATACGATACTTTCTATGAGTTGGTTGCAACTTTTGGTGTTTTTCTAAATTTCGTTCCACCTTCAAAGCATTGGCTCTTGCTTCTTTCGCAAGTCCCAAGTGTTTGTAACCCAACTCCATGTTCTTTTCTATGTCATACTTATTGTAACTATAATGAGCTTCTTTCGGGTCATACATACGTCTTTGGTATGGTGCTTCACGAGGAAGATCCATCACGTCTTGGCGAAAATAAGATCCTTTTCCATACTCTATGGAAATATCAAGAAGAGCTTTGTCCATTGGGTTGTTTGGATTTTTTCTCTCCATTGCGGTTTTCATCATTTCTTCCGCACGAAGGATATAAAGTTGAGAAAGTTCTTCCGTCATTTTTTCAATACCAAGTTGGCATTCGAGAAAACGTTGGTAAGCAGAAGGAAAGTTTCCTTCAAAATGGTATTGTAACCCTTCTTGGTAGATTCGTTTGGCTTCGAGGTATTTTTTCATACGGAAGCCTTCTTTTCCCTCTGGAGCATTGAGCTCGGTTGGTTTTCCTTCCGCATCTTCACCACGAAAGTTTTTGACAATTGGTTCAAGCTCACGGAGGTAAGTCAGTAGCTCGATCCGTTTTTGATAGGATTTACTGGAGACTGATTCTGCAAACATAGGTGCCTGCATCACGAGACTCATCATGAGAATAAGAAGGGATTGTTTCATTGCTCTGCCATTCATTCCGTTTCCGTACTTTCCTTCGTTAGAAGAATCTTACAAGTAATTTCAGGGTGACCCCTGTGAGTATTATCGGAGATTTATGATATTGGATTGACAGATTGTATTTTAAAATTGAGCCTTTTCCTAGATTTTTCCTATGTCTTTAGCCGCTGCCCAGTCAAAAAAAGTATCTTTTCGTGCAAAAGAGTCTACAGCTTGCCCGATTTGTGATGAAAATCACCAAAAGGAGCAGATGTTCCAAGGGGGGGGGAGACTCATCGCCGGGAAATTGGCTCAAGATTTGCGTCGTCTTTACGAAAAAAATAAAAAATTTGGTCGAGTCAGTCCTCTGGATTATGTCATGACCGTATGCCCAAGGTGTCTTTATTCTTCTTTTCCAAAAGATTGGAATGCACTGAATCCAGCGGACAACGAAGCCATTCGTATGGCGACCGACACCCGTAGAAGTTACATTGAAAAAATTTTAGGACCTATCGATTTTACACAGGATCGCCAAATCGTGTTAGGTGCTGCATCTTATTTATTAGGAATGGATTGTTACCAACTGCGAGGTGTGAGTGTTGCCCCTACTCCCAAAAAAGCAGTTTGTGCCATCCGTGGTGCTTGGTATTTTTCAGACCTACATGATGAGTTTCCTCATATCGGTTATGATAAAATACGTGACCTACTCTACCAAAAAGCGGCCGTTATTTATGGATATACACTCGAGCTCATGCAAAATGGAAATGAGCCTGTGGACCAAGCGGCTGGAATGCTTGGACCTGATACCGACAACAATTGGGGCTTTGATGGTGTCATTTATCTGAATGCCTTTTTAACAAAAAAATTCAAAGACCAAATGGCTCCGAATCCAGAAGACCAGGTATTACTTCTCTCTCGTGCGAAACGAACACTTGCTAGGTTGTATGGTTCAGGGAAAGCAAGTAAAGGAAAACCAGGTCCAATTGTTGAAATGACACGCGAGTTGTATGATGAGTATAATGCGTTATTAGAAGAAATGGGAGGCGAGAAGTAAGGGTTTGCCCAACTACGCACTTCTCGTCGAATATGATGGCACTCATTTTTATGGGTGGCAAAAACAAAAAGACCTTCCTTCTGTCCAAAACTCAATTGAATCTGCGTTTGCAATTGTTCTAAAAACAAATCCCCACTCACACTTGTCTGTTGCAGGTAGAACGGACACAGGAGTCCATGCTCTTGGGATGGTCTGCAATTTTAAAACAGAAATTCCAATTCCCAATTTTCACAAATTTTTAGTTTCAGTGAATGCATTAACCCCAGATGGAGTTTCTGTCAAAAACATGGTCGAAGTTCCCGCCGAGTTTCATTCCCGATTCAGTTGCACAGGTAGAGAGTATATTTATAAATTATACTATAGTAAATATGAAAGTAGTTTCATCCAAGGCAGAGCCTATTGGGTGCGAAGCCATGTGGATTGGGAAAAGGTAAAACAACAGCTCCAAATCCTTGTCGGAGAAAAGGACTTTCGTTCCCTTACAAAAGCGAAATCCATGGAGGGAAAACGAGCGGTTCGAGAGATTTTTGACATCCAATTGGAACAATTGACTCCTGAATGGTACCAAATTCGGATCCGTGCCAATGGATTTATGCACAATATGGTGCGAATTACAGTTGGAACTTTACTAGACATCGGAAAGGGACGTTGGGAATCTAGATCCATCGACTCCATATTGGAAGAAAAGAACCGTTCGCAGGCAGGTGTGACTCTCCCTCCGGATGGACTCTATTTTGTCCGTGCGTATTACGAAGATCATCCGGAAATTCATGAATTGTACAAAATCCCTCTTCCTTAGTATCCTATTCCTTCTGACATTATTTTCTAGCTCTCTCGCTTCGCAAACCTTGGAAGAGTACAACAAACGCCGTTACGAAATTGGTGGTTGGGTCGGAGCCGCCAATCCAATGCCTGGAACCCCTACCGTTCGGGTTCTCGAAACCACTTTAGGTGGCGGGTTTTATGCACGAATGCCTTGGCCTTGGATCTTTTACACAGAAATTGGTGGTTCTTATGCGGTCTTTTTGTCGAGATCGGAACGGGCACTCACTGCGATGCCATTGTATGCTGCCCTGGCTTACAAAATTCCCATTGAGCTTCCGATTCAATTTTTCCTGAAAGGGGGAGGAGGTTCCTCCTATGTTGTGGCAAGACCAGCGGATACTGCTCGTTGGAACCCAACCGCCTTTGCCGGGTTAGAAGCCAGTTTTATTGCTGGTCGTAGAATTCGAATTGGTGTACGTTTGGATTATTATAAGATTTTTGAAACCCAAATGGATGTTCCTAATCAATATCGATTTCCATTGGCTAGTCCGTATGATGATCCCCGTTTGCAAAACCCTGCCAATTACACATTACAAAACGTGGATTTTTTCTATTTTGGTCTAACAGTTGGAGTGTTGTTCTGATGAAATTCTTTCCTCTACAATTGTGTTTTCTCTTCCTCAGTTTTCTCGTATTGGGAGATTGCAAAACTAAAATTGATTTAGGTGACGAAACAAAACTCCCCGTCATCTCTACACTCTTCAATAACAGAATGCTGTTACTTCTCAAAGGAACCTATGCAACAGACAACCCTTTGGATTGGAGCGAGCTAAACAACGGAACCGGTGACTTATACATTGATTCACAAGGGGCTGGCTTAGATCCAGACATGACTCTGACAGGCTTACCCAAAGCAGGAAATCTTCCTATCTTTTTGGATATTGGAGAAGTTCGACTTTCCAGTAAATACTTGAAAGGTTTGAATGAATTAACACAGATTCGGGATACAGTAGATTCCAATAAATTTTGGGATTACATTGCACCTAACAGACAGGTTTTCTGTACAGTAACTTACTCCTTTGATAATAATACATGTACGGAAAGTAACGGTATTTTAAAAGCTTTTGATTTTTTTAGTGGAATTGGAGCTCAATTTCCATCCAATGATCCTTCGTCTGAAACGTTAAGTTGGGAAGAAGCATTAGCAGCTGGCCAACCTTGGTTAGGAAGAGATTATTATTATGCTGCCATCTATTTTCGTTCCATCGTCACAGGTTTTGCATTAGATGCTGGGCTCCCTGTACGAGGTCGCTTTGATAACCGACCCATTGTAAATGGATTAAACATTGTTCCAAGGAATAATTATGTGGCAGGTACAACGACTGCAGAAAAAAGTAGCATCGTTCCAAAACTATTCCCTGCATTATACTCTCAGTTACCAACACAAGCCGTTCAATCAGACATGAGAATCCGTGATGGATTTGACCCTTACATCTTAGAAGTGAGAGTCAATTTGAAAGAAAACTTAATGTTACACTCTTATACATCAAGCAGATCAACAACGGTTACTTTTGTGGGAGTGAGTGATATCTTCTTTGATCATAAAGGAGAAGGTGATGCGGGTGGAAATATTCTCACACGAGCGAGAGTGATTTATCCAGAAGTTGCATCCAGTCTTACCATCTCAGGTGGCGGCAATTCATTGTTACACTATTATGGTATTTTTAGATTCCAAGAAACAGATTTTACCAATGTACTACCTCTTGCGGCAACCCCTGCAAAACAAAATGCAAAAATTAAATACCTAAATCCAGGTACTTATAAAGTCGTTTGTTTGGGTGATTTGTCAAAAAGAGATGGATATCCTGATACAGTTGTCAGAGAAACTGCTTTTACAATTCCAGATTTTCCATTTCGACAGACTTATAATGTCGATTTGGCATGCCCATAGTAAAAAAATAGTTTCATCATCTATTTTTACTTTTTTTCCATTGAGTTTTCCATCCCACTGTTTAAAATACGGATGCTATGAAACCGATTGTGTCTATCTTACGAAGTCTACTTACCAAAAAATCTGACACAGTTGGGGAGTTTCAATTTCCCATTCGTTATAAACTTCTGTTAATTACTTCAATCGTTCTTTTGATATCGATGTCTGGGGTGATCTTTCTTGCCTCTTATTTTTTTCGTAAAGACAGTGAAATTCGAGTCAAAGAAAATAACATCAAAATCAATGAAATCCTCTCTCTCAAAGTAAAATCAGATCTTGAATCCATCAAAAAAGATGTTCATATCACAGCATCGGCCATCTTCCGAAGCAATCAATCAGCAAATGGGATCGCAAAAGAACTATTTGAAGAAGATCCAAATTTTGTTTTTATTGGAGCTTATGATTCTAATTTGAATCCTAAATTTGAAACCGTTAATGACAGTTTTTTAGACAAATATAGCTATCAAAAATCTGAAGTAAGAGCTGTCTTAAAAAATATCCATCCAAAGCTTAAAAAATCTTTCAGCGGAACAACTGTTATCTGGAACATCAGTCCCTTTTTCCGAAATCCTATTCTCTGCATCAGTTTTCCATTATCAGAAACAACGAATACACAAACAATCCTTGTCACCTTAGTTAAGCTTGATAGTCTCCTAGACGCATTCCAAACCTCGGGACCTGTTGAAACCTTTTTGATTGGAGAAGATGGAAGTGTTCTTGCTCACCCTGATGCAAAAGTAGTTCTCTTTGGGGTTCAATTAAATGATTTGCCCATAGTGGAACGAATGAAAAAATCCACGGTCGATAATGGACAGTTCCGATATGAAAACAAAGAAGGAGAATTTTATTTAGCATCTTTTAAAAAATTAGGCATCGGTGGAGTTGGTGTCATTTCGCAAGTCAGAGAAAATAAAATTTTTGAAGAAGTCAATAATATCCAGAAACGAAATGTTTACCTTCTGATTGTATCTTTATCCTTATCGTTTATCGTTGTTTATCTATTTGCAAAATCACTTTCTACTCCCATCCTTAAAATAGTTGATGCTTCTGAAGAAATCAGAAGAGGAAATTACCATCTCAATTTACAGGCAACAACTCATGATGAAATTGGAACTCTCACCAAATCATTTGTTAGTATGGGCAAAGGATTGGAGGAACGCGAAAAGCTAAAAGATTCCTTCGGTCGATTTGTAAATCAAGATATCGCCGAACTTGCCGCCAAAGGTAAGTTATCGATTGGAGGAAAAAGGAAATATTGCACAATCTTTTTTTCTGATATACGAAGTTTTACAGCGATTTCAGAGAAACTACAACCAGAAGAAGTAGTAGAGTTTTTAAACCTATATATGACGGAAATGGTGAAGTGCGTACAAGAAACAGGTGGAACTGTTGATAAGTTCATTGGTGATGCGATTATGGCGACTTGGGGCGCACTAAGAGACCACAAAGAACATGCAAAAGCCTCCGTCGAAACAGCACTAAGAATGCGTGAAAAACTCATCGAGTTCAATCGAAATCGCGGAACGATCAAAAAGCCTCTCATCAAAATTGGGTGTGGAATTAATACAGGTTATGTGATCGCTGGCCAAATTGGTAGTATAGATAAAATGGAATACACTGTCATTGGAGATTCAGTGAACCTTGCATCCAGAGTTGAGTCCTTTAATAAGGAAACGCATACGGACATTTTAATTACAGAATCAACCTACCAAAAAGTAAAGTCTTACTTCCACATCATCAGCATGGGTGAAATTGAATTTAAGGGGAAATCAAAAGCACAAAAAGTTTATGCAGTCCTTGGCAAAAAATCTGATCACAATGCTCCTAAAAATCTGCTCGAGTTACAAGAACTAGTCGGAATTGAAGTACCTACAAAAAAGGCTAAAAAATGAATTTGGATAAACGTGATCGTTTTGTTCTAATTAGCCTAACATCCATCGCAATTTTTTTTAGTGTCCTCTTCTATTTAGATTTAAATCGGAAAATCGCCATTGGTGATCGAGAAATTGTCGGAACAATCTTTTTTAAAAACAATATTGTTCAAAGAAAATTTGAAGATGAAGTCATTTGGGAGAAATTAGAAAACAATAGTCCCCTGATCAATAAAGACACAATTCGTTCAGAAGCATTTTCAGATGCCATCATCCACCTGAATGATGGAACAGAAATCAATATAGATGAAAATTCAATGTTTAACCTAGATCTGACAGGAGAAGAACCCAACTTAGAATTTTCGGAAGGTTCCTTAGAAGTTAAAAAAAGTAACTCCAATACCAATCAAATTAAAATTACAAGTTCAGGCAGTGAAATCCAAGTTGATTCAGGAAATGTAAAGCTTGAGAAGGGAAAGGATAAGGAATTAAGCCTTTTTGTAGAAAAAGGAAAAACAACTGTAAAACAAAACGGAAAGTCACTTGATGTGGAACAAGGAAAAAAAGCTGAGTTCAAAAAAGAAGGAATTGAAATCAAAAAGATTCCTGTTGTTTTGCTTTCACCTTCATCACAAAAATTATTTTACGTTGATTCTCTTGAAGTCAACATTCCTTTTCTTTGGAAAACCGATTCCAATATTGAATCTGCCAGATTAGAGATAGCAAGATCTCCTAATTTTTCGCAAACAGTTGTTTCGAAAAATGTCTCGGGCAACCAAACATCCATAAACCTAAGAGAAGGCATTTATTATTGGAGAATGAAGGTTCAAAATCCAAAGAATAAATTAGAAGAAACAAGTGAAACGAACAAATTTTTTGTATCAAAGTTGGAAACATTTATCGGAGAATCACCAAACAATGGATCAGTGATTCCTTTTGTGCAAATTTATCCTTTGGTGACGATCTCCTGGACAAAGTTGAAAACTGCAAATTCATACCAAATACTTCTATCGGAAACAAACAACTTCCAAAATCCAATCAAACGTGTAGATACATCTGCGAATCAGATTTCTTTTGATGATTTGAAAGAAGGTAGTTATTATTGGAAGGTAATTGCAAAATCAGCATTCCCTGATACAAAAGATAGGGAAACAAAGGTGTATACATTTTCCATCCGAAAGGACGATAAAGTAAATGCACCCAAATGGCAAAGACCACTTTTTGATTCCGAAGTCAGTTTGGAAGAGACAAAACAAAATCAAACCATTTTGGTTTGGGAAGGAAATGCTGAGATCCAATCATACAAACTCAAAATTGCAAAGGATGCAAAACTCTCTCAATTAATCGTTAACACAGAAACAACTTCAAATTATTATCTTCCCAATTGGACTCTTCTTGGACCAGGGCAATACTTTGCATCCATACTAGGAAAAACCAAAGATGGTAAAGAAACAGAAACATCTGCAATCCATCGTTTTTCGGTCATTAGCCAAAGAAAAGAAATGGATCACATCTCAAACATTCAGGAATCGAAATCCGAAAAAATTCAAGAACCAAAATTAGAAATTGTATCTCCCAATGGTTCTGTGATTCAAATGAAAGGCAAAACAAGTTTAGATTTCCATTGGAAATTCATGGGAACCACAGCAGATCGATTTGATTTAGTATTATACCAACAAAAAGCAAATGAAAGGACGATGATTCATAAAGTGAGTATCAAAGATTCGTCCTACCAATTGAAAGACCTCAGTATTTTAGATGAAGGGAATTTTTCTTGGGATCTCAATGTTTTTAAGAATTCAACTTTCCTGACTTCCAAAAAGGCAAATTTTACTTTGGCATTGGATCAATTGAAATCAATCAAATCAACTGATATCGAGTTTATCTCTCCCAAAAAATTATACAAAGAGAAAAAATGAAACGGTTTATTTGTAATTTTTTCTTACTCTTTCTTTTCTTCGGAACTTCTCTGTTTGGTGAAGATGGATCAAAAAGAATCGCTTGGAAACCGATTCCTGATGCCAATGGATACCAAATTCAAATCAAAGATAAATTTGGAAAATTGATCGTAGATAAAAAAATTGATACACCTTATCATTCAATAGAGGAATTACCTTCAGGAGTGTATCTCGTAAGAACTGCTCCTTTAAATTTATTTAAGAAACCAGCTGTTTGGTCTGTATGGAAAGATTTTGAAATTATCATTTCCGAATCACCACAAATCGTAAAAGAAATTGAAAAACCCATCCTTTTGCCAAAAACAGAATCAAATCAAGTAAAGACAATCTCACCTGTCACCATTGAAGGAGAAAATTTTTTAGAAGTTACAAAAGTTGATTTAAGTAAAAAAGAAAACCAACTACCGATTGTAAGCAAAGAAGTCAAATCCTCAGAACGAATTGATTTAAAAGTAGATACAACCGATGCAAAGTCAGGTCCATATGATTTAACTCTCACCAATCCATACCAGAAGCCAAAAGTTGTAAAAAATTTTGTGCAAGTGGAAGAATCCAAATCGGAAACAAAATCCGAATCAAAGGGGAACACGAAAGAAAACCTAGAAGAAATCAAAAAGAATGAGAGAGTCAAAGCGATATCAGAACAAACCACTCCCTCTTCCAACGGGAAGATAATGGAAACTTCAAAACCGATCACGAGCCAAAAAACAAGTGAAGTCGCAATGCAAACGACAACGCAAAAACCAGTGACGCAGGTAAAACAAAAAGTTACAGTACCAAAGGGAAAACCGTTTCGAGATTATTCATACGAAGAGATGATGGTGTTTTTGGAAACAGATGTCGCTGTAAACTGTAAAAATACTAAAATTCCTGCATTAACACTCAGCGAGTGCCATAAAACATACGTTATACTAAACTTTGCCAACGAAGACAACCATGCCGTTTTTGAGTTTTATAAATTGGTAAGCGAAAATGAAAACAATAGAATGAGTGCCTATCGGTATTTTTCCTACCATTGTTCTCCTAGATTTAGACCTGCTCTGGAACGCATGGAATTACAATGGAAAAATAGATCCAATCTAGACCCCGAAGAACGGCAAACACTTGCGGAAGAATTGTCAAAATTTCGTGCTTGTACGAGATAAAATTACGATCTTTTGCTTGTAAGGAATCCCTTTTTTAGTCCAATTAAGAGAATGAGACATCCGTTCTATCTACTTCTTGGAATCTTTTTTTTAAGCTTACAAACTTTGTATTCCGAACCATCTGTCCTAAACCAAAACGTTAAGGATGTGACAACTCGTATCCAAGATTTAGCCCTCTATCCGACTCTTTCCAAAAAAAGACTTTATGGTGCGGTTGCCAAAGGTGGTGCCATTCGGTTTGATCTAAAAGCAAGTGAAGCATCACCTCAATCAATCGGAATTGGTGTCGCAACCGATGGTAAATTGAAAGAATGGGTTTTAACTGTTTACGCAGGAAACGGACAAAATGAAAATCCAACCATCCTTCGAAAGGAAAAAATCGAAGGGGAATCACAATGGGTATTCGAACTCCTTGCTCCTCCCGACGAAATTACAATTGAAATCCTAAATACCAATTCAGATGCACCTGTAGCTGTTGTGGAAATTGTACATGGATACTATTATGGTTATTCGGTTGATAAAGAAAACCAAACCAAACCACAACCCCAAAATCCAATCAAAACCAATCCGACTGATTCTGAAAAACTTTCACCAAATGACATCCAGAATCGAACCGAATTTTATCGCGCTCCCATCACAAAGGACTGATGTAGTTTATTAAAAATATAATCCGTATACTCGTCATAACATGACGGTGACATATGGCCTGCATCACTAAACTCATTGCAGGTATATGATGGATCATCATTCATATTCCAAAAGGGTATCCCGTTTTGTTTATGGTATTCGATCATTCGTGGATACCAATCTTCATAAACAGTACCTTCTTTTCCTTCTCCCACTGATACTTTCATATGACGGATATGATCCATATATGGCAGAGAAAGTCTGACCCAAATCACAGCAGAAGGAACATTTAACTGTTTCGCAAGTTCTAATGATTGTTCGGTGAAACTTAAGATATTTTCAGAAAATCGAAATGGTACCAAATAGGAATGAAAGTCACCAAAGGCTGATTTTTTTAATAACTCAGGAGGTAACACGGCTTCGTGAGTTCCAGGAGTCATTGCTGAACCTTTTCCTTTCTTTAAATTTGCCATCAAATTATTTCGTAAATTTCGATAAGGATATAGTAAAATATCCTTATTCTTGGCTCTAGTAAGAATGACCTCTAATTTCGGTCGGTATTGATAGGCACGAAACATTCGCTTTGCGATAAGTGTTGAAATTTCATCAGCGGAAAATAGAGAAAAATGTTTTAATACAAATGAAACATTGAGTCCATTGGTTAATGTTTCATCTACTTTTAAAGTAGCAGCAGAATTAAACATTTCCACTGAATGATCAAATAAAAAGAAATCTGGCTTTACTTCGTCTTTCGCAAATTGTTCCATCCATTGAAGAACATAATCTGGTTTTCCGCCAGGCACAGAGAAATTAAACATCACCCAACCTGGGTATTTTTTGTGAATGTAATCATTATCAAACAGCAAAGCTCTTGAATTTCCAAAGTAAACGAGAACCTTATCTCGATCTTTACGAGCTAAGTATTCTTTTAAATCTTCGTACAACTCATTCTTCTGAATATAATTGATATCAGATAAAGATTTTGAGAAGTAGGTATGAACATTCTCTAAAAGAAGTAATTTATCCAAACAGAATGTCAAAAACACAACTAGGAATGGGACGAACAAATAACGATTTCGAATTAAATCCACTGGTTCCTCCTAAAAACGATAGTAGATAAACTCACCACCATCTTGAGAAAGAGTAGCGAGTAAAAAGATAGTGATAACTCCAAGAACGGGGACGAGCCAAACATCATGTTTGCGTAACCTTTCCCAGAATTCAGGAACATACTGGATGTGATGAAAAAATAAAACAGCAAATGAAGTATAAAAAATTCGTTCTAAATTTTCAATGTGTAAGTAACGAAAAGAAGAACCTTCCCCCAAGAGAGACGTTGCCGAAATAAGCCATTCATTTGTACTTCCATGTAACATTCTCTCCAAACTATTAGAAAAATGTGTAAAAATTCCATAGAAGTGATCTATCATATTTGTCGCATTATTAGATCGAAACATGAGTCCCGATATGGAAAAGATAACAAAAACAATGCATGCCTTTAAAACAATTAGGAATTTGTTTTTCTGTGGTGTTAATTTTAAGCCCAAACGATCTTCCAACAGACGTTCACCAGCCAAGATCACTCCCCAATAAAATCCCCAACAAATGAAGGTATAATCGGCACCATGCCAAAAACCACCTAACGTCATGATAATGATTAAATTGAGATAAGTTCTAAGTTCCCCTTTTTTCGATCCACCCAAAGGAAAATAAATATAATCACGTAACCAAAAAGAAAGAGTGATATGCCATCTCTTCCACAACTCTCTTCCAGATAGTGAGAAAAACGGTGCCTTAAAATTTTCCGGTGTTTCAAATCCCAAATACAATGCGACTGATCTTGCCATATCAGTGAGTCCTGAAAAATCACTGAACACTTGGATGGCATAACAAATACCAGCTATGAACAAAGAAAAGGAATCGTATTCTGCTGGTGCATTAAACACAGGTGAAATCGTTAGAGACATTGGATCAGCGACTAACACTTTCTTTACGAGTCCAGACATCATCAAATACGATGCACGATACATCTTTTCTTTGCTTGGCGTTAGTTTGTCCAAATTAGGAAAAAAATCAGACATTCGCATGATTGGTCCTGCAATCAACACAGGAAAAAACGCGACAAACAAAAAGTAGTCCTCCACCTTCACAGGAGGGAGACTTGGATTCCGATACGTGTCAACTGCCGCGGCAATTACTTGGAAGGTGTAAAAACTAATCGCAAGCGGTAGAGCGATATGAATTAAGTTTGGAACTTGTTGGAAAAAAGGATAACTTGTAAGGTCTGCAAGAACCTTACTAAAAAAATACACATACTTAAAAAATCCAAGGTTAATCAAATTAAGGGAAACAGTGAGTCCCACCCAAAACCTAGTCGGTGTTGATTGGATTTTTCGATATAGAATGTAATTGATGGTGATGACTATGAGAAAGTGGGCAGTAAGTGCCAAAGAAAAATAGGCATAAAAACTGATTCCAGCGAAAAGCAAAAAGCCCTTACGAAATTGTTTGGGAATGGCCCAATAAAATAGGTAAACGACCGAAAAGAAGATTAAAAATGGTATTGAATTGAACAACATATCAAGGAAGGAATTGTCTCTCCCAGTAATCGCTTTCAGAACTTGGTGTCAATCCTTCTTTCAGGTGATTAAACTCTGTTTCATCCACTTCTGTTTCTCGTTTAATCCATTCGGCATAAAATTCTTCTGAAGACTTTCGTTTTGCACGAAGCCTTCTTGCAAAACTGAGTATTTCCTTGTCGGACGTTATCACCAAACATTGAGAAGGTACTTCACAAAAGTTTAAATATCCAATGATCAGTTCATCTGCTTTTTTTTCATGGCTGTAATGAATGGAGAATCCTTCCCACTCCTCCGAATAACACTCAGAAAGTAACTCTTTCTTTCCGTCAAAAAAAACGAGGACTTTGCGATGTCCCAGATCCGGAAAATGGCGTTTTAAATGAACAAGTAATCCAATTCTCGCATCTTGGAGGCGATATTCGCCCAAACAAAATGCCAGGTCAGGAAATTTATACATCAAATTCATCCCGTCGATCAGGATTCTTTCATTTACGGGCACAACCCTATTGAAACCACTTGCCAGATTCGATTAAACCAAAAAAACGTAAACATGGGGAAAAAAATAATCGTCGTCGGTGCCTCGAGTGGGATCGGAAAAGCTATTGCTGAACAAGAATTGAACGCTGGATCCTCAGTGGTCCTTTTAGCGCGAAGGGAAAAAGCCCTGGAATCTATTGCCAAAAAAGCCAACTCTTCCAAAGAGAAAAGAGCCTTCCCTTTAGTCTTCGATGTGACTCAAGTTTCCTCAGCGGAAAAAACGTTTCAGAAAGCAGTCTCACTCCTCGGTGGAGTGGACGAAGTGTATTTTGCTTCCGGTGTGATGCCAGACATAAAAAAGGAAGAATACAATACAAAAAAAGATTTAGAAATGTTAAACGTAAATCTTTTAGGTGCTGTTGCGTTTCTCAATCCCGTTGCAACATATTTTACCAAACAAAAATCAGGTAAAATCATCGGAATCTCCTCGATTGCAGGGGAAAGAGGAAGAAAAGGAAATCCTGTTTATAACACTTCCAAAGCGGGACTGAATACCTATCTAGAAGCTCTCCGAAACCGACTTTCTGAAGTAAATGTGCAAGTAACAACGATTAAACCAGGTTTTGTCAAAACAGAAATGACCGAAGGATTATCATTACCTGAAAAAGGTTTGTTAAAAGCAATCTCTGCAGACGAAGCAGCTGAAAAAATTCGCTCTATTGTTGCAAGTGGAAAAGACGAAGCCTTTGTTCCAGGAATTTGGGCACTGGTAGCTCTTATCATACGAAACATTCCCAACTTTATTTTTAAAAAGCTGAGTATCTAACATGGTAGCTAAAAAAACAAAATCCCTTCCCAATATTAAAGTCCCGAAAACTGAAAAGGTGGAAGCATGGGGAATGAGTTCCTTTTCCATGTCTCCCGTATTTCGACCTGAAACAGAAGAAGAGATCAAAGAACTTTTTGTTTGGGCCAACCAAACTGGCACCAAAGTTGCGTTACGTGGTGGTGGATGTAGTTATGGTGATGCTTCTACCAACACTGATGGGATTGTTTTAGATTTAACTCGTTTTAACAAGGTATTAGATTTTAATTTAAAAACGGGTGTTATGACGGTCCAATCTGGAGCTCGTATCAAAGACCTTTGGGAAACTGGAATTGAAAATGGATTTTGGCCACCTGTGGTTTCCGGAACAATGATGCCGACCCTTGGTGGTGCCCTCTCCATGAACATTCATGGAAAAAACAATTTCAAAGTGGGAACGATTGGGGAGCACATCAAAGAATTTACCTTCTTAACCGCAAAAGGTGATATTTTAGTTTGTTCTCCTAAAAAAAATGCGGATCTGTTTTATTCAGCAATTTCCGGCTTTGGAATGTTAGGTTGCTTTTTGACAGTGCAAATCAAAATGAAACCGATCTATTCTGGAAAGATGAAAATTGATCCAGTGTATGTGCGTAACTTTGATGAGTTATTTGATTACTTTGAAGAACATTACAAAACGGCAGATTATTTGGTGGGTTGGATAGATGCCTTTGCTTCTGGAAAATCTCTTGGTCGCGGTCAAATCCACAAAGCAACCAATTTGAAAGAAGGTGAGGATCCAGACTTTCCTGGAAATTGTTTATTAGAAAGACAACACCTCCCTTCCCGTTTGTTCTACGTGATTCCTAAAAAATGGATGTGGATCCTAATGCGTCCTTTCAGTTTCAATTTTGGAATGCGTATGATCAATTTAGCTAAATGTATCGCCAGTATTTTGGTGAACAACAAGGCTTATTACCAAGGGCATGCAGAATATGCGTTTTTACTAGACTATGTTCCCAATTGGAAGTTCGTTTACAAACCTGGAGCCATGATCCAATACCAAGTGTTCATTCCCAAAGAAAACGCCAAACAAGCATTTCGTGAAATATTCACCAAATGTCAGGAACGTGGAATTGTGAATTACTTGTCTGTTTTTAAAAAACACAAACCAGATCCATTCCTACTCACGCATGCGGTGGATGGATTTTCTATGGCAATGGACTTTCCCGTTACCAAAAGTAACCGTGAAAAACTTTGGTCCCTATGTCACGAACTTGATGAGATTGTCTTAAAACACAAAGGAAGATTTTATTTTGCGAAAGATTCCACTCTTCGCAAACGAGTGATGGAGTCTTATTTCCCGAAAGAAAACTTAAAGAAGTTTTACTCATTAAAGAAAAAGTATGATCCGAAAGGAATTTTACAAACGGATTTGTATAAAAGAGTGTTTTTAACAGAAAACGAATAAGAATATTTTTTTCGTTTTGATGGATTAAGAGTACCTTCCTTTCGGAATCCGAATGGGGAGGTGTTTTTTTTAAAGCTGTACGATCAATCTTTCTATTTTGAATCGATACTAAATATTCATCTTTCGGTATAAATAATAGGCCGCAGAGGTGAATAAAACAGGAGTCACCCACATTCCAATCCAAATGGGTAGTGCACCATTTTCCGCCAATGTTTTTGCGGTAGAATTTAAAATATAATATAGTAATACTACCGCAATCGTTAACCCAAGACTTGCTACACCTGCGGATCGTTTGGTGATTGCTCCCGCAAGTGCCCCAAGCGTAACTACCACAAATGACATAAGAGGCATCGCAAACGCCATATGTTGTTGCACAATCACATTTCGATAGGGAATTCCTTTCGTGATGCGAGATTCAATTTCATCAGCGAGTTCAAAAAAATTCATTTCTTCTGGATTGCGTACTGGCTTTGAAAAATACGCTAAGTCTTCTGGGAAATCATATGTTTTCTCGGCATATTTGGTTCTCGAAACAAGTTCCAAATTTTCATTAAATCTTACTTCTTCTGCATCATATAACACCCAACTATGTGGATTGGGAATGAATTTTGCCTTTTGGGAAGAAACTGTGTAAGTAGGAAAACCATCCGGAGTGATTTCAATGTAATTAAACCCGCCTTTTACGGTATTTTCCTTTTCATCAATCCAATAGACGTAATAGAAACCTTTTTTACCTTTGATATGTAGTTGGTAAACAAAATCGATCAAACGATTGGAACCCTTTGCCATGATACTAAATTCAATCTGAGCTGTTTTATTGGCAGGAATGACTACTGTCTGACCAAAAAGAGTCATTAGTAACCATATTACAATTCCAAAAAATAAAATTGGTGTGATGATTCTTATGAAAGATACACCAGCAACCATCATTGCCACCAGTTCCTTGTTAACGCTAAACTGACCTATGACAAAACAAACAGAGAACATTAACGCTGGTGCAACAACTTGGTCCACCATGGAAGGTAAAGAATACAAAACGTGTAAATATACATGCGATTGGTTTACTTTCGATGAAACAAGATATTTCATCACATCTGTAAATTTATAAATCACAATCATCGAAGTGAGCATGATGAGTGTGCCAAGGAATGTTTTAAAAAAATCGAAAAATAAATACCTGTCTAACGTTCGAAATGGGATAAACTCTCTTTTGAACCAGAGAAACGGAGCTAAAATAAGGTTCATTGTATTTCCAATAATAACATACTCATATCATCCGAAATCCGTTTTGCCGAAAAGGACATAGAGTCTTCATAAATAGCATTTAAAAATTCATCACCTTTTTTGTCAGAATGATTTTTAATGGAATCAAACAAATGTTCCTCACCGAACATATTGCCAGATTCATCGAAAACTTCCAAAATTCCATCAGAATACAACAAAACACGATCACCAGCTTCCAAAGACAGTTGGTAGTTTTTTAACTGCGGTTTCAAAAAGGAAACAATCAGAGTTCCCATTCCTTCCAAAAATTTAGGGCCTTTCTCCTGAGTTATGTGGATGATAGGAGGATGACCTGCTATAGAATACTTGATGTCTTTTGTTTCTAAATCAACATAAATCACGCAAGCACTGATATGGTTATTGGGTACCAAAGTTTGTAAATCATCATGAATTGATTTTAAACATTCGGAAGGTTGGATACTGTTTCCATGAATTTTAAATGCAAGGATGGCCATTGCGGAGACCATAGCAGATGCGATTCCATGACCAGATACATCCGCAAAAAACAAAGCCATCTTACCATCTTCTCGTTCCAAATAACTAATGGCATCCCCACCCACTTGGTCAAATGAACGAAAAAAAGAATGAATTTTAATCCCTTTCTTTTTTGGCCAATCGGTTGTGACCAAATTGGATTGTGTTTCGTTAGCCAATTCCAATTCATTTAACATTCGATCTTGAAATTTTTTGAGTTGCGATTCTGATACTCTCAATTTCTCAACAGAGCTAAGTCGTATATTGAGCGTTAAATAGGATACTAAAGCTGGTGTGATGATGGCAGAAAGATACAATGACAAATCCACTTGATGTTCTTTCGTATATATTCCTACTAAAATTCCAAATGATGTAACAGTGCCAAGATAGGAAACGAGTGATCTTCTATCGACAAAACTTACTCCAATACAAGAAAGCACCAAGATCATTCCTACCAAGTAACCTATGTATAACGAATTCCAATACAATAAAATGAGAGAATGGGCACTCATTGTATAAAAGAAAATCAACATTATGGATTGAATGTTTTTTCGAACCCAATCTACCCAATACGTAGCAATAAAAAAACTGAATGTGATAAAAGCATGAACGATTCGTATCCATTTTGGATCGTATAACCCAAGTTGATCTACGGGTGCAAAAATCCCAAAACCGATAAAACTAGAAAAGACTACAAGACAAATTCGTGAGATTTTAAGAACCTCATCATCTAGTTGAAAACGTTTTTGAATGTTTTGTGCTTTCATACCAAATTGGTGTTTCCAAATTTAGTTTTAAATAACTCAGGTAATGCAGACGGTTTTTGCGTGGTGAAGTCAAACCAAACAAAAGAAGCATTTCCTGTTAGAACACATTCTCCTTCCTCATTCCACATCGAACAAATCACTGAGAATGCCCTTGAAGAGATTGAATTTACTTCCAGTGTGATTTCTAATGTGGCAGGAAAAACTACTTGTTTACGATAGTCCATGTCCAAGTGAGTGAGAACGGGTCCTGCCTGAACTGGTTTTAAAGGCGAATCCCAAAGACCTTCTTTAGTAAAATAATCGGCTCGAGCTGATTCAAAATAACGAACATATGTTACATTATTCACGTGACCAAACGCATCCATCTCACCCCAGACGACTTGTTGAATGAATTTATGTTTGTATTTGGATGGCTTTGACATGTGTGTTATCGAACTTCGAATAAAGACAAGGAAACTACTTTAAGATTGTTGTCTTTAATTTCTAATCGATACTCTCCTTTTTTTGGTTCCCAGAGAAAAGGTTCTCCTGCTTTCGCAAGAAATACATCGTTTAAATGATAAGAATACGAAACATCGTAAGAACTGATTGTAAAGAGGATTTTTTGCCGACCATTCGGAATATCTGGATCCAAAGCAAAAATACTACCACTCACTGGAGTCAAAATTCGAAACGATTTCGTTTTTTCTATATGGTTTAGTTTAGACGAATTTAGATCCGAAAACGAATCGATTTCTATGGTGGAATGGTCCACAATCATTGGTTGTAGTTTCGAAGGTAAAGTTTCTTGTAATAAGTCCATGGTTTCACGCCAAACAGGAGCGGCGCCTGTGATCCCAGATACATCTAACATGGGACTTCCTGTAGGATTGCCGACCCAAACTCCGACTGTATAGTGTTCAGAATAACCGATGCACCAGTTGTCTCTTATATCTTGGCTCGTTCCAGTTTTAACGGAAGTGTAGTAAGATGTGGATAAAAAATTATCCCAACCAAATCCAAGCGACCTTGCTTCTCTATCTGAAAGAATATCAGAAATGAAATAACTCACTTGGGGAGAAAAAATCTTTTTTGGGTTTTGTATTTCTTCATCCCGTGTCCATTGGACTTTCGAATACATTCCCCCATTGGCAAACACTCGATATGCATTGGTAAGTTCTAATAAACTAATGTCTGCGGCACCGAGGGCAAGTGAGGGTCCATAAAATTCAGGATATTGCAAACCATGAATTCCCAAACTTTCCAAAAGAGAGACAAATTCGTTTACATCTAAAAAAGACAATGCCCGGATCGCAGGGATATTGAGAGAAGATGCCAAACTCTCTCTTACAGTCACATTGCCTTTATAGGATTTATCATAATTGAGTGGCCGATAAATTCCTTGGTGGACAGGAATTCCGATGGGTGAATCAGAAAGAATGGAATTGGGCGTAAGTTTTTTTTGCTCAAAATTCAAGGCATACACAAAAGGTTTCAAAGTGGAACCCACTTGCCTTCTGGTTCGTATTAAATCCAACTGTGAAACAGAACTATCCTTACCAATGTTGGAAACATACGCTAACACTTTTCCCGTTTTGTTTTCCAAAACAAGCACTGCCCCATCTTTCACATTCCGATTTTCTAATGTTTTGATGTTTCTTCTCAAGATCTCTTCTACCTTTCTTTGGTAAAAAAAGGAAAGGGAAGTATTGATAGTTTGTTCCTTGGTTCCCGATGGAACACCAAACTCTAAGACTGATTTTGCAAATAGTGGAACATGGGATGGTTGTTGTGAGTAGTCAGTATTTCGAAAAAGACTTTCGCGGACAAATCGTTTAACTTCTTCACAATCAGAAGAAACACCATCTCTTTCCCATTTGAGTGCACATACACGTTTAGAGATCGTTTCAATGGAACTTTGTGGAGAACGAATGAGGGCCGCTAACAAATAAGATTCATTCGGTGTGAGGGAAGTGACTGACTTTCGATACAATCCTTGTGTGGCTGACGAAATGCCTTTCAATTCTCCTCGAAAATAAATTAAATTGAGATACGCCGTAAAAATTTCTTCTTTGGTCCAAAAGGATTCTAACTCAGTTGCACGATGGATCTGTTTGATTTTCTGGAATAAAGATTTTCTTTCTCTTCCTTTGGGTTGCAATTCATGATCGAGAATCGTAACCAATTGCATCGTAATAGTAGAGGCACCACGAAGGGAAGAACCTTTGAGGCTTGTCCAAAGGGAAGCAACCATAGCATTTCCATCTATACCCTTGTGTTCCCAAAATCTTTTGTCTTCGGCATGGATGACTGCTTCCACAAGAGACTTAGGAAAATCTGAAAACTCCACCCATTCTTCGGAACGGTATTCCTTTCTGACTCGAAGCCTCTGAATTACTTCCCCTTTTCTGTCCAACAAACGTACGTCAGATGGCTTGTAATTAGATTTAACCTCCGTGTAGTTAGGAAGAGCAAGGATGGGAAAGGAAAAGAAGACAAAAAAAAGAAATACATAAAAGAAATGCCATTTCTTACGCATGAGACAGAAAAAATGAACGAGACCGAAACTAGACGGGCTTTCACTCTTCTCGGGTTTCGATTGGTTCATAACCTGTTTCAATGATAAAATGACTTCCGTATTCTCTGATTTTATAAGGAACATTCACCCAGATGTTTTTTGTGGTTTGGTGTTCGGGAATTTGACATAAAATCAAAAAAGGTTTTTTTGTCGAGACGCAGAATCGGTATAATTCTTCCAACATCCCTTTCATTCTTGCGGGAGTTTCTGACCAGTAGGTATATGGTGGATCTAAGTAAAAAATATAAGCCATCTCATCACCCATTTCCCATTTTAATGCATGTTTGGTGGCATCTTTTCGAAACAATTGAACATTGGGAAGCCCACGAAAGAGCGAATGTAAATTACGAAACCGAGTTTGGTCCAGTTCGTAGGTGAGTAACCGTTTTACAGATAGGCTATATGCCTCTGCCGAGATCTGTCCACTACCAGCAAAATAATCACAAAACAATACGGAATCAAAACGTAAACCCCAGGAAAGCAACCGAGAATCCAAAAGAGAAAAGATGGCTTTTTTAACGAGGCTATTCGTGAAGTTGAGATGGCCTGACACATCTGGAGGAGATGGAATTTCTTTTCCTTTCCACTTGCCTTGTGTGACACGAAGACCTTTCATTTATCTACCAACGGATTTGAGTTCTTCTAATTGAGAGAGGATGTGTTTGGAAGGTGAATTGGCTTCGATTTCAGAAAAAATCTTTTTAGCTTCCGAATCGTTTTTTAAATCCAACAATCCAAATCCGTATAACAACAGTGCATCATTGTATTTAGGACTCTGTTTTCCATTTTTTTGGAAATCTTTTCCCCATTCGACGAGAAGATCTGATTCCCCAAACACAAGGGCACGTTCCATAAATAAATAAATGGCATTCCAATAATGAGGCGATGATCGAAAGTTAGGTGATTCTTCCTTACTAACTTTCGATTTGAGGTTTGACCAGTTTTCTTCAGTTGAAACATACAGAAAAAAGATCCTTGGATCTTTTTCTGGCTCTCGTCCATTCAGATATTGGAGCGATTGTTTAGAAACGAGAGAATAATTTCCTTTTTTGAATTCTGCATAAAGAGTGGAAAATCCAGAAGATTCACTCCATAAAACCGCAGGAACAAACAAAAGACAAAAAAGAGAATGGGATAAAGTCAAATTATAGTTCGGTGATATTGGAAGATCCGCACATCGGGCAGATCAATTCCCAAGAGTCGAGGTATTCATCCTCACCTTCCGCTTCCCAACGATGGTCACAGTCCTCACACGCATACGTTACAACGTCTTCGTTTAGGCTTTCTGCATCGAATTCGTCATCATCTAAAAAGTCATCTTCCATACTCTTCTCACTAAATCACAAAGAAAAAGCCGTGTCAAGTGGGGAGGGCAAAAAAAAATGGGAACAAACAATGGCGATTTACTCCCGGTACGAACCGCATAGAAAGAAGAAATCAAAGGCACCGCTATTTTTATTGGTTTTAGCGCTCGGTCTTTCCGCTTTAGGGTTTACCTATAGAAAAGAAATTTATTTTCTTTTTGCCAAAGACCAAAGTGTGAGGGCAGAAAAGACCAAAGAAAAAACGATCGAATTATGGAAATCAGGCTCCTTAAAAGAAAAGGAGATTGAAGACTTCCAGTCGATTGCCACTACTTACTCCGAAAAAGACCCAACTGATCCAGTCGCCTTTCATTTGGTGGCTCGTAGTTTGTTTTGGAATTTGAATCGCATTGGGATTTTATTCGACCATGACAGTTTGATTTTACACTTAGGATCCCCCTTTCGGGAATTCATAGGTTCCTCTGTGCTGGCAGATTCCACGTTAGATTCTATCTTTTGGAATGCGAGGACGGCAGAGGCATATTCTTCCTCACCGTTTACTGATTGGGAAAACAATCGAGTTTTATTATTCCTTGGGGAAACACATCGGGGTGTGAAACGACCACAAATATTAGTTAGTGAGTATGGGAATTTAGATCGTTCCAAATTGTCACTGGAACTACAGTCTGTTTACATTTGGCTTCTCACATTTAACACAATGCTTGCAGGTGATGCAGCAGGACTCGATCATTTGATCACTCTCACAAAGGATCCAAACTACAAAATAGGAATCCAATTCACACCAAGAGAAGAAAATTTTCTACGCGGTCTCGGTAAGTATTATAAAAAAGATTACGTAGGGGCTTTGTCCTTATTACGCCAAGCCAAAACCAATAACCCAGATCGAATCACCGAAACTTCTATCATCACAGAAGCAACTATATTTCATTTGCAAAACATTTCGCAGAAAGGAATTGATCTCTTGGAAGAGTTTTATCTCACAACGGGAAAAAAGAATCCTGAAATTCCAATTTTGATTTCCCAGTTCATCAAAGAAAAACCAGGCCTCAAAACCAAATTGGATTTATCGTCGGATCAAAAAGAATGAGAAACAATGAAAGAAAATCCTCTGAGTATCTTCTAAATCAAAATGCTAAGAGGATTTTATTTATACACGTCGATCGTCTTAAGTTCTTTGGATTCGGTATAGGTTTGTCTTTCTTACTTAGCTTCGGCTGCGGTTTATTTTATAAAGGTGTACCTAAACCAGGTGAGTTTTGTTATGTGCTTTCAAAACCTCCTCAATGTTTGTATGTAGACTTTGATGGTAAAAAATTAATTTGGGATGAAGTTGAATATTCCTTAGAAGAAAAACTAAGGATGGATTATTTTTTCCATAAAGATGGTGATTTATATGAACTCACTGTCTCTACCGTGAACCGAGTCGAAATACAGAATGTTTCTAAGTCTAACTTTCATCAGTTCTACATGAGAAAAAAAGAAAAATTTACGGAGATTCCTAAAGGAAGTTCTACAAATGAAACGAAACATTGAAGAAATCCAAAAAGAAATTATCTCTGAGTTTTCTGAACTCACTGATTGGGAAGAAAAGTTTCAATACCTAATTGAGTTAGGTGAAGAATTACCAAAATTTCCCGATGAAAAACGAACAGAAGAATACTTAGTCCCGGGTTGCCAATCTCGTGTCTGGGTCGCACCCAAACTTATAGAAGGAAGATTGGAATTTGATGCGGACAGTGATACAGCACTTACAAAAGGATTGATCGCCATACTCATACGAGTTTTTTCAGGACAAAGTCCAGAAGATATAGCAAATGCATCCTTAAGTTTCATTGAAGAAGTGGGACTTGCAAAGTTTTTATCTATCTCCAGAAGAAATGGTCTTTTTTCTATGGTGCAAAAATTAAAAGGATACGCAGAAAAAGCCTAACAAATTTCTTTTTTCCTTTTCAAACGGAATTTATCTGCTTAGAATTCTCTTTCGAATCATGATTAGGAATTCTATGAAACACATTCTCTTCTTTACCTTTGTTCTCTTTACAGTTCAATGTGGGAAGGATCTCTCACCATTCGGTGGAGAACCAAATGTCACTCCATTGCCAAAACGCATAAAACCAGAGTGGCCAAGTCCTGATTGGAAAGTAGTGACACCTGAATCAGTGGGTGTTTCTTCCGCCAAACTCAAATTAGTAGAAGAGTATGCATTTACACGTACAGGAGATGAAGCAGATCGCAAAGGAAGACGAACCGATGGTCTTGTCATTCTTCGTAATGGGAAACTGATTTATGAAAAATACGCACGTAACTTTAAAGAAGACAAAGTGCACTTAACATGGTCAGTGACAAAAAGTATTTTACAAGCGATGTATGGTGTGGCAGTCAAACAAGGACTGATCAAATTAGATGACCCAGGTTATTACCATTACGAACCTCTCAGCCGAGATGAGGCACATAAAAAAATCACCATTCGCCATCTATTAAATATGTCCTCTGGTCTAGCTGCAGAAGAAGGGTATGAAAGTGGACCTTTAAAATCGTCTGTGATCGCCATGTTGTATACAAGAGGACGAAAGGATATGGGAAGTTTTTGTGCAAACCTCCCTCTTCGTTCCGAACCTGGAACACACGTATATTACTCCAGTTGTGATACCAATATACTCTCAGCGATCTTAAAAAAAGTATATGGTGCCGAAGAGTATGACAAACTTCCTTTCGAACAAATCTTCAAACCACTTGGAATTACCAATGTTACATTTGAACGTGATGGATCAGGAACGTATGTTGGCTCTTCTTATCTTTATATGACAGCAAGAGACTTAGCGAAGATTGGATATTTGTATTTAAACGATGGTGTATGGAATGGGGAACGTTTGTTACCGGAAGGATGGGTGACACTTGCAAGAACACCAGCCCCAGGTTACAAAACCACTCCGTATTCAGATGACTTAGCACAGGACAATTATACAGCCCATTGGTATGCAAACACTGGAGTTCCCAATCGTGGCATCCACGAACCTTGGCCAGATGCACCGGCAGATACATTTGCGGCACTTGGTCACTGGGGACAGATGTTGTATGTCATCCCAAGCTTAGATTTGATTGTGGTTCGATTTGGTGATGATCGTGAAAAAGCTTTCATCAAAAATGATTTTTTAAAATTGGTTAAGGAATCGGTGATTCGGTAATCCTATGAAACGTAAACTCTCTATTTTCTTATCATTATTATTTTTAGTACTTTTGTTTTGGGCGCAATGGAATTGGAAACACCTCTCCAGTTTTCCTTCCATCATCTCCAGTTTTTATGCAAAAGAATATTGCAGTTGTTACTTTGTTATGGAATTGTCAGAAGACCAGTGCCATGATTTTGCAAGACAATGGGTTCCGATTAGTGAATTCAAACTAGACAAAGAAATTTTATCTGTGACAGTGAAAGGATTAGGAAGAACCAATACCGCAAAATTCCAATCCAAAGAATACGGTTGCACCTTAGTCAATGAATGAGTGTTAAGGATTAGCGGTAATACCGCATTCCAGGAAAAATGAAGTTAATGCCAAAGATCAAACCTTTGGCTTTGACTTCTTCCGGAACTGGACCAAAGTTTTGACCGCGAATGGAATCAAGACAAGCTTGGTCCACTACTACTTGCCCTTGAGACGAAACAAGTCTTACATCCAAAACCTGCCCCTGTTCGCTTAACATAAACAAGACTTTGGTTTCCCCTTCTTTGATTCCTTCCCGGGCAACAATGCCTGCCATATCTCGATAGGCATAATTTCCTCCTCCAGGAGGAGCAAAAGATTCCTCAATTCGTTTTAACATGTTTTTAAAGTAATAATAACCTGCAAGTTGTTTGGTGGGAATCGTGAGAGCTTTGGCTCCATCCCATCGAAACAAAAAATCTTGTTGGAAACGATAGTTGAATGGAATTTTTGTCATTTGCCCAGAACTTGCGGATTGGTTCGGGCTTTCTTGTGCATTGGAATTGGTTTTAGGATCTGCCTTAAAAATACCAACTTCAAAGAGCTCGTCATCTTTGGTTTGTTCTGATTTTGGTTGTGCCTTACTTGGTGTGGATGCCGCACTACCCATTATAAATTCTCGAAATTGAGTGAGTGTATGAAATCCTTGTTTTTCGGTAATCCCACCACCACCTGACGAATCTTTGTTGGAAAGTGCTTTGTATTCATCTTTTTTATCTGGATTGATAAACTGTTGTTCTACTAGGACTTCGTAAATTTTCTCTTCTTCTTTTGGTCCCAAGGTTTCTTGGGCTTGTTCTTCTGCCCACATCTTCCACAACATATTCCGGGTGATGAGGTGAGCCAAAAAAAAGGAAGAGAGTAAGATCACAAAGGTAAAGGCAAAGAAGAGACGTTTCTCCCCTTCTTCTTTTTCGGGTAATCGGAAATCAAAAGAGAGTGGGGCCATTTTCACGATTTTCTCCCGTATTTCCAAGATACGGAAGTCCTAAATGTTCGTAAGCTTTTTTCGTAGCCACTCGGCCTTGTGGGGTACGGTCAATGAGACCCACACGGACAAGGAATGGTTCGTATGTATCCTCGATCGTTCGTTCTTCCTCACCCAAAACAACCGCAATCGGTTTGATGCCCACGGGTCCACCGCCATAACGGGAGATGAGAATGTCCAAAATTTGACGATCGACAGCATCAAGACCCAAATGATCGACTCCCATTCGGTCAAAGGCGTAACGACATGTTTTTAAACTAACGGACGTTTCGTTGTTAACTTCTGCAAAATCACGTACGCGTTTTAATAGATGGTTGGCAATTCTCGGTGTTTTGCGACTTCGTTTTCCCACTTCCATCGCCACACCTTCCCCCAGTTCCACACCTAGTAATCTGGCAGAACGATCCACAATGATTTGCATCTCTTCATCCGTGTAAAAATCCAATTTGAGATGGATGCCAAATCGAGATTTGAGTGGATCACTCACAAGTCCCGATCTGGTTGTGGCCCCCACTAAGGTGAACGGTTGCAGTTGGATCTGTAAGGCATTGGCAGTGACACCCTCGCCCACGACCAAATCCACAAAAAAGTTTTCCATCGCAGGATACAGAAGTTCTTCCTGTTTTTTGATAAAACCATGGATTTCATCGATGAAGAGAACTTCGTTTGTTTTGAGAAGGGTAAGAAACCGAACGAGATCTGCTCCTTTGGAAATAGCAGGGGCTGATGTTGGCGTAAACGCCACAGCCAGTTCATTGGCAATGATATTGGCAAGGGTGGTTTTCCCAAGGCCAGGGGGGCCCGAAATGAGGACATGGTCGAGAGGGCTTTTTCGTTTGCGTGCCGCTTCGACATAGACCGAGAGATTGGCTAGAACCTCTTTTTGTCCAATGAAGTCAGACAGTTTTGTGGGGCGAAGGTTTGGTTCCTCTTCGCCCGCCTGCAGCCAATCTTCTCGTAAACTCACCTCAATTGGGTTTCTTCTCTGGAGTGATGGACGTCAAGATTTCATTTTTATTTCGAATGATTTTTAGTTCGATTCGTTTTCCAATCGTGGACGCGAGCACGTGGCTTACGAGTTCTTCTGGAGAACGCACTGGTTTGCCGTCGAAGCTAATGATCACATCATTCAAATTGAGCCCTGCTTTGTCTGCGGGAGATCCTTTCACGATTTGACGGACAATGGCTCCTTTGTTGTCTTTCAATTGGAATTGGCGAATGTCTTCTTCGGCAATGTTATCCACACCAGCTCCAATCCAAGCGCGAGTCACTTTTCCATTGGTTTTGATTTCTTCTGCGACACGGCGCGCTTCATTGATAGGAATCGCAAATCCAATTCCTTCTGATCCACCTGATTGGCTCACAATCATACGATTGATTCCCACAACTTCTCCACGAATGTTGAGGAGTGGTCCTCCACTATTTCCTTGGTTGATGGCCGCATCAGTTTGAATGTATGAAAGCCCAGAGGTATCAAGACCACCCCTTTGGATGGCAGACACAACTCCTACAGTAAACGATTGTTCGAGTCCAAGAGGAGCACCAATTGCAATCGCCCAGTTCCCTACTCTGACTTTATTGGAATCACCAATCAAACTAGGAGTGAGAGTTCCTTTGGGAGCACTGATTTTTAAAATGGCAATGTCGGCTGTGGCATCGGAACCGATCAGTTTCGCTTCGAACTCTTTTTTGTTCTTCAGTTTGACTGTGAACTTGTCCATGTTTTGGATTACATGGTGGTTCGTCATGATGTATCCATCTTCGTTCAATACAATCCCCGAACCAAGTCCCGAAAGTTTTTGTTGGCGAGATCCTCTTCTTGGGTCTTGTCTTCCAAAAAAATATTCGAAGGGATGTAATGGCACATTCACCGTTCCTTCAGTGGCAATGGAAACCACACTGGGAGAAACGCGATCAAACACTTCTTGGAAGGCATCTTCTAAGGCAATGGCTTGGGTTTGTGCTGGGGAAAGTTTTTCGCCTCCATCTGCTTTGAGTTGCAGTGGATTCTCTGTAGAGTTTCCGCATGTTAGAATGGGAGACAAAAATGTCCCTAATAATAAAAAACTGAAGGCAATGGCAAGGTATCGTAACGGATTCGTTTTTTTCTCAGTCATAGACAATGAATACTCTCTCCTACAGTATGAGACTTTCGAAACTGGGGGAAAGTTCCCAATTCTTTGGATCGTTTTTTTGCAAAAAAACTTGAACAATTTGTAACAAAGTCAACTAGTCTTTGTATGGCAACACGAGTTTTGATTCCACTCTATCCTGGTTTTGAGGAAATGGAAGCCATCATTCTCATTGATGTCTTACGACGAGGAAATGTTGAAGTGGTTTCTGCAAGCCCTACAAAAGAACCAGTCATTGCCTCACGAAATACCATCCACCTAGCAGACAGAATCCTTTCGGAAATTGATCCAAACCATTTTGATGCGATTGTGTTGCCAGGTGGCCTCAATGGAACCAAAAACTTGATGGCTTCCCAAGAGATAAAGACCTTCTTACATTCCTTTCATTCGGCAAAAAAACAGATTGGTGCGATTTGTGCCGCTCCAGCCGTGTTACGTACATTCAATATCCTTACAGGTGAAGATCCATACACAGCATTCCCATCTACTGAGGATTTAGCAAAAGGTGCTGGCGGTAAGTATACGGGAAAACGAATTGAATCCTTTCATCACATCCACACAAGTGTAGGACCTGGATCTGCATTTGAATTTGCACTGTATCTTTTAGAACTGTGGGAGGGCAAAGAGGTGATGCAAAAAGTAAAACAAGGATTACAACTGCGGAAGGAAGACTAGTGTATTGTTAGGTGAAATGAATTCAGGAAAAAAGATTGCTGCCGATTCGTTATAGGCAATTAACATCAATCGGTATGCGAATTTCTTTCATCGACCAGCGATTGGACGGCTTTTTCTTGCGAGTCAAAAACTTCTAGATGGGTTTCCATTCCAGTCATTTTAAAAACCTTAGCAACGGAGCCGTGTACACTACAAACTTTTAGATTCCCTTGGTATTTTTTTAGTTTGTACATAGCAGTCACAAGGGTTCCAATTCCAGAACTGTCCATAAACGGAACCTTCTCTAAATTGACCACAATCTCGTATTGGTGCTTGCGCATTTTGTCATCCAAAATGTCTTTCAAATCTTTCGCATTGTACAAGTCGACTTCACCTTCAATGGTAATGATCACAACTTGCTTTGAAACAGATTCTTGGATGAGCATTTGATTTAAGTTTGCACCTGAATAAGAAATGAAAAGGAAAAAATTACATCCGAAAGACACCAAATGGTTTTCTTTCTTCATTCCTTCGACTCAAAATAGAGAGAGCTCTGCCTAAAATTTTTCTCGTATCGGCAGGATCAATGATGCCATCATCCCACAACCTTGCGGAACTATACACAGCAGACGATTTTTTTTCATAATCATCCAGAATTGGTTTTTTAAATGTGATTTCTTCTTCCGGTTGGATGGTTTCGCCCGCCGCTTCCTTTTGGTCTTTTTTGACCGTCCAAAGCACATTGGCCGCTTGTTCTCCACCCATCACCGAGATACGTGAGTTTGGCCACATCCACAAAAATTCAGGAGCAAAGGCACGGCCACACATTCCATAATTCCCAGCTCCATAGGAGCCTCCCGTAACAACAGTTAACTTGGGAACTGTCGTTGTAGAAACCGCATTCACCATCTTGGCACCATCACGTGCAATTCCATTGTTTTCGTATTTTTTCCCCACCATAAAACCTGTAATGTTTTGAAGGAAAAGAAGTGGAATCCTGCGTTGGTCACAAAGCTCAATAAAATGGGATGATTTCAGGGCTGATTCAGAAAATAAAACTCCATGATTGGCGATGATACCAACAGGGTATCCATAAATTTCAGCAAATCCAGTCACAATGGTGGTGGCATACAGTTTTTTGAATTCATGAAACCTTGATCCATCCACCAATCGGGCGATTATTTCTCTTGGATCATACGATTTTCTGGAATCACGTTCGATGATTCCATAAATTTCTTCCGACGGATACAAAGGCTCTTCTGTATCCTTTGGAAGCGTTTGATTTTTTACATTTAAATTCTTAATGATGGATCTTGTGATTTCAAGTGCATGGAAATCATCTTCTGCATAATGATCCGTAACACCAGAAATACGACAATGAACGTCAGCTCCACCTAACTCTTCTCCTGTAACCACTTCACCTGTTGCGGCTTTCACAAGTGGTGGACCACCTAAAAAGATAGTCCCGTTGCCTTTTACTATGACAGATTCATCTGACATAGCCGGAATATAAGCACCACCGGCCGTACATGATCCCATAACAACCGCTATTTGCGATATGCCCTTTGCACTCATTCTTGCTTGGTTAAAAAAGATTTTACCAAAATGATCTTTGTCTGGGAATACTTCATCCTGCATGGGCAAAAAAGCTCCACCTGAATCTACCAAATAAATACAAGGAAGGGAATTGTTTTCGGCAATTTCTTGGGCACGAATGTGTTTTTTAACGGTTAAAGGATAGTAGGTTCCACCTTTAACAGTTGCATCATTGGCAACAATCATACAATCAACACCTTCTACTTTGCCAATACCTGTGATGATCCCTGCTGATGGAACAGGATCTGCATAAACACCTTCTGCCGCAAGGCCACAGATTTCCATAAATTCGGTATCGGCATCAATGAGTTCGGCAATTCTCTCTCTTGCTGTGAGTTTGCCACGAGACTTGTGTTTCTCTAAAGCTTTTTTTCCGCCACCTAACTTAACTTGCTCAATGGTTTTGCGGATGGGGACTAATGTTTCTAAGTATGTTGTCCGATTGGCAATGAAATCGGAAGAAAGTGGGTTAATTTTAGAGATCAGTCTTTCCATACTAGTCCTTATTTTGTTTGTTAAAGTGGAATGTTTTGGTCTTCTTATGAGAAAAACTATCTACAAAGTAATGAAGTTTTTCATAAACAACTGTAGGACATTCTTCCATCGCCAAATGTTTACATGGTAAAAAAACAAGGCTACTAGTGCGCAAAGTTTCTTTCATATATTCCGTTTGTTTAGGCGAGATACGAAAATCTTCTTCTCCCAAATAAATCTGCCGTAACCCTACAAATTGTTTGGCACCTTCTTCAATTTCACGCAGGGCATGCGTGGAACGATCCACATTTCGAATGAATTCTAGTGTATTCTTGCGATTCTTTCCCTCAAATAACAAGTGATACATGGTCTTCTCCCACTCACTTGTAAAATGGTGCGTTTTTTTAACTAAAAACCATTTGTAAAAGAAACGAAGTAAAGGTGGACGAAACAAAAAAGAGAATATTTCACCAAGTACAGGCAAACGTAAAAGATGCAATGGAAAGTAAAATCGAAACTTGGGTAAGTTCATAAAACCACCCAAAATCGAAAGCGACTTAAATTGATTAGCATGTTCCTTGAACGTGAAACATAAAATCGGTAATGCATAATCAAAAGCAACAACATGAACTTTTTTATCCCCTACAACTTTTTCTAAAAATGGAGATAGATAATGGGCTTGTAATCTGTGAGACAGGGGTCCATCAGGCCTTCCACTAAATCCAGTTCCCAAAAAATCAAGGGCAATGACTCGATAATGAGTGGATAAAAGCTCAACCAACTTACGATAATTATATGATGTTGTCAAAAATCCAGGTAACAGTAAAATGATCTCGTCACCTTTGCCTTCTTCGATATAAAAAAAACTTAGCCCATCGATGACGACTGATTTTCCTGAATTGATATGCGCTTGCAAACTAGGTGTCATGAATTACTCCGAAAACGATCCGTACAATTTTCTCAAATAATGTTCTTCGAATTCAAACAAATTCATGCCTCTGCGAGCCATGATTTTTTTAGTATCAAACAAAAACTCTTCCAAGCGGTAACGACCACCTGGTTTCACCCAAGTAAAAGCTGGCACAAATCCTTGAATTCGCGACTCAACGATGTTACAGGCAATATCAAATACAGTACCAGTATTTGCCATCACACCAATAGCTAATTTAGTAAAGGGACCAATGACAGAACCAAATTTGATCGTTCCCGTATTAACGATGGAATCACCTACTTTTAGTTTTACGATGCCATAATTATTTTTTAAATCACTTGTCGTAGATAAAGCACCTAAATTGACCCAACTGGAAACAAAACTATGACCTAAAAATCCTTCATGGTGTTTGTTGGTAAAATCCAAGAGAATCGAATTCTCCACTTCACCACCAATACGGCATTGGTTTCCAATGAGAGTCCCACCTGTGATTCTGGCATTGTCGATTTGACAATTTTTACCAACAAACAAAGGACCCTCTAAAAAACTAAAAGAAGAGATTTTGACTCCATCTTCTATGAGGATAGGACCATGCGTGGTATCAAAAACAACCCCTGGATAAACGGTCGCACCCGAGTGAATGTAAAGGTGTTTGTCCTTACCTACAATATGAAAGCCAGATTGTTTTGCTTTGTATTTTTGGCGAAAGCGTTTCCATTCTTTTTCGATCGTAAGAGTCTCTTCAATGATGGAAGTCACAGTCCCAAGTAATTCCCAAGGTAAAAATGAATCCGAACTATAAATGGAATCATAGGATTCTAACGTCGCTGGATATACATGAGGGTATCGATTAAAAATTAAAGTTTCAAAATCCTTGTTTGGTCCCTTGTAAAAAATTTTAGCACCAGGGTATTTTCTTTCTAACTTCTCAAGCAATGTCAAACCACCCAAATTCCACTCAAAAAAAGAATGAAATCTGGAAAGCGGATCTAAGGCAGGATTTCGTTTTGAATCATCTAATAAGAGATTCACAAATCACTCCACCGTTACTGATTTTGCCAAGTTTCTCGGTTGGTCCACATTACATCCCCTAAGAATTGCTATGTGGTAAGACAATAATTGCAAAGGAATCACTGCAAGCAATGGAACAAGAGCATCTGCCGTTTTTGGAATTTCAAATGTGAAATCTGACATACCTTTGATTTCAGTATCACCTTCTGTTACGACTGCAATCACCTTTCCTTTTCTTGCTTTCACTTCTTGGATATTGGAGATCACCTTCTCATAAGAGCCGTCTTTTGTGGCAATGAAAACCACCGGCATATCTTCATCAATTAAGGCAATAGGACCATGTTTCATTTCCGCAGCAGGGTAACCTTCCGCATGGATGTAAGAAATTTCTTTTAATTTTAATGCACCTTCCAAAGCCACAGGGAAATTAAAACCACGTCCCAAATAAAGGAAGTTAGATGCACGGTAAAAATGTTCAGAGATGTTACGAATCTCTTCATCTTTGGTCAAAATTTTTGCAACTTTATCAGGGATAGAATCAAGTTCTAATAATAAAGTTTGATAGTCTGATAAGGAAATCGAACCTTTCTTCAAACCTAAATACAAAGCCATCATCGTAAGAATAGTAACTTGCGAAGTAAATGCTTTGGTGGATGCAACACCTATCTCTGGTCCTGCATGAAGATAAGCACCTGCATGCGAAGCACGAGCAATGGAAGAACCAACCACATTACAAACCCCAAAAATCAATGCACCTTTCGACTTTGCAAGTTCAATCGCCGCGAGTGTATCTGCTGTTTCTCCAGATTGAGAGACTGCGATCACCACATCTCGTTCAGTCACAATTGGATTGCGATAACGAAATTCGGATGCGTATTCCACTTCTGTAGGAATTCTTGCAAGATCTTCAAAGAGATATTCACCGATAAGGCCAGCATGCCAAGAGGTACCACATCCAATCAAAATCAAACGGTCTGCATTTAGAAATCTATTTAAGTATTGGTCAATCCCACTTAAAAACAAATGGTGCTCTCGGGATACCAATCGACCACGCATTGCATCTTTGATGGACTTAGGTTGTTCAAAAATCTCCTTTAGCATAAAGTGTGGATATCCACCCTTCTCTATGTCTTCCAAATCCAATTCTAATTTTTGAATGAAAGGAGTTTTGGTTACATTCTCTAAGTTTTTTACCACGAGACTTCCATCTTTGATGATGGCAATCTCTTGGTCATTGAGATATGTAACGTTGTTCGTATATTCAATGATAGGTGTAGCATCAGAGGCAACAAAATACTCCCCTTCCCCAATTCCAATCACAAGAGGAGAACCTTTTCTTGCGGCAATCATACTTCTTTCACTATCTTTCGAAAGTACTACAATCGCATAAGCACCAACTACTTCATTTAATGCGAGACGTACTGCTTCTTCAATGGAACATTTATTTTGTTTTTTGATTTCCTCAATTAAATGAATGAGAACTTCAGAATCTGTATCGGACTTAAAAACATGACCATTACTCTCTAATTCTTTTTTGATCGATCCATAGTTTTCTATAATCCCATTGTGGATGATGGCAAGATTTCCATCTGAACTTGTATGAGGGTGTGCGTTACGATCATTGGGTTCACCATGGGTTGCCCAACGAGTGTGTCCAATGCCAAGGCTGGCATCTAATTTTCTCGTTCCAATTTCTGCTTCTAAATCGGCAACTTTTCCTTTCTTTTTAACAATCTCCAACCCACCGTTTAACAGAGCAACACCGGCACTGTCATAACCACGGTATTCTAATCGTTTGAGACCTTTGATGATGACAGGAAGAGCTTCTCTTTTTCCTAAATAACCTACGATTCCACACATTGTTTTACCCTCTCTAAGGTAGATTCTAAATCGGACTTGGATTTTGTTTCAGTAATAACACGAAAGATTGGCTCTGTATTGGAAGGGCGAATGTGGATCCAAGAATCGGAAACATACATCCATAACCCGTCCTTATCAGAAATCAATTGAGGAGCAAATTCATTCTGAAACTTTTCATACAAAGTTTCTAAGGACATTCCCTTTGCCAAAGGAAAGGACTGTTTGTCCATATACAATTGCGGTAATTCATCCATAAGTTCATCAATGGATTTCCCAGTTTCAGCCATGATGTTTAGAATATGAGCAATACCAGAGAGAGTATCTCGTCCAAAAGAAGGAATATTTGGATCAATGATTCCCCCATTTCCTTCTCCACCAAACACAGCTTTGGTCTTTATCATTTCTTCGACAACATTCGCTTCACCCACTTTACTTCGAATCACTTCCCCACCAAACCGAGAAGCGACCTCTTCATTTAAAAAACTAGTCGAAAGATTCACAACAACCTTGGACTTTTTTTTCGAGGAAGCAAGAACATTCATCAGGGCAAGAGGAAGAGTATACTCTTCCGAAATGGCACCACGTTTCGGTGTAAATAACACCAATCGATCGGCATCAGGGTCGAGCGCAAAACCAATGTTTGCTTTTGATTTTTTAAAGAATGGTTCTACTTTTTTTAAGGCAGCCGCTGTAGGTTCCGGTGGCCGAGGGAATGTACCATCAGGATTACAATTATGTGATATGACCTTACAACCTAACATTTGTAAAAACTTTGGAACAACATAAGAACCTGCTCCACCGACTGAATCGACAAATACGGTAAACTTTTTCTTTTTAATCTTAGATACGTTCACTCGTTTTAAAACAGATGATAAATGCAAATCAATATAATCTTCACCTGATTCAACATAACCCTTGGGAGAAATTTGTTCTTTGGCAAAAGCTCCAGCTTGGAGAATGGAAAGTAATTTTTGATTTTCTTCGCTAGAGAAAAAAAATCCTTTTTTAGAAATGAATTTGAATGCGTTCCATTCCATGGGATTGTGCGAAGCAGAAATCATAATCCCACCATTTGCTTTAGCAAGATTCACAACGGCTTTTGTTGTAGGTGTAGGTACAAGACCCAATGTTAAAACAGAATTTCCAGAAGCTAACAATGCTGAGGTGAGTAAGGATTCCAAATATGGGCCACTTGGCCTTGAGTCTCTTCCAATGACAACAGTGCCACCGTTCATCATGGTCGCAAACGATTTGGAGAAAGCAAGTGCCTCTTCGAGTCCAAATCCTTGTCCAATTTTACCCCGAACACCGGAGATCGAAATCATTAGGGAGGACAGATCATACTCTTTTGTAAAATGCATACAATACAATCAAGGCTCTTGGATTCGCACTGTAAGTCTATCTTTTTGCTTTGTAAGGAGAGAGAAGGAAGTGGAAATAAAAAATAGAAACGAAGGTAAACGGTTTGGGCGATGACAGGATTGAACTGCCGACCCGCTGCTTGTAAGGCAGCTGCTCTCCCAGCTGAGCTAATCGCCCGTTGTTATGACCAATGTAGGAGAGCTTTGAATTCTGTAAACGAGAAATAGAAATAAAAAAGGCCACTCGAAGGTGGCCTCATTCCAAGTAGCTAAAAGCGAATGTTAGGCGGCTTTTGTCTCGATTGCGTTGATGCGGAGTGCCATACGGGATTTTTTTCGATCCGCATTTTTTTTATGGATGAGCTTAGTTTTCGCAGCACGATCCAATTTGGATGATAATTTTGAGAAAACAGTAAGTGCTTCTTTTTTGTCGCCAGTTTTGATGGCTTTAATGAGAAGACGAGCGTAAGTGCGTAATTCACTACGATCTTCTCCATTTCGCTCCTTTCTACGAGCGGTTCTACGAATGTCTTTTTTAGATGATTTTAAATTAGCCAAGGAATGTCCCCTATGAGGAATTTTTACTTATCTTTTGAGTACCACTCTGCCGGTCAAGGCGAAAGAGAAAAAAATGAGAACCAAACTGTCTTCTTCCTACCCCATTTTCGGGAGGGACAATGTTTTCTATTCTCATTTGGATTGATTCGGAACTCTACGAAATTCTCAAACAGCGCCACTTAGATCTTGGCCTTGTCGTAAAAATGGCTATCTTATCCTTAAAATTGGAAGGAATGGAACCAGGGCACTTTCCGCAGGGAGAATTAGGGCATTATGAACGGCTGGAGTTGTCTCGGTATGATTTTTTTACGTTAAGCCTCATTTCCAGGGAGAAGGAAGTTGACCCGAACCTCTTACTCTCGTATGCTTTCACAGAAGCTTTATTGGAAATTTTACGACTGTGACACCCGAAAAATCAAAATACCATTATATAAAAATTGATTCGATCACAGACATCGATCCACTCAAACTTTCCATTTCCCAAATCCACCAACGATATATTGATAAAGATAACAATCGTTATGCTTTAAGATTCAATAAGGAAATTCGAAGAATTGAAATTTTAAAACTGGTAGGCAATCATTTTGAACTTTTGCCACAACACCAAACATCAATTCCAAAACCAGAACCGAAGAAGAACCTCCCAAAACCAACGGCAGACATTCCAAGCCAACCCATCGTCATTTCCGAAGATTTAAAATCCAATCCCATTTTGGGTCGTTTTATCACAACTCCAGAGGCCAAACCAAATTCTCCTGAAAAAAGTAACAAACCTTTGGAAATTTCCAAAGAAAAACTATCTCCCATCGTCGAGGAAAACCTAATGCGCGAGGATGTGGATTTGGATATTTTTGAAGGTGAGGAACCTCCCAAAGAAGAAGTTGGGATATCTCATGAAGGATTGTTAAACACTCCTGATTCGAACCATCCCGAAGAAGAATCAGACCACTCGCAAATTACGGCAGAAACAAGACTGGAAGAAGGCATAGGGGAAAAAACAGCACAACAACGAATCGATGATTTTTTAAAAATCATCGCCACCTACCGAGAGCGGATCACTGCCATCATTCGAAATTTACAATCTTCTCGGATTTTTGAGCTCACGGGAGATCCTTCGGAAAATAAAAATATTGTGGGAAATTTTTCTAGAGAAATGGATTCGACCGTCTTTGAAGCCATCGACAAAATGATCGATCTTCATAAAGAAATGACCTCTTATCCTCGTCCCATTACCTATTATATCTCAAAAGCTCCTGTGGAAAAAAGAGAAGAGATGAAATTAATTGAGTCAGACAAAGAAAAGTTAAATAACTTACATTTGTTTGAAATGCAAAGGCATACAGAAGGGATTATCAAAGACTTGAAAAAAATGAGTTTGCAGTTATTGAATATATTGAACCTCAAAAATGAAATCCAAGTCAAACAACTACAATATGCCAACCAATTGATGTATGTAGATGCAAAAAATGCCTCTCTTTATTTTGCGCAGGATTTAGATAAAACCATTTTGGAAATTGAACACTGGAAACAATCGAAATGAAAGAACTGTCAGAAGCAGAAACAAAAGCCATTTTAGAAAAAATTCGATCAGAATATAGAGAACATGGAAAACTCAATCCAAAAGCATTTGACCAAACAGGATTTGAGCAGCGTTACTTACAGGTGTTAAAACTGAGAGGCAACATTTCCAAATTTCTCACAGAAGAAGTTACTTTTTTAGAACAACTCAAAGCAAAATTCCAAGAACTGGCAGCCAAAAAAGAAGCAGCAAAAGCACAAACTCTCAATCGTATCATGGATGAATCGATTGAGAAGTTGGCTAACTACAAGAAAGTAGACTTCCATCCATTGGCCAAAATAGAAACACGTTATTTTTATGGAGCCATGTTGGATTTTACAGAGATCGAACTACCAGTTCTCATTTATATTTTCAAAGGAACTCCCGAATACTCTCATCTCCAAGATGCAGTTTTGCAAGTGGAACGAATTGGGCTAACCCGTCGTGGTCTTCCCTCCATGAAAATGCAAGAGTTCATGAAAACCTTGTTAGATGCCAATGGCAATGCCATTGTTATTGAAAAAGCATCCCAAAATCTTTTGAAAGATGGATGTATTGCGCTAAAGAATATCATTGTTGCAGTGCAAGACTTAATGGCAAAAAACAGAATCAATCCAGACATGATTGTCCAAGTGAATGAAAAAGAATACCCGAATTCTTTTAATGCATACAACGGGAAAAAGTTTGGGGAAAGTTTGACTCGGATCACTGAACGATGCAAACAAATCATACAAGATTTTCGAATGAATGCCTTGATGAATCTAGAAGGTTAGTTCAAATGTGGCTTCATGAACCCTATTTTACTTGGTGTCAGCGACACAATTGAATCGGAATTTGATGCCGAGGTTTACAAAAACCTCACCCCACTGGAAAAATACCAATCTTTACTATTTCACTCAGTCGATAAACTGTTCGGTTTTTTAGGAACCGACAGAGAAAAACTCAAACCCTATCTCACCGATTTTGTTTCCATCGAAGCGCAGTCTCTCGGCAGGGAAGGTTATGGGTTTACCATCAAAGATGCAAATGATATGGGATTTGGCGGTCTTGCCTGCCATACAGTAGACTTAGGTGGTGCCAGTGTGGGAGGTGCGCTCCAACAGGCCCATACGATAGTCAAAGCCAATCCTTATGCTGTGGTTTTAGTCGCTGCCGCCGACATTCCCAAATCTGTTTTCAAACAAGTCTCCGACCTCAAACGACTCACAGCAACCGTATGCCATAAGGATTGGGAAATGCCGTATGGAGCCACACTGATTGGTCTTTACTCACTGTTATGTGAACGAATGATGTTTGATACTGGTGTGACAAGTGAAGACTTAGAAGAGATTACCAAACACTTTCGATCTCTTGCCGAAACCAATCCCCGTGCCTTCCAATACCAAAAACCAATGGTGGAAAAACAATTAAAGAAACCACTTTCAGGGGTTTACAGCACACCAATGATTGCCATTGTCACTGATCATGGATTTGCCACCCTCATTACTTCCGAGACCATGAAACAGAAGTTAATCGAAAATAAGGTGATCAAATCTGATGCTAAACACATTTATGTGATTGGTTCAGGACATAGCGCCCATGCTGAATACCTCATCCAAAAAAAGGATTTAAAAAGCCCAGCAGGCCTTGCTTGTGAAAGAGCTGTCGCTTCGAGTGGAATTAATCGATCAGAGATAGAATATGCATGGATTTATGATTGTTTTACAGGGATGATCATCCATGAAGCTTCCTTGTATTTTGGAGTGTCTCCCAAAGAAACAGCCACTACCCTTCGCCAAGGGAAAATCTCGAATGGAACCAAAGAAATCCCGATCAATTTGGGTGGTGGGATTTTGAATTACCAAGCGGCGATGGCACTTTCCGGGGCAACAGGACTTGTGGATGTTTGTAGCCAATACGGACTTTCTGTCCATCCTCTGCCGAATGTGTTGAGTGAACCACCTAAGGTAAGTTTGCTTGGAGGCAATGGTGGGATTGATAGCATCAATTCTGTGATCCTTTTTTCCAAAGACAAAATCGATAAAACTCCTAAGGAACCGATGAGCTTAAAACCGTTAGAAGTGAATGTTCCAAGTCCTAAGGAAAAGGAAAAAGCCACCATTCTTTCTGCAACAACGATTTACTTCAATCCAGGCGGAGAGAAAAAACCACCCTATCTCATTGTTTGTTCTACCAAAGACAATGGAGAAATGGTTCTCACCAATCTTTATGACAAAGAAGGAAAGGAGATCGTCTCAAAAGAAGGATTGGAGCTAGGAAAAACCAAAGTGGAATTCCAAACGATCGATGGAAAAATCCAAGCGGTGGTGGATTAAATCTGAAGTAATTTGCAAAGCAAAAGCCACCACCTATCTAGATGGTGGCAATTCAGTTTATTTATGGTTCTGAATAAAAACCAGAAAACAATGTTGGCATCTATGTCCTTCACTGGTCTCTGTAAATGTAATCAGACATGTTTCATATTGAATTCAATTGAATATGAAACTCATCAATTTGAAAATTTCTAATCTAACCTAAAACTGTTTCAAAAAACGTAAGTTCCCAGATTGGAAATAGCGGATGTCATGGATCCCATAACGCATCATCACCAATCGGTCAAGTCCCAGTCCAAAAGCAAACCCTGTCCATTTTTTGGAATCAAGGCCAGCGGCTTCTAATACATTCGGATGCACAAGCCCACATGGGAGAAGTTCGAGCCAACCTGAGTGTTTGCAAACACTACAACCATCACCATTACAAACAAGGCAATTGATATCGAGTTCAAATCCTGGTTCCACAAATGGGAAATATCCTGGGCGAAGTCTTGTTTTGATTTCCTTACGAAACACACGAGAGAGAAGTGTCTCCATTGTATAAATCAAATGGGCAACGGAAATGTTTTCCCCTACCACCATTCCTTCCACTTGGTAGAAGGTATTTTCATGCGAGGCGTCCACTTCTTCATACCGAAACACACGACCAGGAGCGATGATACGGAAAGGTGGTTTTAGTTTTCGTAGGGCACGCACTTGGATGGCGGACGTATGAGTCCTAAGCAAATTGCCATCGACCGTATAAAACGTATCTTGCATGTCACGAGCAGGATGATCGTCGGTAAAGTTTAAGGCGCCAAAATTGTTTTCGTCTGTCTCGACTTCTGGACCATCCATCACAGAAAAACCCATGGAAGTGAAGATGTCTTCGATCTCGTATTGGATTTGGGAGATCGGATGTAAACTCCCTCTTTCCTTTTTCGGAAGTGGGCGGAGTGTATCAAAAAATTCTTTTCCCAATTGGTTCTCATAAAAACTTTCTTTAAGAGAAATTCGTTTGGATTCCACAAACGCTTCGAGTCGTGTTTGGGCTTCGTTTGCTTCTTTACCAACAGTCTTTTTTTCTTCCACAGAAAGAGACGCAAGTCCCTTGAGAACAGAGGTGAGTTTTCCTTTTTTACCGATAAACTGGTTTTTCAGAGCATCTAACTCTTGTTCATTGGTTGCGGAATTCAATACAGTTTCTGCTTCTTTGACAAGTGATGCGATTTCTTGGGATAGGCTCATAGGGATTCTCGGGTTTCCATTAAGGATTTTAGTTCAGAATAAATGCCACCAAACGCACCATTGGACATGGCAAGGATGATGAGTTTGTCTTTTTTATATTTGGGTAAGATCTTTTTTAAAAGAGAAGGAATGTCTTTTGGTGTGGCAGCATAGAGAGATTCTTTTTTGGTATTGGTTTTGATGTCCTTGACCAACTTTTTCACATTGAGGCGGAGTGATTTACTCACTTTGTCCACTTGGTAAACTTCCGTAACAATACTCACATCACTTCCTTTAAAACATTTGGCAAAATCCTCTTGGAACACATTTCTGTGGGAAGTAGCACTTCTTGGTTCAAATAGAGAGATAATTTTGTAACCTGGATACGCTTCTTTGTGGGCTTTGATGGTTTCTTGGATGGCAACAGGATGATGAGCAAAGTCTTCCACAAGTAAACCCGATTCGGAAACATACAAGTTTTCTTGTCTACGTTTGACGCCAGGAAAAGACTCCACTGCTTCCAAAATTTCCTTTCGTTTTTGCGGAGCAATTTCCAAACAGACACGCACTGCCACTTCCACATTGCGATAGTTATGTGACCCAATGAGAGATGGTTTTAATCTAGATTTAGTTCGTATCTCTGTTAAAATTCCTTTTTCATATTTAAAAATGGAATTTTTGTCACCTAACTCAAAGGTTTCGACAGGTGCATGTTGGTAGTCTTTGGTGATATCACTTAAATTTTTGGAACCTTTCCAATAAAAAACCTTCCCACGGCTGGGAACTAAGTTTAACAACCGTTTGAACATCACTTTGATGGCATCCAAATTTGCAAAGATGTCGGCATGGTCAAAGTCAAGTGCATTCATCACAAGGTAATACGGTCTATAGTGTAAAAACTTGGAACTCTTATCGAAGAAAGCAGAATCATACTCATCTCCTTCGATCACAAAGTAATCTCCCTCTCCGAGAGCAAACCCAGGAAATCCATCTTTTCGAATTCCACCCACAAATAGACCGGGTTTAAGTCCAATGGATTCTAAAATCCAATGGGTAAGAAAAGTGGTCGTGGTTTTGCCATGAGTTCCAGAAATCACAATTGGCTTTTTCCCTTTCAGAAAAAAATGACCAATGGCTTCTGCCATACTCATGTATTCAATGCCTGTGTTTAAAACCTCTTCGACTTCAGGATTCCCACGAGAGATCGCATTCCCAATGATGACAAGGTCTGCTCCTTTGACATTCTCTTTACGGTAACCAGACTTAGGTGAAAGTCCCCATTCTTCTAATTTATCCGACATAGGTGGGTATAGGTTTTGGTCTGAACCAGAAACATCATGACCTTGGCTTTTTAACATATAGGCCAAATTGCCCATGGCAATTCCGCCAATTCCTACCAAAAATATCTTCAAAAGAGTACCGTCCTAATGAGGTTATAAAAAAACAAAGGAATCGAAAGTAGTACTAAAAAGAACAAAACCACTTTCATCAAAAAAAACAAAAAATCCAATGATGTCCAAGTTCGTCGAATCGATAAATAAAAATAGGACAGGTGTAAAGAATATACAAATCCTACAACTAACATTAATAAGGGGATAGGTGCAGGAAAAATCCAAAAAATCGAAGTTGCAGTGAATGCCAAAAAAGAGATCAGAAAGACATGAGGTTCTGGTCCCTCCCAATCTTTTGTGCGATCACGCATTTGGTGGTACATCCGAAAACTATCCACAAGCCGAACGACAAAATAAAATCCAAAATAAAAAAAGAAAACTGTGCCAACACCTTGCGTGTATGTGAGCCTTGTTTCTTCTTCTACAAACGAAACTTTAAAAATCAAAATCTGAATGCAGTTGCCGAGAAATTTGGCAATTGGCGCAAGCAACATCAGTTGGAGATGAGAAAGCCAAAGATCACGCCCACCCAAATCCGTTTTGTGAAAATAGGATTCAAAGGCAGACATGGGTGAATAAAACAAATCACGGATGAGTTGCATCCGAAGGACGATGGTAGAAACTTTTTGCACCTTATTGGATTTTCTGGTTGGGGCGCTCGTATCGGGAAGCACTTTTCACTTTCATGACGGCATTCACCAAGTTTTGGAAGGATTCTTCTTTCATCCAAGAGACGGACTCCTCAAAATAGGGAGGAAATTGCCTTCGCACTGGACGCCAAGTTTCTGATCCCGATTCCCAAACAGGATAAAGCGACAATCGAATTTTGTGACCATTTGCAATGGTAACATCGAGAATCGCTTCTGGACTTGCGATGTCAGTCAAGGTGGGAAATGGTGGAGCTCCCGTTTCGTCTGGGTAAAACTCCACTTTCAAACCTTTCACTACAGATTCCCATTGGTTTCCGACATCCGGTGGCAATACGATCCGTTCCCCAGTCGAACGACTCCAATCATTTACAAACACACCGTATTGGTTCTTTTTGGCTCTGTTTTCTACCTGCACTACAATCCCTTGGCCAGAAAATTTGAGTTCCTGGATAAAACCTTCACTCATCGTGACATACATCTTCTCACGGAAATTGGTAACAGGAGTTCTAAATTTTTCGATGATGTATTGATAGGGTGCGATGATCTCATTTTTAATGAGGGTGGCAATACGTCCATCATCTGATCCAATTTTTTTTCCAAAGAACAGTTGTTTATCGGTATCAAACGATATTTCCTTTCCATTGTCCTCTGAAAGTGTTAAAGAAGGAGAAGATTCTCCCAAACAGTATGTTTTTTTAATTTCATCTGATGCAGATTCAATGAGTTTAGTTTTAAGAACACTGAGTTCGGAAAAACTATTTTTCACATTGTAATTGCCTTCATAGACTACACTCTTTCCGTCTTGCAAGGTAGTGACTGAGTACAAAGCAGTTTCATTCCATCCTCTTGGAATCTTACGAAAGACCATGGCAGATTCTGCAAAATTGGGAATGGGATTCCCACACCAATCGGATTTAGGTGGGAGGAAACGAATTGATTTCCAATCTTCTTTCCAATAATTTGTCTCCGAAATGTTCTCTGGATGATCTTCCATCCAATAAAATAAAAGAAACAATCCTACAAAGGCAATAAGAACTAAAGCAATCTTTTGTTTCATACTTCTAACATGGAGTGTTTACGTCTAACGTAGACAAAATAAGAACCGACAGCCAAAATAAATCCAGGAAACAAAAACACTCCAATCACCCAAGCAACTAACTTTTGATTGTCGGAAAGAGTAATCGTATCCACTTCTTCCTTTTTTAATGGAATCTCAGCAACAATATTGTCTTGGAATAAACCCGTAATAGAGACTGTGGAAAACTGAGAATTCATCACATACGGAATGAACTGATCTGTGATCCAACTTGTTCCTGCATGTAAAATGATTTTTCCGGATTTCTCACCAGTGAGTGACATAGGCGACAAAACAACAGATAGGATTTTACTCTCCTTCTTTTCATTTGGATCCATTTTCCCATTATTGTTTTCATCTTGGTATGCCTCATAGCCAGATTCCAAGAGTGTCTCTGATTTCCATTGAAAGGGAGTTGGTGCGTTTGGTTCCGTCTCCAAATAACCACTGTAAGGAAATAAAATTCCCATATCTTTTTTTTGTAAGAGATCAGTCAGTCGATTTTCAGGGAAACGTTTTGCTACGATAAAACCTGGTTTATCCTCACGTTCAATCATGGGTGCAGATTTGAATTTTAAACCAGCAGATTGTAACAACCAACTAAAATCTTCACTTCCTTTTGGTTCCATGGTGATGAGAATTTTGCCATTTTTCTCGAGAACAAATTTAGAAAGTTCTTCTCTTGCTTCTTTGGAAAACGGAACAGTTGGACCAAGGATCACAAGCATGTCTGCATCCTCTGGTAATTTGGAGGGCCAACCTTGCCCAAAGCCTAACTCGGCAACTTTAAAGTTTAAAAACTGAAGGGAAGAAACAAAACGATTCACTTGTTCGTTAGGTAAGGCTCGAAACGAAATTCCATACCTTTCGCCGTTTGCGACTGTGAAGTAGACTTTCTTTTGTTCTGTGGTCACGTTGAGCAAAGCACCAACTAACTTACGTTCTAAATCTTCTAAATCTTTTGGTTCTTTGGCAATCACTCGTTCTTCTGCAAACGGAGTGAGAGATGTCAGAGCTGATTGTTTTTTTGAGCGAACAAAGATCGTTCCATTGGAAACTTGCCCAAATTCTTTGAGTAAATCAATCTCCACATCTGCATTGATAAATTGCACTGTGATGTGTGAATTTTCTGCTTTGATTTGATCGAGTAAAATTTCTATATCAGGTCTAACTCGTGTGAGTGCAAACGCAGTGAGTTTGTCACCGTTCGCAGGACCATCGGCTTCGAGTGGCCTTGGGTAAAAGGCCGTAATCGTTACATCTTGAGAAATCGGTTTGATCAAGTTTCGAGAGATCTGAGATAAAGAGAATTTCCCTTGGCTACTTAAATCAAAGTTATAATTCCGTTTGATCGCAAAATAATTCACAGCCACAAGAACTGGAAGAACAAATAAAAATCCTAGCACCGCATTTTGTAAAAGGGAACTTTTGGATTTTGCCAAATTACTTTGTGCTTCAAGAGAAGATTTTCCAATTTCAAGTAGGATGATCTGTAACAAAAATACCAAAGAAAAAAGTACCACACACAAAAGTAAAAATTCTCTAATTTTGGGAATGGCACTAACCTCTTCATTAAAACCTGCAACAGGTTTTAAATCTAAGAAATCGCGTAAAACGGATAACAGAAAAGCAGCAATTCCAAATACTGCTGCAATGTATCGATTTTGATCCTCTTTACGAATCCCTTTAGAAAAGGCTCGCACGATGGTATCGGACGCTAAAAACAAAAATACTACACCCAAAAAGATAATTTTCCTTTTGGGATCCACAACCATTCCATCAAACAAGAAATAGGCGAAAAGGGATACTAAACTTACAAACGGAAGTACTCTATCAGCAGATAATAACATAGTTTAACCTCTCCATCTCCTGGATTCCAAGACCTTTACGGTTAAGTATAAAAATAGGAAGGTTCCACTTAAGAAAAAAACAATTCCTGTTAAGGGAAGAACACCTTTCGCAAATGCAGCAAAATGAGAGAAGATGTGCAAGTGAAATAGAACCTTCCTTGTTGTTGCTTGGAACAAATGAGAAAAATAACCGACAACCCAAAGAGTCAAAATGATGAGCACCGAAATCAGAAGTGAGATCATTTGGTTTTTCCCAAGGCTAGAACCAAACATCCCGATGGCGAAGGTAAAAATACCAAGTAAAAAGACACCAATACTCCCAGAAGCCACCATATAAAAAGGAGCTTTCCAAAAGGCATAGAGAAGTAACGGGAAAAGTCCATTGATAAAAACAGTGATGATGGCACAAACAGTAACACCAAACATGAATTTACCGAACACAATTTCCAAATCGGTAATTGGTGACGTGAATAACAATTCAAGTGTTCCTTTATTTTTTTCTTCTACGATAGAACCCATAGAAATGATCACCATTGCAATCAAGATGGTGGTCATAAAAGAAATAAAAGTGATATAAGTGGCAATCTCATAATTGGCAGTGCCATTAAAATTAAGAATCATCACGAAGAGTGCATTTAAAAATGCAGTGCCACCAAGCACAAGTGGTCCCATATAGGTTCCAAAAAATAATTGTAATTCTTTTTTATAGATCCAAACAGCCGTTTGCCAGTTCATATTTTCTCCATAAAAATTTGCTCGAGTGATACTTCTTGTTTTTTTAAAGATTCAATTTGGATTCCAGAAGATAAAGCTTTGGAAAATAATGATTCTTTGAATTGTTTTGGATTCGTTGTTCGAACTAAAAACATCTCTTCTTCTTTGTTTGTTCCTATCTCTGTTACCGTATCAGTTCCTGATCCAACCGATTGCATAAACTGAAATAGTTCTTCTTTCGATTTTCCAGACAATCCAACTTCCCAACCCGCAAGGCGATTCATTTCTTCTTCCAGCCGAGAGAGAGATAATTCTTGTTTCAAACTTCCCTTGTGGAGGAATAAAAACTTATCACATGTTTTATAAATTTCTGTCAAGATGTGACTGGAAATGAGAACTGTATGATTTCCTGCAAGACTTCGAATCAAGGTACGAATCTCAACAATTTGTTTTGGATCAAGACCAGAGATAGGTTCATCCATAATCACAATTTCTGGATCACCCAAAATTGCCTGCGCAATCCCAACACGTTTGCGATACCCAAGAGAAAGTGTTCCAATGAGTTTCTCTTTCACATGAACTAGGTTTGTTTTTTCAATCACCTTTTGAATCTCAGAATCCATGTTGGACTCCTCAATTTTTTTCATGCGACCCACAAATTGCAGGTATTCAGATATCGTCATATCCTCATAGAGTGGAGGAGTTTCTGGCAGATAACCTATCTTTTGTTTTGCTTCTAGAGGAAAGTCAAAGATGGACTTACCATCAATGGAAGCGTCTCCCGCACTTGGTATCAAATACCCAGTCAGGATACGAATCGTTGTGGTTTTTCCTGCGCCGTTAAGACCAAGGAGACCCACAATCTCACCTTTTTCTAATTTAAAATTCAGACCAGAGATGGCTCGTTTTTCGCCGTAAAATTTGGATAAATTGCTGACTTGTATCATAACTTTGGTTTAGTTTTCGTATACCTGCACCTATGAATGAATTTCTAGAAAAAATCAAAAGCTTTTTCAAGGATGAAGCGAGCTTTTTTGATGCAAAGCAACTTCTGCACCAAAATTGGCACAATTTTGTCCCACAATACTTTGACAAAATCCTAGAAACCCGTACGAATGCGGTTTTTGTCTTAGACAGGAACGGAAATTACGCTTACGTCAATGCAAAAGGTGCTGAGATGGCGGGGAAATCCGCTGAAGAAATGTTAGGGCAAAATATTTGGAATTTATTTCCAGAACTCAAAATCATTGAATTTGGGACACAATTGTCAGAGGCAATCGAACGAAAAATAACCTTTCGATCGGAGGAAACATATTTCGACGGGATGGGTTGGTTTGATATGCAAGTATTCCCTCAAGAAAATTTTACCATCATCCTCGCAACGGAAATCACCCACCAAATCAATGCAAAAGATGAATTTAGCCAAATCATCAAAAAAAATAAAACTATTTTGAATGCATTGCCTGACTTGCTGTATGGAATCCATCGGAACGGTCGAACCATCAATCACAAAGAATTTCCAGATTTTACAGGCTGGGATTGCAAAGATAAAGAAACAAACCTTCGTTATTTGGAAATCAAAGACATCTTCCCAAAAGACAAACTGGAAGAGATAAAATCCATTTTAGAGCATGTCATTAGTTTGGGAGAATCCAAATCAGTGGAATATTCCATCCAAGATCCTGATGGCGAAACATACTTTGAAGCACGGTTCACAAAAACGAGTGAAGTCGATGCGCTGGCAATCATTCGAAATATTACAGAAAGAAAAAAAGCAGAAGCATTAAAAAACGAATTTATTAGTTTAGTAAGTCATGAACTAAGAACTCCGCTAACATCCATTAAAGGATCTATTGACTTACTTTTGGCTGGTGTTGCAGGTGAAGTTTCGAATCAAACAAAGTCCCTACTCAATATCTGCAGAAAAAATACACAAAGACTCGTGCGATTTGTGACTGACTTACTAGATATTGAAGCACTCGATTCTGGGAATATCAATTTTAAGTTCAGAACTTACTCGTTAAAGGAAATTCTACAAAGCTCAGTCGATGGAATGCGAACGTTTGCCGAACAATACCATGTCTTACTTAACTTTGATTCCAACTTTCCGCATACAAACGTTTATGTGGATGAAGATAGACTCAATCATTGTCTTACCAATTTGATCTCTAATGCCGTAAAATACACACCCAAATTTTCTGAGGTCACAATCTATGTTGAAACAGAAGGAACAAAAGCTAAAATTCTCATCAAAGACAATGGTCCAGGCATTGATCCCAATTTTGCACCAAGACTTTTCCATCGATTTGCGCAAGGAGCTCCACCAAAAGACAAGTTAGTTGGTGGGTCTGGACTTGGACTCTCTATCACTAAAGGGTTTGTGGAAGCAATGAATGGAAAAATTTACTTTTTTTCAGATGATACAGGCACTGTTTTTACGATTGAATTACCAATTGTCAAACCTGGACAAGTTCCCCAAGGTATGAACCAATGAATCTTCCTATTTTAAAACATGTTTTAATTGTAGAAGATGAAGAAGATATCGTTGAAATCCTTAGAATTGCTCTTTCATTTAACTCAAGTTATGAGGTTAGTTTTGCAAAAACAGGGCCAGAAGGATTACAAAAAGCAATCATTCTAAGACCAGATTTGATCCTTTTGGATGTGTTAATGCCTGGAATGAATGGAATGGAGCTGATTGAAGAATTAAAAATTTTTCCAGAGACAAAAGATATCCCTGTTGCTTTTATCACCTCGCGAGTGTTAAAGAATGAAATCTTAGAATACCAAAAAAGAGGGGGCATCGGAGTGATTGAAAAACCCTTTGCCCCTCTTGAAATTTCTGAGAAAATCCAAACCCTATGGGAAGATTTTCACGGAAAATAATACAAATCCTTACATGAGTTTTATTTGTCTAAAAAGCCATCCAAGATTTCCTCTTGTCGTCCCATGAGTCGAACTGAAAGTCTTGGCCCCACCTCACAGACAATACGTGAAGCCACGTAGTTACCCCATCTTGCCGATTTTTGCGCTGAGTATCCTTGTGTAAGACCATAGAGAACACCTGCGGCAAATGCGTCTCCTGCACCTGTTGTATCAATTGGTTTCACAGGAAATCCAGGAACAAGAGTAATTTTACCATTTTCAGCCACATACGCTCCGTCTTTTCCTGCAGTCATGAACACTAAAGGACAAAGTTTGGATACAAATTGTACAGCTTCTTCTGGCGTTTTGGCACCACTGAGAGCAAGGCCTTCTTCTGTGTTACAGAATATAACATCTACATATTCTTTTGTAAGATGGATGAATTCGTCTCTTGATCGATTGACACAGAATGGATCGCTATAGGTAAAAGAAACTTTTACATTGTTTTCTTTTGCGATTTTCATAGTCAGTTCACTGGCTTTTTTTGTAGAATCTCCATCCCACAAATAACCTTCTACATAAACAAATTTACTTTTTTTTAGGTTTTCCACATCAATATCGTTTGGACCGAGAGATGTAGAGATCGCAAGATTTGTAAGCATGGTTCGCTCCGCATCAGGAGTTGTTAAAACCACACAAGTTCCCGTATGACCTTCTTTGTCTGGAGTCGTTTCAAACAAAACACCAGCCTCTTCCATATCTTTTTTATAAAATTCACCATACGTATCATGTGTGACTTTTCCAGTGTAACAACAAGTTCCACCAGAATTGGCAATCGCAATCATTGTGTTTGCGGCACTTCCACCAGAGCGAAGTTCCTTTTTCTTGTCATGAAGATCGGCAAGAATTTGACCTTGTCTCGATTCATCCACTAAGGTCATAACACCTTTGGTGATATTTTGTTTTTCTAAAAAATTGGGATCAATAAAAGCAATAATGTCTACTAGGGCGTTCCCTACGCCGAATACGTCGTAATGTCTCATGTTACCAATGCTTTTTTCCTTTAGGGAATTGACACTCAATTTTCCTATTTCAGCTTGGCAAGGTACTGAGAAAAAAACGACTCATGGTGTCCAAATACAAATTATTTTTACTCTTTGGTTTGTTCTTTGGGCCAAAAATTCTCTTTTCCCAGACCGCTGTGACAAAGGAACCAGAAACGGTCGAAATCAAAGCCAATGTAGAATCCGGAGCAAAAAATACAAATTTTAGTAAAAACCCAACAGGATTTCAAAAGGAAATCAATGTTGAGTCGCAAAACAATCGCTACATGAGTCTTCCTGATATATTGAACCGGGAAGCTGGAGTTAGGATTCGACAATATGGAGGTCTTGGATCCTATTCTACACTCTCCCTGCGTGGAACAAATCCCAATCAATCGAAAGTGTATTGGAATGGAGTACCAATTAACAATTCATTAGGTGGGGAAATCAATTTAGCAGATTTGCCTTTTGACAATTTAGAAAAGATTGAAATTTATAAATCAGGAACACCTGCCGGGTTTTCAGGATCTGCGATTGGTGGGTCCATCAATTTAGTTTCCAAAACAAAAATTGAGAAACCGATTACACGTGTGAATTTGATGGGTGGTAGTTTTAAAACAGCAAAAGCAACCGTTACCCACATGGATCAATTTGCATATGGTTCCTATTTTGTGCAGGCTCTTCACGAAACATCGGACCAGAACTTTCCATATCTTAATAACAAAGGAACGGTTTTATTCAATACATATGATGATACAATTGATGAGAGAAGAAATGCTCAGTATCGCAAAACAGGTTTTACTGGAAATGTATCCTTGGAATTTGGTAAAACTAAAGTTAATTTTTTAAATGATTATATCCACAGAAAACAAGGATTACCTGGTCCAGGGAATCGACAAACAACGTCGGTAGGTAGAGTCTTTAGTAAACTTTCCTCTGCTATCACAACCGAGACCAATGAATTTTTATTCACCAACCTAACATTAGAAACAAAGACTTATGGAAATTTTGCGAAGGATGATTTATTTGATCCTAAATCAGAGTTTAGTTTTGGAACACCCAATGCGTTTACCAAAACAACTCAATATGGTTTTCAACTTTCACCAACTCTTTATCTTTTGGAATACCACCAAGTATTAAGAGCATCCCTTCAAACCGAACAGGAATTTTTCACTCGGTATGAAAAACGTGCCAATCATGAAACCGAACGAAAAGAACCCAAAAAAAGAAGGGATACCCAAAGTTTTACGTTTCAAGATGAAATTCGTTTATTTTCAAATCGAGTGTTTTTGGTTCCTCAGGTCCGATTTGAACGATACACAGATCGATTCGGCAAGGATGAAACAAGTATCCGAAACCAACTTCTAGATCCATTAAACGATGTATTTTATGTGAGACAGAACTTCACCAATCCAAGTTTTGGACTCAAAATTGTTTGGATCAAAAAAGATCAGATAGAATTTGGATCACTTGCCAATATCAGCAAAGATTTCCGAATCCCCACCTTTTTAGAGTTATTCGGCGAAAGAGGAAGTATTGTAGGCAATCCTAAACTCAAACCAGAACAAAGTAGAAATGGAGATGCTGGCTTTTATCTAAATGCAAAATTATTCTCGAATTGGAAAATTCAATCAGATGTTTCTTATTTTCAGAAACGAATCTATGACATGATTTTATTTTTACCAAATTCCCAATTTACACTCAGGCCAGAAAACGTGGATGAAGCATTCATTCGTGGTGCAGAGACAAGTCATAATCTCCTCTGGAACAAAGGATTAAAATTCAATTTTAATTACACATACCAAGATGCTAGGAACGTATCCGAATCACCTGCGTTAAATGGAAAGTACCTACCACTGCGTTCGAAAAGCCAAGGTAGTGCATTACTTGCCTATTTTAATGAAACATCTGAAATAGGACTTGAATACAAATACATTGGAGCCAATTTTCGAGACCGAACCAACGAATATTTGGGATATCTCCCTGCTCGTCAATTCTGGAATCTTTATATCCAATATTCACCTTACAAAAACAAGGAAACAGGAAATGAATTGATTTTAGGTTTTGAAGTACGGAATCTTACAGACAAACGTGTGGAAGATTTAGTGGGATACCCATTGCCAGGCCGAAGTTATTATGTAACAGGGAGTTATCGTTTCTGATGAAAAAGATAAAATGGTTCCAAGAATCTGAATGCAAAATCAAAAACAAAACGATTGGTTTGGCATTTCTTTTGGTAACTCACTGCAACCAGTTAGAGATTGAAAAGCCAAGTTTAATTGAATTCTTGTTTTTATCTGCTTCTCCGACTTCTGTAGGTGTTGTGACTTCTGATTTTGCCAGTGGAGGCAGATTTAAAACTTTCGAACCCAATTTCTTTACAGCGTTTCCTACTTCTATCCCTATCCATTCTGATGCGGTTGGAAGGTATTCCAATGATAGAGTTTTCATCGTGAATCGTTTGAATCGAGATACAATCCAAGTCCTAAACCCTCAATTTGCCTTCTTCACCGAACAAGAGTTTAGTGTTGGTCAAGGAAAAAATCCTCAAGATATCGCTGTTTGGAATGAAAAATATTTCATAAGCTTGTACAACGCAGATGAACTTGCAATTTATAGTCGATTTTCTGGAGTGAAAATTGGCTCTGTATCCTTTGCTTCCCTTAGAGAAACATTTTCCACTTCTGGAATTCCGGATGCTTCGGTAGAAGCTTCCTATATGATCCAAGATGGTTCGAGTTTGTTTGTCTTACTTCAAAGGCTTGATCGAAATGATCCTTCTGGATACCTTCCACCTAACTCTGATTCTTTTTTAGTGGAAGTCGATATGGACTTAAATCAAATCAGATCGATATACACTTTACCTTATCGAAATCCAAGCTCCAAGATTCAAAAAGTATTTTTATTTGGAGAACCACATCTTGTCTTTTCTTGTGTGGGAAGAGTTGGCTTTATTTCTCAAATCGATGCAGGGATCATTGCCTTTAAATTAAGTACAAGACAATTCTACCCCAATCGATTGTATGCAGAAGAAACTGCAGGTGGAGACATCCTTTCCTTTCAAATCAAAAATGAAGAATTAGGTTATGCTTCTGTTTTAGATGCTGGGTTTAATAAAACAATCCAAGTGTTTCGTCCAAGGACAGGGGAACGACTCGGAACACTTCTACAAATTCCAGGCAATATAGGAATTAGTTTATCAGGGATGTTACTTACAAATGAAGGAAAACTACTGGTGGGTTCTACTGATTTTCTTCGGCCAGGAATTTATGTGTATGATACCAATTTAGGGAATGTTTTGCTTAACCCCATTCCAAGCTCTGTCGAGTTAACACCATTTGATATCTTCCAGTTGCAAAATCTTCCGTAATTTACAAAATGGAAAAAGACAGGGGAATCTAATTTATGTTAACTCTTAAAAAACATCCGAAAGGCGCACTCACCAAACAAGTTTTGCTCATCATTTTAGATGGTGTGGGTTATACAGAAAAAGGATTTGAAAATGGTAACGCGGTAGCAAAAGCCAATATGCCCGTTTTAAAGGGTCTCTGGAAACATCATCCAACTGTATTGTTAAAAGCTCATGGAACAGCAGTTGGTATGCCAAGCGATGAAGACATGGGAAACTCGGAAGTAGGTCATAATGTTTTGGGTTCTGGTCGAATCTTTGACCAAGGGGCAAAACTTGTATCCCAATCGATTGAAAATGGTAGTTTGTTTACTGGTCCCATTTGGAAAAAGACGATAAACAATTGTTTACAAAACCAATCAACGTTTCACTTCATCGGACTTTTTTCGGATGGAAACGTTCACAGTCACATTGACCATTTAAAAGCACTCATCGACCAGGCTATAAAAGAAAACGTAAAAAAGATTCGATTACATATTTTACTTGATGGAAGAGATGTCCCCGAAAAATCAGCGTTAGACTATCTAATCCCTTTTGAATCTTATTTAGACAATCATAGAAACAATGGAATTGATATCCAAATTGCTTCCGGTGGTGGTAGAATGGAGTTAACCATGGACCGATACGATGCTGATTGGTCTATGGTGGAACGAGGTTGGAACCATCATGTGGAAGGAGAAGGAAGAATCTTTACATCTGCGAAAGAAGCAATTGAAACCTATCGCACCGAAAACCCATCCGTCATAGATCAATACTTACCAGGTTTTGTGATTGGAGATGCAGATGGAAAACCAGTCGGAAAAATTTTAGACAACGACTCTGTTGTGTTTTTTAATTTTCGTGGAGATCGAGCCATTGAAATTTCAAGGGCCTTTACAGAAGAAAACTTAAAACTTATGAATCGCAAACGGTTCCCCAAAGTGGAATTTGCAGGAATGATGCAGTATGATGGTGATCTTTTTATCCCCAAACAATACTTAGTTGCTCCTCCAGCAATTGATCGTACTATGGGCGAATATTTCGCAAATGAAGGAGTCGCTCAATATGCTCTTTCAGAAACTCAAAAATATGGCCATGTAACATTCTTTTGGAATGGGAACCGATCTGGTTACTTCAATCAAAGCTTAGAAACATACGAAGAAGTCAAATCAGACATCATTCCCTTTGATCAGAAACCAGAAATGAAAGCAAAGGAAATCACAGATAATTTGGTTCTTGCACTTACCTCTCATAAATACCCATTCCTTCGTGTGAACTATGCAAATGGTGATATGGTGGGTCATACGGGAAACATGGATGCAACCATCAAAGGATTGGAATATTTAGATCTTTGCCTCGAGCGTATCAAAAAAATCTGTGATGACACTAATACTGTTTTATGCATAACAGCAGATCATGGAAATGCAGATGAGATGTACCAACTGGATAAAAAAGGGAACGCACAAACAGCAAAAGATGGTAAACCAGTTCCTAAAACAAGCCATACCTTAAATCCCGTACAGTTCGTACTTTACGACCCACAAGGGAAAATCCAATTGAAAACAGACCTGAATGGAAAGGGGCTTGCAAATGTTGCGGCAACTATGATGGATTTATTAGGATTTGAAGCCCCAGAAGGGTATCATCCAAGTCTAATCGATAGAAGGTAAGATTTCTAAATTCCTATGGTCTTTCGGATATGTTTCTGTCTTCTGTTCAGTTTTTATTTGGTCAACTGTGCAGAAGATGGAATTGGATCTTTTTCAGAAGAAACCAAAATCAAAATCCGAAAAAAAATCAAACAAGAAGGGTTCCAGGGAGTTGTACTCGTTGCCCAAGATGATACGATCTTGTTTCGAGAAACCATTTATTCAGAAAAACGTAGGAAACGTTCTCAACTGTATCAAAAACAAAGTTTTCCATTAGGCGAATCTTCCAAATTATTTACTGCTGTTTTGATCCAGAAACTAGTTGAAGAGAAAAAAATTTCAATACAGGATCCGATCCAAAAATATCTTAAATGGTTTCCAAATAAAAAAATAACAATTGAACAGTTGTTACGGCATACTTCTGGACTACCAAAAATCATAGAATTTATGCCCAATTTTGACTCTGAAAAATCCAACATCAAACGAGAAGACATCAAAAAATCTTTTATCGAATCTAAGTTTAAACCAAATTTTTCTCCAGGCGAATATTGGAAATACAGTCGTTTAGATTATTTATTTTTGGCTTATCTAATAGAAACAATCGCTGGGAAATCATATGCAGAAGTTGTAAAAGAAGAAATTTTTACCCCCCTAAAGATGAAACATTCTTTAGTTGATGCAAATGATTTACTTCTTGGAAACAGTGGAATCCAAAGCACTCCTGAAGATTTACTTCTTTTCGCAGAAACAATCAGAAAAACAAAGCTCATTTCAAAAGAAAGCCGAGAGAACCTTCTAAGAAAAACGGTATTAACAGATGCGATTGCCGAAGATCCAATTTCGTTTGGAGAAGGTGTTTATGTGGGCGATTATTTTTATTGGACTTATGGAAAAAAGAAAGGAGTTTCTAATTTCATTTACCATGACCTAAAGAGTAGAATTTTTATCACAATTGTGAGTCCCTATGGTGCATCCAAAGGAGATTTATCTTCCATCAAGTCTACGTTAACCGAAATTATTTTTTATGCAAAAAAATTAAACCTAAAGAAACGGACTAATTCTCCAAATGAAGTATACATTGAAGATCTAATGAAGGAAGAAAAAGTTCCATCCCTTGGAATTGCTGTTTTTAAAAATTATAATCTCAGCTGGAAAAAAATGTATGGAACAAAAAGTCAACAAACACTTTTTCGAGCAGGTTCATTATCAAAAACTATGACAGCAACAGCTACCTTACGTTTGGTGGAGTCCGGCCAACTGGATTTGTACTCCAATTGGATCGGAAAGCTAAAACAGTATAAAGTCTCCATACCAAAAGAAAAAAAAAGAAGCGTCGTAAACCTCGACTTACTTTTATCTCACACAAGTGGATTAACAGAAAAAGGGAATTGGGATGATCCCATAAATTCTGGGAAACGACATTTAAAAGATTTGAAAGATGTAAATGTTGCCAAAGGCAATGGACTTAAACTGTATTACAAGCCAGGGACAAAGTCTCGTTATTCCGGTGGTGGGTTTAGTATCGTACAAGAAATTTTAACAGAACAAACAGGAAAACCTTTCCCCAAACTGATGGAAGAAATCCTATTTTCTCCTTTGAACATGAGACGAAGTACCTTCTCACAAAATATAACAGAAGCAGACGACAGATGTATAGGTTATGATGAGTTAGGAAATATTTTACCGGAAAAAAAATTCGTAACTCCAGAACTTTCATCGGGAGGGCTCTGGACAACTCCAGAGGAAGTTGGACTTGTCTTTGTTGAAGTAGCAAAAGCAAAACACAACAAGTCCAATTTTTTGACCAAAGAGTCGGCTGAATATCTCCTCTCACCCAAAATGAATGCAGCAAGTCTCACCGTGCATGCCCTAGTGGCACATGGTTTTTTCCTGAACCGAACTGGTAAAACTGAGTATTTTTTCCATGGCGGACATACAAAGGGACATAAGTCACTTGCCATATTCAATGCCGAAAAAGGGTATGGGGTGGTCATCATGACAAATTCGGAAAACGGTTCGAAATTGATTTGGCGGATACTCCGAACCATCTCAGTGGATGAAAAATGGGATAAGTTTGTGAATTAAACTATTGACCAAATTTAAAAATTAGCTATCCTCAAAGCGATTCGATGGAATATACAGAATCTAAATCTAACGGAATTGTGGTCCTGAAACTGTTCGGCAACTTAGATATGTTAAATGCCGGCATTTTAAAAGAAAGGATTAAAGAATCTGCGTCTCAATCAGAACACAGATTCATTTTCGATATGGAAGGTGTCAATTTTATAGACTCCTCTGGATTTGGACTCATCATGTCATTGAATGACAAACTCACCGAGCAAGGTGGTGGTCTACGCATTGTGAATGTATCCAAAACGATTCGTCAAATTTTCCGTATTTCCAAAATCTCGTCTATTATACAAATTTTCGAATCAACAGAAGAAGCCATTCAATCTTTTCCTACTTAGCACGAGCTTTTAGGAAACTGACGTTGTAACCATTTTTTTCCAAAAGTTTTTTAGTTTTAAAAGTTTTGGGTTTTCGGGTGACATTTCTTGCAGTGCAATCAAGACTTCCTTAGAACGTTCGATATCCCTTCTGTGCATTAAAATTTCTGCAAGTAAGAGTAAGTTGTTAAAATTTTTAGGATCTCGGAATCGAAGTCTTTCCGCATATTCAGTCGCAAGCACAAAGTCGCGCTTTTGTTTGTGTGCGTACGCAATATAGAATAAGAAGTCGGTGTCACCTGGATTGAGTTGTAAGTATCGATTGGCAAGATCGATGGCTTTCTCATAATCCTTGGATTTCATGTAAAGTTTGGACAACTCTCTCAAACAATATAAATCATCAGGTTCCGATTCTAAGGCAATTTCTAATGCATAGATGGCATGGTTCCATTCGCCATCACGGTAGGACTGAATTCCTTCACCTAACATTTGATAATAAACATTCTTTTTCGGAGATTCTTTCGCCGCATGGGCCACTTCTTCTAAAAAAGAAATCCGCATCAAACTCAAATCATCTGTTAGCTCACCAAACATCATCATAACTCGACAAATTTCTGCCAAATCACCATCACCTTCTTTTACATGACGTAAAAAAACCGTTTCATCATCATTGATCATTCGGTTTCCACCGGAATGCCCAACAAATAAATCATCACGTCCATCGGAACCCAAAATCAAAACATCACCTGGTCGCAACGGATAAATTTGAATGACGACTTCATCCCCAGTCATCTCAGTAAAACCAATCTTACGAAGAGAATGTTCATTCTCCAAAAAACTAGCAACTCCATCGCGATACAATACAATCCACGGATGTTCTGCATTGATGTAATACAAGGTTCCAGTTTCTTCATCCACCAAACCTAGAATTGCAGAAAGTAACATATGACCATCAAAGCTAATAAAAACGTTGTGTACTTCCTGGAAACATTCCTTTAACCAACGTTCCGGATGACGATCTTGCATGTATCTAAGTTTTTGCGTACGCGTGATGATCGACTTAAATACGGTTCCCATTACTAGTGCACCACCTGCACCTTGAATGGATTTGCCCATCGCATCTGCATTGAGAAAAACTGTATATTTTTTACCCATCAAATAAATGGAATCAGAAACAGACAAATCACCACCAATCTCTGATTGTTTGTTTCGAAATCGAAACTGTTTCATCTGCCTTTCAAAAATTTGAATCGAAACTGTTTCAGACCTGGCAAAGGAACCTTTTAATGGTTTGATCAGAAGTGATGTTAGAAAATAATCACCATCTTGTTTTTCTTGCATTTTTTGCATCTCTGACAATGTATCATTGAGTTCTCTTGTTCTTTGGTTCACCATTTCTTCCAAATGGTTTTGATGTTCTGCCAGTTCTTCCTTCATCTCTACAAAAACTCTTCCCATTTGACCAATCTCATCGCTTCTGTGAGTTGGTAAACTTTCAGGTTTCCATTGGTCTAAATCGACCATGGCCGATGTTAATAATTTGATTGCCTCAACCATATCTCTAGAAAACATAAAAGAGATTAAAAAGATAACGCCACATAACACCAAAGATGCGATAACAAAAAACGACCAAATTTTCCAAGTTTTGGATTCGACTTCATTTTCATCGATCATCACATGAAATACTAATTGTTTGATGGATTGAGAATTGCCAACATAAGGAATTTTCACTAAGTAATATGGTTTATTTTGAAAATGGAATCTTTGTTCTTCGAGTAATAGACTTGGATTTTCATTCATCACCATCCGAATCATATCGGAACCAACTGTTTTTACCTTTCCTTCTTGGAATATAGCAAGATGGATACGATTGTCTTTACTGATTGTTTTTGTAAAACGATCATCCACAACCTGGCCAATGAGTATTGTGCCTCGACCAAATAGTGGAGCTGCAAGACGAAATCCAAGTCCACTATGTCCATCTTCTAGTGCAGCTGTTGCTTGCCCATTTAATGCATTTTGGATGATGGGTTGTTTTTTTTTATCATCACCGAAATCTTTTGATCTATGTACTCGAAAGACAACTTTCCCTTGGTTGTCTCCTAATTCAAATATGGAAAGTCCATAACGTGTTAAGATTTGTTGCAAATAAGGAAGTTCTCTTTGAAGGACTTGTCTGTCTCTCAAACCCCTTTCTAAAATTTCTCTTGTTCTTGCATTGAAAGTAATTTCTTCCAATAAAAGCCGAAGTTTTTCCTCTTTAAATTCTAATTCTCTCTGGAAATTCCGCGATAGATCTTCAGCCCGTTGGGTTTGTGGTATGTTTTTAACGGATTGTAATAGATAGGCAAAACTAGTCGTGAGAGCGATCACAAGAAGAATTTGACTCACACTTAGTATTAATAAGAATTTGTAACGTATGCTCATAGAAAACTACGTGCATCTTCCCAAAATTAGGTTACAATCAAATGACATTCCTTTGAAGGAAATGTATCATATGGAATTTTTCAAATGAAACCAAATGCCACTTTATTTTTTCTCATCATTTTGGTTTTAATCATCTATTATACAATCGAAGCCATCCTTCACAAAAGAACATTAAAACAATTTAAACATAGAATTCATGTAAATGGAACAAGGGGAAAATCAAGTGTTACCAGATTAATTCGAGCAGGTCTTTCTACATCTGGATATTCTGTATTTGCAAAAACGACTGGAACTCTTGCAAGGATGATCTTTCCTGATGGATCGGAAACTTCCATCTCACGATTTGGAAAACCCTCCATATTGGAACAAATCAAAATATTAAAAAAAGCAAAGTCTGTGGGAGCAGACATTGTGGTTCTAGAATGTATGGCTCTGGAACCACGTTACCAATGGGCAAGTGAAGGCCAAATTTTGCATTCTGATATTGGAGTCATCACAAACATAAGAGAAGACCACCTAGAAGTAATGGGTCCAAAACTAGAAGATGTAGCCAAAACATTGTTATCTGCATGTCCAATCAATGGAACACTTGTTGTCGGCCAAAATTCGTTTGAGAACGAAATTATCTCTGTTTGTAAAGATCGAGATACGAAATTAGTTTCTATCCAACAAGAAGACATTGATACCATGACAGAGGAAGAAATTCTCAAATTCCCTTATTGGGAACACAAAGAAAATGTATGTCTTGCACTCAAAGTCTGTGAACTGCTTGGTGTCTCAAGAACCCAAGCGTTAGAGGCAATGTGGAAGGTTACACCCGATCCTGGTGCCCTATCCGTGTTACCTATTCATTTTTTTGGAAAGGAATTCATTTATGTCAATGCGATGGCGGCGAATGATCCCAATAGTACAAAAATGATATGGTCTTCGATTCTAAATCGATATCCCAATATCAAAAAACGATTTATCTTATTCCACACAAGAGATGATAGACCTGAGCGAACAAAACAGCTGACAAAAGAATTTTCGAATTGGGAAGGTTACGATGCTGTCATTTTGATAGGATCCTCTACTTCCCTTGCGTTTCACTACTTAAAGTCTTATTCTAAATTGGATGTTCCGATTTATGTTTGGGAAAATTTAAGTTTAGATGGTATCTTTGAATCACTACTTTCCATTCTCCCAAAACAGTCGATTGTTTATGGCATAGGGAATATTGTTGGACTTGGAATGGACTTGTCTTTATATCTAAAAAATAGGTCGGAACATTTACATGAATGAGATTCTTCCTCTTTCGATTGGACTCAGTTTGGTGATCAGCCTGGTATTCTCCGAACTATTCGGTATTTTGGGAACAGGTCTTGTGGTTCCAGGATACCTTGCATTATCACTAAACCACCCCAAAAAAATTGTCCTCACATTCTTGATTGCTTTTTTGTCCTATGTTTGTGTTGAAATCCTTGCTAATTTTCTGATGATTTTTGGGAAAAGAAAAATCGTCTTTATCTTGTTATTTGGTTATTTTTTTGGATATCTTCTAAATTATCAAATTTTACCAGAGATTGATCTGTCATATTTATCTGAAGTAAGAGGGATTGGATTTATCATTCCGGGGCTCATTGCTGTTTGGTATGAAAGACAAGGGGTATTGGAAACGACTTCTGTATTGATCCTTGCTGCCATCTTTGTGAAAATCCTATTAATTTTTCTTTTGGGGAATGAATTAGAAAGCCTATGATGACAAAAATTTACTGGTCACCATGGAAACATTCTCGGATTGCTTTGTTTTTACTCGCAATTCTTGGTATCCTCGGATTGATCTTGATTGAATCCTGTAAGGTAAAAAAAGAACAACCCTACTTCAAAAAAAAATTACAAGCCGCAAAATTAGCAGAACGTGGATTTCAAATTTTAAAACCAGAACTCCTCAAACATAAGAAACCAGATTATAAAGAATTTGATCCCTCTAATTCTGGATTGATCGGAGAATTCCTAACGCCTGTTACAAGTAATAGTGGATCTTTACCTTCCAAACAAACATCAATCAATCCAAACTTTGCTGCAGTAATGATCCAATTTCTCAAAAAAGCAAAAGTAGAAGAAGGAGACACGGTTGCTGTGGCAATCTCTGGATCGTTTCCTGCATTGAATATTTGTTTGTTTGCGGCACTCGAAACTTTAAAACTAAAACCAATCATAATCTCAAGTGCATCCGCTTCGCAATTTGGTGCCAATCATCCGCAAATGTTATGGCTTGATATGGAAAAAGAATTGGAATCCTCTGGGATTTTTTCCTTCAGGTCTAGTCTCGCTTCATTAGGCGGTATCCAAGATAAAGCCGCAGGAACTTCCAAAGAAGGCAAAGAACTTCTGTTACGTGCTCTTAAGCGAAACAATGTAAAACTATTAGATCCAATCAACTTTGACGACTCCATTGAAAAACGACTGAAGTCTTATGATGAATTATCACAAGGGAAATCCATCAAACTTTTCATCAATGTAGGTGGAGGAACCACCATCCTTGGTACAAGTTTAGGCAAACAAGTATTTAAAAACGGACTCATCACGGACCTGCCAGAAGAAGTGCATATTCCCAATTCTGTAATCAAATCATTTTTGGAACGGGAAATACCTGTCATCAACTTCATCCAAATTGAATCCCTCGCAAAACGATATGGACTTCCCCTCTCTCCTAAAAAAGTTCCAAAACCTGGCGAAGGAAAAGTATTTTATTCGGAAGAATACAATCCCATTCTCTATGTTTCTGTTTTCCTTTTTTTGCTCATTGGATTGTATGGTGTTACGAGATTAGGTTGGGGCGAAAACGAAGAAGATCGTTACCTCCCCAAAACCTTACGTTCTAGGTGATCATCAATGGCTAAAATCATCGTTTTGTCGATCTTACTCTTTCTCCTCCTACGGTATGTGAGTCGAATTTTGATCTTACCTGCTAAAATCGCTGAGGAACTGGGAAAACATCCAAGGGACGAAATCAGAAATAGACAATCTCACTCTCAATCAGCGGAAAAAGACATTTCCGATCGAGGAAAAATCATCGAGTAATTCCTAGTTTGGACGAAATTTAAACTAAGATGAGACAGAATTCGTCCAGGCTCTTGCCCTTCTCCTTTACACAGACACACTTAGTTGTTTTCATCCGATTTCTTTTGGTCCTTCCGTTTTTTCTTCTCATCCAATGCGGTGTTCCAAAAGGGGAGTTTGGTTGGACAACAACCAAGATGGAAGAGATGGACATACTAGAACAACACATCCAAACCATCACCGATTATAAGATGATGCGAGATGACCTCATCTTTTCACCAAGCGATACCATCCATTATGTTTACCAATTTTCAAGAACTCCAGGTCTTGAAACCGATTTCCATATTTCACTCAATCGTTATGAGTTGGACTTTGTGGAAATTGACATTAAAAAGAAACGTGTTGAACCAGATACACTTGCCATTCGTGATGAATTTTCTCTTTTGCGGACAGGTGAATATTTAATCAAAATTGTACATGAAGGTGACACAATCGATGAAGTGAAGTTCCGTGTTTTGCCAGATGAGGGGTACACACAAGAGAATCTAGAGCAAGAATTAGCTGGTGATCAAACTGATGAAATTATCAAATACTCTCGTTAATCGGTGGTATAATATTTCCTGTTTCTAAAATTCGTTTGATTCTCTCCAATTCTTTTAGTGCCACACGAACTTCTGTTTCCCCACCTTCTTTGATTACAAATTCATAGTATTCTTTTGCTTTTTTGAAGTCTCGGTTCTCCTCCGATAAAACTCCCAAACGAAATAGAATTTTAATAAGAGGGATTTTGTTTCGTTTTGTTTCTAAAACTCGAATTTCAGCTTCTTGGTCTTCAATTTTTAAATCCATCAATCGGTATTGGGACAAAATATCATCCAGCGTGGTAACCATCAGGTCTTTTTTGAGAGATTGTTTTTTCGCAATCAAATCACTTCTTTCTTTCTCTGCAAGGATTAGCTTTTCATCGAGTTTTCTCCATTGCATAAGTGCGATGTTGAGTTTGTTTTGTTCGAGTTCTGATTTTTTTTGTTTTTTATCTTGTTTGCTAAGATAAAAATAAGCAATCGATTCCATTTCAGGAAACCCAGTGTCTTCTATAAGGGAAGGGTTCCAGTCTTTACTATTTTTCTCCAACCAATAGATGAGAAAACTTGCTCCCCGTTCGGGATCGCCTATCTTCTGATTGAAAAAGACCCCAATTTCATAGGAAACTCTTGTTTTTTCAGGAGTGTCAGGACTCAATTTGAAAAAGGTTTCATAATAATTTCCTGCGAGAATATTTCGTTTTAAATCAGCATTAATTGTTGCTAAGCGTAAATTTGCTTTGATGATCTTTTCTTTTTCTTCATCCGTTGGATTGGGATTTTTTAAATATTCAACCAGAGCTTTTTCGTAAAAATCGGCGGCCTTTTCCTTTTTTCCATCTTGTCTAAATTGTTCCGCAACATCATTTAATACGTTTGGATTTTCATTCCAGATACGATAGGCTCTTTCCAAGATTAGTTCATATGCAAAAAAATCAGTATTCCTTTTATAATCAAAAAGGACATAGATTCCCTTACCAGCCGTTCCCAATTTATTTACAATTTTTAATCGCTCTTTATTATCATCCTCGAGTTTTTTGACAACATTCGCAAATGCATATAAATCGCTGGATTCAATTTGTTTTCGTTTATTTAAATAACTCAAATAGCGCTGATTATAAGAATTATCATAATTAACTTTTGCTTGCCTTCTAGAATCATCTAACAAACGTATGTTTTCATTCCACTGCTTCGATTGAATTTTTAGATCTGAAAGTGTTTTCCCTTCTCGAATCCAATTGCTTTCTTTGATGTGGATATCGTCTTTTGCCTTTTTGAATCTTTGCTCGGCTTTGACCCATTCTTGATACAATCTTTCGTGTTCGTTTGCGGAAAGTTGGTCATATCCAAGCACATCTTCTTTTTGCCATTCTCCTGTTCGAAATCCCTCCTCTGTCATTTCCAGTGGATGGTAACGGAAAGCAGCTAAGTAATGTCTCAGTGCTGGCGCAAACTTTTCAGATTCAACGTAGAGTTTCGCAAGCCGAATGTGGAGAGAATACAAAAGTGGTGAGTCACGAACGATGAATGTTTCCGTATGTTTGTGAGTGCTTTGCCAAAGTAACAATCGAATGTCATTCATCTCTGTCCGAGAATTGTAAACATTCCCTTTCTCGCGATCCTCCCATATCCGTTTCTCTTCAATGAACTGGCTGTAATATCGTTTGAGTAATCCTTCCGCCTCACGAATCTTAGTTTCCAAACTTTTGGGACCTGTTTCTTGTCCTGGATCGACTGGTAAGTCCCCTCCAGGAATGACTGGTGCATCGGTCGCATTTGGATCCACCGGTTTTGGTTCGTCCCGTAAAGCGATGCCAGAGTCTTCATCAATCGGAATTCGTTTTTCAGAATCGAGTGATTTGATTTCTTCCAGTGATATGACTTGGAGTGGAGAAAAGTAAAGTCCCGATAAAGGATTCCTTCGATCTTCCTCCCCAGCCCACAGAGAGACCTGGAAAAGTAGAAATAGAATTGAAAGGAACAGTGTGGGTGTATTTTGTTTAGAGAACCGTTTTACCAATCTGAGGGTATCCAATTTCCATTCCTTCCTATACGGAATTATCGGCGAAAATTCAATTTTCCCAATACAAAAGGTGTTGTATTCTTTTCCCAAATGAAGTTCACTAAAAAAATCAATCCATACGTCTTATTTTAAAATCTATGTCAAAAAATATTGTCGAAAGGTATCTCGTTCTCAAAAACAAATATCGAAATTACGATACCAAGTATGCGCTAAAAAGAATGCAGGCATTTCGACTCGCAACTCAAGAACTTTCAAGAAAAGGGTACGAAGTTGCATTAGAATTACTTGGTTCCATCAATTTTGGGATCGTAGATCCAACTTCTGATGTCGACTGTATTCTGTTATTAGAATGTGACCTACACAAAGACCAAGGATCATGTCCCGACCACTGCACCAATTTAACGTTCGTTAAAAACGAAATCTCAAAATTTGTTACAAAACGACTTGCACCAGAAACGTTTAAGATAGATTACATCGATACTATCAATCTCAAATATGTGGAAGAAAAAATTCGCACAGAATCAGTCTTAGGTGACGAGACATTGTATTGTTTACTCTTTTACCGTAATATTGGAAGACCAGTCAACAGACCATTATTCATTCCTTTTTGTGACCAGTTGGAAGAAAATCATGACTTCGTAAAAGAGATCATCCCATGGGCCTCAGAGGCATTAGAGGGATATTTGAATACAAACCAACATAGAATGTCTTTTAACAAATACAATGAACGAATTCGATCACGAGGTCTAAGCTTACCAGAAGGACTCCAACAAGAACTACAAGCTTATATGGATGGAAAATCCTAAAACTAGAAAAGGACTTATGTTTGAAAATAGGTTCAAAATACAAACCATCCAATTGCAGTTTCAAAAAAGCAAAGAGGAATAACCATGTTGGATAAAAGTTGGTTACCGAAGGGAAGATTGTTTCCTTATTTATTAACCAATATCGTTTTATTTATTTTTGTGTCACTTGGTTTCAGCTATTATACAACTAGCGAACGCAATATAGATTTTGCAGAAGAAAATCGATACAGTTCCCTACAAATTGCCAATGAGTTACGCCAATCTTCTGACCAATTAACCAACTTAGTACGACTTTATGCCATTCAAAAAGAAAAAAAATACAAAACGTATTTTGAAAGTATTATCGCAATACGAAATGGAGAAAAGCCACGTCCCAAGAACTATGACTATGCCTACTGGGATCTTGTGATTGCAGAGGAACTTCCTCCACCATCAGAGGAAGGCGCATATAGCAGTATTTATGATGATATGAAACTGGCCGGATTTTCCGAAACCGATTATCAACTACTCTCTTTATCAAAAAAAAAGTCAGATGAGCTAACAAAAATAGAATTTGAATCAATGGCACTCATTGAAGAAGAGTTACGAACAGGTAAATCAAATCCAAAAGCAATTAAAATGTTATTCGATGATCATTACTTAAAAAGTAAAGCCGAGATCATGAAACCAATCAATGATTTGTACCATCAGCTTGATTTGCGAACATCAAAAGCAATTTTAGATGCCAAAAGGAAAGTTTTTTTCTTAAGAACCATTCTGATCTTGGCTGGTATTATTTTTGGAGTTAGTTTGTATCTGACCCACCGATCCTTATTGGAAATCATGGGAGGCAGTGTAGATGAAGTATTTCGTCGTATCTCGTTGCTGGGAGATGGAAATTTCACGGAAACAATCCAACAAAAAAATGATAAAAAATCTATTTTAAATAGTTTATACACGACTCAAAAAAGATTACAAGAGTTATACGAAGAAAAAGAAATGGCAAGTCGGGCCAAATCTGAATTTTTAGCTTCGATGAGTCACGAAATCCGAACTCCCCTAAATGGCGTCATCGGAATCACACAAATTTTATTTAAAACCAAGTTAGATGAAGAACAAAAGTCTTTGTTAAAAACGATTGCAGATGCAGGAAAAGCTTTATTACACATTCTAAACGACATACTAGACTTCTCTAAGATTGATGCCGGGAAGTTAACGATTGAACAAGTTCCCTTTCATTTACAATATCTAATCAAAGAAATTTTTGATCTTTTTGCGATAGAAGCCAATACAAAACATCTGGATTTGACGTATCATATTGAGTCCGATATTCCAGAAGTTTTGGTATCGGATCCAGGAAGGATTCGTCAGATCCTTTTTAATCTCATAGGGAACGCGCTAAAATTTACAGAATCCGGATATGTAAACCTTAATATCAAAAGAAAAGATGAGATGATTCTGTTTGAAATTAAGGATTCTGGGATTGAAATTTCGAAAGAGAAACAATCCTCTTTATTTCAAAAATTTTCTCAAGTAGATGCTTCCACCTCACGAAAGTATGGTGGAACTGGCCTTGGTCTTGCCATTTCAGAGAGATTAGTAAAGTTATTAGATGGTAAAATTGGAGTGGAAAGTGAAGAAGGAGTGGGAAGTACCTTTTGGTGTTTGTTACCTCTTTCCATAGCCGAAAGTGATGAATCAACCCGTCATCAAAATCAAAATGCTTTTCTCCATGTCCAACATAGCGGATTCAATTCACTTCCACCTTCTTTCATCGAAAATTTAACTCATCAAACCTTTCTCATTGTAGAAGACAATTTGCTAAATCAAAAGGTGATCGGTGGCCTCCTCAAAAAACATCGCATTCCATTTGATTTGGCGGAAAATGGAAAGGTCGCATGGGAGATGTGCAAAAAAAAGGATTATGATTTGATCCTTATGGATTGTGAAATGCCTGTGATGGATGGATTTGAAGCCACCAGGAAAATCAGAGAACTGGAGACATCCAAACCTCAGAAGTCCATTATTATTGCAGTCACAGCACACGTATTAAGTGAACACCAAAACAAATGTTCTGAAGTAGGAATGGATGGCTTTATTAGCAAACCATTTTATATCGAAGACTTGCTAAAAGCATATAGTGAAATTTTAAGAAAAAAAATCTGATATAAGGTAAGTAAGGATGAAACCGGAAAACCTTATGGATACAAAGAACTTTTCGATTTTACATTTTCTAAATGACGAATGTCTTTTCCTGTATTGAGACGCACTAACTCTTCCGCAACGTTCACCGCGTAATCTCCCAATCGTTCCAAAGCAAGAATGATCCGATACACATCGGCAAATTCCTGCTTTTCCATATCAGGAACAGAGCGATACTTTTGAAACGCTTGGTCACAAAGAGCATTCAGTTCCTCTTCCAAGGAATTGACACTGCCCATAAACCGCTCTTTTTCTTCGACGAGCGATTCAATTGCCATTCCTGCCAGAGTGGTCACGCGTGATAAAATAAGAGTCATAGGTTCTTCGTTTTTAAAAAGACCTTTGCGTATGGTTTTATGACGGAACACATCAGCACAGTTGACTACTTGGTCTCCCATCCGTTCCATGTTCCTGGTGATCCGAATGGCAGAGAGAGCAAACCGAAGGGGATCTTTTTTTAAGACGATGTCATTGTCCACATCGCCCATACCTAAAATATTTCGGTTACTCACAGCTTCTAAAATGGCATTTTGGGAAAGGTTATCATTTTCCTTTTCTAAATCGTCTATAAGATCATCACGTTCAACAATACGTTCAGCTTGGGCATAATCATCCGCTTCTAATGCTTCACTGAGTAAAATCACTTGTTCCAAAACAAGTTCAGCCATCGAATACAAGTTCTTTCGTAAATAATAAAATTTAGAGATGATCATGTGATTTTTTTCCTGCGAAACATTCAGAATCGATTAGAACTAGAATTTTGTTTTTGATTTGGTTTCAAACGTGAATCAAAAATTTGATTCACGTTCTGTACTGATAATTTCTCCGCTAACCGATACTATACGGCGGTCAACTCCGTCATTTCTTCTACTGTCAGAATTTTTTCAATATCGATAAGGATGATGAAACGATTGTCTTTTTTACCCACACCTGTGATGTAACGAGACGAAATTCCTTTTACAGAAGGTGGAGGTGGATCCACTTGGTTGGCAGGGAAATGAACGACATGGGACACTTTGTCCACAATCACACCAATCGATTTGCCAGAAACATTGATCACAATGGCGCGGTCAGCACCTTCGTTTACATTTTTAATGTTCAATCGTTTGGCAAGGTCAATCATCCGGACAACTTTGCCACGAATGTCCATGATTCCTGCAAAATAACTTTTGGATTGTGGAACACGGATTAGGTTCGTGATTTTCACGATCTCTTCTACAATCGTGATGGGGATGGCATATTCTTCATCACCCAAATTAAAAATGATGTATTGCTCGTGAATGAATTGGTTTGCTTGGGATGTTTCTTTTGCCATATCAATTTCTACTACTACGCCTAAAAATAGACGTAGCCGTTGTAGAAAAAATATGAACCGAAACTGAGAAATGACAACACTTTTGTCATTAGGACAGAACGTTTTCTCACAAGAAAATCAAGGAGACCCGCGACCATGCCAAGTATTCCCAAACTGAGTCCTAATACGACATAATCATAGTATACATAATAGACCAAACAGCCAAATCCAACACCTAAACAGATGTCGCTCAAATCTCCCCAGATACGACGTTTAAAACGCGTCCAGAGCGATCCACGTGCTTCTCTTGCTTCCCTGCGTTCTCGTCTCCAACGTTGGAATCTAGTCTCACGAACAATCCCAAAGATGGAATCGTAACGAGTTGAAGGAAATAATGCCGACTCCATGGATCCACGAGAGGTCCTGGTTTTTTCCGAAACCTCTGGTTGGAAGGGAGGGTAAATTTCATACGCCCCGCCAATGCTAACAAGCATATCCTTATCAGGAAGTGCACTGAAGTATTCGCGGAAAGGCCAAATCTTTCGAAAGACTGGGTAAGCCCGACCGGAAGTGATATCCTTCTCGGATTGTACGGTTCCGTTTTTCACGGTGGCACCATACATACGTCCCTTTTCTTCTTTGATTTCGACAGATAACCGAACGAGTCGTTCGTGAAAGTTGAACTCAGCCTCCAGGACATCCCCGAGAGGTGTTTCCATGGTAAATGCGCGGATGAAACCGGGGGTGCGGGGTTTCTGTTTCCTCCAGACTTGTTTCATAACAAATCTATCGGAGGAAAAAGAAAGTCACTGAAGAAAGATTATTTCTTCTTTTTGTGTCTGTTGGCTCTGCGTTTTTTCTTACGTTTGTGGGTTGCGATTTTTCTACGCTTTCTCTTTTTTCCGGAAGGCATTCCTTCCTCCTTATATCAAGCCTGTTCTGTCAAATTTCTAGTCGAGGTACTTTTGTAAAACTTTATTTTTCCTCATATTGGATAACATCGCTTTGATATCACCAACACCCTCTCGAGAAGTCACAAGTAACACATCTGGTTCTTCCACAACGATGAGATCTTTCACTCCGAGAAAGGCAATCAGCTCTTTTTGAACAGAAGAGATATTCCCCGAAGCTTTGTGGTAGTATGCTTCCTTTCCTTGGTGGTGGTTCTTCTCTTTGTCACCTGGCAAGATTCGCTCAAGAGACATCCAAGATCCGACATCATCCCAATTGAACGTGGCTTCTACCATTCGAATCCGATTGGATTTTTCCATAATCGCCGTGTCAATGGCTTCTGAAGGTAACATTTGAAATGCGGTTTTTAAATCCCCAAAATTCTTAAATGGAAATCCATTTTTTAAAGGACCTAAGATATGCGGGGCATGTCTCTCTAGTTCCGACAAAATGGTTTCTGTGCGGAAAAGAAAGATCCCTGGGTTCCAATAAAAATTCTTCTTTTTGATGTATTTAAGTGCGGTCTTAAAGTCAGGTTTTTCAAAAAACGCTTTTACCGTATAACCAACATCAGTGGGTTTTCCTGTACTGATGTAACCATAGCCAACTTCTGGACGGTTTGGTTTGACCCCAAGTAAAACCATTCCATTTTCTGTTTCATACAAAGCTTGTTCGATGGTTTTTGTGAACTCTTTCACAGGATCAATGAACGCATCTGCCGAGAGAACAATGAGATTGGGATTTCCATATTTTTTTTGGAAGTATAGGGCAGAGAGTGCAATGATGGGCGCTGTGTTTTTACCCTCTGGTTCGATGATGAAATTTCCTGACGGGAATTTGGGATCTTTTTTAAGGATTTCAGCCTTGAGAGTCGCATTGGTCCCAATGTAAATACGATCCAGAGATGTAATGGTGAGCGCTCTATCGATTGTCTCTTTGAGGAGAGTTTTGTTAGAATAAACTTTCTGGAGCTGTTTGGGGGAATTGGTACGGGAACGAGGCCAAAACCTCTCCCCTTTCCCTCCTGCCATAATCAGGACCACTGGGGTTTCTTTTGGTAATTTTGCCATAGGGTTTGGAACCAGAATCTAGAAAGGGAAAGAGAGGAAAACTAGAAAAGAGTTATGCCCCACCTGCTTCTTTCGGTGCTTCTTCACTGTGAAGTTTGATCGGTTTGGCAGGGATGATGGTGGAGATGGCATGTTTGTACACCAAATTCTGTTTGTTTTCGTTTTCTAGGATGATGGTGAAATTGTCAAAACTGACAACCTTTCCTTTTAATGGCACTCCATTTAACAGGTAGATGGTGAGATCAATTTTCTCTTTTCTTGCTGTGTTTAAAAGTTGGTCTTGGATGTTATTTTTTGCCGACATTGGAAATCCCGAGTGTTCTCTCTATCTTTGTTCTATATTTGTATACAATTGGACAGCGGCATCATAGGAAATGGGCGAAAGGAATGATTCTTTTTTGAACCAAGTGATTTGCCTTTTTGCATAATTTCTGTGACTTTGCGCCAACTGTTCAATGAATGTATTACTGTCGATCATTCCATTTAGGAATGCAAGCGCAAAATTGTAACCTAAAGTTCGTAGTCCAGGACAATCTGGACCATACCTCGAAACAACTTCTTTTGTTTCCTCTAACATACCACTTGCGATCTGTTCCACACGAGAATTGATTCGTTTGTAAAGGATGTCTCTCGGCCAATCCAACCAATGCCCAACCAATTGGATCTCAGGATGGTCTTTTAAAAACCCTCCCACTGTTTCTTTGGAGACTTCCGACCACAAAACTCCTGTGAGTACGACCTCGAGTGCACGTTTGATGCGGTATCCATCTTTTTCCGATAAGGATTCCATTGCCTTTGGATCTTTTGCCTCAAGCATTGCTCTTGCCTCTTCCAAAGGTAAATCGAAAACATACTCTTTCGTTTCTTTAGGTACATTTGGTACGGGAAACATTCCCAATAGAAACGCACGTAGGTAAAAACCCGTTCCCCCAATGAGAAAGGGAATTTTGCCTCGATCGTAAATATCGAAAATGGCTTCACGGGCAAGGAACGAGAACTGGTTGGCATTGATCGATTCATTGGCATTCAGGAATCCAATAAGCCAGTGGCGGATGGTGGCAGATTCGTCGGGAGTGGGAGCCGTTGTGCCTACCGGAAGGTCCCGGTAGACTTGGCGAGAGTCAAAAGAAACAATTTCGAAACGTTTTGGGTCGAGTGTTTGGGTGAGAGAGGTTTTTCCAGAACCAGTGGGCCCTCCGAGGATGGGAAGGATCACTCCTCTTCCTCGGCTACGACCTCCTCTTCTTCGGTCTCTTCCAATTCTTCTGTTTCTTCTAAGAGTTCATCATCTTCAATGATTGGCTCTTCCTCTTCTTCCACTTCGTATTCCGAACTGCGAATGGCAGCCATACGGGATTTGATTGCTGGTTTTGCCAATTGGTCTGCACCACATTTCGGGCATTTTTTTTCTGGTTTATTCAGATCATAAAACTTGGTTCCACACGAGTAACAGCTAAACTTCTTTCCGAGCGGGTTGTTCGGATCAATTTTCACCGCTGGAGCTTTTGCTTGGGTAGCAGGTTTCTCCTTTGATGCGGTGGCTGTTTTCGGTGCAGGCACAGCTTTCGCTTTCGTAGCGGGAGCTTTTGGGCTCGCTACGGCCTTTTTTTTATCTTCCTTCGGGGAAGCGGACTTGGCGTCCTTACTTGGTTTTTCTTTGGCTACGGCCTTTTTTTTGGGCGGTGCCTGCTTCTTTGCTGCTTTTTTTGCGACCATAAACGTACTTTTGACAGTTTTGGAAATCCCCTCTCTGGGACAACCTTTTTGAAATTGGACGGTTTTCTCCTGGATGAAAATTAATGAAAAGTTTTTTTTTTCCTATGACCCAATTAAGTGTCAATGTCAACAAGATCGCCACTCTTCGCAATTCAAGGGGAGGATCCATTCCCAGCGTAATCAAATTGTCAGAAATCATCTTGGATGCGGGTGCACATGGAATCACCGTTCACCCCCGCTCGGATGAAAGGCATATCACCAAACAAGATGTATTCGAATTAAAGGATTTTTTGCAATCCTACAATCAAAAAATTACTAAATTAGGAATTTCTAAAAAAGAATACAATATCGAAGGCGAACCAAGTGAACGCTTTTTGGAGCTTGTTCTTTCCGCAAAACCAGACCAAGCGACACTTGTCCCCGTGAAACCTGGCGAAATCACCTCCGACCATGGTTTCGATTTCAAAGATCCAAACACATTTCATACACTGGAGCCCATTGTTTCCGCCTTTCGGAAAGAGGGAATTCGAGTGTCTCTGTTTATGGAAACCAATGTTTCGCAGTATCAAGAAATAGTAAAATTAGGTGCCGAACGAATTGAACTCTATACCGGTCCTTTTGCGCATGCATTTGATCAATCTCAAGAAAAAGGAATCCAAATGTTTGCTTCCTACAAACAGGCAGCCATGGAAGCACACAAATTAGGTCTTGGCATCAATGCAGGCCATGACTTAGACACACAGAACTTGCAAGTGTTTGCAAAACTCCCTTATCTTGAAGAAGTTTCCATCGGCCATCGATTGATGGCACAGAGTCTTGTGGACGGATTGGAAAAAACAGTGAAGGACTATCTTAAAGTTCTTTCGACAAGGAACGAATCTTAGCGTATTGGGGGTCTTGTTCCAAAAGCAATTTGGCAGCACGTTCAAGGGCTGTTGCCATGAGTGCTTCTTGTTTGCCTTTTGCTTTGGCAAGTTTCACTTCCGATAAAAATTGTGAGAACGCTTCTTTTGCTTGGGTTTCATTTCCAGAAAGAGAAGCAAGTTTCACCCTCTTCCATGCATCTGTGATGAAACTTTGTGTCCGCTTGGAACCGCCCATACCTAGAGCGTTCGTTTCAGACTGAGAAGAAACACTCGCAGAGACAACACCCGCCGTTCCACCCACCATCTCTTTTCCCAATTCCCCGCGATGGTAACTTGTTGTATCCCAAATTTGGGTGAAAGGATCAACCTTCATTTGGTCTGCGTAGAGTCTTTCTTTATAGGAAAGTTGGAAATTTTTTAACTCTTTTTGAAGTGCAATTTGTTCGCTAACTTCCAGTTTTTGAAAACATTGGGAAAACCGCCCACGTTTGAGAGAGTCTTTTGTAAACACGCCACGAACAATGAGGAGCTGGAAGCTCTCATATGGGGAAGACGTTTCCTCCCGACATTGTGTTTCCAAAAGGGAGAGTGTGGCGAATACCTCACCTTCATAGGATTGTGTTTTCAAATCAGATAGGTTACCCGACTTTTCGGCAGAGAGACGTAACATATTTTTATAAAGAGTATCATTTGGATTTTTTTCCAAAGCCTTTCGAAATCCAGTGTAACTTTCATTGAAATTTCCTCGCTGGTATTCCAAAAGACCCCACATGTAACATAAATATCCATCATCTGTATCTTTGGTTCGACAAACGTATCTTAGCCGAGACATTGCATCCTCTTTGGCAGATGGATTTTCCCAAACGTCGAGCAGAACTTCTTCTAAAAATACCAAGGTTTCCAAACTGTATGGATCACGAGTCGGGTTCTTTTCTGGTTCTGAGGTACAAAACCCGAAAGAAAGGGCAAAAATCAGGACAACGAATCTGCACATGTCACCGTCTATGATATACACGAGTCCTGGATTTGCACCGATTTTTTTTGTCTTGCCTAGGCTGGAAATTCGGAAATTCTTAGGATAATCTATCCACAACACGAGAGATCCCTTGAAACGAATTGTTTATCTACTATCCTTTTTCACCCTTCTTAGTTTTGCCTTACCCGTTGGTTTTATTTCTTGCGAGCCAGAAGCGAAAAAAGCGCAAAACCGAGAGACCAATTTCACCTATGTAGACTTTGAAACTGTGATTCGAACAGTAGACAAATTGTACATTGACAAACACATCAACGTCAATCGCGCTTATACGGATGCGGCTAGTTTTGCTTTTTTAAGTATGCCGCACCCACTTTACATTTATCCTGAAAGTTATTTTAAAGAGAGAGAAAAATACGACGATAAGGAAGACCTTTGGCCTGGTACCACTTTCAAACTTTCTCCTTCTGATAAATTTGTCATTTTTGATCCGGACTATACGCAAGTGGAAAAAATCCAAAAAGAAAAACGGAAAAAAAATGAGAATCGCAAGTTATCCGATGCAGAACTCAAAAAACTGATAGAAAAAGAAAAGCTAAAGAAGTCTGTGATCTCTGCTCGTTGGGAAGAAATCAATTTTTCTAGAAAAGACTTTGATCGAGTGGTCACTTATATCCAAGACAACCTCGATAAATACAAAACTCCTGTTTTAAAAGGGCTTGTGGAACTTGACGGGGAACTTCCTGAAGAAGAGGAAGAAGATAAAAAAGAATTCCGCATGGAACAAGTGTTTGTTGCCGCTGCAAACGGTTACCTGAACTCTCTCGATCCACACTCCAATGTATTTTTGGAAGAAGTTTGGGAAGAGTCCATGTCCAAAATCAGTGATGGTTCCTTTGAAGGGATTGGAGCCATTCTCTCTGGTGGAGGAAGTCGCGAAGTGATCGTGGAGAATCCGTTAGAAGGAAGTCCTGCTCTGAAGGCGGGTATCCGTAGTGGGGATAACATTGTAGCGGTAGATGGAAAACTCATCAAAAATCTATCACTCGACAAAGTGGTGAAAAAAATCAAAGGACCAAAAGCTACCAAAGTGGTTCTTACCATCTCTCGTAAAGGGAATACAGGAAAAATTGATATCGAAGTGATTCGTGATAAAATCACGATCAAAAACGTTACCTACCACCTTGTAAAAGAAAATCCACAAGTGGCATACATCAAACTCACAGGATTTGTTAAACCTGGTCCTGGGGAAGCACCCATCGACACACAGATTGCCGATGCATTGGCGGAAATGGAACGAACAGCCAAAGACAATGGAAAACCACTGAAAGCTGTGATTCTCGATTTACGAGGAAACTCAGGTGGGTTCCTAGACTTGGCTGTGGACATTGCAGACATGTTCATTGAAAAGGGACTCATCGTTTCTACCAAAACTCCTGGAAGAAGCGATGATGAAAAGTATGCCAAAATCAAAGATATCACCAAACTTCCATTAGCAGTGCTTATGAATTCAAAATCTGCTTCTGCTTCTGAAATTGTAGCAAGTGCCATCCAACACCATGGACGAGGGATTTTACTGGGAGAAAGGACGTTTGGAAAAGCAACCGTTCAAACATTAAGAAAATTGGACAACAATCCAAATTATCTTTTGAAAATTACAAATGCACGATACTACTCACCTTCTGGAAAAACAATTCAAGTTGTGGGAGTATCCCCTGACATTGAAGTTTCCGAAGAACCAGATGGAACGTTTCCATTCCGTTACCGCGAAGAAGATATGTGGAATCACTTACCCCTTATCCCTCATGACGGAGTGGTAAAATCAAAGTTCAATTTGAATGCAATCAAAGACTTTGCCAAAAAAAATGGAAAAGCAGATCAGTATTTAAAAGAACATGCAAACGATGCAATCAAACCTGATTATATGTTGATTCGTAGTTTGGATTATATCGAAGGAATGTTAAACGCAAAATAAAGGAGTCCGAAAAGCCTCCTTATGATTTGTAAATTTTAATCAACTGGATAGAATGTGACACGAATTAAATCAGATTTTCTGATCATTGGAAGCGGAGTGAGTGGTCTCTTTACCGCATTAAAGTTAGCTCCGCTTGGTTCAGTTGTCGTGGTAACCAAAAAGGCAGATTATGAATCCAATACCAACTATGCACAAGGTGGGATTGCTTCTGTTTTTGATGACAAAGACAAGTTTGAAGAACACATCCAGGACACCTTAGAATCAGGAGCTGGTTTGTGTGATCCAGAAGCAGTTCGAGTCCTTGTAGAGGAAGGTCCCACTCGCGTCAAAGAACTACTCGACCTTGGAGTTCCTTTCACACGAAACCAAACAGGTGGATTGGATTTGGCACGGGAAGGTGGGCATAGCAAAAATCGAATCATCCATTCTCTCGATAGAACAGGAAGTGCCGTTGAACAATCGTTACTTGATCATGTCCATGCAAACCAAAACATCCGCATCTTAGAAAACCATGCGTGTGTAGATTTGATCACAAAACATCACCTTAAGGATAAAGAGAATCTTCCCTTACGTTGTTATGGTGCCTATATTGTGGATACGGAAACAGGAGAAGTGTTTCCCGTTCTGGCAAAAAAAACCATCTTAGCCACTGGTGGTGCAGGACAAGTGTACTTACACACCACGAATCCCAATATCGCCACGGGAGATGGGGTCGCAAGTGCCTACAGAGCTGGTGCCATCGTAAAAAATATGGAGTTTTATCAATTCCATCCTACATCTTTGTTTCATGAACAAGGGAATAGTTTTTTAATTTCCGAAGCTGTGAGAGGTCATGGTGGCATTTTACGCGAGATAGGTGGCCGTCCGTTCATGAAAGATTACCATGAAATGGGTGAGTTGGCACCGAGAGACATTGTAGCTCGTGCCATCGACGACACGATGAAAAAAAGAGGGGAACCTCATGTCCTACTCGATATCACCCATAGACCTGCCAATGATATCATCAACCATTTTCCTTCCATTTATGAACGTTGCAAAAAACTAGGAATCGATATCACAACAGATCCGATTCCTGTTGTTCCTGCAGCCCATTACATGTGTGGTGGTGTGGCAACAGACCTTCTGGGACGGACTAACATTGCAGATCTCTATGCATGTGGTGAAACTACATGTACGGGAGTTCATGGGGGAAACCGATTGGCTTCCAATAGTTTGCTTGAGTGTTTGGTTTTCTCTCATCGGATTGCGGGTGACATCAGGTCCCAAGGAAAATTGGAATATTCGTCCGAAACAGATTTGATCCCTGACTGGAACAAAGAGGGAACTACAAATACAGAAGAATGGGTTCTCATTTCCCATGACCTAATCGAAATCAAAACCATTATGAGTAATTATGTGGGGATCGTTCGATCGGACATGAGACTCGAAAGGGCTCTTCGCCGTTTGAAATTGATTTCCCAGGAAGTCAAAGACTACTACAACAGAACGACTGTATCTCTTGGATTATTAGAACTTCGTAATTTAGTGAAAGTGGCAGAACTCATAGTGAGATCGGCTCTTTTGCGAAAGGAAAGTCGAGGATTGCACTATAGCACCGATTACCCAGAAGACCGAAGTCCATCCAGACAAGACACCATCCTTTCTCACAAATTGTAGCAAACTCTTCCGCCCTTGCGCCAGGGACCGAAGCGAAAATCCTTTCTTGGAACAAGAAAGATTGAAGCAAAGGGCCCGGTCCATATTGGTTTGATTGTTCGTAAACAAACCAAGTGGAGGCGCCCAACTAACTTAAATTAGATCAAAATGCAATTAACCACGAAGGCCTAGTATTGTGTATACGATTCCAAGAACCACTGGCAAAATGGAATAGCTGAAGACGTGAATGAAATAACCACGTTTTTCTCCCCATTTTTGTTTCATGGGTTCCAGTTTCCAAAAAAAACTCGGTTTGTAGAGTCGTAACACATAGGTTGTGATACCATAAAGGATGAAGAAAATTCCAAGTCCAACAGTGACTAAATTCATATAACTCCTAAAGAGTTCAGTTTGTGCAAAAGGATGAACTTTCCAAGAAAAAAATCATCTGAAACGGGAATTCGTTTGTCTGCAAATGATTTGCGTGATAGAGGGAGCGTATTGGGTGGCGGGTCTAGAACCCCACCCAATTCAGGGCGGGGATACTAGATTTCACACCTTCCGCCCACAAAGCCCCAAATTGCACGCTTGTTGGCCATAATTCCTTTCTCTTTCCAGGAACCAAAAACAAAACTCCCCACCTATCTCTTAGTATCAAAAGGTTAGGTGTTTTATGATCAAACTCAAATATTCAACGAATGATAAACGATTTCATTTGTATTTTCCGTATTCGGAGATCTACATCAAAATCGCAAAATCCATTCCCAAGGCAATCTTTCACCCAGAGGATAAAAGTTGGTCTTATCCCAACGAGGTTTACACCATAAAACAGATATTAGCTTTATTTGCTGACTTTGATATCAGATATAATGCCAAAGAAATTCCCAAACAATGCGGAATTCTGGAAGATTTTTTCAGAGCCGCACGAGCACGAAATTTTTCATTTTGTACAACCAAAACTTATTATTCTCATCTATTTCGATTGCTTCTGTTCACAGAAAAGTTGCCAAAGAATATAAATACCAAAGATATCGAAAACTTTCTCGATTTCCAGGTAAAAGAAAAGTTTTTAAAATCGGCTTCCATACGAAGTGCCAGGCAAGCTTTCATTTTTTACTTTCGAGAAGTGCGAAAACAAATGAGTCAACTTAAGTTCCCTAAAATCAAAGTGGATTCCAAACTACCAGAAGTATTATCTGCAGAAGAAACAAGAGCCATTTTTAATGCATTACCAAACTTAAAACACAAAATACTACTGCTCATCAGTTATTCTGCAGGATTACGTGTAAGCGAAGTCATCCACCTAAAAATCAAAGATATCGATTTGGAAAGAAATATGATTCGTGTCAATCAAGGGAAGGGAAAAAAAGACAGATACACCATTCTTGCAAGTTCCCTAACACAAGAACTCAAAGAGTATTTAAAAGTAAGGGAATACAACTTACTATTAAAGTATAGTTATAACGAAGTGAAAAATATTCCCTGGTTATTTCCTGGTGCTGGTATCAAACCACTTCATATCCGAACAGCGGAAACAATTTTTCACCAAGCAGCCGCTAAAGCGAAAATCAATAAAAAGGTAACGTTTCATAGCCTTAGGCATGCCTTCGCAACACATTTGCTAGAACTAGGAACAGACCTCAGGATGATACAAACCCTTCTCGGACACGCAAGTGTCCGCACCACACAAATCTATACAAAAGTAGCCAGAAGCCGATTGGAAAACATCAAAAGCCCTCTTGATCAAATCTCAAATACAAATCAAAAACATTAGTTCCAACATTCTTTCGCTCGAATCCCAGAAAATTTTCCATGCATTATTTCCATTGCAAAATGGATTTTCGATTCCAAATTAGGTTTTTCTAGTATGAAATCAAAAAAGAAAACACTTACTCCCAATTCAAAATATAAACTGCAACTAGAACATTTTTATGCTTCTGTCACAAAATCGGAGATGGAAATCATATTCAAATTAAAAGAAATACTAAACTTCTTCCCCACTCTTGAAGAAAGAATTTCCTATTCGGTATTGTATTATTTTCAAAATAGCCGCGTATGTTATATATGGCCATCCTCAATCAAACATGGCCCAAAATTAGGTGTCCAATTTGGCTTTTGTAATGGATATCTTTTGGAAGACCCCAATCAAATCTTAGAAACAGAAAATCGAAAACAAGTATTTTGTCTCAATTACAAATCCCCAGAAGAGATAGATCCAAAAGTCATTCGATCATTTCTACAAAATGCAATCGAAGTTGACAATAGCATATATACATCTAAGAAAAAAACATAGGGCGTTCCCAATCGATTGGAATCTTTAAATAGGTGTGAAAAGGGGCGGGCCAATCCGGGGTGCGCTGACGCTTCCGTCACCAGCCATTGCAAAATGGCAGGTGACCAAGCCCTACTTGTCCCTAACGCGTGAGAAATTTAGAAACTACGAATGGATGGGAAAAGTAAGGAAGAGATTATTTCCCTTTTTGTGCCCAAAAGAAAATCAAAACGAGTAAACCAATACCAGTTAGACCAATGAGTTGCCACCATCCACTCATTCCTACATCATGCAATCTTCTTGCACCAACGCTGATACTTGGAAGGAATACGGCAAGAGAAAAGATCATACCTAAAATGGGTAAGAACATTTGTAATAGAAAACTAACAACAAACGTAAATGCTACCCAATACCAAAATTCGGGACGTTTCGCATTCCCGTTAAAATCTACATATTTCTGGAAGCATACCTTGATTGCATCTTGGAATGACATAAAAATTTACCTACCTTGTTTTTGACGTAATAGAAACAGGCAAAATAAAATGCTTTTCTAGCAAAATGTAAAGTAAAAAAGAAATTTATTTCAATGCAGATCCTAATGCTTCGGTTCTTTCTTGTTTCGTATCAACCATTCCGCAAACAATAGATTGATCAACCAACCTGCCCCCATCAGTAAATCCCTTGGAATTCCCGATGGCTCTCCTCCGACGATCACAAACCAAGGTAGATGGGTAAAAACTTGCGTACCAGCACCGAGTCCAATGGCATACCCTCTCATCATCCAATGACTATGAATTTGAAATTTTCTTTTGAGCGCAAAGTAAAATCCAAGGAGAATACAAAACAACATCCAAACTCCAACAACCAGTCGAATTCCATACAACCAATCACCATCCGTCGGAACTTTTGGATAAACTAGGGTCAACCAAAGACCTGTTACCGCAGATAGAATTCCAAAACATACCAAAAACCTTCCAACGATTCGATGCCATTTAAGGTTTTTATTTCGAAACCCTGGTGCAAACTGAAACGCACCGAGAATACTAAAAAAAAGGACTGCAACGATATGTAAGATAACAGGAATTGGATCATTAAAAAATCGTTGGTTTTCAACCGTATAACCGGAACCAGATGCCAACTGTGCGACTCTAATTATACCAGCTATACTAGGAACCAAACTTAAAAACAACAAAGAACCGATGATCCATTTATCTTTCTTTGTAGTGAAATTTATTGCCATATAGATTCAATTCGTACGATGATTTCAAGAATCGGCAACAACGAAAACAGTTTGGTAAAAGATTTATCTATGTTTCTTTTGCCGTTTGAAATGAGTTGGCAATGATAGAAATTGTTTTTGCAACTGAACTCATATTAATACTAACACGATTTAAATCTTCGGAACTTTGGGCAAGTTCTTGGGCACTACCAGAAAGAGTATTCACACTCACAACCATATCTTCAGTTGTTCTTTTTTGTTCCTGACAAGAAAATTCAATCGTTTCCGCCAAGGATTGGAGTTCCTTTACTTCATTGGAAACATTTGTTAAACTACTCGATTGTAAGGAAATTTCAGATTTTAGCCTGTTGATTCCTACTTGGATCCGATTGGATTGACTAACGATCTCATTCAATGCCTTTACCGTTTCTTGCACATTGTCTACTCCGCTCGTCACTGCGGAATGACTTTTGGTGATGAGTAACATTACATTTCTAACCGAAGATTTTGTTTTGGCAGCTAGTTTTGAAATTTCTTCCGCAACTACCGCAAATCCTTTTCCAGCTTCACCAGCTCTTGCAGCTTCTATACTCGCATTGAGAGCTAATAAATTCGTTTGGTCCGAAATATCAGTGATCAAATCGATGATTCCAGATATTTCCTTCGTCGCGATTCGTATCTCATCCATTGCCTTGTCAGTCATCTGAATAGATAAATTACCACTATCAGCTAACTTTGTGGATTTGACAGATTCCTCTGACAAGTGAGTGAGCTCAAGTTCTACATTAGAAATAGAAGTCTCGATATTTTGAATTTCATTTCCGATTTTGGAAATATTTTTAGTTTCATTTGCAATTGAAGCAAACATAATCTCAAAGGAGGATGAAAGTTCCTCTAACGAAGCAGCCGATTCTTCAGATGTTGAGGCCAGTCCAGACGCATGATGGGACACATTCAATGCATCTTGCTTCAAATGATGAGAAACTCCTTCCACTTGGTTCACAGATTTTTTTAATTGAAGAATGATATCATGCAATTGATTTAGAAATCGATTGATAGAGCCAGATATCTCACCAATTTCATTTTCACCAAAAGATGGTAATTGTTTTGTTAAATCTGCATCACCACTTGATAATTCATCAATTTTCACTAAAACCGATTTTAATGGCTGGTTGATACTTTTAAAAATGAAAAATATCAAAAGAATGGATGCAGAAAGTGGCAAAACAAGTATGACAATATTAATCAATCGAAGAAATCTTAGCTCTGACAAACGCTCTTCAATCAATTTCTCCAAGATCACAATGGAAAAATTCTGAATCTCTGAACCAAGAAAAGTTCCCTTATGAATGATGTTGAATAATTCATCAGACGAATCCGGTTTATTAGTCTGTGTAATCAAAGTTCTTCTCAATTCTTCAACATAGGCTTTACAAGTTGAATTTGATTCTCCTATATTTTGTTGAATCCTATCTGTATATGCTGGTGCATTCTCTTGCGTCTTATGATAGGAACGTGATATATTAATACAAATTGCCTCAATCGCATTAATCGAGATTATCGATTTCGTATAACTTAAATTAGAAAAAGTCTTACGATCACGATTTTCTCCCAAATATTCATCTCGAATTAATTCCTTCAGTTGCCCAACATGTTTCCACAATGTTGGAATTTGAAACAAGATGATATCCATTTGGTAATAGGATTCTAGTTTGGGATCTAAAATTAAATTAGAGTGATCTCCAATTTTGATCGCCAATTCTTGAGTATCCTCCAAGAAGTTTCGAGCGGTCTCTTGGTCAAATCGATCAAGAGCTAAATACGTATTCCATTTCTGCAATTGTTTCGAGTCTTCCGGAAGGATTCCTGATTTAAGAATCGTGGTATTTGCCTCTTCTATCATCGGCTTCAAATCATCTATATTCTCATTCCCAATCTTAAACTTCGGTAATGCAACTTTAAAGGCAAAATAAACTGGTTTAAGGATCTCTATACCTTTCCGTTCTTTCGCCGAAAATTCAATGTCCTTATTTTGAGATTGAATGTATAAAGTGATCACGATGAGTAAAAAGAAGATGATTGGAAGAGGCAAAAGAATCAGTCTAGATCGAATGGTGATATTAGTTAAATAAGAATACATACGAGCGATATTTCCTCTTGAGATAGTATTCAGATTTTTAAATGTAGCAAATTAGAAAATAAAATAATATCCTATTAGGAATTTATAAATTAACATCCGCTGATATAAGAGATCTTTCTTTCTGAAATTTCGTGTAAGTACTAATTTATTACAACTTGGTAGACTTTGTTTCCATAATGTTTGTATCGTGCTGTTTCAAAATACAGATCCGAGACATTTCTCTCGCATTTGAAAAAACAGAAACCGATTCCTTAGACACATTCCCAAATCTTTTTCGAGCCCTCGCACATCCTTGCGCTCGGTCGTTCTCGCTTAACGCCAATTAGGCAAGGTGTCTTGCCAAATTGGCTACTCGAACTTTATCGAAAAATCGTTCGAATCTCAATCTCTTGGTTCTCTATGTAAGTTGTTTGGAGTTTGAATCGCTAAAGGCGATTTGAGTGGGTGGATGACGGGATTTCGCCTTCCGCGGATTTTCCATCGTGGAAAATCTCGCTCCAGGCCGTCTTTTTCGAGCCCTCGCACATCCTTGCGCTCGGTCGTTCTCGCTTAACGCCAATTAGGCAAGGTGTCTTGCCAAATTGGCTACTCGAACTTTATCGAAAAATCGTTCGAATCTCAATCTCTTGGTTCTCTATGTAAGTTGTTTGGAGTTTGAATCGCTAAAGGCGATTTGAGTGGGTGGATGACGGGATTCGAACCCGCGACGACCGGTACCACAAACCGGGGCTCTACCGCTGAACTACATCCACCGTTTCTAGAACAATCATCGACCCGAGAGGGATTCGAACCCCCGACCAACTGCTTAGAAGGCAGTTGCTCTATCCAGCTGAGCTACCGGGTCAGATAGAACCAACTGATTCGGGATGACAGGATTTGAACCTGCGACCCTCTGTACCCAAAACAGATGCGCTACCACTGCGCTACATCCCGAGAAAGTCCTTGAATCACCAGTGTTTTTGGAAGAAGGACTGTGTCAACAAAAGGGAGATTTATTTCTTAAGGTTCTTGAGTCTTTCGAGTAGGACTGGGTGGTTTGGGTTCTTTTGAAGTGCTTTTCGATAGGCCTTCCAAGCCTCATCTGGTTTCCCCATGGTCTGTAAAAAGTAGCCAAACGAATCCAAATAGGCAGGATTATTGGGATCTAACTCCAATGCTTTCTTCAAAGAACGAATCGCTTCCCCTCTTTCGTCAGAGGTTAACTTTTTTTTCAGTGCCAGTAAGTATCCAAGAGAGTTCAAACTATTTTTATAATCAGGATTTGCATTTAGAATTCGTCTGTGGATCGAAATCGCTTCTTCCAATCGGTGTGTGTATTCATAGACATGTGCTAAAAACGAGAGAAGTTTTGCGTCATCCACAGCGATTTGTAATCTTTCTTTAATGATGGACTCAGCCGTTTCCCATTCTTTGAGTTCCACGAGTGCAAATACCTTCAAACGATACACATTATCGATTTCAATGAATCCTGAGTATTCACTCAAAATTCGGTCAAGGACCTGAATTGTTTTTTTAAAGTTTTTGGTTTGGAAACAACATAAGGCAAAATTATATAAGAGAATGGGATCTTCTGGATTTTGCAATAACGCTTGGTCGAGAAGATTTAATGCCATGGCATAATTGCCTTTGTTCATATAGGAAAGGTAATCGTTGTCTTCCGCCATATATTTTATTTAGATTGTAATTCCTTCAGTCGATTTTTTTCCGTAAGATCTAGTTGGATCGGTGTCACTGGGATTTTGCCTTGGTAATAAGCTTCAAAGTCAGTTCCTGTTTCCTCATCATGTCCAAGTAAACTTCCATTTAACTGGAATTCGCTGACACCCTCGATGATTTGTTTTTTCTCATACTTTTCCGAATAACGTCTCCGTCCGAGTCTCGTAAAAACAAGTTCAGAGATGGTGCCAGTCCCACTGACTTCAGGTGGAAAATTTAAATTCCAAATTTCCCCTGCTTGGATTTGGGATTTGTATTTTTCTAAAAAAGATAACACCAGTTCGGCTTCTTTTTCATACCCATCATCTGGATCAATTCGACCGGAACTCACCGCAAGAGAAGGAATTCCGTGTAAGGCGCCATGTTTTGCAGCACCAACTGTTCCCGAATAGTGAACATCATACCCCATGTTGACACCTCGGTTGATGCCGGAGATGACAAAGTCAATTTTTGGAAATATGTCTGCATACAAACCAATGTTCACACAATCCACAGGAAACCCGTCTGCAATGTAATGGTTGTCGTTGATTCGTTCCACCCGCATGCCTTGAAACACTGTGAGTGCCATAGAGGTGACAGATCGTTCTTTCAAAGGAGCGATCAGGTATGTTTTATAGGATTTTCCAAGCACACGTTCGAGAGCTTTGATTCCGGCGGAAGAAATTCCGTCGTCATTGGTAATGAGTAAATTCAATTATAAACCGCCTGAAACCGATTGTAACACACTCGTTGCTGTGTACAAGTTCATTAAAAATGGGAATAAAATGGTAAGACCCAAGGCATAAAAAGAAAACCGAATGGAATCACGATCCCTTAGTTCATAAATGGATTTGAGGCCTCTTGCCACGACTAAACCGTATACAATCACAAAGGTAAGTAAGAGAAAGAATCCAGATCCCACTCCTGAAAAACCAAGTGCATGGCAAACCATACAAACTGGAGCAAATAACAAGAATAGAACGATGGCATGCCTTGCAAACATCACAAGAAACAATAATTTTTGCGATCTACCTTTCTTCTGCACATAATAGTCAGCGACCAAAGAGTAAAAGAACGGAAAAAATCGAAACAAAATCAAATTGGCAAGAAATCCAAAAAATAGAAACGACAAAGTAGAAATTGTATAAGGTGCTGACAGGATACTCATACCAACTGACAATGACAAGGCGGATAGGACAGAAAACAACCAAGTAGAACTTCCACTCATTCCAAAAGGAATTTCTTTAATTTCTTCTGAATATCGAAGTGGGTCTAAAAATACCAACTCAAGCGTATCAACCAAATCAAAGAAAAAATCTCTCATAACATCAATTTCCCAAGTGCCGTTGGAAGGATCACTAGAACTTGTGATTGTAAGAGAGAACGAATTTTTGCCGTCTGCGACCCTTCCCCCAAAAATTTCACTCCCAATGAACGGATCATTCTTTCGAACGGTGAATATTCTTCTTCAAAGAGGGGAATAAGACCATCATATTGGCATAGCTCAGATAGTTTTTTATGTGCTTCCCTTCTACCACCAATATCATCTACCAACTTGTTACGGAAGGCATCTTCCCCAGAATAAATTTTTCCTTCTGCCAACTCTTCAATTGATTTTACCGTTTTGTTGCGACCTTTGGCAACATCTTCGACGAACTTACGATAGGTGTCTTGGAGCTGTTTTCCAATCATATCATCTTCTTCGTTTGTGGAATCACGAAACGGAGAATACATATCTTTGTATTTTCCCGCTTTGTATGTCCGAACTCCCACACCATAACGATCGAGTAATCCTTTTACATTCGGAGCAAACGAAATGACACCGATGGATCCTGTGATGGTTCCATTTTCAGCAAAGATATAATCGGAACCTGCTGCGATGTAATACCCACCAGAAGCCGCAACATCCTTCATGCTCACCACGATCTTTTTAGTTTTTCGCAAATGAAGAAGTTCATTAAAAATCTCTTGGGAAGCAGCTACGGTTCCGCCAGGGGAATTAATCTCAAGGAGGATTCCTTTGATGTTTCCATCTTCTTCCAAATCACGTAATTGGCGTAAAACAGTATCAGCACCAGTGGAATCAAATGTGGATTCACCCGAATGGATTTCCCCGACGATGGGAATGACCACAGCCCCGATTTCGCTTGCTTGGAAAAGACTTCCACCGGTCCCACTCGAGTAACGAGCAAGGCTTGAACCTGAGACAAGGATCGCAATTCCGAGAATTGTAGCGATGGTGGAGAACAAAAAGGAGAGAAAGAGAAGAAATTGGTTTCTTTCCATAAACTCCCACTAAGAAAACCTTGCAAAAACCGCAGTCAACTTTAATAATTCTTTACTTTTTTTTTGAAAAAGTTTATTTTCCTTGTACGGGTCAGCCGAAAATTAGACAGGTAGTCACAGGATTTGTGTCCAGGCACCGCCGAGACATAAGGCCTTTACCAAGGAAGGTAGGACATGGATGTTCGTCTCAATCGTCTCCTCAACTCAGCCGAAAAGTTAATTCAGGATAAAAAGGACACTAAAGATGTCCCTGGAAAAGCAGGAAACCAAATCCAAAAGCCAGATGAAAAATCTGACTTTGTGGTAAGCCTTCCTGTCCAGTACCACAATATCCAATCACGTCTCACAGAATTACAAAAACAACTTTCGAAGGAACAATCACGCATTGGACTATTGGAAGACAATACCCAAGAAGAAAACAAACTCAAAGAACTTTTGTTTGAAGGGGAACCACTCTTTCCAGAGTTAGGTGAAGGAACCAAATCCAAACCTGAAATTTTGGAAGCAAGTAAAGGAACTGTTTCAGGTCTTCTTGCAGAACTTAGGAAAAAAGAAGTGGAAAGTGAAAATATTTTTTCACTTGGTATGATGTTAAACCCAGAAGAGTTTAAGGGAAAAGTAGGATCCGTCTCTACTGCTTCCATGAAACCAATTTCTGAAACTATGGTAAAACGTCTCCTCGGCGGTTAATTGGAATTAAAACGTAGCCTAAATACTTTTGATTCCATCTCCGTTTTATTCTCTTCCATGGTGGGATCGGGGATTTTTTTCACATCTGGATATTTAATTAAAGAAACCGGTAACCTCTGGATTGTACTATTTTGTTGGATGGTGGGCGGATTACTTGCCCTTTCCGGTTCTATCACATATGCCTACGCGGCAAGACTTCTTCCGTTTGCAGGTGGAGATTATGTATACCTCAAAGTAGCATACTCACCAGCCATTGCGTTTATGAGTGGTTGGTCCTCTCTTCTTACAAACTTTTCTGCCTGTGTTTCGGTTCTTGCTTTAGCGTTTGGAAAGTATGTTCAAATTTTATTTCCTAATCTTCCTTATTTCGAATCAACCACCTATACTCTCTTAGGTCTTGATTTACAAGTGAGTTCCGTTACCATCATTGGAATTTTACCCATTTTGTTTTTTAGTGGATTGAATTATTTTGGAATCAAGTCTGCAGTTCGTGTTCAAAATGTTTTTGCTGTCTTAAAAATTACAGGACTGCTTTTATTTTTGGCACTTGGATTTTCCATTGGTTCCACCAATTGGAATTACCTATGGAACTCTCCTTTTCCCAACTTGATGGAGTTATCCTTTTATTCTAAAGTGCTCATCGGTATTGTTCCGGTATCATTTTCTTATCTTGGTTGGAATATGATCACTTACATTGCGGAAGAAGTCAAAAATCCGGAAAAAACAATTGTACGATCTGCCATCACAGCTTGTTTTCTTGTCGCAGGCCTTTACTTCGCCATCAATTTACTGTTTGTGATCTCAGCTCCCATAGAAGAATTAGCGGGCCAAGATGGAATTGGCGCAATCGCCTTTCAAAAGTTATTCGGAGTCAACTATTCAATCTTAACGACAAGTTTTATAGCATGGGTGATTTTGGGATCGATGTCTGCCATTCTCATAGGGGGAAGTAGGGTTTATTTTGCAATGGCAAGAGACGGTGTGTTTTTGCCTTCTTTTTCCAAAGTCCATCCAAAATGGCATAGTCCTTATGTTTCCATTTTCTTTCAGGCATTTGTTGCGATTCTCTTTTTGTTTGTGAAGGAAATCGAAGCCTTACTATATATGATTACATGTTCGATTTTAATTTTGTCATGCCTAACGGCAGCAACACCGTTTCGGTTTGAAACGATGGGAATGAAATCGGATTATAAAATTCCGTTCTATCCTCTTCCCATTTTCCTGTATATCATTGCCAATATTGCCGTGATGGTCATTTTATTTGTGGAAAAACCTGTTACCGCTTCATGGGGACTGATGATCACCCTCATCGCACTTCCAGTTTACTACGGATTTCGTTTAGATCAAAAAATGAAATCTGCTAAAAAAGTTTAGATGTTAAAGTAATAAACTAGAGACAGATTAAGCAATCGACATAAATGTTTTACCGATAATCGGCATTACATCGTCTTTGGCCAATACCCAAACCACGTCTCCACCTCTAACCTGTGTGTTTCCTGATGGAATGAGGAATTGTTCTCCACGAGCAATGAGAAGGATATGAGACTGCTCAGGCAATTTGATTTCAAACAACGCCTTATCAACAACGCTTGAATTATAGGGAACGATTAACTCTTGTAAGGTCATCCCCGGGAACTCGATGTTATCAAAATCGGTAGGTCGATAGATCTTTCGATCTGGATCGACTTTCAAAATCTCGAGCCACTGTGCCACTCTCGGAATCAGAGAACCTTGGATGAGAAGAGAAACCAAAACCACAAAGAAAACAATATGAAAGAGCAAGTCTCCCCAAACAAGACCTTGAGCGATGGGAAATGTGGCAAGAATGATGGGTGATGCGCCTCTTAAACCAACCCAAGAGATAAATAACTTCTCTTTGACTGGTAAGTTCACTTTGAAAAGGGAGATAAAAACTGCCACTGGTCTTGCAAATACAATCAACAAAACCCCAATGAGAAGACCTGGCACCCAAATATTCGCCATTCTTGTAGGATACACAAGCAAACCAAAACAAAGGAACATACTTATCTGTAAGATCCATACATATCCATTCAAAAAACGAAAGATGGACTTTTTATGAATGAATTTGTTTCGACCGACGATGATCCCCGCAATGTACACTGACAAAAATCCATTCCCTTGAAAAACAGTGGTAACAGCATAAATGAAAGGAACGGATGCGGTGATAAATACCAAATAAAGACCGTCATACCCAAGTTTAACGGAATTCATAAGATACAATATGAGAATTCCCATACTGTATCCCATCATTGCACCAACTAACACTTGCATCACGAAAAAACGAAAGAAGTGAAACCCACTAAAACTAGCATCGGCAGTGATGAGGTTCATAAAAATGGTAGTAAGGAGAACACCCACAGCATCATTAGAGCCAGATTCAAATTCGATGATCTTCTTTAGATGGACAGGAAGATCAGAGGATCCTGTTTTAAAAATATTAAAAACAGAGGCAGCATCCGTTGCACTTACGATGGAACCAAGTAAAAACGACTCCATAAAACCAAGTACAGGGAATAGAAGATGTATGAGGACGCCCAGAATGAGAGCTGTTAAAATCGTTCCGATCACAGAAAGTCGAATGCCAACAGCTAAAAAATCTTTTAAACTATCCCACTCGCTTTCCAAACCACCTAAAAACAATATATAGATAAGAGCAAAGATACCAATCGACTGAGCCAAACCATAATCACTAAAGTCGATGCCTCCAGGACCATCTGCACCAGCTAACATACCAAAGGTTAAAAAGATGAGTAGTATTGGGAATCCGAAACGGAAAAATAGCTTACTTGATAGAATCGAAAAAATAATGAGTGTTGAAATAATGAGTGCTTGTAAGGTAAAACTATCGATCATGTTTAGTCCTTAGACGAATCCAAACCCATTAGTGTTTGGAAGAAAGGATTTCGAGAGCTTTTGCTTTTAAAATAGGATGCACTCTAAAATCATCAGGATTGAGAGATGACCGTTCTTCACTGGCAGAAGATCCTTCATTCGACTGGTTGGCATATGTCGGTAGTTTCCACTTATCACGACCCAACCAGACGGACAATGCATAGATCATTCGTTGGTAGATTTCATCCACCTTATCTTGTCGTCCTGCTTTTTTGTAGTATCCGAATGCCAACATGGGTAGTTTACGATCATACATAAAATGATCACCCAATCGGATAAGACCATCTTTGTAGTCTGTTCTCAGGAAGAGTTCACGTGCTTTTCGGATATCACCAGAGTTGAACGCGGTGTTTCCTTCACGAATGAGTTGTGCTCTTTCCTTGGAGTCCATACCAAAAGTATCGAACCATTTTCCGAAATTGACAACTGAAAATTGTCTAAAAGAATGAATTTACCAGGAGAGAAATCTATGTTGGAAGTAGAAAAAAAAGCCCCCAATTTTAAAAGTGTCAACCAAAACGGAGAAGCGGTTAAACTCGCAGATTTAGTTGGAAAAAATGGCATTGTTGTCTATTTTTATCCCAAAGATATGACACCCGGTTGCACAACCGAGGCATGTGACTTTCGAGACAACTTTGCTCGGCTGAAAAAATTAGGTTACAACGTTGTTGGAATCTCAAAAGACAATCCTAAGTCTCACACCAAATTTATAGAAAAACAAGAACTCAATTTTGATCTGATTTCGGATGAATCGGGGGAAATTTGTGAATCATTCGGTGTGTGGCGTGAAAAAGTATTCATGGGCCGAAAAGGAATGGGCATTGTGCGTTCGACCTTCCTACTCGATAGTTCTCTCAAAATCAAAAAAATCTATGACAGCGTGAAGGTAAAAGGACACGTTGATGAAATCATCAAAGACATTCAGGAAATCTCAGGGAAATGAAAATCGAAATCTCTCCACTCCAAATCCAAATCGGTCAGTTTAAGTCTGGTTCTTTTTATAAACTCATTCCAATTTTCCAAGAAGATGTGAAAGAGGAACTTGGCAAAAAATTCCCAGTACAAATTGAAACCAAAGTATTCTCTGGAGAACTTGGAAAAGAATTTAGAGACGAAGTAAGTCACACCATTTATCTCGGATTAGGTGAAAAGGAAAAATTAAACTTCCGAAAATTCATTTCTCATTTTTTCAAATATGGGGAAAAAATTCTAAATTATGATGGGATGGGATTGGAAATCCATATTTCCAAAGCTCTTTCCAAAAAGTTTTCTGCAGATCGAATTGCCTATCAAATTGCGAACACTCTCTTCATTGGAAGTTATCCAGTTTCTGTTTTGCAAACCAAAAAGAAAGACAAAGAGAAAAAGAAAGTGGGTGCTGTTTTCTTAAAGTTTGAAGATAAAACTGCACACGATTTAGCAGAACAAGGACTTTCGAAAAGTAAAATCGTCGCAAAACACGTCAATGGTGCCCGTCACATTGCCCACTTGCCTGCAAATTACTTTACACCTAACGACTTCGTTTCCAGAGCTAAAGAAATTGCAAAAGAATACAAACTCTCGGTGAAAGTATGGGACGAAGCACAACTCAAAAAAGAAGGCCTGGGTGGAATCCTCGCTGTTTCTCGCGGCTCTGAGCTCGAAGGGAAAATGGTGATTTTGGAATACAAACCGGCAAAAGCCAAAAAGAAATTTGCGATTGTTGGAAAAGGATTAACCTTTGATACGGGAGGAATTTCGTTAAAACCACCAGGTGAAATGCACGAAATGAAATATGATATGTGTGGTGCAGCAGCCACCATTCATGCCATCGGTGCCATTGCCGCTTTAGAAATTCCAATTCATATCATCGCAGCCATTGGTGTTGCAGAAAACATGCCTGATGGAAAAGCAATCAAACCTGGTGATGTGTATACTGCTTATAATGGAACGACTGTAGAAGTGCAAAACACTGATGCCGAAGGTAGACTTGTGTTAGGTGATGTTTTGTCCTATGTATCTAAAAACTACAAACCAGACTATATGGTTGACTTGGCAACGCTTACCGGTGCGGTAATCATTGCCCTTGGACATGAAGCAGCCGCCATCCTCACCAATTCCGACCCACTTAGAGAAGCACTTTTCAACGCTTCGGAGGCTTCGGATGATCGAGTTTGGGAACTCCCTCTTTGGGAAGAATACGGGGAAGACTTAAAGTCAGACATCGCAGATCTCAAAAACATCACTGGTGGTGGAAAAGGGGCAGGTACGATTTCCGCCGGTGTATTCCTTTCTAAGTTCGTAGATGAATCCATCAATTGGGCTCATATCGACATTGCTGGCGCGGCTTGGAGAAAGAAAAAATCGGGAACCCAATTCCATGGACCCACTGGTTATGGTGTGCGTCTGTTAGTGGATCTTGCAAAGGAATTGGCGAACAAATAAACCAATCCTAATTTCTCTCGTCGGAAATTCAAAACCCTTGGAGGATTGTGTCTCCTTGGGTTACGAGTTTACTGTATCATCCTTTTATTTCTTTTCTGAAATCATTTCATTCACTTTGTACATGATTAGAATTGTACAGACTATCGCTGTCGCCACCACATAACCTAACACTTCATATCGCTCCAAATACCCATTCGGAGTTTGGATCACTATGAGCCCTGCGACACTAGCAGCAATCCCACCAGAAATTTGTTGGATGGAGGAACTGATCGCCATAAAGGCACCCCGATCGTGTAGTTCAGGAACAGCTGAATTGAGTGCATTCGCAGAAATCATCCTCGCAGCAATGAAGACAAATAAAAGAGAATTAATGAAGATCACTGTGGGTAGCGGAGTCACTCCGAGTCTTGTAAAATAAACGATGACAATCGCCGCAGTCGATGAGGCAAAGAAAAACATATTGTACTTTCCAATCGAATCACTGAGTCTTCCCATGACAGGCCCACCGATCATCGAAACCAAACCCGTCACCATATAAATCAAAGGTAAATCTTCCAAACGCATCCCCAAGTTGTGAACTGAAAAAGCAGATCCAAAAGGCATCAGCATAAATCCACCTGTTGCTAGTAAGGTGGTTGCTACAAACGATGGAAGGTATTTTGACTCTGTGAGTGTGGCAAATAAATGGTGAAAGGCTTTTCGATCTGTTTTGTTATCTAAATGTTTTGTCACTGGTTTTAAGAAAAAGAAAATCGCAAACCCAACAAGTCCGCTGACACCAGCGATCAAAAGAAAAGGAGACTGCCATCCCCATAGATTAGAAATGTATATTCCGATCGGAAGTCCAAACACTTGGCTTGCGGCAAAAGCAGTCATGATAAAACCCATGACCCTACCTCGAACTTGTAGTGGAAACAAATCAGCAACAATCGCAAACGAAATGGAAGATAAAACTCCCGCAAACATCCCTGTTAAGATTCTGACAAATAATAAAAACTCATACCGTATGGCAATGCCACAAAGAAAAGTAGCGATGACAAAACCCGTATAAAAAAACAAAAGAAGTTTTTTTCGATCAAATCGGTCTGCAAAGCCAGCAGCGAACAGACCAGAGACCCCCGCACTAAAAGCATAGGCAGAAACCACATATCCGAATTTCTCTGTTGGGATTTGTAATTCACTCATGACGAGAACACCAAGTGGTGATAAAATCATAAAATCGAGAACTACTGTAAATTGCAAAAAGGCAAGTAGCCCGACAACAAAGACATGATAGGGTGTAAATTTAAAATCCATTGGTTTCTCTTAGTTTATTTACTTGAGGGTGGTCAGGAGCAATCATTAATAATCGATAAAAAATCTTTTTGGCTCGTTCTAAATTTCCAATCAATCGATAACATTCCACTAAATTGATTAGGTTGCGAATGTGCCTTGGATCCCTTGCCCGAAGTCGTTCTCCAATTTCAATCGCCTTCTTAAAGTTTTTTGATTTTCGATACGCAAAACTCAGTTGTAACAAAATCTCATTGTCCGTAACAAAAAAGGGAAAGATGGACTCCAGAGATTCCACTGCCACATCAAATTTTTTTAAGAGTAAGGAAATACGAGACTTTTCGCGTATCAGATTGATTCGAACATCATCATTTAATGATTCGTTTGATAATAAAGATTCAATATTTTGAAAGGCTTCTTCGCCGTTCCCAAGTTCCAATAAGGATTTGATTTTGGTATATAAATAATCATCAGACGACAAATTGGATAAAGTATCCTTGGAGACACGTTTGAAAGAGCCAAGCCATTCTAACCGAAGGAGTGTTAGGTCATCAGAAAAACCGCCGACATCCAATAAATTTTGAACAATTGAATCCAAATTCCCGTTGGATTTCTTTACCACTTCTAAAAACTTGGTTTCATCTTCATTGATGAGGCGATTCCCATCACCAGATTCCTCTAATACTAAATCATCTCTACCATCTGATCCAATAAATAAAACATCTCCCGTTTCTAATGGAAAAATTCGAACTCGAACATCGCCTTCCATACCTTTCGTTCCGATTTTTCTGAGTTCCAATTCTTCTTCGATAAAGGAAGCCATACCATCACGATACAAAACGGTCCAGGGATGTTCCGCATTCAGATAATACAGAACTCCAGTATCTTCTTCCACAAGACCCAAGACAACAGAAACTAACATCGAACCATCGAATGACTCAAAAATAGTTTGAAGTTCATAAAAACATTCTTTGATCCAACGTTCTGGAGATTTGTTTTGGTTTTCTAAAATCATCTGTGTACGTTTGATAAAAGATAAAAAGACAACTCCTAGAACTAAGGCTCCGCCAGCGCCTTGGATGGACTTACCCATGGCATCTCCGTTAATGAAGACAAGATAAGATTTTCCATTTAACGTGATGTTATCACTGATAATGATATCTCCACCGATTTCTCTTTTTTTCCCTCGAAACTCAAATTCCTTTTTTTGTTTTACATAGGATTGGAGAACCACCTGAGTTGAAGCCACCTTAGTTTGGCTGAGTGGATCAAGTAATAATGAAGTTAAAAAATAATCACCATCCTGTTGGATTTTGAGTTCTTGGACTTTGGTAAGGGTGTTCTGTAATTCGTTTGTTCGCTCTTCTACTTTTTTCTCTAAACTCAAATTGAGCTCTTCAACTTGCTTATGGACTCGCAAAAATCGATTGGCCAGTACAACTGCAATTCCCAAAACAAAAACTAAAAATCCAAACCGTAATAAGTTGAGATTCTGAATAGGTAACATTCCAGAAGCACCTAGGATATCCCAAGTTCCGGTTCCCAATAAAAACAATACACCAATTAACAAGCGCTTAGCGTCTTTACTTTTGGCACGAACAGCAGAGATAATGAGATAAAGAATAATCCCACCAAATACCAAAACCGCCATCTGCCAAACTCTGAGTATGGTGACAGAAGTGGCACGATTCACAAAAATCTGAACAATTGATAGGACCAAACTAAACAAAAAGTAAACTTTTGAAACAATACTGATCTTTGCCCTAAAAAATAAATCCGTGAACAACAATAACCAAACAGGTGTCAAGAACACGACAAAGTATTCTATTTTTGTTTGGGTGAATGGATCAAGCCCCAAGGAATAGACTCCTTGCGAACGAAAAATCATATAAATGGCTAAAAAGATAGAGAACAAAGCATAATATAAATTATACGATTCCTGTCTTCTTTTCCAATAAAACAATCCATGGTAGATTCCGACAAAAAAATACAGAAACAACAACATGTATGTTCCATACTCATCTTGGATGACCAAATGTTCAGACGCCAAATCAATGTTTGCAGAAAAATCATTAAATAGTTTGTATACGTTGAGTTCTTCTCCTTCTTCTGCCGCGACAAGAATGCGAATTTGATTTTGGCCGACATTCAAAAGATTACGTTTGAGTCTAACAAGTATGTGGCGTCTATATCCACTTTTTTCGATAAAATCCTCTTTGATGTTCCCATTAGAAGTCACCAGCTTCCCATTGATGTAAACTTCATAATAATTCGAGACATATGGTAAATGAAGACTAAATGCATCGTCTTCCACCTTTTGAAAGTCAGTTGGTGATAACAAAAAGGATTTTGCCATTGTGATCTTTCTAAGCTTCCCTATTTCCCAATCAAATTGTGGAAGAATTGTCGCGAGGGGTAGGGATTCTAACGTTTTCCATGTTTTGTGATCAGGATTTTCTGATTTGACAAACCCTTTGGTAACATACCAATTTTTGGTGAGATCAATCGGTAATGCAGAAAGAGAAAGAGAAACAAATAAGAAAACAAAAGTAGACGTAGAGATTTTTTTCATACTGGATGTAAATGAAACTCTAATTTCAAACCGAATGTTTCTTCAAACAAATCCTTTTTTTCGGAAACAGACCAAATTTCTAAATTAGGATCTTTTTCTTTTTTATAATACAAACGACAATCTACCTTTCCTTTTTCCAAAACAGTATCCAATCGTTCGATAATCGATTTTTCTGATCGATCCAGTCCATCTCCAATTCGTAAAAAGGAAGCCAATTTTCGAACCAAAAGTTGGTCTTCTGGTCTTAAGGCCTTAAACTCTTCATGTTTACCTTTGGGTCCCCCTTTACGATGGTAACGAGCAAGCAAGGCAATAATTTCAATTTCTGCATTGGAGAATCCAACCATCGCCTCTGAGTTTTTGATAATATAATAACTATGTTTATGATAGTTGTGATGAGAAATACAAAGTCCCACTTGATGAAGGTAACAAGCAGTTTCTAAATAATCACGTTCTAAATTTCCAAGTCCATGAAGTTCCTTCAAGTCATCAAACATTTGCAAGGTGAGTTTCGTGACAGTCTCTGCATGATTTTTTCCTTGTGGATAAAGATTGGCTACTGTTTTAATCGCTTTGTCACGAATGTTATCTAGTCTTGGAAGTGAAGTGTCGGTATGTCTGTACCAGGATTCAATGGTATCATAGACGATTCCCTCCCGAAGGGCAAAATCACTCACAGTAAAGGAGTGAGCCTTAATTCTCTGTAACACTTCATCCAAAACCAAAATCCCACCTACAATGATGTCCCCACGTTTGGCATCCAGGCCAGGAATTTTGAGTCGTTTCTTGATACTCTCAGCATCTAATACCTGTTTGCGGACATCTTTAAATGAATCGATCGGGATTTCTGTTCCATTCAACCGTTCTCGTTTTTCCCCTTTTTTTTCGAGAACCATAGAAGCAACAGATGTAATCGTTCCTGAACTTCCTACAATGACAAAAGGTTTCCAAGTTTCAATTTGAGGTAAAAACGCAGATAATACCGATTCAATGTGTATCCTACATTTTTGTAAGTCAGTGGCCGAAACTGGATCTTTTTTTAAATATTTTTCAGTTAAGCGAATGGCACCTAACTTCATACTGGTGGAAAAAAGGATTTCACCTTTTTCCCCTATTAAAAGTTCCGTACTCCCGCCTCCAATGTCAATGAGAAGGATCCGTTTTTCATACACAGGGAGTCCCTGTAAAATCCCTAAATAAATGAGGCGTGCTTCTTCGTTCCCCGAAATCACTTGGATTTGGATGCCCGTTTCCTTCTCCGCTCGGTCAAGAAAGATCTGACGATTCTCTGCTTCCCGAAGAGCGCTTGTGGCAACGGCTCGGATTTCGGCTTTGTAAGTATCAGCGAGGGTTTTAAATCGTTTTAAACAAGCAATGCCTCGATCCATTGCATCTTCTTTGATGACCGCATAATCACTGCTACCACTTCCTAAACGAACGGATTCCTTTTCTTTGGTGAGGTATTCGAGTGTACCATCCGGTCTTAGTTTGACGACGACAATATGGAAGGAATTGGTGCCCAAATCAATGGCAGCAAGGATCTTTTCCGTGCGAAATGCCTGGTTTGGTTTTCGTAAGATGTGTGAGAAAGGAAGCATTTTGTATCTAACTAGCCTATCGAAAATTTTTACGGTTGAAAGCAAAAACCAGCCGAAAATTATGGGGAACGGGTAGAATTGTATCGTTTTGGTGTAAACCCAGTGTAAATTCCCCCTTTCGTACTTCTTTCACAGGATCTGATATGATATTTGATAATCTTTATGGACTTTTCTCGAACGATATGGGAATCGATTTGGGAACCGCGAACACCCTCGTGCATGTGAAAGGACAAGGGATCGTCCTATCAGAACCTTCGGTCGTGGCAGTCCAAGCCTCCACCGGCCGAGTCTTAGCCGTTGGCCAAGAAGCAAAACGAATGCTAGGAAGAACTCCTGGTGACATCGTTGCCATCCGCCCCATGAAAGACGGGGTCATCGCCGACTTCGAAACGGTAGAAAAGATGATCCGTTACTTCATCGCAAAAGTCCACAACCGTACTACATTTGTAAAACCGCGTATCGTGATCGGGGTTCCTTCGGGAATTACCGAAGTGGAACGACGTGCTGTTCGTGAATCTGCTGAACAAGCGGGTGCTCGCGAAATTTTCCTCATCGAAGAGGCGCTTGCCGCTGCCATCGGTGCCAACATACCAATCCATGAACCAGCAGGAAACATGATCGTGGATATCGGCGGGGGAACCACAGAAATTGCTGTGATCTCTCTTGGTGGTATGGTAATCGCAGAATCCATCCGAACAGGTGGGGACGAATTTGATGAAGCCATCGTAAAATACCTCCGTAACCAATACAACCTAGTGGTGGGTGAAAGAACGGCTGAGGATATCAAACTTACGATCGGGAACGCATTTGCTGACAAACGTGTGGACACAATGGAAGTAAAAGGTCGTGATGCCATCTCTGGTCTCCCACGCACTCTCGAACTCGATTCCAACGAAATCCGCAAAGCCCTCAAAGAACCAACAGACGAAATCCTAGACGGGATCAAATCGGTTCTTGAGCGCACTCCTCCAGAACTGGCAGCCGACATCGTGGAACGAGGAATCGTTCTCACAGGTGGTGGTTGTCTCCTCCGTGGTCTCGAACACTACCTCACCAAAGAAACAGGTGTTCCTGTGTTCCGTGCCGAAAACCCACTCACATGTGTGGTTCTCGGAACAGGAAGATACCTGGATGAATTGAAATACATTAAGCCTGGGATCCGATAAACATCGGTTACATGGTTTGGTGAGAAAAAGGGAACGAAAGTTCCCTTTTTTTTGGGCGCACATTTCCGGCTCTCCCTCGACGAGGGCGCTCCGTCGATCCGGGGCGCGGAGGATTGGTTTGACTATAAAATAAAAAAGGTCACTTCTCCAAAATTCATGACCTTTCTCTAAGGAGAGTTTTTTCTCTACTTGGAGATTCAAAATATTCATTTCTTCCAAAGAAGCCAAGCAAGCCTATACACCTGCCCACACCCGCGAGTCCGAGTATAAAAATATTTGGAAGAATCATTATGAGACATTTATTACAAGTTATGTGGACAAATTCGAATCTAAATTCGGAAAAATTCCAATCTGGAAGCTTCGAGAGGTGGAAAAACTTCTTACCTGTGGTAAATTCAATAGAGGTTTTGTATGGAACGAATGCAAAGATTGTAAAATTGTTTTGGCAGTTCCTTTTTCGTGTAAGAGTCGGCTATGTTTGTCTTGTTATCGAAAAAAGCTCTTTGGTTGGTCGATTCACCTTTTCAGAATCTTAAATCCTGAACTTCCACATTATCATATCGTCTTCACATTGCCAGGTAGACTGAATGAACTTCTATTTCAAAGACTTGTCAATCCACGATTTCTAAATGGCCTTGCGGCAAAGGTTTATACAAAAAGATTACGAACCATTAGCCTGACAGACAAACGTTTTAAACCGGGTATCCTTAGCACACTTCACGAAGCCGGAAATCATTTAAATTTCAATCCGCATGTCCATGCGATTGCAACGAGAGATCTTTTAAATACAACCTCTAACGGAATCAAACAAATCGATTTTATGCCTTACAAAACCGTGCGATTCGACTGGCAAAGGACTGTTTGCAAATACTTACTTCGAAAGAAATATATAAATAAAGACGAATATACTTTTTTCACGAAAAGTTATCCAAAAGGTTTCCATGTTTACTTTGAAAAAATTAACGTTCGAGAATCTGATTCCATATATCGTATCGCCCAATACATTGCCTTTGGACTTTTTCATAATAGCCAAATTCAAAAAGTAGATCAAAATAAACAAACGTTAACATTCCGTTACAAAAGCAATGTCGAATCCATCACCAAAGAAAAGTTGTATCAAAGTTTAACGATGCCGATTGATGAATTTCTTGCCCGTATGCTTTTTTTTCTTCCCAACAAACATGAGAAGTCTGTTCGCTATTATGGAATTTATGTAAGACCTGCAAAGAGGTTAAAGTTAGAATCTCAGGCCAAGAAATCTACTTGGTCAGAAGCCATTAAATCATCGTTTGATGTTAGAGATCCGCTAGCTTGTCCCATTTGTAAAAACGCAATGGAATCGAAGATGATCTACTCTTATCACGCATCTAACAAAGAGAAGGAGCTGAAGAAAAATTACACATTGATAGATGGATACTTTTACCAAAAGCGATCGCGAGACCCTCCAAAAGCGTTATAGCGGAATCTAGTTTTCCGATCTCTTCACTCTATTGTTTCCACTGTCAAAAAAATGCCAAATCTAATGGTGAGGGCTCATTATGTCTCATCTAAAATTATGTCTCATTTTTGCGAAATTTTCGCAAAAATATAGTCGCCTTTAAGCCGACTGGATTCCCATAATGAGCAATCTGTCACGAATATGGAATAACCATTCTTGAGTCGGGGGGACTGGTTCTTGGCAAAACTCTTACCAAGTTCCTATGTGGTAAATATAGTCGCCTTTAAGCCGACTGGATTCCCATAATGAGCAATCTGTCACGAATATGGAATAACCATTCTTGAGTCGGGGGGACTGGTTCTTGGCAAAACTCTTACCAAGTTCCTATGTGGTGAATACTAGATGAAGCTCGCTACTTACCTGCGAAAACAGATTTCTTTGACTTTACTTTCCGAGTAATGAACTTCGTCTTAGTCTGAACTGCAAGTTTCTTTGCATACTTTGCGGCTTCATTCAAAGCCTTCTCCACAATTACTGAATCATTTAGATTATTTTTTTCTTTTTTCATTCTGTACATCACTTGATTCAATTAAAATTGGGGGTGTAACACTATTATCAAACACCTGCCAAGTTGTGACAATCTTTTTGTATGCGTCCAAATTCTCTAATCCACGATTAAACCTTCTTCGAATTACTTTTTCTGGAATGTTATGACCGCCCTGTTTCACGCGTTGCTTTACTCGATTGATTGCAAAATCTTGGCTTGGCAGACTCAGGAAAACTAGCCTAACATCATATCCACAGGCTTTCCAGATTCTGATTCGTCGTAGATAATTTTTTGAAGATAAAGTAGTTTCGAATGCAAAGTTTATTTTCTGTCCTACAAGCTGATCCATTTGTGTCAGTAGAAATCGACCTGCTTCCACTGCTGCAGCTTCAGGTTTTAGCGGAGCAAGTCCAGCAGCAATTGTATCAGCATTCAGATAGTGGGAGATTTCAGGCATAGAGCCCAAAAAAAATCGAGCAAAAGTTGTTTTTCCAGCTCCATTTGGTCCTGCAACAATCACAATTTTCATTTAGCAATCATTACCCATCAGATTTTACGGATCGGCAAGAATAAAAATCCCTCCCCCCGCACCAGGGATTGAGGTGGAAATCCTTTTCACACAAGTGAAAAGATTGGAACGGAAAGCCCGGTCGCGTATAAGTAAAGAGCACCCTAATCGAAAAAATGCGAGGTGCCCATTGCCTTCGCTGACAAACGTGTGGACACTATGGAAGTCAAAGGTCGTGATGCCATCTCTGGTCTCCCACGCACCCTCGAACTCGATTCCAACGAAATCCGTAAAGCCCTCAAAGAACCAACAGACGAAATCCTAGACGGAATCAAATCGGTACTCGAGCGCACTCCTCCAGAACTGGCAGCCGACATCGTGGAACGAGGAATCGTTCTCACAGGTGGTGGTTGTCTCCTCCGTGGTCTCGAACACTACCTCACCAAAGAAACAGGTGTTCCTGTGTTCCGTGCCGAAAACCCACTCACTTGTGTGGTTCTTGGAACAGGACGTTACTTGGATGAATTGAAATACATCAAACCAGGGATCAGATAATTCCGCCTTTCGATACGGCCTTCGGCCTACTCAAGGCTCGGCCTTTTTTCTATTGATGGTCGCCTAAGTAGCGAAGCGTATCGAAACGACGGGTATCAAAACAAATCTAAATAAAACGCAAAGGGAACCCGGTGATGGTTCCCTTTTTTTTGTTTGGCAGGATACACTTAAAATGACCTGAAGACGTGGAAGTTGAATAAATGAAATAGGTATAGCTAAACTAGGATGGTCGGTGTACGCATCTAGTTTATTTTCAGTGAAAGCTAAATATTGAAATTTTTATTAATTCGATATTTTTTTATATCAGTCATAATTTTTTACTTGTTATGCGATGGGGGGGGGGGGGGGGGGGGGGGGGAGTAGCCTGACGTCTGATAAACGAGGTAGCTACATGAAGTATATCGTAAGAACCATATCATTAATTTCATTCCTTAGTATTCAATATTGCGCAGTCCTCTACGCAGTGCACAGAACACCTGTAACAGATAATAATCAATCATATTTCACAATGCATGACATTGAAGTTAACGACATAGCAACGATCAAAGAAGCAATCAGTAAAAAAGCAAATATTAATGGTTATTTTTTAAATGGCGTAGGACGAGGAGGAGAACAACTTTACAGTGAGTATGCACCAATTCACTACGCAACTGTATTAGGAAAATCCGATATTGTAAAAATTTTAATTTCAAGTGGTGCTGATCCTAAACTACAAACAAATTCACAGGATAAAGTCACAGCTCTTCAAATTGTAGATTTTTATTTGAAAGAAGTACAGGATGCAAGTAAAGAGCGTCGTGAAGAATGGAAAAAGATACAGGCAATTTTGAAAAAATGTCCATTGGCAACAAGTTGTTCAGGAAAAGATGTAAATTCACTTTGACTAAAGTAAAATGGATAAAGATATTATTATTCCATTGATCACTGGACTCTTTGGATTTTCTGGAACAATACTTTCTGCTTTTATCGCAAATAGAGTCCTGAAAGAAAAAAGAGAAATAGAAAAGTCTAATTCCCTGATTTTGAAATTGTGTGAGCAAATCGAGGCCTATTATTCTTTATCCGAGCATTGTTTAGCAAAATTAGAGGATATATCGAAATCATCAAAGCAAACTTTAAAAATAAAAATTAGGAATGAAATCGAAGCTAAAATTGGATTAAGACCAACTATGACTGCAAGTGATGCGAAGGTAATCAAGGAGAGAATAAGTAAAAACTTATCACTATGAAAAGAAATATAATGTTTTTATTGTCTATATTAACGCTATTAGTTACAAGTTTTCTAAATTGCGCAAGCCAATCAATAAGAAATGGCGATGATATTTTAACAATTAATTCTCTGAATATTTTGGAAAACAATAAACAACTAACTGAGGGAAAATTGAAAAAAATTGAAGTGGAAGCAATTCCATTTCTGAAAAATAAGAAAGACTATCATAAAGATTATTCTATCTACTACGGAAAACTTTTTTTACTTATTCCCATAGGAAAAAAGAATATTGAAATTTCAGATTTCTATGAGTATTGTCCCCGAGGAGGTGTGATATATTATAATCCAGGCGTTCACTTATTCATACCTTCACTTTTCACTTTTTTTACCTTACCGATACTTTATCATGAAGTTGGAATTGAGATCTCATGCAAATAAGAAAATATTTTTACCTGATAATTGCCTTAATATTCTTTAACTGTGCGTTTAATAATACTACGATATTGGATTTCCAAGCCACGGAAAATGAAAATGGTATCTGCACTGTAAAATACAGAAATGGAGAAATCTTTATTGGTTCCTGTATTAAAGAAAGCGGACATTTCAAGCCAGTCTTTGGAAAGATGACTTCTTTAAATAAGAACGAATTCTATGTCAATTTTACTGAAACAGGTAAAGTAGCGATGTCAGTTAGAATCGATGATATTGAATCTTTTCCATACAACTTCACCTTCGTGTCTGATAATGTAAACGGGCTTCAGTCATTGAAATGTCTTCATGGAAATTGCGTTAATGGAAATGGAAAAGCAGAAATATCCTATGAAGGGTATCGTGGTGTTTACAATGGTAGCTTTGATGAAATGTTCCCTTCAAGTGGGGAGGTCAAAGATCTCGAAAACTCAAAATTAATTCAATACATCGTAAATAACTCTGAATTTACCAAGACTAAAAATTTCGAATCCTTCTTAACCAAAAGACAACAAGAACGAGAAAAAGCAAATCAAGTTTACGCTCGAGAGCAAGCTTTGAAAATTGAAAAAGAAAAAAAATTTTGCAACAATCTAGTTGATAGAGTACCTAAAAATGCTGTTCCAAGAAATTCTTCTGATGGCGAATATTTTAGAGCTTGTTCCAATTTATGGGTTACTGGATCTTCAGATTTCTATACCTGTGTCCAATGGTGGAGAGATTGTCAAAAATACTGGTAAAATATAGTCGCCTTTAAGCCAGTCGGCTTCCTATCATGGACGATCTCCCGCATAACGGGAATTGTTTCTGGATATAGGGACTTGGTTTTAGAAAAACACATATAAAATTCCCATGTAGTTAAGATAAGCAAAGAAAAATCCGAACTATGTCTCATTTTTGCTGTACTTTGGAATCGGGGCATTCTATCATTTGAATTCTAGGGGAAAGACAAAAGATTTTTAGTGCTTGAGAGCAGGCAACTTTGTCGAATGATTACAATATGGCTGATATTCTAAAAGATGCAAGTCCAGAGTCTCTAAAGGCTGGGGAGCGCTTTATTCAGAGAATTAGATCGGGTGTTATCAAGAAGAACACCCTTCCTAATCAATCGGAAGATTATCCATTAGAAAAGGCATCCGATAATTACAAAGATTACCTAGATTCTGATGATTTTGCTCATTTGATCAATAAAAAATAAGGTCCCTCCTTTCTTGATATGCCTGAAGCGGACTATGAGTATTTAATCGAAAAATTCGGCGAAGACAAAATTATTAATAGATTTATATTCATTCGTGATCGAGCCATCGATTTTCTCAATCGAATTTGTAAAGATCACAACCTAACTTTTGACGATTATTTTTTTGTAAGTAACGAACTCATTGAAGAAGCAGTCATTGATTACTTTGCTGATTTAGTTCGCTTAAAAGACTTCCATGATATTGAAAAAGCTCAACCTCAGAAAGTGGCCGCATACACTTCTTATTGGGTATTTAGACGAAAACCGATCCAGTTGAAGAAGCCAATTGAAGATGATTTACTGATGAGTTTTCCAAATATTAAATTCCTAAATGAATCTTTTGCATATACTTTGCTCATCAATCTCGTGTTTGATGAACGAAAAAGAATCAACGACTCGAATCCTAGATATGGAATTTTCAGAAATTTGATTATGTATAATTTCCAATATAGACAATTGAATTCACAAATATTAGAATTGGTGATTGTTGCGCTTAGCACAAATCCAAATAAAGAGTTTTTAAGTGAATTAAATCATCCCATTTTAGGTGATTAATCTTTTTACTTATTCAATTTTCTCCCCTCCCCCGCACCAGGGATTGCAGTGGAAATCCTTTTCACGTCAGTGAAAAGATTGGAACGGAAAGCCCGGTCGCCTATACCGAAATAGCCAGATCATGTTAAAAATAGCGAGGTGCCCCACTACCTCACCAAAGAAACAGGAGTTCCTGTGTTCCGAGCAGAAAACCCACTCACTTGTGTGGTACTCGGAACAGGTCGTTACTTGGATGAATTGAAATACATCAAACCAGGGATCAGATAAACATCTGTTACATGGATAGGTGAAAAAGGGGAACTTCGGTTCCCCTTTTTTTTTGGGGCGCACATTTCCGGCTTTTCGCTCCAATCTTTGCATTCGCAAAGGATTTCCGCTGCAATCCGGGGCGCGGGGTTTTTGGTTTTTATATCAGAATCTCAGCATTTCTATATTAGATGGATTCCAGAATGGATTGACCATTTCTAATTTCGATTCATATAAAAAAGGAATCGAATTTTCCTTATATTTTTCTCCTTTTCTCTAATCGAATCCCCGTTAGACTTTGTTTTTGTCCCAGGTTTATGGTACGCTAATATTGTTTTAGGACAAAAAATCCTGATTTTGGCATTATTTTATGAAAGAAAAATTACTCAAACTCAAAGAACTCACTGATCTTTTTCAATCCAACCTCAAAGAATATAAAAATAGTAAATACGATGAAGCTAACACTAGAACGCAATTCATAGATCGCTTTTTTGAACTCTTAGATTGGGATATTGCCAATAAACAAGGATTTTCAGAATCTTACAAAGATGTCGTTCGGGAAGATAAAGTCATCATCGAAGGCAAACCAAAAGCACCTGACTATAGTTTCCGAGTAGGTGGGATTAGAAAATTCTTTCTCGAAGCAAAAAAGCCATCTGTCAATATCAAAGACGAGATCGAACCTGCCTTTCAGATCAGAAGGTATGGTTATACAGCAAAACTTCCCTTATGCGTTTTAACCGACTTTGAAGAATTTGCCATTTATGACACTCGCATCAAACCAAACAAAAATGATAAAGCGGGTGTAGGTAGGATCTTCTATTGTACGTTTGATGAGTATGAAAAGAATTTCGAATTCATATACAATACGTTTTCTAAAAACGCAATTCTGAAAGGTAGCTTTGACCAATATGCGATAGAATCCAAATCAAAAAAAGGCACTTCCGAAGTAGACAAAGAATTTTTGTCAATGATTGAAGGTTGGAGGGAGTCACTTGCCAAAAACCTAGCATTACGTAACCAAGACCTGGATGTTTTTTCTTTAAATACCGCCGTACAAATCTTAATCGATCGTATTATTTTCCTACGAATAGCAGAAGACCGCAATATGGAAAAGTATGGAATGCTCCTGGATGCGACCAAACCTTTAAAAGAAAAATCGGAATCTGCCTATGTTCGATTCAATCAAATCTTTTTAAATGCAAATTCCAAATACAATTCGGGTCTTTTCCATCCTGAACCTTGGATTCAAAATTTGGAGGTCGATGACAAAGTTTTTCAATCCATCGTAGGTAATCTCTATTATCCTGAATGTCCGTACGAATTGTCCGTTATGCCTATTGAAATTTTGGGCAATATTTACGAACAATTTTTAGGTAAATCCATTCGCCTCACCTCTTCCCACCAAGCCAAGGTAGAAGAAAAAGAAGAAGTTCGTAAAGCAGGAGGTGTTTATTATACCCCACAATACATTGTGGATTATATTATCGAAAGTACTCTTGGTGAAAAACTGGAAGGAGTGGATTTGTATTCTCACCCGAAACTTGCGTTACTTGACCCTGCCTGTGGTTCTGGAAGTTTCCTGGTCGGCGCCTATACCTTTTTACTTCACAAATACTTGGAAGCATACACAGAACCCAAACGAATCGATAAAGCTTTAAAATCAGGCCTGATTTACCAAGTCTCTTCTAATACGTATCGCTTGAGCATCACAGTCAAACAGACCATCTTACTCCATCATATCTATGGAGTGGACATTGACCCACAAGCGGTAGAAGTCACAAAACTTTCCTTACTTCTGAAACTGATGGAAGATGAAAATACGGAAAGTGCAGACAGGCTTTTTAAGCATTCCCAAGTGAAACTTCTCCCTGATCTTTCCGGAAATATCAAATGTGGAAATTCCCTTGTCGATAAGGACTTTTACGAAGACAAAAACCTTTCTCTGTTTGGAAAAGAAGAAATGCGAAAAGTAAATACCTTTGATTGGAAAGAAAACTTTCCCAAGGTATTTGCGGAAGGTGGATTTGACGTGGTTGTGGGAAATCCTCCTTATGTAAGGCAAGAAACCTTGGGCGAAGAGTTCAAAACGTACGCAAAAAAAAGATTCACAACCTTTGCAGGAACCGCAGACCTGTATGTGTACTTTATCGAAAAGTCACTCTCGCTACTTCATCCCAAAGGAATTTATTCCATCATCGTTGCCAACAAATGGATGCGAGCCAATTACGGGGAAAACCTTCGCAAATTTCTAAAGACCAAACGCATTTATAAGATCATCGACTTTGGCGATTTACCTGTTTTTAAATCGGCAACCACATACCCTTGTATCCTAAAACTAAGTAACGAAAAACCAAAGAATCTTTCGGTCTCGCAACTGAAGTCATTAGATTTTGTGTCCCTGAAAGATGCGGTGAAGAAACATTCTTATACTGTTGATTTACAATCACTGGATGACAAAGGATGGTCACTCTCCAACCAAAAGGAATCGGCGCTTTTAGATAAAATTAAAAAGGCGGGAATCCCACTCGGAGAGTATGTCGAAGGGAAAATTTATTATGGAATTAAAACGGGTCTCAATGAAGCCTTTGTGATTGATGAAGCAACAAAGAACCGTTTGGTGGCAGAAGATCCGAAGAGTGCGGAAGTGATTAAGCCGTTTTTGGAAGGGAAGGACATTAAGAGATATGCTCATATAGAGAATAAAAAATGGCTTATCTTATTTCCCAAAGGCTTCACGAATGAAAAGAAAAAACTCAATAAAACGTTTTCGATCGAAAAAGAATACCCAGCGATTTTCCAACACCTGAAACCATTTCAAAAGAAAGCTGAAGCGCGATATGACCAAGGGGAATATTGGTGGGAACTTAGAGCATGCGATTATTATGGAGAGTTTGAGAAGGAGAAAATCATCTATCCAAACATTTTACAAAAACCTGAATTTACATTTGATACTGAAAATTTCTATACAAATCAAAAATGTTTTATCATATCTATACCTGACAAATACCTTTTGGGAATTCTGAACAGTAAATTAAACTACTACCTTTTCGAAAAAATTCTTCCTAAATTGAGAGGGGGATTTTTCGAACCAAGTTCAGTGTTCTTTTTGAAGTTTCCAATTCCAAAAATTGATAATACCGATAAAACTCGATCAGTTTTATCTCAAAAAATAATCGATAATGTTGATAGTTTGCTTTCCATTCAAAAAGAATTATCTCTTACAAAAACGGATTCAGATAAAAAACATTTGGAGCATAAGACGGAACTTTTGGACAAACAGATTGCTGCACTCGTATATCAGTTGTATGGTTTGGATGAAGAAGAGATTCAGATTGTGGAAGGGGCGGTGTGAGATGAGTTTGATATATAGAACATTAAAAGAAAAATGTAATGACGATAGAGATTTGGCTCCATTGCTAGCACAATGGGAATTTGACCAAAAGTTGCTTTCAAATGCACTCAGAAGTATTGCTTATTCATTCCCGCATTACAGTATGCATGATGAATCGCATTCAAATACCATACTTTTACAAATCGAAAAAATCCTCGGTTTAGAGCGAATACGATTATTATCTGGAACAGACCTTTGGTTAATCTTAGAATCCGCCTATTCACATGACTTGGGTATGGTGATACCAGAAAAAGATAAGATGGAGGCACTTGAGTCCGCCGATTTTTCTCTATATCTCGAAGGTATTATGCAAGATCCAAATCATGAAAGTTTCGAAGAGGCGAAATTAATTAAATCATCTGACATTAAAGAATTATTAGCAAAATCACCTAAGACATGGCCTCTTGAAGTTTCAAAGTCACTTACTATCCTTTTAGCAGATTTTTTTCGAAGACAACACGCTACCAGATCGAAGAATATTTTAAACCAACCAACTCATATCGGGCTTTCTTCTCCTCGAACTGGCTTAATACCGAGTCGATTGTTCAATGTATTAGGAAAAATTACTGAGAGCCATGGCAAAGACCACAACTACGTCATGAGTCTTCATCAATATGAAGACGGAATAGCTTCAGATAAGTGCCATCCAAGACTTATATCTTTCCTTTTACGATTAGGTGATCTGTTGGACATTGATAATGGCAGATTCTGTCCTGTTATGCTTTCTTCATTTGGTAGATTGCCAAAAACGAGCGAAACTCACTTAGAAAAACATAATTCTATTCAACATCTTTACATATCGCAATCTCATATCGAAATTAGAGCAAAAACCAAAGATTACGAAGTATATTCCTTACTTTCGACTTGGTTTGATTGGATCAAAAATGAAATCGGTTTTTTAAACGGTAACCTAAATACAATTTTACCATCGGTTGAATATGGAGGTTTTCCTTCTGCAAATGATCTAATTGTCGAACTTTTGGATTATGAGGTGATTGAAAATTCTCAAAGACCAAGGATAGATATCGATGCAGACAAAGTAATGGAAATGCTTCGAGGAACAAATCTTTATAGTTCATCAAATGTATTTATAAGAGAAATATTGCAAAATTCTGTGGATGCATTAATGTTGAGATTTTTTTTGGAGAATGAATCTTTGAGTGAAACTTTCGATTCACCTAATAAAATGTATGAAAAATTTCGTGCGAACGATTCGTATAAAATTGATATCACATTATCTGAGCTTCAACGAGATAATGGTAAGTTATCTATTTTAATGGATATTGAGGATTCAGGAATCGGAATATCTAAAGAGGAAATTTCATTCTTGTTAAAGATGGGATCATCGAATAAAAATTCGAAGAGAAAAAAAATAGTTCAGCGGATGCCCGAATGGATGAAACCATCTGGATTTTTTGGAATCGGTTTTCACTCCATCTTTCAAGCTGTCGATAACGTTACCATATTTACAAAATCCATCTATGATTCATTTCAGTATGAAATCCATTTTAGAGAAAAAGGAAAATTAGTAAAAATTCGAAAAATCGAAAGTGAAAACAACCTAGTAAAGTCTTTTACAAAAATTTCAGTAGAAATCGATTCAGAGAGAATTCCTTATCGATTCACTTATAAATATGACAATAAGAAAGCCCTTGAAATAATCTCAAACTACGATTCTTTATTAGATGATAATTTTCCCATAGAAAAAGCAAATCTAATCTACGATATATCTACTTTTGCATCTGAATATGCGATTCCCGTTTTTCTCAATGGAGTTATTATAAATAATTCTTCGACAAACATTTCGGAAGATTTTTGCAAAGAATCTAATTGTAATTTATCTATATACCCAATCTTGACAAACATGCCTGGCTCTGAGATATCTTTCCGAAACCAAAAAGTATTGACTAATAATAGAGAACTATATTTTTCCTATTTGCAATTTAATCTCGATATTTTGAATGGAAAAGCAGATGATTTTCTATCATTTTCAAGAGAAAAACTTACAAATGATGGTAAAAAAAGAATTAGAGATATTCTTGAAAAGGAAATTCCTGTAAAATTAGAATCTTTGTATCAAGCTTATGATAACAAAAGAAAAGAAATCTCATTAGCATATCATTCGAATTTTTTAAAACCCACTTCTACAATTCGTGATGATTGGAAAGATTTTGAAATTAGCGAAAAAAAAGATTCGAATAAAAAAAAGAAACTAAGGGAACTTTTAGATCAAAGCACAATAGATGTACAGTATGAAGATGGGCACTCGTCGAGCAAGAGTTTGGAAATAAGTTTCATGGAAGAAATATATTTAGTTGATCCTAGATTAGATATTATTAGTTTTTTAATAGAACAATTATTTATTGAATATAATCATTTCCAACTTTTTTCCGTCTCAAGCAAAACTGAAACTAAAGTAGTGGGAGGGAATATCCCGATTAATGATAATATTATTAAAGAGAAATTTAGATTTTCTAAACATATGTTCTCAGAAGATGAGATTATATATTTATCAGTGATTGAATATTTTTTTCATAGTTATAAATTGATTTATAAAGGTGGAACGCGTATCAAGAGAACATATCTTCCTTTATTCCGAAAGAAATATGAACAGATTTCAATTAAATCGAAAGATGTTTCGCCTAGTCTTCCTTATATTCAACCAATTTATCGCTCCGAATTTGATCTATATCAAAAATGTATAATCAATCCTTTTGTTATTGAAAATGATAACTGGAAAATAAGGGGACTAGAAGAAGCAAAGAAAAAAACTTTTGAGATAAAATCAGCAAATAATGTTTCCATAACGTTAGATGAGATATCTAATCTTTTTAATGATTTGGTAGAGGAAATACAAGGTATACTAAATCAACATAATGAATAGGAAAATACCAAAGAATTTAAAAATTCTCAGCAAATTCCTTTCATTTGAAATTGGAATAGAACTATTTTCTCAATTATTAAATATCCGAACCTAAAGAATCATTGTAATGAATAGCGAATTCTTAATTTACCAAAACCAAATAGGCGATATACAAATCGATGTTCGGTTGGAAGACGAAACCGTATGGCTAACGCAGGCTCAGATCTGCGAACTCTTTCAAAAGTCAAAATCCACAATCAGCGAACATATCAAAAATGTGTTCGAAGAGGGAGAATTAGATCGAGATGTAACTGTTCGGAATTTCCGAACAGTTCAAAACGAAGGAAATCGACAAGTAGAGCGAGAACTTGAATATTTCAACTTAGATGTTATCATTTCAGTCGGTTACCGGGTAAAATCGCTCCAGGGCACACAGTTTCGAATCTGGGCCACTCAGCGACTAAAAGAATACATTACCAAGGGTTTTGCCTTAAACGACGAGCGGTTCAAAAAAGGCAGCTCTATGAACTACTTCAATGAACTGCAAGAGCGTCTGCGTGAGATTCGTTTATCGGAACGCTTCTTTTACCAAAAGATCAAAGATATTTACACCACGAGCATCGACTATGATCCCAAGGATGAAAAGTCGATCGAGTTTTTTAAGGTAGTGCAAAACAAATTGTTATGGGCGATTAGTGAAAATACTGCCGCCGAACTAGTCTATAGACGAGTGAATGCAGAGCTTCCTCTGATGGGAATGATTTCACTCGATAAAAAAAATTCCCATTCCATTCGCAAATCAGATGTTAGTATCGCCAAGAATTACCTAAAGGAAGACGAAATCAAATTATTAGGTCTTCTTGTAGAACAATACCTTGCATTTGCCGAAACGATGGCACAACAAAGAAGGCCAATGTACATGAAAGATTGGATTGAAAGGCTTGATAGCATTCTGCAGTTAAACGGTAGAGAACTTTTGAGCCATGCCGGCAAAATCACTCATGAAATGGCACTGAAAAAATCAGAAGAAGAGTATGAAAAATACAGACTCACCCAAAAAACAAAAGAAAAGGAAGAAAGTCTGAAGGAATTGGAAGAAGACATCAAAGGATTGGAGAAGAAGAGCAAGGGAGAATGAAGTACAAGTAATGAGCTTCGCCATTCCCCTAGTTCCTTTTGCTGAAAATCCATATTCAATGGACACTTACATTCTAGGAGCCGGATTTAGTTATTCGTTTGCACAGGATTTGTTCCCCTTGACAGACACTTTAGTAAGAATAGGAATCGAAAAATTTCCTCATCCAAAAAGTTATAGCTCACTCAAAGAATTGATCTCAAGAATGTTTTCCGATTCGGAAAGTATCAATTTTGAAAACTTAGCTACATTTCTTTTGAATGATCCTCTCAAAAATATCACTGGTAACTCTTTAAAAAATAGCGAAATCTATCTCGATCTCATTGGACTAGTAGCCAATGTTTTAAAGGTCGAACCTTCTGCTATAAAAAGCTCACCTCGCTTCCTTTTACTACAAAAATGGATTTCAAAACTGAATGAGCGAGGAGATTCCATCATCACGTTCAATTATGATTTAATATTGGAACAAGTTTTAGTTGAATTGAAATGGAATCCGCTTACAGGTTATTGTATGGATTTTTATATACCTGGACTTGACCGACAAATTCCTTGGGTCGAACCAAAAGCCAACCAAATTAAGTATTTAAAGCTGCATGGATCACTCAATTGGCAAATGGAAAAGGATGCTTTTTATGATGTATCAGAAAAACGGATTTATTTTTCTGCAAATAATGTAAGTAATTACTGGAACAACTATTTTCAAGGATATTACAGAGAAAAGTATTCCTATTACCCATACATCATTCCTCCGCTCATTGGGAAAAAATATGAAAACAAGTCCATCCAAAGACTTTGGCATATTTCCCAATCTCTCCTGGAAAATTCGAAACGAATTTTTATCATTGGTTATAGTCTACCAGAATCTGATGTGATCGCGGAATACATGTTACGAGATGCAAATATTTCAGATAAAGAAATAAAAATTGTAAGAAAGTTAGGACAAAACGAATCCAAGAGTGATGTAGAAAATCGATTTAAGAGAATTTTCTTTTCCGAGAGCAATAACAATCGAATAGAATTCGTGGATATGGATGCGATGGAGTTTATTCAGGGATTGGAGTTGGTTTCTTAGTTATCAAGGGTTTCATTTCCAATCCAATATTTTAACCAAATGAATCTAAAAATAACTTGTACGCATATTTGTTAAATAATTATTATGTCACCTATAGTTTAAATTGGGACGAAGGGCAGATTTATTACACCCCACTATAGGTGCCAGGATTCTTGCCAAATCGTTGCGTTCTCAAATCCAAATAGGAAACTTGTCTATATGACTGAGAAATTTCAAAATGAAACAAATTTAGATTTGTCCGAGAAACTCACTCAGGATGAATTCAACCAATTTATCGCATTCTCAAATGAAGATATTTCTATTGAAGATGTAACACCACTTTATTGTCCCAATACAATCGGTTAGCCGTATTTGACACCTGGAAAGTATACCTCATTTTGGAACGTTTCTTTTCTTCCAAAACTTCTCCAACTTAAAAAAGATTACGTAAATTTGCGAATTTCTGCGTCCGCGGAAAATGATCTTTATTCTGAATATGAAACCAAAAAGAAATCGATCCATAACTATATGGTTCACCCAAATGGAAGGATTGATCGACATAAAATTGCCGCTACGTTTGTTCATTCCATTTTAAAAATTCATCCTATCACGGGCGCCAGTCCTCAATCAGATTACGATCTGCGATTTTCAAAGGCAGAGTTTTTACCCAACGAAGTATTTGCATGGCATTGTGGAATTAGTATTGTTTTTTCCTTTTTGATGGAAGAACTGCAAAAAAACAAACAGCTCTCAATCCGACAAAGACTTGAAGAAGGATTCAAATATCCCCCTTGCTCTCACGATGACTATCAAATCCATGTTTTAAGATCCCTTTACCATGCAAAGGTCAAAGGGACCTTTGATATTTTTTCATTTTCACATGTATTTTATTTAATTGAAGAGTATAATAAACTAATATTGCAAGTTCCATAAAATCTCCCTCCTCCGCACCAGGGATTGCAGTGAAAATCCTTTTCGGTTCTGCGAAAAGATTGGAACGGAAAGCCCGGTCGCCTATACCGAAATAGCCAGATCATGTTAAAAATAGCGAGGTGCCCCACTACCTCACCAAAAAAACAGGTGTTCCTGTGTTCCGTGCCGAAAACCCACTCACCTGTGTGGTTCTTGGAACAGGACGTTACTTGGATGAATTGAAATACATCAAACCAGGGATCAGATAAACATCGGTTATATGATTTGGTGAAAAAAGGGGAACTGGTGTTCCCTTTTTTTTGGGGCGCACATTTCCGGCTTTTCGCTCCAATCTTTGCATTCGCAAAGGATTTCCGCTGCAATCCGGGGCGCGGGGGAATGATTTCATTACGACTAGCATGTTTTCCAAATGCTTGCTACTTAGGAAAAATACGTAGACCCTTCCAATAAAAATAGAATTGCAGAAACAGATATGATGCAAACTGTATCTCCATAGTTTCCATAGATTCTCAATCATTAAATCAGGAATCATTCTAAATGTGGAAATGTAGAAAGATCCCAACAATCAATTGAAAGTACTACTTGTAGAAGACGAAGCCCTTCTCGCTTTAACAGAGAAAAAAAGTTTAGAATTATATGGATACACTGTTACCTGTGCCCCTAGTGGCGAGGAAGCCATCGATGTCTTTAGGAAGGATCCTACAATTGATATCATTCTAATGGATATTAATTTAGGACATGGGATGGAGGGAACAGAAGCCGCCAAATTAATTTTACAAGAAAAAGATATACCGCTGATTTTTGTTTCTTCCCATACTGATAAAGAAGTCGTTACAAAAACGGAAGGAATCACTTCTTACGGTTATGTGGTTAAAAGCTCAACCATCACAGTGTTAGATGCTTCGATTAAAATGGCGTTAAAACTGTTTCGAGCGAATCAAAAATTAAAAGAGTCCGAAGAAAAGTTTATGAAAGCGTTTCATTTTACTCCGACTCCGATGGCCATACATGATTTTTCGAATCGGAATGTCTTTGTTGATTGTAATAAAGCTTTTGAATCTATCATCGGTTATTCCAAAGATGAGATCATCGGAAAAACAGCACTTGAATTAGGGTTGTATGTAAATCTAGAAGAAAGAAATGAATTCTTAAACATTCTCAAAGAGCAGGGTTTTGTTCGTAATTTTAGAAATACATTAAAAACCAAAGCTGGAACCGAATTGATACGCTATCTTTCTCTGAGTCAAATGACGATCTCAAACAAAGAACATATTTTTTCTGTTCAAACAGAAGCACCAATTGAGTTCTTTGATACTAAGTATTGAATACGTTTTAGAAAGTATAAAGATAAGTGGAGTTAAAAAATAAGAAAGATAGGCTACAATTTAACAATGGATTTGTGAAATAGATTCCTAAAACGAATTGCCTTTGTTTTTTTGTTAATCTAAAAGTTATTTTACTCTTCATACCAATTCCCTTATTTTGAACTCAACCGTTTTCTCAATGCTAAAAAGGTCTGAAACGGCATCTCATGGATCATGGGATTGATGAGCCAAGTGGGAATCTTTTGTCTTGGTTCCGAATGAAATAGATACACTATCTTTGTTTCTTTTTTTGTTTCTGATGGAAGTGGGAATAATTTTATATATCCTTTTGCTTTTTTTAAAGGATATAATCCCTGTTTACTGTCATTTGATTTGCTGATCCCTTCTAAGTTCAAATGAACTGATCCATCAGATTCACGTAAAAATACCATATGGTATTCCATATATTCATTTTGATAAGGCCAAGGAAAATTAGATTCGATTAGAACGGTTTGTTCGTTCTTCGATTGTTGGATCAGAAATGCTGATTTTGTAAAGGCAAACCAGTCGGGATACTGGTCTACTTTTTTCAATTCGGTCACAATGTTTTCCAAATTTGTTTCGAGAGTCATCGATGCTCGAAAGGAATGATACTCACTTCCTGTTTCTTTTCTTGTTTCAATCTGAATGCCATCACTTTTTTTGACAACATTCCAAGAACTTGTTGGATCAGCATAGGAATGCTTTGTCATGAATAAGATACAAAAGGTAAAAATAAAAGAAATGAATTTCATAATGATCAGATTAAATGATCTTTTCTCGATTGATCTTTAGCACCAGAAAGTAATAGAGAAACAATGCTCCAAAAATCAAATCTCCGATAATCACGATGAATACAATTGGATCTGCAAAACCAGAGAGATAAAACTGCAGTAGTTTCAGAGCAAAACCGATTTTCCCAATCCCTCCCACGATCACGATTCCCGTGTGTTTTACAGGATTGAATGCTACAATTAAATATCCAACAAAATAAGTTAACGTAGTGCCCCATGCACCTTGGTAGATATGATAATAAAGTGGATCGGTAAGTTCTCTATGAAATAGAGTTTGGAAGGTATAGGATGTATTAAAATAACCAAAACCAGCACCGATCAAATTCCAAATTGCGGCTACTATAAAGATTCCTGATAGCATTGGATATTGATTATGAGTTAACTTTTTTCTGTTCGTATTCATACAATCATAGTAGAATAGATTCATCACTGAGTCATTTACATAGGTAAATGCATTGGAAAATTTTAGCGATTTGTTTGTTTTATTCCGAGTTTCTTTCTGATTCGACTCAATTGAGTCGGACTGATGCCCAAGTAAGTGGCAATATGATATTGTGGAACGAACGTCTCAATATCAGGGAATTCATTTAACAAAATCAAGTATCTGTCTTGCGCATCCAAAAGAGCGATTTCCAATTCTCTTTTTTCATTTCTTAAAAACAAATACTCTGCCATTCTTCGGCGTAGTTTTTCTATTTCAGGATATTTTTCAGTGAGTCGTTCGAGATCAATCATGGAAAACTTCCACACGATACATTTTGTTAATGCTTGCTGAGGAAGTCTGTTGGGCAAACCCGTGATGATGGATGCGTATGATCCGATAAAATTAGGTGCAGTAAAAAATGTTTTATTATATTCCTTTCCTGCCTCATTGATATAAAAAGCTCGGACGATCCCTTTCTCTAAAAATCCGATTTCACGAGAAATCTCTCCCTCTTTTACAAAATAATCAAATTTTTCTATCTCAACTTTTCTAAGAATGGATACCATTTCCATTAATACCTTTTCAGAAATCGGACTTAAACTATTGATAAATTTTAGGTATTGATTCGGTACATTCATAAACATTCACCAAGATGTATGAGTTTGATTTTATACAACTCGTTTGTAGAAAAAGAGCACATATGTTTAAAATTTTTGTGCATCAGTTCATAAAGTAAATAATTAAATGACTTTATGTTTCTCTTGGGCGCACATTTCCGGCTATTCGCTCCAATCTTTGCATTCGCAAAGGATTTCCGCTTCTATCCGGGGCGCGGGGGAAAGAGAAAAAAATTCCTCACGGTGCGCTTCAGAGTTTGAACATAAAACTTTTATCAAATCCCCAAAAAATCCTTGCATAATATTATATATCACCCGATATATAATATTTTATAGAGTATATCGAGCGATATACTCTATAAAAAAGAATGATATGGCAAAAAATAATTTCAAGAAGATCATTCGAATTAAAAAACAAAAGGAACTATTGATTCAAAAAATAGCAAAACTAATAAAGAAGAAAGATGATCAAAAATTTCCGAATTTTAAAACGATTTCACGATTATTGAATTTAACAGAAACCGAATTGAAACGTTTCTTTCCAAACGAAACTGAAATCAAAAGAGAAATCGCCAGATTCAATGAAAAACAAAGGAAGAAAATTACAAAAAAAAGAAGTTTAAGAAATGAAAAAGGAAAGCTGGATGAAATTTTACGGAATGATATGATTTTTTCATATTATTTTTGGAATTTTTTTTAGAGGTTGATTATGCCAAGACGGGAAGGAAGTAAAAATGAGGACTATGAAAACAAAAGAAATAAACTCCTTGAAACACTTTTTCAGAAACTGGTTCAGAAAAAGTTCAGAGAATTTCCTAGTTTTCGCAATGTTTCTGAATTATTAAGTGTCACTCCTCCCACCTTACAACACTATTTCGAAGATCGAAAGGGTTTGATGACAGCTTTAATTCAATACATAGAGCAAAAAGGAGAAGGTTATCTCGAGAAAGTCAAACTTCCAGAAGGGAAAGGGAAAGAATCAATATTCAAACTTTTACAATTTATAACAAGCGGGTTCGAAGATGGTCCCGTCGGCACCATACATCAGTTTGGGTTAGCTCATGGCATGGGAGAAAAAGAACTAGGACCAACTTACTTAACTCATTTATTTGAACCACTATTAAGTGCGGTTGAAAAAAGAATCGAAATTCATCAAAAAAATCAAGAAATCATCGAATGCGAACCAAGAGTTGCCGCACTTTTTTTATTATCACCATTATTCTTGGTTTTATTACATCAAAAAAAATTAGGAGGACATAAAGTGCGTCCTTTGAATCTTGAAAATTATTTAAAAGAACATACTGATATTTTTTGGAAAGCGTTTGGTAAAGAGTCACTATCGAATGGATTTTAGATTCATAACTCGAATGAGAATAGCTTTTCTTCTGATACTTGCATCATCGCCTGTATTTCCGAATGATCTTGGAAGAAAACCTCCACCTAAATAGGATTGGACTATTCTATATGGAATTGCACCAGTTTATGGACCAGTATTGTTTGGATCAAGATAGAAATGTGATTCAATATACCCTTGCTATTAGAGTAAACTACAAAGATAAATTAATTTTCTATCCGTGCGCCACCGATCGTAGCGAAAATCCTTTCCCAAAGGGAAAGATTGAAGCGAAGAGCGGGATCGCGATTCGATAGAATGACCCTCACCAAACAAATTCGAGGCGCCCAGATCAAATGAAAAAGTTTATCGCTTCACTCTGTTAATTCGATAAATACGAAGGATTCCTTTTCCAAGGAAAAAACTAATACCAAGGGAAATCAGCGCAAAAATAAAAGCGCCACCTAATGCAGTGAATGCGTTTGATGTTTCTTCTTGACAAAGATCGGAAGGAGAACCTGCATAAACTGCATTTGCTTGTATTTGATCTGAATCAAGATTAGATTGAGTTGGATCGTATACTACTGTGACTGTATCTCCTATTTTGGATCCAATCCATCGGAGTTGGGCTTCCGATGGTTTTTGAGTTTTTCTAAATGTTCTATTTTTGTTATCAAAATTATGATTTGCTATTCCCGATTCATAAGAAACTAAAACTTCCTTTTTTTGATTCACTTCTAAAAAAAAACTTCCCACCGATACTTGATACAAATTCCAATGGTTCCGTTTTGTTTGGTATTCAATGTTATAGACAACAAATCCAGATTCAGGATCAGGCAAACTCTTTTGAGAAATGATACCTGAGATCAATCGAAACTCTTTATGATGTATCGAATTTTCCTCACAAAATAGACGTCGAAATTCCCAATCTTCTTTAGCATTGATCACAAGAAGAGTGGAGAAAGTTGCCATAAGCCCAGCCACTAACAAAAGGAAAAAATAAGATGCAAACGAGAATTTCGGAGATTTCATGATTAAATCACTTCCTTAGAATCTTCGATCCCATTTGTAATAGGGAACGAGGATTCAAATCTACATCTTGTTTTCGATGACTTCTCAAAAAATTACCATGCGAAAATTTTTCCTTCTCCCCGAAAAAAATAGAGTCGCTTTCAAACTCACTCCATTCCCATGATCGACAGTGTGTCATGATTTTCGGAATCCCTGCCAAGAGTGGGAACGGAATCGTAAAAAGACTTTTATCCATTTGCTATGCGCTCAAAAACAACAACTCCATCGCTAAAACAAATCATTGCCAGCACTGATTTATTCCTAAACCTCTCCACGGATACAAAAGAACATTTGGAGCGATCGTTCCATAAGGTAAAATTTGTTAAGAACAAAGTTGTGATGAAACAAGGGGAACCAGGACATGCGCTGTACCTAGTAGCGACAGGTAGTTTCAGCGTTTACGTGACAAATGACGGAAAAAAGCAGAAATTAGGTGAGGTCAAACCAGGGAGTTGTTTTGGAGAAGGAGCACTTGTAACAGATGAACCTCGAAACGCCACAGTTGTCTGCGACCAATCTGGCATTGTTTACCGGATCGATCGAAATGAATTTAATAGAGCCTTTAAAGATCGCTCAGAAGAACTAAAAGCATTTGTTAGACTCATCAGCCGAAGGTCACGTGCTCTGCATAGAAGTGTGTTTCGTCCAGAACCACGGCGTATCAAAGAACTGATTTCTTCTGTATCCCTGTTCCAAGGGGTGGGAGCAAAACTCATCTCGGAATTGGAAAACCAGATGGAATGGATTTTTTTGCCAGGTGGCGAAACTCTGATGCGACAAGGCGACAAAGCCGACGGAATGTACGTTGTCGTTAACGGCAGTTTAGTGTATGAAGTAAGAAACAACCAAGGCCACGTTGTATCAACAGGTACTTTTTCGAAAGGTGATATCATTGGTGAGATGGCTCTCTTAACAGGGGAACCGCGGACGGCAACTGTCGTTGCAACTCTTTCTTGTGAGATTGTAAAAATTAGTACTCTCGCTTTCGAGTCTGTGTTTTCCAAACATCCGCCAAGCATGCTTGCCATCACCAAACTCATCGCAGATCGTTTTACCAAGGATCGAATGGGAAAACGAACCGTTAAAAAAACGAGAAGTATCATCACTCTCTTCCCTCTTCAGAAAGATCTTTCCGTTCGCGATTTTGCCCATAACCTCGCAAGTGCTCTGAAAAAAATCGGACGTACGATCATCGTCGAGAACAAAGACTTTAAAAAACACAAAGGAGACCGCGAACACGCAGTTTCAGACCTACTCGAATCACTATATCAATTGCAGGACTCCCACGACTTCCTGATTCTATGTCCAAATTTTGAAGATAAACTATGGACTGAAACAATTCTCCATCATACAAATCGTATTTTGCTGTTAAGCGATGCTAAAAAAGCAGATGGGTTATCTTCGGAAGAAATTCGCTTTCTCGGTGATTCGGAAGAAACCCATGGTCCCATCCGCGAGCTTGTATTACTCTACTCTGACCCAAATGAAAAACCACAGAATATTTCTAACCTAACAAAGATTAGAAAAACAGATGTCGTCAGACATATTCGTACGTACAGTCACCACGGATTTGAAAGTCTAACTCGCTTCATCACTGGCCGTTCCATCGGACTTGCTCTTGGAGGGGGAGGCGCGAAAGGATTTGCCCATATTGGGCTCATCAAAGCCATGCAAGAGGAGAACATACCCATTGACATGATCGGTGGTACAAGTGCGGGGGCCCTTATGGCAAGCATCTATGCGATGGGCAATGATGCTCCCAATTTGGAACGTATCGCCAAAGCTCTCATGAGCGACAAAAAGACGTTAAACGATTATACTGTTCCCGTTGTCTCTCTCATTCGTGGTAAAAAATTTAACACTGTGATCAAAAGTTTTGTCGGTGAAACGATGATCGAAGATCTTTGGCTTCCTTATTTTGCCGTCGCAACAAGCCTTTCCAAAGCACAAAAAGTCATCATCGACCGTGGACCATTATGGAAAGCACTCCGTGCTTCCGCTTCGATCCCTGGAATCTTACCTCCCTTCTTTGAAAACAATGAACTGTTAGTTGATGGAGCCATGTTAGATAATATTCCTGGTGCTGTGATGCGAGAGAAAGGAGCCGACTTTGTGATTTCTGTAGCACTTGCATCCGAAGGGGATGCTGCTGCAGATGAACTCTTCGGTGACATCTATCCCAAAAACAATTCGGGAGCTCTACCATCTGCTATTCGTTTGTTTTTCAAACGTATTTTTACGAAAGCGCAGAATTTAAAAGAAGCACCGAACCTTCTCAGTTTACTCATGCGTGCCACGTTCGTTGCGTCCGACGCCGCGATGGCTCAAGCAAAAGCTGAGTCTGATATTTTTGCAGAGTTACCCGTCGAACAGTATGGACTCTTTGATTGGAAAAAGTTCTATGAACTGGTTGAGATCGGATACCGGTATGGAAAAACACATGCCAAAAGTTGGAAAAAACAACTCGGGATTCGGGACTGACGAATCAATAGATACTCTGAGTTAAAAAAATGATCCCTCCAATATCGCGATAGATTCAAGGATACTGCGGAGCAAGTTTTATCCCTGATGAAGGAGACCAAGCACCTTACTTCAGTGATGCGACCTTAGTAGGCAAAGCAAAAGCAGGTGCAGAAGGTGTTTTTGGTGCACCGAAGTCGAACATCCTTTGGTCACTCAAATGGTCTCGTCGATTTTGTAACAAAGTCGCAGTAGAAGGGTTTTGGGGAGGTCACGTCGGTTCTTTTTTTCATCGGGAAAAATTTGGATGTGGTTTTTGGGATAGTCATGTCAGTAGCAACGATAACATCGCAGTCTTACGAGCGTAGTAGACTGGAAAACTGATGCCAAGCCTGTATCCAAAACCGTAACGATTCGTTGCTTATCATCTCCACAGGATTCCCTTCCCCTTCTGCAGCAGACCCCTTTCCGATCCAAGAGCGCCCCACATTTCACTACCCAAATTTCCTGACAAGTGTTGAGTATTTTCACGAAAGTATAGAGTTTTATATGTCATTTACCCATTTTTTAGAAATATTTATGACATATAAATAAATATTTGACACACTTTATCCAAATTTGTAATTCTGGGCTTCTCGAAAGGGAGAAAATAAACAGATGAAAATGACAAGCAAACTAATGATGGCAATGCTCTTTGCGACGAGCATCAGCGCCGAAACCTATACCGTGTTCATCCACGGTAAATCTAGTAAAAACCACGACGGGGTGGGAACTACCGATGTAAACAGCTATTGGGGGACGAACGCAAATGCGGTTTCCGGCTCCAAGATCTTTGTTGGTTACGATGGTAGCACCGATCCTCGAACCTATGGAACCGCAAGAGCCCAAACAAACATAACGACAGGCCTTGTGAACTATTGCAAGGGAACAAATACGTGTAAGGTGGTTTGCCATTCGGCTGGATGTTATGCCATCGAATATTGGTTAGCAAGCCTAGGTGATACTACCACTGCGAAAGGATTCAATATCACAAAGGTGACAGCCCTTGCGGCAGCATCTGGTGGATCTGAACTTGCCAACTTAATTGGTGGAGGCGGAAACGCGATGGACCAGTCACTTCAAGTAACAACTGCTCGTGGAGCTTATAATCACAACCTAACAGCAGGAGTGATCGTGAATCATGTTCCAGGGTATAAGACTCGATTTGGTTCTTCTTTTATCCTTCCGGGTGCAGATGATTATGCCGTTGCGTTTCACTCGTCATGTGGCTACAATCGTGCTGGTGGTTTAGACAAATGCCAAAGTACTTTTGTGAGTGGAAACACAACATACACTCAGTATTCTGGTCACGTCCGAGCTCCCTCTTTAACAGCAGCTGGACTTAACAAAAACCATAGCGAAATCATGAATGAAGGTGCAAGATAACCTATTTTAGATTGGAACGAGATCTGGCAATGGCACTTCTCAGATCTCGTTTTAGGTTACATTGAAGATGACAAGACGAATCTTCTAAGTGGATATATTTGCCATTTACAGTTTGAACTCCAAGTATTTTGGTGATACTAAGAATTGTTAGCTTTATGTTCCGCAAAACGTTCGATAGTTACCATCCCCACCAACAGGAACTTCTCTCGAGTAATCATAACCTTCTTCTCTATTGTAAGGAGACTTACTTCTTTCGATGAATTGTTCCACAACATTTGTGTTTCCTTGGTTTGCATTCGCTAAAGCAATTTCTACGAGGTGATTTCTCGGAATTAAACTCGGATTGGTTTTTCGCATAAGGGCAATGGCATCCTCATCTCTGATTCCGCGTTTCTTTTTTTCTTCCTGCCAAGTTTTAACCCAATCCTTCCAACGGCTTTCCTGGTAAATGGAATCTTTAGGAGTGAATGTCCCTTCCAGAACTAAAAATGTATTAGTGAAATCAGCCTCTGTATCTTGCATCCACTGGTAAAGACTTTGTAAAAGAGGCAAATCCTGCTCCGTTGCGTTAGGAATCCCGATCTTTTCACCTAACATTCGAATATAACTTTGTTGAAACCAGGATTCTAATTCCGTCATTTTTGCTTTTGCCAGCTCAACTGCTGTCTCTTGGTTTTTGTCAATCAGTGGAAGTAAAGAATTCGCCAAACAAGCAAGGTTCCACTGGGCAATCCCTACTTGATTGGTGTAAGCATAACGTCCATTCACATCAATGGAACTAAATACTCGTCTTGCGGAAAATCCATTCATAAAAGCACAAGGGCCGTAGTCTATGGTTTCTCCTGAGATACTCATATTATCTGTGTTCATGACACCATGGATAAAACCAACGCGCATCCAGTTTGTAACTAATTCTACTTGGCGTTTCATTACGACTTCTAAAAATGTGAGAGCTGGGTTTTCCTCTGTAAACACATCTGGAGCATGCCGTTTGGCGGTGTATCGAAATAGAGCTTCTAACTCTTCAAGGGAAAGTGCTTGGTAAGCATACTCAAAAGTACCCACACGAATGTGGCTTCTGGCAACTCGAGTTAAAACAGCTCCCATTTGTGTTTCTTCGCGTAAAACAGGTTCACCTGTTGCTACGACAGCCAAACTCCTTGTTGTTGGAATTTGTAAACCAAACATGGCTTCACTCATAATATACTCTCGAACCATGGCACTGAGTGTAGCTCTCCCATCTCCATTTCGAGAATACTTAGTCCTTCCAGATCCTTTCCATTGGAAATCAAAACGTTCCCCACTTCGATTTTGCAACTCGCCCATCACAATCGCTCTTCCATCACCTAACATTGTAAAGTGCCCGAATTGATGCCCTGCGTACGCTTGTGCAAATGGTCGAATTCCTTCTGGAAGAGTGGTTCCTGAGAAAAAATGTGCGGTAGATTCCTCCTCTTTCTTCCAATGATCAAATTGGAATTCGGTTGCTATGGTATCGTTCCAGAAAACAACTTTCGGAGTCGAAACGGGAGTAGGTTTCGTGGATTGAAAAAAAGACTCTGGCAAAGATGTATACGAAGTTTCTACAGTTGGATACGAAGGAAAGGAAATGGTTGGCATACGTATTAGACCGTTATTTCCTGATAATCCATTACAGACCTTGAGACTTATCCTAAGAATTCAGGTGATTTATTCTGAAAAAAAACAAACCTCGTTTGTTATCCCTAATCGGAAGGATAAGAATCATGAACACTAAAAATCAGTTCGAAAAAAAACTTGGTCGTTTCCACTTCTCATTCATTTTTGTCTCCATTCTGAATGGACTCGTGTTTTCAGTATCTTGTTCCCAGATGGGAGAGAATCAGAATGACACTTCCAATGCACAAAATTTGTCTCTCGTCGCAACAGGACTACTCCTCCAAGGATTATCAAATCAAAACTTTTATAACACTCCCCCAACAGTAAAACTAAACGCAAGTTATGCGGTTACTAAAACAACACATGTGTATGCACAAGCACTCAGCCATACTCCAACCTGGGGATCTCCCACCACTAGTGTTGTCAATTTAAGTTTAGATTTATATGTCCCAGACAATGCTCCCACCAACCGTCCTGCCATGATCCTCATCCATGGTGGAGGGTTCTCTACTGGTTCCAAAGAGGATGTGAATATTGTTGCTATGGCAAATTATTTTACAAGTCGTGGTTGGGTTTGTGTTTCCATCAACTACAGATTGATCAGTGCGTATGGAACTCTATCCACGGCTTGGGGAAATTATATCTTAAACAATGGCTCACTTTCTCCAGCAGAAAAACAACAAAGTTACGCCATGTATCCCGCTGCCCGAGATGCGAAGGCTGCCGTACGTTGGCTATATGCCAATTCAACAAAATATGGAATTAACACAAATCATGTAACTTCCCTTGGTGGTTCCGCAGGTTCATTTCTAGCAAATATGTTAGGCATCACAAACGCAAGTGATTTTAGAGATGAACCCTTAACTCTTACTGATACAACTCTATCCACAACCAACCTTACCTTTGGGTCAAAAATTCATACAATCATTGACCATTGGGGTGGGATCAACCATATGAGTTATTTACAAGCCATCACAGGACAATCGAGATTTGATGCGAACGACCCACCTATTAGCATCGTCCACGGATCAGCTGACGTTGAGGTACCAATTACCCAAGCAGAGGCTCTGCGGGATGCCTACATTGCTTCTGGTGCTCCTTATACCTATAACCGACTGGAGGGTGCTGGCCATGGAGCTTGGTCAGCTACAATTGATGGAAAAACATTATCAGAAAATGCATTTTCATTCATCGTCACCAAACAAAACCTAAATACCAATTAAAATACGAGATTTCACGACAGCCTAGTCCCAAGGACTAGGCTATGCTTCGTTTGGCGGAATTGACAGCGACGAATGACCGTCTTTAAAAGTAAGAATATTAAAAATTTCGTAGATTTTCCACTTTACAATTAGAAAACATCATTTAACGTTCATTACAAACTTTTGCTAGTTTTATTCTAAACTACGAATATACTTTATTTTTTATGAATTCTATTCCAGAAAACGATCATTTTTCAGAATTTTTGAGCTTAGGTGCAAACCCAACTCTACTATTACAACTTGTTGGAGAAAATTATCCGAACGGATCGATCAGCCTAATTGATAAGGATTTACGTTTTGTATATACCAACGGAAGTGGCTTCAAAAAGTTTGGAGTGGATCCCCTCTCTTTTATCAACAAAAGTATCTTCGATGTATTACAACCGGAGGTTTATGTCCCTATCAAAAATCATTTACCCCGAGTTTTTGCAGGAGAATCTATCGTCCATGAGGTTGCTTCTCACAATGCCTATTTTCTTAATTCTTATAAACCAATTTTCGATGCAAATGGCCAAGTTGAATCTTTTATACTCACTTCACAAGATATAACGGAATTTAAACGATTAGAAGCAGAACACGAAAAACTACAAAACGTGGTTAAAAAAAGTGTGAATGAAATCTACATTTTTGATGCCGATACCTTTAAAGTTGAGTATGTGAATGAATCTGGTTTAAAAAATTTAAAATACACACTTCAGGAAATAAAGAACATAACCTTCTTCGATATCAAGCCCAACTTTGAAGAAAAATCGTTCAAAGCGATGATTCAACCTGTTCTACATAAGAAGATCGAAAAGTTGATTTTTGAAACTTTCAATAAACGATCTGACGGCACTTATTATCCTGTTGAAGTTCATTTACAACTTATTGAACAGGAAGGAAAATTCAACATTTTCACTATTGTCTTGGATATTTCCAACGTAAGACAATATGAAATGAATATCCAAGAAAAGAAAGAGGAATTAGCCGCAACGATAGAAGAATTAAATGCGACAACGGAAGAACTCAAAGAACAAAATGAACAACTAATCAAATTACTAGAAGAAAAAGAAAGTTTATTCAAAGAAATTCATCATCGCATCAAAAATAACCTACAGATGATCTTAAGTTTGCTATATATCAAATCACAACATAATATTGACGCAAACCTTCTTAACTTTATTCAAGAAACGAAAAATAGAATTTTTTCCATTTCCTTGTTACATGAACAATTACTCCAACTTAGAAGTATCAACAAATTGAATGTTCATGAATATTTCAGCTCTTTAATTAGGAATATCATGTCAACATTTGAAGAACCTGGAAAGGTATATACGTTAGAGTATTATGTAGAGGAATTTGAACTACAAATTGACAAAATAGTGAACCTCGGTTTGATCCTAAATGAAATATTATCAAATGTATACAAACATGCGTATCCAGAGGGAAACGGAGGAAACATTATCGTGAAAGGAATCAAAAATGGTTCTACTTGCCAGTTTTTGATTGGTGATGATGGTAAAGGTGGAACGGACATCTTAAAATCTTCTGCTTCCTACGGAACACAATTGATTCACCTTTTTGCCGAACAATTAGGAGCGAAGCTAACAGTTGATATTCAAAACGGCACCAAATACATGATAACTTTTGAAACCACATGATACGAATTTTAATTGTAGAAGACAATGCCGTCGTTGCCATGCATCTAAAAATCCTCTTAGAACAAAATGGATATCAGGTCATAGGAAAATGTGCAAGAGGAGGAGATGCCATTCTTGTGGCAAAGAGCGAACTTCCTGATTTGATTTTTATGGACATCATGCTGGAGGATGAAGTCGACGGAATCGAGGCAATGCATAAAATACGTGAATTCAGTCATGCACCCGCTATTTTTATGAGTGCGTTAACAGACAAAGAATCCGTCGAAAAGATGAACCAAATTCAAAATGTGAAATTGACCAAAAAACCTTTTAAAGAGACAGAACTTCTTTCTTTAGCAAAACAATTACTTTCATTCTAAGCTAAAATTTGGCTATTCTTATGAAATAAATTGATAAGAATCAACCTTATAATTTCGAGAAGGTATGAAATTCCTGTTGCAAATTTTTTGCTTAATGTCCTAGTCATAAGGAATTTTCCGTCCTATACCAATGAAGAAAAACATGGATTCATATTTAGTCATTGGTGTTGGAGCATCCGCAGGTGGTTTGGAAGCCATTCAGAGTTTCCTCGCGCACTTAAGTGATGGCATTCAATCACATGCCATCATCATCGCGCAACATGTAAGCCCTTCCTATAAAAGTATGTTAGGACATCTACTAAGTCGTTCCACATCGATTCCCATTGTAGAAGCAGAACAGGAAAAGGAAGTGATCCCTGGATTTATCTATATCACACCACCCGATACAGAAATCAAAATTGTCTCGAATCAATTCAAACTTTCGAAACCGAAAAACCAAGCAGGCCCAAAACCTTCGATTGATATCTTATTTGAATCGCTTGCGAAATGTTATGGAAACAAGGCAGTTGGCATCATCCTCTCTGGAACAGGAACAGATGGAACTTCAGGCATCATGGCAATCCATGAAGCAGGTGGTTTGACCATTGCTCAAAGCCCTATTACATCCAAATTTGATGGAATGCCTACGTCAGCCATTGAAACTGAAAAAATTCACTATGTCCTTTCTCCACAAGAGATGGGAGATACCATTTCCTCTCACTGGCAACATCCAGATTACAAAAGCAAAATCAACCAATCCACGGAATATGAAAACGATTCGTTACACCAAATTCTTTTTGCATTAGCAAATGAAAAAGGAACAGATTTTTCTAACTACAAAAAATCTACGATAGTTAGAAGAGTTCGCAAACGAATGGTCACTCTGAAAATCAAAGACTTTTTGGAATACAAAGAGTATTTAGATTCAAATCCAGATGAATTTGATGCTTTATTTGAAACGATACTGATCGGAGTCACATCTTTTTTTCGTGATGCAGATGCATTCATTAAAATTGAAGATCATATACAATCCATCATTGAAAACAAATCAGAAGGTGAATCAATTAGAATTTGGACACCTGGATGTTCCACTGGAGAAGAAGCCTATAGTATTGCAAGTATCATTGCCAATATTCTAAAAGACAAACTTTCTCATTACAATATTCAAATTTTCGCAACCGATATTGATGAGAAAGCAATTGCATTTGCTAGAAAAGCAATTTATCCGGTCAATGCAAACTTTAACTTCAAGTACATTAAAGATAATTCATTCATCATCAAAAGCGAAGAGAACTTTGAAATTTCAAAACTTCTTCGCTCGATGATTCTATTTACAAAACATGATATCACAAGAAACTCACCTTTCTTAAAACTCGATTTAGTTGTCTGTAGAAATTTATTGATCTATTTTGATCAAAAACTACAAGAACAAATCATACCATTGTTTCACTACGCTCTGAATCCAAATGGAATTTTGTTTTTGGGAAAATCAGAAACCATTGGAAATTTTACAGACTTATTTACAACACTAGATGCGGAGAATAAAATTTTCCAAAGAAAACGGGGAGGTGCGGTAAAAAGCATCAAATTTAAAGGCTTAAGACAAAATTTACCCACTGTCATTCGAGCACAGCCTAAAGAATCCATACGAAAAGATTTTTCCATCAGCGAGATGGTCAAAGAAACTTTATACAATACCTTTGATTATCCTTATGTCATCATTACAGATCAATTTTCCATTGAGATGATCAATGGAGATGTGAATTTATTTCTAAGTCTGCCAAAAGGAATCATGAATGTCAATATACTCAAAATGATTCGACCAGAGCTAGAAATCGAATTGCGAGTTATGATGACAAAAGTATTAAAAGAAAAAGAGTCACAACGAAGCAAGATTCTACAGTTTTCAGTAGATGGAAATTCCTACCAAACCATCATGCGAGTAAAACCATTACTCTATACACAAAAAAACAACGATCTATTTATGGTAATCTTCGAAGTTTACCGAAATGAAAACAATAACATCGTAAGCAAATCTGATGAAAATAAAGAAAATCTTTTGGAACGGATTGATTACTTAGATAAAGAATTAAATCTTACAAAAGAACATTTACAAATTTACATTGAAGAACTGGAAACCGCCAATGAAGAACTTCAATCTTTAAATGAAGAAGTCCAAAGTACAAACGAAGAACTCCAATCGACAAATGAAGAGCTGGAAACGAGTATCGAAGAACTCCAATCAACAAATGAAGAAATTCAAATTGCATACACAGAACTCAAAACAACCAATGATGAACTTGAAAGAAAAGATACCGAACTAAAAATAAGAGAGTCAAGCCAAGCTGCTCTTTTAAACAATACATTACAATCTTTTATCCTATTGGATAAAGACTTTCGAATTCTAAGTTATAACGAAAAGGCAAGGGTCACATTCCTTAGCCATTTTGATAAACATCTCTATTTGGGTTTAAACTTCAAAAACGTTCTATTCCCAACTTTCGGAGTGGATGAATCACAAATTTTCAATCGTCTAAAAGTTGGTGAAACTATTCTAGGCGAAATGAAGTGTGTTGGCTTGGGAAATCAGGATGTTTACTTTGCTTATAATTTTACACCTGTCCTTGACCAATCAAAAATATTAAATGTCATTTCCTTCTCGTTACTCGATATCACAATTAGCAAAGAAAACGAGAATCAACTCAAAAAAACAGAAAAACTCCTTACTTCCATTTTTAACGCAGTAGATGTTGGAGTTTGTATCACTGATTCTAAGGGAAATTTTGTCAACGTCAACCAAGCATACTGTGACATATATGGTTACACAAAACAAGAGTTAATTGGAAACTCCTTTACGATGGTTGTTCTTCCAGAATACAAAGAAGCCATTCAAAAACTGCACGATCGATTCATTGAAGGAGATGAGGAACTTCCACAAGAATGGAGTGTGCAAAGAAAAAACAAAGAGGTCATCGACATTTATGCAAATGCTAAACTTTTGATTCAGGAAGACGGCGCACGTTTTAAAGTTACCTCAGTCAGAGATGTAACAGAAAAGAAAAAATACCAAAGGTTGCTTTTAGAAACGCAAGAAGCCACTCATGTAGGAGGTTGGGAATACGATCTCTTCACACAACAATTTTCTATGACACAAGAGATGTATCATCTCTTCCACCTATCTGAAACTGAAACATACTCAATCGAATCCATAGCTGGTCTTTTTGGTGAATACGAAAAGGAACGAATTTTAGTGCATGTTAATGCAATGATCGAGAACAAACAACCATTCGAGATCCTTCTCAAATATATTAACGACAATGGACACAAAAAATGGTATAGAGCGATTGGTGCCCCAGAAATCAAATCAAAAGCGTTTCGAAAAGTGTTTGGATCGTTTCAAGATGTAACAGAAACAATCAATTACGAAATCGAAATGAGGAAAGCTAAGGAAATCCTAGAGCAAACCAATGAAACAGCGCGCGTTGGTGGTTGGGAATATGACTTGGAAACAGAAGAATTACAATGGACATCAGTCACACATGCCATTCATGAAGCTCCACCGACATACAAACCCAATGTAAATGATGCCATTCGATTCTATAAAGAAGGGGAACATAGAAATAAAATCCAAAGACTTTTTTCAGAATTAATTAATAACGGTCAACCTTATGATGAGGAATTTATCATTATTACATACACCGGTAAGGAACGTTGGGTTCGTGCAACAAGCCAAGCCATCTTTGAAAACGGTGTCTGCAAACGTGCCTTTGGTGCTTTCCAAGACATCCACGAACGAAAGATGGCAAGCGAAGCCATGCGAATCAGTACAGAACGTTATGAATTTTTAACACAAGCAACACGCCAAGCCATTTGGGACTGGGATATTCTGGAAAACAAATTGTTCTGGGGAGAAGGATATCGAACAAACTTCGGGTATAACATAAATGAAATAAATGTATCCTTCGATACTTGGAAAGGAATTCTACACGAAGACCAGAGGGACAAAATTATCACAATCATCCAAGAAGCGCTAATCAACCCAGAGATCTCCAATTTTGAAAATGAATACCAACTCAAAAAAGCGGACGGAACATATGCGGATGTAATCGATAGGGCTCTGATCATTCGAGATCATTCAGGTAAAGCAATTCGTATGGTTGGTGCAATCGAAGATTTTACAAAACGAAAATCAGAAGAAGTTCGCCTAAAATTACTAGAGTCAGTGATCACCAATTCAAATGAGAGCGTTCTCATCACGGAAGCAGAACCACTTGAAGAACCTGGTCCAAGAATTGTCTACGTCAACCAAGCATTTACAAAGATGACAGGTTATACCGCAAGCGAAGTCATCGGAAAAACTCCAAGGATTTTACAAGGACCTAAATCGAGTCCAAGTGCAATTCAAGAAATGAAACATGCATTCCTGAGGTGGGAACCAGTCCAAGTAGAAATGATCAACTATAAAAAGGATGGAACTGAATTTTGGAATGAGTTTTCCATCTTCCCATTGGCCAACGAAAAAGGTTGGTATACACATTGGATTGCCATCGAAAGAGATATTACAAAGAAAAAAATAGAGGAGAATGAAAAAGAAATACTCATTGCGGAACTCACTCAGAACAACAAAGACCTAAAACAATTTAACTACATCACCTCTCACAATTTGCGAGCTCCACTTTCCAATTTAAAAGCATCATTGAGCTTGATCGAGGAATTAACAATCACAGATCCAATTTTGGAAGAATTGTTAAAAGGGATTAATATATCCACAGAAACCCTGAATCAAACCATCGATGATTTAATTAGGATCTTAATCATTAAAGATAGTCCAGCTATCGAACTAAGCACCTTAAATTTGACTCAGGTTTTTGAATCGGTGATTTTACAGATTCAAAACATCGTGACAGCAAGTGGTGCCAATATCGTAACAGAATTTGATGAAGTAGGTCAGGTTGTTTTTAACAAATCTTACCTAGAAAGTATTTTCTTAAATTTATTGACAAATGCGATCAAATACAGGTCGCCAAATCGCGATCTCAAAGTCAAAATCAAATCTATGCAATCAACCGAGTTCTATTATTTGGTGTTTGAAGACAACGGTCTGGGAATTGATCTAAAAAGGCATAAAGATAAAATTTTTGGGCTTTACCAAAGATTTCACAATTTACCAGATAGCAAAGGCCTTGGATTGTACTTAGTGAAGTCTCAACTACAAGCTTTAGGTGGTTCAATCAAAGTAGAAAGTGAAGTGGATGTAGGAACCACATTCATAGTCAAAATCAAAAAATGAAATATATACTATGTGTAGATGACGACCCGACTGCTTTGTCGATCCAAAAGATCATGTTTAAATTCATGCAATTCGGCGAGGAAACCATTACAAAGTTAAATGGCCAAGAAGCACTTGACTTTTATGAAGAAATCGCGAAAGGAAATCTTAACACCATTCCTGAGATTATTTTTTTAGACTTGAATATGCCTGTATTAGATGGATGGGGATTTTTGGAAATCTTTCATAAAAATTATTTTCATCATTTCCCCAATACAAAGGTTTATATTTTATCATCTTCAGTTGACCCAAATGATAAAAAAAATGCCGAAAAATATCCGTTTGTCGCAAATTTCATTTCAAAACCATTAACAAAAGAAATCGTAAAAGAAATCAAAAGTGAAAGTTAATCATTACTACATCTAGGAAACGCCAAGGCACTACTGATTACAGTTGAAACATTGGTTACCCTTGACCCGATTGAATCCTAATCTCAGCAATAATAATTTATTGACCTTTTCTTATATTCCGATATCCTATCGGAATGTTAAAAAGCGATTCGGAAAAAAAATGTTTTTTGAATATTCTAAATCACCTTGGTCGTTCCGTAGAATGGATTAGACATCAGTTATTTGTATTCCTCTTAGTCATCTCGTTGGCATCTTTCCTCTCTTCCTGCAAAAACAATGGAATGGATAGTCTTTGTGATCTAAACGGAGATGCATACACGTCTGCATTACTTTTAAAATTTTTTATGCAGGATTCTTCTCCTCACTGTGGCACCAATTTTTCTAGTTTGATCAATTTTCGCAAAGCCTCTGATGGCAGTGTTTGGACAGCTAGATTCATCCCAACAGGTAACTGGGCTTCTTTGGCTTATGGCAATGGCGTGTTTGTTGCCGTTGCGGAAGGGGTTGGTAGCACGATGGCACTCACGTCAACTGATGGAATCACTTGGACACAGAGAACAATGCCCACTGGCGCTTGGTGGATTTCGGTAACGTTTGGAAATGGAATCTTTGTCGCCGTGGCAAGTAGCAATAGTACAATCGCAGCAACTTCAACCGATGGAATTAATTGGACACAACGTACGTTACCTGCTCCCACTTCTGGTTGGCAATCCGTTACCTTTGGAAACGGAACCTTTGTCGCTATTGATATTGCAAGCAATAGAGCAGCGACATCTCCAGATGGAATCAATTGGACATTGAGAACTTTGCCCGTTTCTGCGACCTGGTGGTCAATCAGTTATGGAAATGGTGTCTTTGTTGCCATTACATATGGTGACACTATTGCTGCCACCTCTCCCGATGGGATCACTTGGACACAAAGAACATTACCGAGCGCTTTAGACTGGCAGTCTATCACCTTTGGGAATGGACAGTTTGTCGTAGTTGCACATAACAGCAGTGTATCGCTGACAACCACAGATGGTATCACATGGACACAAAGGACAATGCCAGTATCAACCACTTGGTATTCCGTCGCTTTCGGAAATGGTTTTTTCGTCGCAGTCGCGAATAACACATCGATTGTTGCCACCTCTCCCGATGCGATTACCTGGACACAGCGAAGTTTACCCAACACGGCACCATGGTATGCTGTCACGTATGGAGATGGAATTTTTGTCGCCCTATCCTATGGCGCAACATCTGGCGCTTCTTCACCATAAGCAAATTCCTTTTGGGGCGCACATTTCCGGCTCTCCTTCGACGAGGGCGCTCAGTCGATCCGGGGCGCAGATCTTTCTATTAAATTGAATAAAATGTAAGCAATGCCATTTTCGAATTTTATCTTTCAAGAATTGGCATATAAGCCGTCCGATAGAACCAACCAAGATATGCGTTCATAAAGCACATCAATACAGCTAAGACTAAAATTCCCTGGTCAAGAAACATATGAAAAAACAAAATATTCAAGGTTAAGGGTGCCAATATTAGTGTGGCTAACTTTGGAAATTGATTGGTAAGAAGTAATAGTCCACCAATGACCTCTAAGGACTTCTCAAAATACAATAATCCTGAATTTTTCAAAGCTATTATTAAAGAAGTTGCTTGCTCACTCATTGGAGGAACTGGAATGAAGAGAAAAAAACCATTCAATCCAAAGATAAAATAGATTAAACCTAACAAAAGACGTACAATTTTTTGGAATTTGAACATAGGAATCTACCTTATTATAATTATTGTAAATTTAAAATTTTTCTAGTTAAATAAGAAATAAATATACTATACGTCAATTAAATTTCAGTTCGATAAAGGTGTTGAATTCTCTATTTCTAAACTAAGGAAACCTAATTGAAATAAAATTTATTTGTAGTCTTTCTCATTCAAGTAATCTTTACTACAAACACTCGTTTAATGTAAAAATACCCATAAACTTTCAAAACAAAATGTCCTTTCATAATCAGAATAATTCTTGATAAAAAGGTAAAAAGAGATAACTCATATTAATTGTACGTAAGTCGATGAGGACGTTTGGCCGAATGGAAGCAAAAAACAAAGTATGAAAAGCGGGCAAAGATGAATTTTGCATCTGTATATCCCCTCTCATTCAAAAAATCAAAAGAAATAATTTTAAGAAAATCTTAAGGATCACTAAAATAAAAAAACATGAAAGAAAAATTCTTTTTCCTTTTTACTATCGCGTCTTTAGCACTTCCCTTTTCTATTTTTGGAGAATCCAAACTCTTTATGATGTATGGAATCAAACTCGGTCAAAAAAGAAGTCTTGTTTCCGAAATGTATGGGAAACCATTTAAATCACACATTTTCGAAGACGGATATAGTTATGATGCCTATAAATTGGATGAACATATTTTGGTTGTTGAATCAGAGAACCAAAGACCTGATTTAGTTTGGGCCATTCAAATCCAGGGAATCAAAAATCCAAAATACTTTGGACTTGGTGAGATCAATTTAGGAGACAATGCAGAAAAAGTAATTTCTACATTTGGAAATCCCGATGAAATTCGGAATGCTTTTGATGAAGAAACAAAACAAGAATTAAAAGAAATCCAATACTATTCCTATAATACTTCAAGAAATTTTAGTATTGAGATCTTAAATCAAAAAGTATCAAGCATCAAATTATCTTATAATGGCAGTGCATCTGTTGAAGACAGTTTAGATATTGAACTTATCTTCAAAAGTTTACAAAGTAAAAATTTATATAGAATAGTCAGTATTTTAGATCAAAACTTTATATTGAAAGAGGGTGAGAACAAAGAATTCAAAATCATTGGAAATCCAATTCATTTTTTAAATTCGAAAAATCAAATATCTCATCGTATCATGCACCATCCATTTGCGATTACAAACTTGGAAAGCAAAGATATCCTTGAGTCTGTCGATTTAAAGAACAAAAACGAAATGATTTTTGGTAAATACCTTAAATGCAAACTAGGAGATGAAATCGTACATTTATTTTTTTTAAAAAGTTATGAAGGATGGACAATCAAAGAAATCAACGTTGAAACAAAAACTAAGATATCTGAACCAATTGAATCTAAAAGCATCCAGACTGAATCAAATTTACATCAAAATTTAAAACGGAATTTACTATGAAAAAGTCGAGTCCTTCGAAAAACAAAAGTAATTTGGATTTTCAAAACAATCTTTTTTCAATTTTAAAAGAACGTTTTGAAAGTCATCCCAATCGTCATAAGGGTTTAAAATGGGAAAGTGTATTCGAGAGACTACAATCCAATCCTGATAAAGTCAAAACTCTTCTCAAAATGGAAGAGTCGGGTGGTGAACCTGATGTGGTTCTTTTTGATAAAAAACAAAATACGATTACTTTTTTCGACTGTTCCATCGAATCACCATTAGGCAGAAGGAGTTTTTGTTATGATAACGAGGCACTTCAATCTAGAAAAGAACACAAACCCCTAAATAGTGCTGTTGCATTTGCAAATTCTATGGGTGCAAAACTATTGAATGAGAACGAATATCGTTTTTTACAAACCTTAGGTGAATTCGATCAAAAAACTTCAAGTTGGATCGAAACTCCAAGCAGTATACGGAAATTAGGTGGTGCTTTGTTTTGCGACTATCGGTATAAAACCGTATTTGTTTATCACAATGGAGCAGAATCTTATTATGCTGTCAGAGGATTTCGTTGTTCCGTTACAGTTTAGAATCGTTTGTCTTTGAAAAGATTTTATAGATGGAATGTAGCAATTCTGATAGGATAATTGGCTTTTTTACACAATCATCCATCCCACTTTGCAAGTATTCCTGAATTTGCGAATCCATATTGTTTGCTGTTAACGCTATAATCGGTATATTTTGGTACTCATCTCTTCGTTTTCGAATTCTTTTTGTAGTCTCCAATCCATCCAACTCAGGCATCTGAATATCCATCAAAATTAGATCATATCTCAATTCATCGTTTTCAAGCGAAGCATCCAAAAGTTGGATTGTCTCTTTTCCATTTGAGGCAATGGTCACATTGACTTTTTCCTTCTCTAATACTTTTCTAACGAATTTTTGATTTAGAATATTGTCTTCGGCTACTAAAACATTAATAAGTTTTAAATTGAATGTTTCGGGAGATTCAATCCGCTTGATTGTTTCTACTGGAACCTCAACTTGTTGAAACGGAATAGTAAACTTGAATGTAGAACCAATATTTAAAATACTATCGACATGAATATCACCTCCCATTAAGTTCACCAACTGTTTTGAGATATACAACCCCAAACCGGCGCCTTCAAAACGTTTGGTACGAGCATCTTCTAACTGAACAAACCGATCAAATAACCTTTTTATATTTTCCTCTGATATTCCAATGCCAGTATCATGCACGCAAAATTCTAAGAACTTACGACTTAGATCCAACTTTACAGCTAATGTTATGATTCCACTTGGAGTAAATTTTAGAGAGTTACTGATTAAATTATTCAATACTTGCCGTAATCGATTTTCATCGACAAGGATATGTAAATTTTTATCCTCAATCCCAAAATCTAAATTTAATTTAAGATTCTTATCAATCACATCTGACTGAAACAAAAGCTGGATATCACGACAAAGTTTATAAATATTCGTCTCTGTTGGAATGATCTCTAGTTTATGATTCTCTAATTTCGAAACGTCTAAGATATCATTGATAATTGTTAATAAAGAAAGAACTGACTTCTTAGCATTATCCAAATAATCCTTTTGCTCCAAATCAACATTGGTTTCTTCCAACAATGTCAACATGCCAAGGACTCCGTTCATTGGTGTACGAATCTCATGACTCATATTGGCTAAAAATTCAGATTTAACACGATTTGCCTTTTCTAATTCAAATGTTCTTTTTTCGACAATCTCATGAATACTCTTTTCTTTACCTAAAATGATAAGCATTAAAATACCAAGTAAACCGGTAAGGAGAGAAGAAATGATAAGAATAAATCGAGAAGCGTTTGTTAAGTTTTTTTCAAAATATTCTTTCGTTGCGACAATTCGAAATGTAAGTAAGTGACTGCCAATCCGAGTCTCGTGGACATGTGAAAACTCAGAAAATATTTTTTCCTGAGCGGCTATACAATTTCGACTATACACTTCGTTTGATTGTTTTGAATCACCTTCCAAAATTTGAACGCATAAATTATTTTGATCACTTCCAATCAAGGACTTCTGAATGATGGCAGTTACTTTGATCACTGCAGTTGCAAAACCAAATTCACCATCAGGTTTCTTGACTGGATAAAAAACTAAAAATCCAGTATTGTTGTGATCTTGTACTAAATTGATTTTTCCTGTAATTTCTAAATTATTTGTTTCCTTGGCTCGTAATAAGGCATTCTTTCGAACAGAATTCGAAAATACATCATAACCCACTGCAGATTCATTGCCCAAAAATGGATAGATGTATCTCACAAAAACATATTGGTCTTTGATGGGAGATAGTTGAATTTGATTCTCTTCCTTTGTATGAATTCCCATTGCACCAGGATAATCTGATTTTAGTTGTGATTCATAGATAGTCCGCTTTGCATTTGGGATTGAGAGATTCCAAGATAAGGCAGATACACAGTCAGTCTCGTCTAATATTGATTTAGCGTAAACGTCAAAGTCTTTTTTCTTTAGATTTTGTTGTAAGGAAAGAAAAGATCCCAGTGATTTGACGACTCTTAAATTTTCAAAGATTCGGTTTTCAATTTCGGAAGAAATGATTTGTCCATCTGACTTGATTCGATATTGAATGAATTCTTTTTCCCAATCACGAGTGACAAAAAATATAGTAAGTGTCAAAACAAACGTACCCATGGTTGCAGAAATAAAAAGAACTAACCGCATACCTGTTTCTTCTTTCAAGATCCATTTGTAAGTCAGAATCAGAATAGGTGTAAAAATGATAATTCCAATCGAATCACCTAACCACCATGTAAACCATGTTTGAAATAAAAAATCTTGATAGATGATGTCAAAGAAGAAAAGAGAAGCACTTCCTATCAAGGAAGAAACGATTGCCGCAGCTGGACCAGCTAATACAAAAAAGGAGATCAATTCTCTGACGGAAAAAAGATTTAATTTTGAATCTGAATATCTTCTAAGTAAGTACCCGCCATATAATGCGGATAAAGAATTTCCAAAAGAGATGAGCAGATTCTGGGGATTATGAAGGATTGTTTGAAGCCAGCTAAATTCAGGATTCGAAAAATGAGTGTTTGTGAGATAGGCAGCAAAAAAAAGGGCTATCCAAATACGATTCCCGAAAATCAATACAAAGCCAAGTGCGAGACCTGCTGGTGGCCAGACTGGCGTGCTATATCCATCAATGGATGAGAGGAATAAACTGAGTTTTCCTGTAATGAGATAAGCAGCAAAAACAAATAAAAATGCACCTATTTCTCGAAGAAAATAACTCACCTTTTCATCTAAAGAGTGCATACTACAATTAAGACGAGTAAAATTTCAAGAATGCAAATCAAATCAATTAGATGGATATTTTTTTTTGAAAAATCCCAGTTTAGGGACATATAGATTTCAAAATATTTAAAATTTTGAGATTTGTTTTTTGCATTTCTAATTCCAAATTACTAAAGTAGACCCTGCAATGAAACAAGACTCCATTGCAGGGAAATTTGAGTTACCGGCTTTCTACGTTCAATCCGAATTGATACCAGTTGATTTTTCTTGTGAAGTGCATGACCATTGACAAAATCACAAACAAAGTAATTGAACCAAGTAATAAGGCTTGGTCTTCTGATGCCAAAATGATGTATAAAAATGCATACAAAAACATATAATAGATTCCTGTTATAATTCCCTTTTTTCGGTTTTGTAAAACATTCATCGCATAATATCCAATTAGTGTCGTGACTGCAATGGATGATATCATATAAGCACCAAGGTATCCAATATGTTCCGAGAGAGATAAATTCAATACATAAAAAATGATCATCGCACATCCAATGAGAACATACTGAATTGGGTGTAATACAATCCCACCAAAGACTTCCATTAAAAAGAATAGCGTAAAACTAGTCACAATAAATAGAAGACCATACTTTATGGATCGCTCCAACTTCAAGTAGTGATCCACTGGAATGAACAAACTGACTCCAAAAGCAGAATTGTATATTGAATTGACTATCGATTCATCTAAAGAGTGAATCACTTGCGGATAAGAACGCGAAAAATACGATGTTTCCCATACGGAACGAAATCCAGTTTCATGAACTTCACGATCCACTGGGAGTAAATTTCCGTTAAATGAAGGATCCTTCCAATTTGAATCCATCATTACCATTGTTTTTTTTCCAATAGGGATGATGGAAAATGATTCAGAACCTTTTAAAGAAACATTCATCGCAAACTGTAAGGATTCATCCGACTCTACTAACGGAACCGGAAGACTCATACCAGAAGGAAAATAACTTGACTTTGTTCCAGGAGAAAATGTTTTTTCTTTTCCTTTCCAATTCAATTTCAAATCACCACCTAATCCTTTTAAGTCGGAAACAGAAACGATTAACCTGGCATCATCCCAATAAATATATGTTGTATCTTGAGGAAAATCAGAAGATCTAAGTTGTGAAAATTTACCTTTGGCATTCATTTTACATGTATATAATGGAATTTGATAAATTCCTCGTTTTCTTTGTTCTGTGACCAAGTCGACTTGGTATGTTAATTCTTCAGGTAAGAAATAAGCATATTCCGTAACATAATCCCATTTTTCTTTCGATTGTGAAGCTCCTGACTTGGGGATTCTGATATTGTAAGGTATCACGAGAACAGGACCAAGTAAGGTCTGGCTCTGACTCCATTTCTCACCAACTTCGGAAACAGCATCCATACGTGATTGATTTCTTTCCTCAATGAGGGAACCTACCATCGAAATAGGAATGATAAATAATATGACCATCACACCGAGGATCATAAGGCGTAAATTTACAGAAGATATTAGTTTGCTCATACAAAACTCCTACAGAAATACTGTAAAAGATTTTTGTGAGAAGATTATGATTGAATTGTGAGGATTGTGTGAGGATTAAAAATTTTGAAACCTAATACTGACTTCAACACCTTTTGGTTTCACATTCCAAATGTGTAATTGAGCTTGGTGTAAATCCAAAATTTCTTTAACAATACTCAGTCCAAGACCAGAACTTTTACGTAAGTTACTAGGTCTCGGCAAAGAAAAAAACTTTTCTGTTACTTTTGTTAAGGCGTAGTCTGGAATGGAATGCCCCTGATCCATAAAACTTAGATTCATCATTCCATTCTCATGTAAGTCTAGTTTAATCGTAATCGTATCATTCACGTTAGAAAATTCTATGGAATTCCGAAGGATATTTTCAATTGCCATTCGCAAATAATTTTGGTTTCCCTTAATCTGAATGGGAATATTTGGAAATATTCTTTTAACTTGTAATGATTTTCTTTCAAGTTCAATTGCAAAGCGATTCAATACCTCTTCGATCAATGGAATTAGGAATACAGTGTCTTCCAATTGAAGAGAATTTTTACCTTCTAACGAGGACAACTCCAATAATTGATCAATGAGATTTTGAATTCGTTTTGCTTCCGCTTCAATTGTACTCGTAAGTCGTTTGGTTTCTTTCGGATGGGTTTCAATTAATTCAGCGGATGCGAGTATAGAAGACAACGGGCTTTTAATTTCATGTGTTAGAGTTTGAACATAAGACTCAACGTACTTTTTTCCTTCGAGTTCCATTACAAGTTGGTCGACTTCTTTTCCTAAGTCATTCAATTCCTTAATGCCTAATTTAGGAAAAGGCTTTTTATCCTTATTGCGCAAGGACGTGACATATTGAGACAAACGAATGATTGGCCTAAAACTAATATAGGCGAGAATACTAAAAACAATTGCAATCGAAGATGCAACTATCAAAGATATACGCCAAAATTTTGCTTTTGCTTCTTCGATAAAAGGAATGACGCCAATTTTTGGTTTGATGACTGTTAATACACCAATAATCTCATTTCGAAATCGAATGGGAGAGGCAATGAACAAAGCACCTTCTTTCTCTGTTTCAAACATTTTACTAGATCTAACTCCATATTTTCCTCTGAGAGTTAAATAGACATCGTTGTACTTTGAATAGTCGAGACCTTCCCGAAATCGTTCCGAATCAAAGATCACAATTCCATTTGCATCTGTAATATACATTTGAATGTCTGCATTTGTTTTTAAAAGAGAGTATATCTTTGCCTCAAAAGTTCGATTTCGGACATTTTGAAACGGATTTCGGAATAAATTCTCTACAAGTGATTTGAATTGATATCTTTGATTTGGGTTAGTTTTGATTTTTTCTTCTACTACTGCAGATAGAACATGGCTTGTGTCATTTAACGATTCTTCAATCGTTTCCATGTATCTTGGTCGAATGGATTCTTCTGTTTTATCGATTAAATAATAAAATCCTATCGAAAGGATAAAAAAAAACTTATAATGATTCGAAACCAAAGATTCATAAAATTTCCTTTAAGCCGTATCCTTGTCCTCTTCTTGTTTCAATCGGATCAAATTTGGGATCCAACTCTTTGAATCTAGCTCTTATATTTTTGATGACTGTGTCAACGGCACGATCAAAACTATCTTCCGGTTCCGTCCAAACCGTGTCCATAATTTCTTCCCTGGTAAAAATACGACCTGGCCATTTAAAAAACAATTCCATCGTTTTGTATTCGTAAGGTGACAAATTTAAATTTTTATCATTAAAATAAACAAGTTTCTTCTCCAATGAAATTCGAATCTTTTGATTTGATTTCTGCTCCACTTCCCTTTGGTTTTGTGTACGTCTCAAAATCGCTCTGATTCTTGCCAAAAGTTCCCTTGGGCTGAACGGTTTCACAATATAATCATCTGCACCAATTTCTAAACCTAAGACTTTATCAATTTCAGCGTTACGTGCTGTCAAAAAAATGACAGGAATTTGGTGCTTTTTTCTGATCTGCTTCAGAAGATCAAATCCATTTTGATCTGGCAAACCAATGTCCAAAAGGATGAGCGATACATGATCATCTAACATCTGCAATGCTTCGATTCCAGTAGAAGCAATTTTAAGCGAAAAACCATCTGCCTCTAATGCAATTTGAATACTTTCTTGGATTCCTGGTTCATCTTCTATGAGGAGTATTTGAATCATCCGATTGCTATTTTGAATCCTTTTGGTCTGGTTAGAAAGTAAATTCAGTGAATAAAAGTTGATAAGAAAAGCAATCAAAAATAGACGTAATCATATGAAGTCAAATCGACCAACCTTACATTTCCTATGTGGCAAAATGGCATCAGGTAAAACAACCTTATCAAAAAAAATTGCCAAAGAAGAAAATGCACTCCTTTTTTGCGAAGACATATGGTTACAACGACTCTATCCAGAAGAGATTAAAGACTTCGAAGATTACAAAAAATATAGTGCGCGCCTGAAAACAATTTTAACTGATCATATTCAACAAGTTTTACAAAACGGGAATTCAGTTGTTTTGGATTTCCCTGCCAATATACCTAAAACTAGAAATTGGATTCGTAATTTATTCGAAAGTACCAACGCCAATCACCTGTTACACCTGATTGAATTGTCTGATGAAGAATGTTTGCAACAACTCCAAAAAAGAAATTTAGAGCGACCAGAAGGTTCTGTTCCAATGACGGAGGAAGAATTTCATATGATTACATCCTATTACTCTCCCCCTACAAAGGACGAAGGTTTCCAAATCAAAGTCTATACAAAGCATTAATCCGGAATTTTTTTGATTCAAAACAAATCTGTCCGATTGAATTCTGTTCTCTAATTCTTTTTCAGAATTCAAGATTGACTTCTCGAAAGAAAGACCTATCCAAATCTTTATGAAAAAATGTACAATCATATCTTTACTCTTATTTTTACCTTGGCTTCTCTTTGCCAATGTAGAAACAAAATCAAAAGAAATGTGTAATTGTTTGAAAAAAGCAAATACAAGTTCTAGCGAATCCGTTAAAAAAGGTTGTTTGCAACTCCGCGAAAAACATGTGAAAGTTCTTAAGAAGGGTTCAAAAGATCATGAAACATACTTAAAGTTGATCAATGCATGCGAAGAGGAAATAGCTGGAATTCCTCAAATTGATCCCAACTTAACAACGGAAGAAAAAACAAAGGTTATTTGTGATTGTTTTAAAACTACAGGCAAACAAAACCGAATGGGTTGTTTTAAATTACAAAGTGATTATGCAAAAACCATATCAGACTCGGAGGAAAAAAAATCTTTTAATTTGAATTCACAATCATGTGAAGAGTAATTTCAAAATCAACTGAATCACAAAATCTATTGCATTTGTCTCGGATGAGAGACAGGTGCATGTTGGAATGCATTTGATACGATACAATCTATCTATCTGGAATGCTTCTAATCAAAAAAAAATAGAAAGACAAAAGGAGATTCACATTAGAATCTCTCTTACTATGTGGACTTATTTGTCATTTTTGCTCTTACACATTCTATCTGCTATGGTCTGGCTTGGAGGAATGATTTTTTATGTGATTGTCATTATGCCAGTGATTCGAAATCAAAAAGTAAAAGAACAAAAGTTAACCTTACTAAAGTTAACGGCACTTCAATTTAGAAAGATATCGTATCCTCTTTTTGTGTTCTTTCTGATTTCTGGATTTGGAATCCTCTTCACAAAAGGATATTTACAAGCAGGACAATTCATTTCTTTTTTTACAACGAACTTAGGATTGATGTTTTTATCCAAACTTGGACTCTTCCTACTACTCTTCCTATTCTCGATTTACCATGATTTTGTCTCTGGACCTAAAACCTTTTTCTTTTTAGAAAATGACCTGGTTCAATATGAACGGTATCGAAGAGTTTCTGCTTTCTTCGGTCGACTCAACTTACTCCTATCTCTCTGTATTGCGATCCTGGGAGTGTTTGTTTCTCGAGGTGTGAGTTTATTTTAAAAAAAATCCTCACACGTTGTTTAGGATTTCATAAATCTAATTTGATATATGGTTTATAATTCATGTCTTCCTGAAGAATGTGATTGGTTAACCATAATCTTAAGAAACGAATCAAATCAGTGAAAAATTGATTTAATTCCTTGTCATTTTCTAATAGTTTATCTGATGTTAATCGATTTTTTAGTTCTAAAATTTTGTCAGTAAAACGATCGTGTTGTTTTTTATGTGCTTCCAAATTCGGATATAAGTTCAATTCCATGACACGTTCTTCGATCAAAAAATGGCTTATTGTATAGTCCTCCAATTCAGACACCGCTTGCAGAAGTGATTTAGTTTTGGTTGACAAATGGTCTTTGTTATCCTCAAAAATGGATTCAATTTCATTGATCAATCGGAACAATTTTTTGTGTTGTGAGTCTATTTCTGATATCTTGGTCTCATATTTAACATCCCAATTTGCGATCATATCAACCTCTTCAATTCCATTTTTCCATCTCCCTCAGAGAAACAAGACTTAAATCCACAGAACCCATTCTTAGGGGAGTTTAAAGACGTTGATAAATATCAATGACAAGATCATTCATTCGCTTGTTTCAGAAAATCGTGTTAGCATTCTTAAATGTTAGATGGCAAAGTTTGGGGCGCACAGTTCCGGCTTTACGCTCAAATCTTTGCTCACGCAAAGGATTTCCGCTGCAATCCGGGGCGCGGTTCCATACAAATCCGTTAAATTTTCGTTGTAAACACAAGTCCAAACACTGTACATTTGAAACTATGCCTTCTCAAGTAAATCCAGCGAATGTGATCATCCGCAAAGCAATGCCTGAAGATTCCAATGACATCGTCCCTCTCATCCACTCCTCTGGACCCATCGCATGGAATTTTGTTTTCCAAGAAGGAAATCGGACCGCCTTTGATTTTTTACAATCAGCTTATCGAAAGAGAGGAAACACAATCTCGTATACCAATCATTTCGTAGCAGAAAAAGAAGGAAACGTAGTTGGATCCATTCTACAATACACACATCCAAGTTTTTTAGCTCTAACAGTGGGAACCGCTTTTCAAATTCTTTTGTTATACAAATGGAACGCAGCAAAGGTGATGGCACGTGGTTTAAAAACAGAAACCATCATCCAACCACCGAAGCCAAACTGTTTGTATCTAGGACACATTGCCGTTTTGGAAACGCATAGAAACCAAGGGATCGCAAAACATCTCATCGAGTTTATGATCCAAAGAAATCCAGGATACAAAACGATTGCTTTAGATGTATCAATAGAAAATCCCTCTGCGATTGCGCTTTATCAAAAATTAGGATTTGTGATCAAAGAAACAAGAGATCCCATCTGTTGGGAAGGGAAAATTCCTTCTCATCATTATATGGAAAGGGAAATGTGAAGGAGTCATTTCACTTTGCATAACAATTCGAAATTAGAATCGGAAATTAGAGAAAATGGCTATTTTCTTTTTCGGGATTATTTCCCAAAAGATAACCTAACACACATAAAACATATTCTTGTTGAGGCAAATACTGAATGGAAGAAACATAACTCCAATCCCAAAGTGATCAATAGTGCTTATCTTACCTCCACAAAGTTTTTACCGAATGAAACAGAACGAGAGCAATTGTTTCAATTCATCACTTCAAAAAAAATTGTAAAGATTTGTGAGATTCTTTTCAAATCCGATTATTATTTTCTAAACACACAAATTTTTTTTAATCCTAATCATTTGGATCAGAGACCGTATTGGCATCGTGATATCCAATATATGGGAATCTCAGAAGAAGAACAAAAAAAGAGAATCCTAAAAGATTTCGTATGGCATTTTCGAATTCCCTTAGAAGAAGACCCAGGGATCTGGATTGTTCCAGGTTCTCACAAACGATGGGACACAGAGGAAGAAAGGGCCATTCGATTGGAACTTGGAAACCACTTATATGATGAATCAATGCCAAACGAGATTCTCATTCCTCATCATCCAGGTGATCTATTGGTTTTTTCTGCTCATTTATTACACAAAGGTGAGTATGGAAAAAACCGGTTTTCGTTTGATATTCTATTCACGAATTTTCCTGAATCGAAAAAGACAGTAGGCATTTGGAATCATTTCCCCAACTGGGAATTCATTTCATTAACACCAGAACAAAGAAAGTTATTTTTTACAAAGTGAATCTTCTTTCAATTACAATCCAACCTCTTTGCGCCAGCGACTGCAGTGGAAATCCTTTCCGGAACGGAAAGATTGGAACGAAAGGCGCGGTCGATTTAGAATCGATTTCTAATCTAAATTGTATTCGAGGCGCCTACTCCCCATTTTTACAATACCATATTTGTTTCCATAGGCTTCGAACTGTGTATTTTTTCATTTGACTATCGTATCACGATATCGTAATTTGATTTTGAATGCGGATTAATGAATTTTTTTCCAGTTTTATCAAAATTCATATCTTACACCATTGTCTAAAAGGAGAAATTTATGGTGTTTGGATGATGGAAGAATTAAGGGAACATGGTTACAAAATCAGTCCAGGTTCCTTATATCCTCTTTTAAAACATCTAGAAGAAAAAGGTCTCATTCGTTCTCGTACCGAACAAACAGGCAAGGTAAAACGCAAGTTCTATCGAATCACTTCCAAAGGGAAAAAAGAACTTATCGTTGCAAAAGTCAAACTGAAGGAGTTGATCGGTGAAATTCTTAGATAAACAAATGAAACTATTACAGGTATTTTTTACAGCGCTGAAACTCGGATGTACTTCGTTTGGTGGTCCCATTGCTCACTTAAGTTACTTTCATGATGAATACGTGACCAAAAAAAAATGGATCAGTGCCCACGCCTATGCAGACTTAGTTGCCTTATGTCAATTTTTACCAGGTCCTGCGAGTAGCCAAGTGGGAATGGCCATCGGACTATCTCGTGCTGGTATCTTCGGAGCAATTGTCTCTTGGATCGGTTTCACATTACCATCTGCATTGATCTTAATTTTATTTGGGTTAGGACTTTCTGCAATGGATGTTTCTAATCATAAACAGTGGTTACATGGTTTAAATGTTGTTGCAGTTGCAGTAGTGGCCCAAGCCATCCTTGGAATGGGAAAAAAACTTTGCCCGGATAAAGAAAGGCTCACAATCGCAGTCATCACAAGTGTCATACTATTATTTTTCAGTTCTGCAGTATTACAAGTGTCAGTATTGATTGTTTCTGCAATCTTTGGAGTTTATTTTTTAAAGTCGAACGAAGACTTACCACACGAACCAATCCACCAAGGTAAAAAGACGATCGGACTCTTCTTCTTAGGTTTGTTTGTATTATTATTATTTCTCCTTCCTTTGTTACGATCTAGTTTCGATCTTGTTGAAATTCAATACTTCGATAGTTTCTATCGGGCAGGTGCCCTTGTCTTTGGGGGCGGACATGTTGTACTCCCTTTATTACAAGCAGAAGTTGTTCCGACTGGCTGGGTGAGTAACGATTTCTTCATGGCGGGTTATGGATTATCGAATGCGATTCCTGGTCCACTCTTTGCCTTTAGTAGTTTTTTAGGAGCTGTTTCTTCTGTGAATCCGCATGGTTGGACAGGAGCCACTCTTTGTTTGGTGGCAGTTTTTTTTCCCTCCTTTTTGCTCATTGTGGGTGCATTACCATTTTGGGAACAAATGAGAAAAAATCAGATCATCCGAAGAGCAATGTTAGGGATCAATGCCTCTGTTGTCGGAATTTTGTTAACAGCACTCTATCATCCTGTTTGGACAAGTTCGGTTTTTTCACCCAAAGATTTTGCACTCGTGATTGTCGGATTTTTATTATTAGAATTTTGGAAACTACCATCTTGGTTTGTGGTGGCCGTGACAGTCGCTGTTAGCGTTTTGATTTACGATTGATTGCTAGATTTGTTAAGAGAGCGTATCTTTCTTAAAATTTCTCATTGAATCTCTTGATACCGTTGGAAATATCTTTCTAGATGAAAGATTTTTTCCTTCGTAACAATTTTTACCACATTTGGGCAACCAATCGTTTATATGATTCAATCTCTCAAATCTCAACGGAAGATTACAAAAAAGACGTCGGATTATTTTTTAAATCCATCCATGGAACTCTCAATCACCTGTTAGTTGTCGAGAAAATCTGGCTTTCTCGATTATTAGGAAAGGTTTATATTCCGAAGTCGTTAGCAGAAGAATTAGAAGAAAATAGAGATACTTTAAAATTAGAATTACTACAAAGCATAACAAATTGGAATTCATGGATTCAAAGTTTCGACGAATCCAATTGGCAAAACATCTTTCGTTATCAAACCATGAGAGGGTTTGAAGCGGAACTTTACTATTGTGACGTGGTTCATCATAATATGAATCACAGAACACATCATAGGGGACAAATCACTGCAGCAATTACCCAGCTAGGTTTGCCCGCTCCCGAAATTGACTACGTATATTTTTTACAAACATTAGGAAAATAAAATGTGGAATCCATCCAAGAGAACAAGAACCATCACAGGTAAAACTTTATTAGTGACATTTTCACTTACATCCATCTTTCACGTATTGGCTTTATTACAGATTGTTCCCTACCAATACCTTTGGGGAGGCAGGTTACAATCAGTAGAAGAAATGTATTTGATGGAAAGTATTTCTCTAGTAGCGAATGGTTTCTTTGTATTTTGCTCATACCAATACTTACAAAGTTTAAACAGAGGTTTGGTGCCCATTTGGATCCGAATCGTGTTTGGAATCATTTCTCTGATATTTTTTATCAACACAATTGGGAATCTAGTTGCGATCACCAGTTTAGAAACTTTACTGGCTACACCGATCACTGCAATTTTATCAGTGGTTAGTTTTATCATGGTGCTAAAATATGAAAATCAGACAAGCGAACTACAATGACATTTCCAAAATTGCCGAACTATTTGATCTCTATAGACAGTTCTATGAACAGAAATCAGATATAACAGGCGCTAAGAGATATTTACAAGATCGAATGGAACATGGACAATCGATCATTTTTATTGCCGAAGAACCATCTTCTGGAAATTTAGTTGGATTTACACAACTGTACCCAGTTTTTTCGTCTATATCGATGCAACGTTCTTATATTCTAAATGATTTATATGTCAAAGCTGAGAATCGAAAGAATGGAATCGCAAAACTCCTGATCCTAGAAGCAAAATCATTCGCAAAAGCCTTTCATGGCAAAGGATTAGAATTATCAACTTCGATTCACAATCAAGGTGCTCGCTCTTTATATGAAAAAGAAGGTTTTATGCAGGAAACAGAATTTCTTACATATTTCTGGAAATCGACATAACACCAATGTAAGGAGAAAAAATCATTGTATATACCCGATCCATTTCGAATGGAGACATCAAATCTGATTCCATTCGTAAAGCAAAATCCATTTGGAATCTTAATCTCACAATTCGAAGGTCAACTTGTAGCAACTCATTTGCCTCTTTTGCTTTCCGAAGACAATCAATCTCTCATTGGTCATTTTGCAAAACCAAATCCTCAAAAGAATGCAAATGACCAAGAAGTTCTTTGCATCTTCACTGGTCCACATTGTTATATCTCACCCTCATGGTATGAAACGAATCTTTCCGTACCGACATGGAATTACACCGCTGTACATATCAATGGGGTGTTAAGCTTTTTAGATGATCCAATCGAAATCCAAAAAAGTTTAGAAAGACTTGTGCAGACATTTGAAGGAGATCATTCGAGTTATCAATTAGCAGATGTGAATGAGGAGTATTTGCTAAAATTACAAAAAGGCATTGTTCCGTTCCGAATCAAAATTACAAAATGGGAAGGAAAGGAAAAACTGAGCCAAAACCATTCAATGGAAAGAAGGCAACGAGTGATACAGAATCTCGAAAGAATGCCAGGCGAAAATGAAAAAGCGATTGCCAATTTAATGAAACAATCCTTAGATCAAAATTCATAAGGATGGAAACAACTCACTTTCAAAAACTGAAAGTTTTCTCAATAAAAAGAATGAGTTAAGTGAAACACATTGAAACTAGAATTAAATGTCAGAGTCACATCTGAGATTGCTTCCAATCCAGATCATCTTCTGCAGTTTGTATCCAAACAAAATAAAATTCCCAAACAGGAAATCAGACACATTGAATGTACGGCTCGTTCCATCGATGCCAGACAAAAAAACATTGTCTTCCAATTGAGACTTGATGTTTACGTCAATGAAGACTTCATTCCCACTAATTTTTCCATTCCTCAGTTTCAAAATGTAAACTTAGAAGAACCGGTCCTCATTATTGGAGCGGGCCCAGCGGGTCTTTTTGCTGCCTTACGAATATTAGAACTCGGAAAAAAGCCGATCATCCTAGAACGTGGCAAAAATGTAAAAGATCGAGTGGCTGATTTACGTGGTATCAACGTGCACCATATCGTGAATGAAGACTCTAACTATTGTTTTGGGGAAGGTGGTGCAGGTACCTATTCTGATGGTAAACTGTATACAAGGTCTAAAAAAAGAGGAAATATCAGAAAGGTATTAGAATATCTCGTTTCCTTCGGTGCCACTAAACAAATCTTAGTAGATGCTCATCCACATATTGGAACAAACAAACTTCCCCGAATCATACAAAATATTCGAGAGTGTATTTTATCCTCTGGAGGTGAAATCCATTTTCATACAAGAGTTACCGACTTAATCTTAAATGGAAAATCCATCATAGGTGTCAAATCAGCTGATGGACAAAAGTGGATGGCAAACAATGTCATCATTGCCACAGGCCATTCTGGTAGAGAAATGTTCCACTTATTGCATGAGAAAGGGATCGAAATTCACACCAAACCACTTGCCATTGGCGTTCGGGTGGAACACCCACAAAGTTTAATCGATTCCATTCAATACCATTGTGTAACCAAAAATCCATTATTACCTGCCTCCGAATATTCACTTGTGAAACAAATCAATGGGAGGGGTGTGTATAGTTTTTGTATGTGCCCTGGAGGTGTGATTGCTCCTTGTGCCACAAAACCTGGCGAGGTTGTTACAAATGGTTGGTCTAGTGCCGAACGTTCAAGACCCACAGCCAATTCAGGAATTGTCGTAGAACTTAGATTAGATGATTTTAAATCATTTGAATCTTATGGCGTTTTTTCTGCCTTACAATACCAATCTTCCATCGAACAAAAAGCCTTTGCCATCAATGGTGGAACACAAAAAGCACCTGCTCAGCGTATGGTGGATTTTACAAAAAATATTGTCTCCTCAGATTTACCAAAAACTTCCTATACTCCTGGACTTGTCTCAGTGTCCCTATCAGAAGTATTGCCACCTCTTATTGTAGATGCACTCCAAAAAGGGTTTAAAGAATTTGATTCTTCGATGAAAGGGTACTTCACAAACGAAGCCATCCTTCATGCACCAGAAACAAGAACTTCTTCACCAATTCAAATTCCAAGAAATCCAGAGACATTAGATCACATCACAATCAAAGGTTTGTATCCTTGTGGAGAAGGCGCAGGTTATGCAGGAGGAATTGTTTCAGCCGCCATCGATGGAATGAAATGTGCAGAAGCTGCTCTCACTGGTTACTTCACCAAGTAAAATGAAAGAACCATGGAAGTACATTCCATCCTTACTTCTCTGGGTCATTTTTTTTTATTTTCTATCAGAAAGAGCCATTTTCCGTTACGAACATTTGGGTGCTGGAGTCGATGTAGGTCTTTTTGAGAATCTATTTTATCACATCATTCACACTGGTGAAGCCGTCACATCACTTGGATTAGATGGTAACACACATCATTATTTTGCGGATCATTTCAATTGGTTTATTTACCCAATCAGCATACTGTATTATCTATTTCCAAGTATAGAAACCTTACTCATTTTTCAGGCATTTGTATTGAGTGTTCCCATCCTGATCATACCTTTCTTAGGAAAGGAGAACACTCAATACTTTTTCTATCCTTTCTTGTATGCTCTGTATTTGCCAATCTATTGGATTCAGATTTTTGATTTTCATCCAGAAGTATTATGGATTCCTTTTTTCTTTCTCTTCTATTATTTTTGGAAACAACAATCGAAACTTTGGTATCTTTTTTTTACACTGAGTTTACTCGTTAAAGAAGAAATTAGTTTGGTTTGGATTGTTTTTTCTCTTGTGTATAGAAAATCTTATCCAAAAGAAACCATTTTCATTGGAATTTCTTCTTCTCTCTATTTTTTATTATCCATAGGGATACTTAGTTATTTTAACAGTTCCATTTCATCCCTCGCACCAGCACATTTAGAAAGGTATCGTGATCCTTGGTTTGCCATCACCCACTTACATCTTTTTCCCTACCTGATTCTTTTTTTAAATTTACCTTTCTTATTTTTATCGTTCCGTTCTCCGCTTATGTTTTGTTTGATACCGTATCTCCTTTATTCTGTTTTTTCAAAATTCGAAGTGAATAAAACCCCCTTCACTCATCATACGTTTGTTACGATACCAATTATCTTCCTGAGTTTTACACAAACACTCGAAACTCTTCATTCGAGACAAAAGAGATTATTTGTTATAATCTCTGTTATCGTATCGATAACCCTTTTTCTATTGTATGGACCTATTTCAAAATCATTCTCATTCAGAAGAGAATATATGAATCCAAGTGGATCAACAAAAGACTACCAAATCCTCCGAAATCTATTACCAAATGATTCGATTGTTTCCAACATACCACAATACCTTGCCAATCGAAACGAAATTCAACTGTATCTACCAAACAAAAAATATTCTGCTAACTATTATATCCATTATCAATGGGAGAAAGAAACCTCGAATCCAGTTCCACCCATGGGTTACACACTTGAATCTACTATCGAAAATCGAATTCATATTTACAAACTAGAGAAAATTGATTGATTCCATTTCCAATCTCTATAGGGTAAGACTTCAAAATGAAACGAGTTCTGTCCTTATTCGTTATATTATTACTTTTACAATGTGCAACGGATTTACGCCAAGTCCCACCTCCCACTAAAAATGGAATTCTATCCAGAACCAAAACCAATTTACCAATCGTAATCGGAAGATTTGAAATTCTTTCAGCTGATCGCGGTATTTATACCGATGCTTGGCGAATGGCTTGGAAAGGACATTTGGAATCGGCAGCTATATTTCCCAATGTTATGACGGAATTGGACCCAAGCACAACCAAAGAGTTTTATACGATTGATGTCGAAATGAAAACATACTATTCTGACAAATACAATTGGTGGTACACTTGGCCCGCAGTTTATCCCTTCATTGGTATATGGCCTCTCCAATACAGGATTGGTGAATACAGTGTGGAGTTTAAATACAAACTGTATCTCAATCAAACGCTTTTAAAAGAAGAGACGATCACCAAAAAGGGAAATGCTGAACAGTTTCTTTATGGATTTTATAAACTAAGAAACTTCCAGAGAATGATTGAAGAAACAAATTTAGAAGCGGTGAATGCATGTTTAAAAAACTTAGAAATTTCACTGTAAGTTTATTGATTCTTTGTCAAATGGGGTGTGTGAGTATACCATTTCAGCCAGCAAATCATACCGAAGAATGTTTAGCCTACTATTACCAAACAAAACGCCAAGTCACAGAAGTTTTTGATGATAATGTTTTAACGTTAGGACTCATTGTCACTTTGTCCCTTCTTAATTCTGCAATTTCATTCATCTTTTTAGCTCCCATACTCGCCACCCCGTATATTCATTATAAAAACAAAGTGAAAGCTGATGATATTTTAAATGATTGGAAACGAGAAAAGTGTGGAATGAAGAATAAGAAAGAATTGGATCCTGCAACTCCTGAGATTGGTCTTTAATTCGTGAGAAATTTCATAGTGTCGCCTAAAAGAAGGCCAATCTGAAGTCTCAATTGAATTAAATCATAACGATTCTGAATCTCATTTCGCATAACATCGCGCAAACGTCTATCCACTGTTTGGAGCTCAATAATAGAAGCAGATCCTGTTTTGTAAGCTTTTTCCATGATTTGATAATTTTCTTCTGCGATCCTTTTGCTCTCACGAGAAATGTCATATAACTCCACAAGGTTGTTGTGTTGTTGGATCAATTCGTATAAATATAGGCCTGTATTTTCTCGCAAAAACTGAGATTGTGATTTTGCCAATTTAACTTCAATTTTTGATTTATCAAACTCGTTCTTATCTAACCAACGATTGAAAAGTGGAAATCGAAAGCCAAAATTTCCCCCAACATTCAAATCTGAATCAGAAGATCTCGCATATATACTATAATCGTTTCGACTATAATCATAGACTTGCATTGGATTCGTCCAAGTACCACTCAACCCAGAATATGATTCACGTGCGTTCTGATTGTAAACATTGACAAAAAAATCGGGAACCCAAAGCTCATTAAACCTTACTTGCTTTTGAATTTCTAAAATTTTGATTTGATTGACTGTTAAGATTAAATCAAAATTTAGATCGATAAGATTCTTTTCATACTCTGATAACGTTTCTTCAAGAGGTAAAGTTTTATAATCTTTTTCAGGAATTGGTTTAAGCGTCACATCCTTGAGCAAAAATTTTCTTCTAAAAATCGACTGACTTTTCTGTTGGTCAAGTTTTGATTTGATCGCATTGTATTTATAAAAGAAGTAATCTACCTTGGAGTTCTGAGTTACCAAATAAGACTCAATTCCTTGTTTATAAAGTTTCTGCACAGTTTGGAATTGTTTATCAGCATCAGATTCATTTGAAAAATCATAGTCATAAAAAGCCAAAAGTTTTAATGTTTCTGCATATTGAAATGCTTGGTCAAATAGCTCTTTTTGGTATAACGCGCGATATTCAAGAAGTAATCTCTCATATTCCAACTCAAGGATCATGTTCGTCAGAACCGTATTCCCTTGCTCCATAAAGTTCCAATTGAGATTTAAAGTGGTACTCCAACCTTTTCGATTGTATCCGTCACCACGGAGTGATTCAAAAAAAGGAGAATGTTCCAAATTCACTGAGGGCAAATAACGTAAATTTCTAGTATCAATATCTACTTTTTTACGTTGGATTTCCATTTCTTTTAGTTTTAACTCATACGATTTCTCACCCACTAACTTTGGTAAGTCATAGAAACCCACTGCCTCTCCCCAAAGGAAGGAACTAGACATAATGAATATAAGAAAAAACCAAAAAGAATGCCGAAATTGGATCACTACTTCAATTATCGGATTGCCTCTTGTTTAGAATGAAGTAATTGGTAGATTCCACCTTTAGAAAGTAACTCCCTATGAGTGCCTTTCGAATCCAGTTTGCCCCTTTCTAGAACAAATATTTGATCATAATGACGAATCGTATCCAATCGATGTGCAACTGTGATGATTGTTGCATTTGCAAACACAGAATTGATATGAGACAGAATTCGGGATTCTGTTTCTTTGTCTAAGGAAGCAGTGGGTTCATCTAGTAACAACAAATTAGGCTTTTGTAAAAACAAACGAGCTAAAGAAATTCTTTGTTTCTGACCACCTGAAAACATAAAACCACGATCTGTGATCTCCGTATCGTAACCCAAAGGTAATTTAACTATATCATCATGAATACAGGCAAGTTTTGCCGCTTCCACCACTTCACTCAGTGTTGCCTCTGGTTTTGTAATTGAGATATTCTCTCTGACAGTTCCTGCAATCAAAGGATTTTCCTGAAAACAGACCCCGATTTTGGTTCTTAAACTGGGTAACCAAATCTCATTGATAGTTATATCATCGATTAAAATTTCGCCTAATCTCGGCTGATACAAACCAAGTAAAAGTTTAATGATTGTAGATTTTCCACTCCCACTGCGACCAACAAACGCTACTTTTTTACCCGCCTGGATTTTCAAAGATAAGTTTCGAATACCAGACTCCGGTTTTTGCGTATCATAAGCAAAATGAATGTTTCTAAATTCGATATTCCCTTTTACCTCAGGCAAATCAACTTTGAACAGATTGTCTTTATCTGAAATTTCGCTATCTAAAGATTCAAAACTTCTGAGTCGATTCCATGCTACATTGGCTTTTTGAAATTTCAGAAAATCTTCATACAATGAAATAAGGGGAGATCTTATGTATGTGATTAAACCAACAATGGCATACAAAGTTCCTAGAGTCATTTGATCATTCAAAATCAATAAACTACCAACCAACAATACGATAACAATTGTAATCTGTCTAAAAAACTCTGTATTCGTTGACAATAGATTCGAATATAAAAGTTTTTTCCCTTCTGAGTTTAATTGAGAGGTTAATCGTTTCTCGAAATCCCAGCGATGAGAATAGGTTGCACCTAAGTTTTTAATCGTTTCGAAACCATGAATTGATTCGATAAAGTAACTCAGAGTTTCCGCTCTTTTGAGTGATTCCTTCTTTGTTTCCTCAATGATTTTGGGTGATAAAAATCGTAATACCAATAATTCAGGGATAACCAGTAGAAGAATAATCAATAGCAAAAGTGGTGATAGAAAGAGGAAGATGATAAATACAAGGGAACTAAAAATCAAATCAAAGATTTTCATAGCTCCCTGGTCAGAAAAAAATAGAATGACTGATTCAATTTCTTCCCAACGATTTAAGATTTCTCCTTTTCGATTCCTTTCAAAAAACGAAATAGGAAGTGAAATCAATTTTACTAAAAATCGAATCGCAATGGTTTGGTTCACTCGATTGCTTGTGAAAAAGATCACATTCGATCGAAAGTAACCTAAAAACGATTGTGATAAACTCAATAAAACAACAGAAACAATAACGGGGAAAAAGAAGTCTCTGCTTTCTTGCAACAAAACCGCATCGATTAAATATAAATTGACTAGCGGAATAAAAACTTCCAATCCCTTTAAAATGAAACTGGCAAGGATACCTGCTTTTAAGTATTGAATGGCGGGTAAAAAATACTCATTGATGCCAGCAAAAAAACGATTTTTCCATTCCCATTTTGATTTAGGAAGAACTTTGGGAACAAAATAGATCACTACATCAGATGACTTTTTCTCCCAATCTTCACGATTTAAAATGACTTCACCTATCTCAGGGTCAAGGATGGTAACAAACTTTTTACCAATTTGTTTTACGATTACGTACTTGGAGTTTTCTAAATAGTTGATGGTCGGGATGGAAGAAATCTCTGTTTCATGTTCCCGCCAATTTACAAAAAAACATTCCCCTTTTTGATCACCAAAACATTCCTTCCAATGATTGGGTAAAATATCAGGATCAAAGTCAGGAAAATTGGGATCGGAATCGTATTCTGCAAACGCATAACCCCAATATTTAAAAATCATTTTTCGGCAGGCATCACCCGATTGTGATTTACCTTCTTGGAATAAAAACGGAAATGAAATCTGATTTCGAATTGGAGCAAAATATTTTATTTTAGGTAAAAAATGAAACTTATCTTCTTCATAAACATTCGTGAGTTCAAAATCATCTTCATGCGTCTTTTCACCTAAATTTAGTTTTCTTTCACTCATGATGGAGCGAATGGTGATAAGTAAACTCTCTGATTTCTTAAAAATTTGTTCTGCACTTTTAGATGAGAGTTCATATACAAAACTATCTTCAACAGCTGTGACAGTTGCATTTCTAACTTTTTTTTCTAATACACCCATCTCTCCCAGTACGGAACCTGCTTCCACAAAGGAAAAATAATCTTTTTGCCAAGTTGACTTGGTTACCTTGAATTTTCCGGATTTGATAAAAAATAATGAAGAACTCTTTGATCCTTCTTTAATCAAGACTTGCCCTGAATTAATTTTACGTTTGATTAATAATTTTGAAAGTTCCTGAATTTCTGAATTGGCTAGTTTTCGAAAATAAGGATGAATTCGAAGTTCATCTCGTAACTGCACATTTTCTTTGTAAGCGTCCCAAAGTTTTTTTCTTTCTATATCTCCTTGAATGAATTTTGAAAATACTGATGTGGATAAAGTCAAAACTCTTGAATTTTCTTCGATGTAATAAATATGTTTTACCAAAGAATCAGAAGTGTATTCTGAAATACCGTAAAGAGTTTCTTCATTTAACGTTTTGATTAACAATTCATTTTGATTAATTTTTAATTTGATCTGAATTCTTCCTGTTTCTAATAAAAGAATTGGAGTTGGTTCAATTTCACTCCCACCAATTTTATCACCCGCAACAAGAGATCTAAACTCGAACAAAGAAATTAATTTCTTCAAATCAAGAGAAGAAAGCTGAGATAAAAAAATATCTTCCCTTAAGAATTCATAAATATCTTTGCTATTAAGCTTCAAATTTAATTCCTTGGGTCAGCATAACGAAATAAAATTTGATATATATTCTTTCGATCGATTACAATGTCGGCAACCACCTTTAGACCTGGAAATAATTGAAACTTCTTACCATCTTGATTTAAATCTTGGTTACCCAAAATAAGTATGACTGAAAAGGTATCTTTATCCTTGGTATTCGGTATAATCTGCGAAACTGTTCCTTCAACCACTCCAAAATCATTTTGATGAAATGCTTTTACTTTGATGACAGCAGACAGACCAATTTTAACTGCACCAATGTCTTTGCTACTCACTTCTACAATAGCTTCTAAACGTTGTCCTTCTTCCATAAGAGAAGCTACGGTTTGACCTCGAATGATATTCTGACCGACGTTGTTGACTGCCAATTCGCCAATCACTCCAGAAAAAGGCATACGAATGATTGCATTGGCAACTCTCTCTTTTTTTAATTTAGTATCACCGCGTAAGCTTGAGATGATATTCTCTTCTTTTTGGATTTCATCTTTTAAATTCCCGAATTCTTCATTAAACTCCAGTAAACTTTGATCATAAATAAACTTGGCTCCCACACCATTTTGAAAGTCCATATATGCTTTTTTTAAACTAACAAACTTACTTAGGACAGCTCCAGACAAGGAAGAACCGGAATTGTTTTCCAAATTATATGATAGGTTCTTTAATATTTTCTCTGCTTCTCGTTTATTTCGAATCAATCTTTGTAATTTTTTCTCTTCATAGTCTAAGTTGTTTGTATCTTTTGAAAGTTCTATCTGTTGTTCGGAAAACTCCAATTCCATGATTGGATCTCCTTTTTTTAGAAAATCACCAGACTTCACATACAAGTTTGTTAGTGTCCCTGTTTCCAAGGCTTCCACAACATGGTAATTGCCTTTGGGTCTAATGTTCCCATTGGCTTGTACAACAACATCAACACGACCGAACACCAAAAATAAAATAAAACAGAAAAAGAAAAATGCGATTAAGTAGATTCCTTTCTTTTCCCAGTTAGGCGCTGGATGTTTCAAAAGTTCATCATAATAAGAGGCAGAGTGTCTCGATTCCCAGTTGGAATCTGTTTCTCTTAAGTTTTTAAATTTTTTAAACATAACTTTCCTCTTCTGTTAAGGTAGGAAACAGATGATAGTAATATCCTTTCGTTTGGATTAATTCTGCATGAGTTCCCATTTCCACGATACGACCTTCATCGAGTACAATGATTTTATCGGCACTGACTGTACTATGCAATCGATGCGAAACTTGAATCACGGTTCTATCCAAAAAGACAGTTTCCCATTGAGCTTGAATGTGAGCTTCTGTTTCCGAATCTAAGGCTGAAGTTGGTTCATCCAAAAATAAAATACTTGGATTGGTGACTAATGCACGAGCGATAGCAAGTCGCTGTTTCTGTCCTCCTGACAAACCTACACCTGATTCACCAATTTTTGTCTCATATTTCATTGGGAATCGTTCTACAAATTGATCAACTGAGGCAAGTTTCGCACCAGCTAACAAAGATTCCTTATGAAGAGATGGATTTTTTTTAGATAAATTTTCTGTTATCGTTCCCGAAAAGAGAATGGGATGTTGTTCAACAGCTCCAAATTGAATTCGAACTTCTTCCGGGTCGAGAGTTGATAAATCAAATGAATCTACAAACACTTTCCCTTTGCTCGGTGAGAGTGTTCCCATCATGATCCTCATTAAAGTTGATTTTCCACAACCACTACGACCAACAATTGCTACTTTTTCACCAGCTTCAATTTCCAAGTTGATGTCTTTTAAAATTTCAGGAGATCCGTCAGAATAATGGAAACTAATATTGTCTAATTTAATTTTTCCAGTAAGTCTTGGCAATTCTCCAAAAGGACGTAAACTTACAGATTCACCAGGCAACGAATAAATCTCTGTTAGTCGCATCCTCGATTCTCGCAGTTCGCTCAAGTCTTCATATAGATGACACAATCGAACAATCGGTTCCATCAGTAAGGAGTATAAAACGAGAAATCCTAAAAAACTACCAAGAGACAATTGTTCATCCAATACACGATTCACACCAAATGTAATCACTGCGATCAGACCAATTTGTTCAAAAAACTTACTGATGAGTTCCATTATATGGACACGTTTTCCAACACGTAAGTTTGTTAAAATCGTTCTGGCAATTTCATTTAAACCTTTGGCTAAGTAACGACTTTCAATGGAAGAGGACTTGATCAATTGTATCCCAGAAAACAAGGAGAGGAAAAATGCAGTTGTTTTTTTCTTAGATTCAAAACTATGTTTTTGCAATTTTTTGATTCTGGAACTTGAACGAACCACAACCATCGCATATAGAATCAAAAAAAATAATCCAACAATCGATAATCTAATGTCAAGTTGAAATAGTATCAAAAGATAAATAGGCAAGGTGATTAAGTCTAATATTAAAAACAATCCTGAGCGTTGTGTGATTTCTAAAATCCTCTGGTTTTCCTTCAATCTTTGTGTAAAATCACCTGTTTCAAATTTCCGAAACTCGGGTAGAGTTAAATTTAAAATATGCTGAAAAAATCTTACAAAATAACTATATTCTAAATTTTGCATTAGCCCAATCGATATTAAATTCCGAAAGAGGGAAAACATAGCCTGAAAGAAAATCGACAATGTAACTCCAATCACAATCGTGAATAAAAAATTCCGATCAGAAAAAACCAAAACTTGATCCACAATCTGTCGTATTAAGTAAGGCAGTGACAAAGAAAATATGGCGGAAAAAAATGTTGCTACCATCACCCATCGAATTTCTTTTTTTTGAGGGCTAAATAGCATTCGAAGTTCTTTGAAAAAACTTAACAGACTAACCTCTGCAGACAAACTACTCGGAGCCAAAGAAAATTGTAAAATGACACCATCCCATTGCTTCAAAAACTGATCCGTTGATAACTCAAAAACACCTTTGATCGGATGAGAAATGAGAACGGCATCCAACTCCGAATCAACCAAATACAACAAACAGGGAACATTTTCATCATCAGTGATAAAAACTGGATTTTCCAAAGTTTCTAATTCAGGAAATGGAACATGGAGTTGTTTGGTTAAGAAACCTAGTTTTTCTAATTCAATTGCTAATTCAAAAATTCCAGGAATGATATTTCGACTCAGCTCGTTTTTAATTCTGATTTTCCAATTCGAAGGCAAAGGTTTATCAAATACTCGTAAGGCTAGTTCCGAACATACCAAACCAACAAGACTCATTTGATCCGTTGTGACTTGTTCTATTAATATTGTTTGTGTTGGTTTTTTGATTTCAAATCGTTTGGAGACAAAGGGACGAATGGAATTTTCTTCCCTTTCTTTCGATTTATAAGTGGAGAATCGTAATAATCTTGATTGAACGATCTCTTCGAGTTTGTTTCCTTTTTCTGCACCGATGACCTTTCTAAAAATCGTTCCAGGGATTCGATAGAGTTCTGAATCTTCTGCTGTGATGGCACTTGCTAATCTCTTTTGTTGTTTGAAGATAGCAATCTCACCAAGGATGTCTCCCGACTTCATAATCGATATAATCTTTCTTGGATTTTCTGTTCGAATTTGAATTTTGCCAGAACGAACAATATAAGCGGATTCGCCCTCTTCCCCTTCTAAAAACAGAAACTCACCTTGTGGTACTTTAATGAGTTCTATGGAATGGAGGATCGATTTAATTTCTTCGGGAGACAACTCATCAAAAAAACTTAATTTTCTTACATAATGAAATTTTTCCTGTTCTTCTTCTCGGTGTTTTGCTTTTTCAGCGATTTCAGGATAAGTTTCAACTAACTTTAAAAAACGAGATTTAGGTAATAATAAAACAATCGATGGTTCAAGCGCATAATAATCATGTTTGGAAGGAGTTTTTGTTAAAGTGATTCTTTCTCCTATCGACTCACCTTCCTCAACAAAGGCATACCTTCCTAGATGAATATCTTCCTTGTTTTGTTTCATACCAAATTTACCAGTGAGGACAAAATGTATAAATTCTGGCATTTGGTTTGCTTTGATTAATGTTTGTCCGATACGAATGAATTTGACTTCAATAAACGGAAGAAGTGATTCTCTCTCAGCATCATCTAATTCAGCTAGTAAGTAATTGGATTTAAATACTGCCCGAATTTTATCAAGATTCCGCTTAACTTCAGATTGCATTTATTTTTCCGCTAACATGAGCATATGAGTGACTGGAAATTCCATCGGTAAAAGTTCAGAAAATTGAGTGGGTGTCATTACGTCGGAGGTAAAAAGTTTTACTTTCCCTTCGTAACGATTTTTTACGAGCCACTCATTTCGATAAGCCTTAGAATGTTTTGAAATTTTAAATCCGATCGATTTTAAAGTCTCTTTCCATTCCTCAAAACTCCAAAAACAAAAAGATTCGTGCATTTCACTTTCCCAATTGTCAGTGTAATCTTTTTTTGAGATGTATTCGCAGATGTCTTTGAGTTTCATACGGTGGTATCCTATACCATCGACGGAAATTGCACTTGTCCTGAGCACATAACCTTCCTCTTTTCGAAAGTCCCTTTGAAATTGAAAAAATCTTTCTTTTGTTGAGAGTGATTCCAGATACTCTTTAAAATTCGCAAATTGGTCAACACCAAGCCCTTGGTTCGTACTCGACTGGTCTTCCATCCAAACGAAAACTTCTCTCTCTTTGTCTTCTGGCCCTACCACATCACGGTTGATCCAGACACCTCCATAAACCAGTTCTTCATATCGGTTTTGGAGAAACGCCAGAAGTTGGGAGCGGTCACCATACGATTCTATTTCATGAGTGAGGGAGGATGTGTGAATGGTATTCATACTGAGGCGTGGATACACCAGTCCACTCACAGCATTCTTTCTTAAAAAAAAGACATTGGGATTTGTAAACTCACCATTTTCTTTTCTTTGTTCACAGATTTGGTAGAGATGACGTGCAATCTCCACTCCATAAAAATCAGACTCAGTAAAATTCGGATCTTTACCAACAAGTTTGATCCAAGAACCAACAGCACATCCAATGTCTCCAATACGACCTGGTTTTATGAATGGTTTTGTTTCTTGGAATTTGAGTTCGGCGATTTGATCCATCTCACGAACATATGTATTATAATCTCTTGATTCTGTTAAGTCCCCATCATCACCAATTAAAGTATCAGAAAATAACATATCCACTTTTTCAAAAAGTCCATAGTCTTTCCACAATCGAACGCAGGCTAGGTCGAGACTCTGAAACATTTTTTCAGGAGAGTCGAAAGTCATTCCTTCAGAAAGAAGTGGTTCCGTTTTGTAGTCTGCAGAACGCCTATTCTTATTCAGTTTCTTTCTTTGATTTACGATCTCTTCCAATTCTTCCCATGGAAGTTTAGCAAAGAACTCTTCTTTAGATCCTGGAACTTTTTCGACAGGAAGCACTTGAAATCCTAGTTGCAAATACAAATCAGCAACCGGTGTAGAACAAAGAACGATCGTGTTCTCAGGTGAAACTTTTATATTGAGTTCTGTTTCGACTTCAATTTTTTTTATCGTATACGAAGCAAAGTTAGGTGATAGGCCGATATCATCGATCGGTATGACGAAACTTGGAATGTTCAAGTCTCTGGAGAAATCTTGAATCATCATCGCCCTTTGGTAAAGGGGAAGTGGATTACGTCTTGTGTTGTTATGATTTGCCGAAGTGACAGCGAAGAGGATGGCAGTTGGGTGTTTGGAAATTTGTAATGGATTTCCAAACACATCCAAAACTTCCGAGAGTCCCTTTTTTACCAAATGAAGTAAGTATTCTTTTTGGTACCTGGTGAGGAGATGGTGACGCCCCGGAAGAAGTAGGTACATTTTGTACTATGCTTTAGGATTTTCTAAAACAATCGCGATTCCTTGTCCTCCACCGATACAAAGAGAAGCAACACCATACTTGACTCCACGTCTTTGCATCTCAAGTGCCAATGTCAATGTGACACGGTTACCAGAAGCTCCGAGTGGATGGCCAATCGCAACAGCTCCCCCGTTTACATTGGTGATTTTTGGATCAAGTCCTAGCTCTTTTTGTACAGCTAAGTATTGTGCTGCGAACGCTTCGTTCACTTCCACAAGTCCGATGTCTTTTAAACTAAGCCCTGCTTTTTGCAAAGCGGCTGGGATCGCAAGTGCCGGACCAATTCCCATTTTTGCTGGATCACAACCAGCATGTCCCCAAGACTTCACAATGGCGAGAGGTTCTTTGCCTAATTTTTTTGCTTGTGATGCAGATGTTACGATCATGGCAGAAGCACCGTCGTTGATTCCTGAAGCATTTCCAGCAGTGACAGTTCCATCTTTTTTGAAAGCTGGTTTCAAGGTTGCAAGTTTGGCACCACCCGCTTTTCCTTTGATGAACTCATCTTTGTCGAAGACGATTGGATTTTTTCCATTGATCGTGATCGGATGAATCTCATCTTTAAGAATTCCTTTGTTTGTTGCTTCTTCTGCTCTTTCTTGTGAAGTCGCTGCCCAAGCATCTTGTTCTTCTCTAGAGATTTTGTATTGGTCAGAGAGGTTTTCTGCCGTCATTCCCATAGGAAGTTCTACATAGATGTCTGTTAATCCTTGTGCAAGTGAATCTTCAAATTCTGCATTGCCGTAACGAACTCCAAATCTCGCATTTCGCACCACATAAGGAGCGTTACTCATAGATTCTACTCCTCCCGCAAGAACCGTGTGTGCTTCACCCAACATAATTTTTTTAGCGGCTTGGATAACAGCTTCCATACCAGATCCGCAAAGTCTATTGAGTGTTAAGGCAGGACTTGTGATCGGAACTCCTGATTTTAAACCAATGTGTCTGGCTAAATAAATTCCATCTTTACCAGTAGGGATAACGTTTCCAAAAATACTTTCTTCAATCAAGGAAGGATCAACACCAGTTTTTTGAAGTGCTGCTTTTGATACTTCGACCCCAAGGTCTACGGCACTCATGTCTTTGAGAGTTCCGCCAAAACTACCGAATGCGGATCTAAGTCCGCCCAAAATATAAACTTGTTCCATAGATACCAGGAATGGGCAAAATTGGTCACCTGTCAGCTAAGAATTGAAATTTCACTTGAAAGAGAATGCCACTTAAATAGACTTCCTGCATGAATCGAGAACCAATGTTCGGCCTGGACGCAGGTTTTGTCTCCAAACAAACCGCAGGCATCATTCGAGGAATCCTCCAAAAACGTTACTCCATCGGAGAAAACTCCATTCCCTTATTTTCTTCCCCATCTCAGCTCTATCCAGGGCTCGAGCTCATTTCTGACAAAGGACAAAATCCCTTAGAAAAACGATTGGTGGTCGGAAGCATCCGAATGGGGTATGGACATCACAGAATGGCTCTCTCCGTGTATTCCCATTCTCTCAGGAAAAACATACCAACCTACTTACATGATTTACTTGCCATTGAATCACCTGAGTCGAAGGCAATTGCGGATATCGATTCTGGTTATAGTTTTTTTTCCCGTTTGAGTGCTGAGATTGGTGGGCCCATCGAGTGGGTTTGGGGACAATTGATGTCACAAGGAAATCTCACCTCCTTGGAACTTTCCTGCCAACTAGCCGCACTCTACAAAGGGCTCATGGATGGAATTCCAAAAGAATCTCCGGTCATCACCACATATCCGCTAAATGGTCAAATTGCCGTTGCTTCCGGTTTTCAAAATACAATTCATTTGATTTGTGATAACTATCCACAATACTACTTACTTGTGCCTGGTGCTTTGAATTTGGTACAATCACCTTCTTCTTATACAAAGTTTATCGAGATGGGTGTTCCCAAAGACAATTTGGCAGTGGCAGGACATTGGGTTTCAGAAGACATTGTCTCTAATGCCGTTACCGATTGTGAAAATCGTGTGCGAAGGATCGATTCTAAAAAGATGAGACGGTTTCTAATTCCAATTGGCGGTGCTGGTGCCCAAAAAGGTTATATCATCGATCTCATTCGATTGACCAAATCCTATTTAACAAACAGAAAAGCTGTGTATTGGATTAATACTGGAGATCATGTGAAGGTTTTAAAAGCAATCGAAGAATATTTGATCAATCAAAAGATTCCTTATCTTTTGATTGATTCATGGGATGATCTTTTAACATTCATTATACGACATCCACTTAGATCAGAAGATAATGAAAACAATCCTCCAGTTGTATTGTTTCATTTTCCTACTCATACAGAAGCTTTCTCTGCGACAGACAAACTCATCCGTATTTCGGATGTGCTTGTGACAAAACCATCTGAACTTGCATTTTTTCCAATTCCCAAACTTTTCATCCGACGTGTGGGAGACCATGAGGCTGCATCTGTTGTACGGTCTTTAGAATTGGGAGAAGGAACGGTCGAATGCAGAGAGGTGATGCATGCCAAGGAACTCGTTCAAATTTTCACAGAATCAGATGATTTATTACTTAGAATGAATGAATCCATTATCAAAAATACAATTGAAGGGATTTATAACGGTAGTAAAACGGCCGTCGAAATGGCGACCGCCAAGGAATAGATGAGAAAGAAATCAGGAAGAGAATTTTTTTTCTAGTTCCTGTTTGGTGGATTCCCAGATCCCAGGGATTTTTTTTCCTTCCACAATGGAAGTATCTACATCTCCCGCCTTCACTAGGGCTTCCGCTCTGATCACAACTTCAGAAAGTGCTGCGAGTCCAAAGTTGGCGGCAACACCTTTGATTTGATGCAATTCCGATTGCAGGTCTTTTGGATCTTTTGTTTTCATCAACACATCCAAATTTTCCACTCGCGTTGCCATATTTTCCAACAACGAATTTATCATTTCCTTAAGCCAAGCTTGGTCCTCAGGATCATTCATATCCACAAGAGATTCGATTCGCGACCAGTCTATTAACAAGTTCACACCACCCTACCAAAAGATAACAGACGCGGAAATACGTGTAAATTACATTTTAAAAAATCATTTGCAGGTCTTTCCAATTGGTTTTTTTTGTAAATCAATATGAAAATTCACCCTACTGCCATCATCGATCCAAAAGCGGAATTACATGAATCCGTGGAAGTTGGACCATTTTGTATCATCGAAAAAGATGTCAAAATTGGAGAAGGAACTGTCATCGAATCCCATGTAAAAATTCTTTCAGGGACCCGAATCGGTAAGTTTAATAAAATTTCCTCAGGTGGCAGTTTCGGCGGATTACCACAAGATTTAGCCTTCAAACCAGAAACCAAAACCTATTTGGAAATTGGGGACCACAATCACTTCAGAGAAAACGTCATTTTCCACAGAGCGACAGTGGAAGGAAAAGCGACAACCATCGGAAACCACAACTACATGATGGGAAATGTTCACATTGCACATGACACGATTGTCGGTGACCATAATATCATCGTTCAAAACACGATGTTAGCCGGACATGTTGTAATCGGAAACAAGGTCTTCATTTCAGGATCAGTGGGTGTTCACCAATTTGTACGCGTATCCGATTATGCCATGTTAGCAGGCCTCACCAAAGTAGTAAAAGATGTTCCTCCTTACGCAACAGTTGATGGTCACCCAGGACTCGTTGTAAGTTTGAATGTTGTTGGGATGAAACGCGCTGGAATTTCATCTGATGTTCGACTCGCTATCAAACGAGTTTACAAAATCATTTATCACAGTGGCCTCAACACAAAACAAGCATTAGCTGAATTAAAAAAAGATCCAAATCCTGCACCAGAAGTTCAAAAGATCATTGAGTTCTTTGAAACAAGTAAACGTGGTGTGGTTGACCATCGTTTTGTGGCTGGTGGATCCGACGAAGAATGAGAGTTCTCGTTACCGGGGGAGCCGGATATATTGGAAGTCATATTGTCCTAGAGCTGATGGAACTAGGACATGAAATCATTATCGTCGATGATATGGAGAAAGGAAACGAAGCCAATTTGTTTCCAGGAAATGAGTTCATTAAAGGTGAAATCCAAAATCCAGACGTTTTAAAAAAAGCGTTCTCCAAAAAAGTGGACGCTGTCTTTCACTTTGCTGCTTGGAAAGCTGCAGGTGAATCCATGACGGATCCTTTAAAATACACAATGAACAATTTAAATGGCACCTTCACATTGTTAGATGCAGTGATCCATTATGGTTGCCAGTATTTTGTCTTTTCTTCTTCTGCTGCGGTGTATGGTGCTCCTAAATACTTACCGATTGATGAAAACCATCCTTTACAACCTGAAAACTACTACGGATATACAAAACTCTGCATTGAAGAAAATCTCGAATGGTTTGATAAACTCAAAGGATTAAAGTCAGCACGCCTCAGATACTTCAACGCTGCTGGTTACGACACCAAAGGTAGGATCAAAGGAATCGAAAAAACCCCTGCCAACTTACTTCCTATCATCATGGAAGCTGCCTCTGGAATTCGTAAGGGTTTCGAAATTTATGGAAATGATTATGAAACAGAAGACGGAACTTGTGTTCGAGATTACATCCATGTCAGTGATTTGGCAAAAGCACACGTTTTGGCTTTAAACTACATCATGTCAAAACATGAAAGTCTCACGGTAAACCTAGGTTCCGAATCAGGTTACTCTGTAAAAGAAATGGCCGATTTATCCGAAAAAGTGGTGGGAAAACAAATCCCTCACAAAACAGGACCTAGACGGCTCGGTGATCCTGCTAAGTTACTTGCTTCTTCCAAAAAAGCGAGGGAATTACTCAATTGGAAACCTATTTATAGCGATGCCGAAACACTACTATCAAGTATGTGGAATTTATACAAAAACTTATAGATTAGGCGTTGTTACTCTTTCACATTCCGGGTTAATGGATCTTACATAATCCAAAGCCCGGTCACCTAACACATCAGCTCCCAAAAAACTACCTGCCAATTTGATCTCACCTGATTGAAATGCTTTCACCCATTCTTTTGTGAGTTGGTTCGAGATAGGTGCATAAGACCAGTGCCATTTTTCCTCTTGGTATCCTTTGTTGTTTCGTGTGGAAAGAGCACTGTAAGGTTGGCAAAATCCATAACGGGAAGCATTCTCTTTTAACCAATCATATAGAATCTTTCCTTTGCCATTGGATTCAAAATAAGCATTCTCCAAAGCATTTAAGTCAAAATCAGTTCCCCAGTGGTGACGCGATGTTCCTGGGGCACTGGAAAATTCTAAGATCAAATTGATGATTTCTTCAGGAGATTTTCCTGTGATCGGAACTCGCATCGCTTTTTTACCGGAGTATTTGGATTCCCAAATTCCCTTTTGATGGGAAAAATTACGAAAACTAGAGACTAAAAATATATGTTGTTTATAAGAATTAGGTTTCGAATCTTCAAAATCATTGATCATTTTATGTAGAGCTTTTTTCACATCGGGTCTAAGAAAATGTTCTTTCGCATTTTCTTCTAAAATAACGGGCGCTAAAGGTCCAGGTGAATTAAACTTCCCTGTTAAATAAGAAACTTTATCGAGTCCTAAATATAGATTCGTTTGTGTTTGTGTGACTGGTTTCTCACCGCACACACAGAATGATGAAAGCAAAAACAAAAAAATATACTTGGTTCGGAACATACGTAGGTTCATTTAAAAATAATTCCTTAATTCGCAAATAAAAATTTACCTTCACTGAAACGAATCCTAAGTTCCGAGACTTCGTTTGGATCATCTAATGGAATGGAAGCTGCATCTTCTTTTGCTTCTTCCAGAAGTTCACGATCTACCACCAAATCGGCTATTTTAAATTCAGGAAGTCCACTTTGTTTGACTCCTAGAAGTTCCCCAGGACCACGAATGGCAAGATCCTTTTCTGCTAAATAATATCCATCATTAGAAGTAACAAGTGCCTCTAAGCGATCTCTCCCTTCCTCACTGATAAAGTCACCCGTCATTAAAATACAGAAACTTTCGAGATCACTACGTCCGACACGACCACGTAACTGGTGTAATTGGGAAATTCCAAATCGTTCTGCATGTTCCACAACTAAAATCGTAGCATTTGGTACGTCCACTCCCACTTCCACAACTGTTGTGGTGACAAGGATTTGAATTTCCCCAGACTTAAATTTTTCCATCACTGATTCTTTTTCTGCACTTTTCATCTTTCCGTGCAACAAACCTATCTTTAGATCAGGAAATACATTGGTTCGTAGATTTTCATAGGCTACCGTACAAGATTCTAAATCCACCTTTTCCGATTCTTCCACGAGAGGATAAACAATATAACATTGTCTTCCTGAAGTCACATATTTTCTAATGGAATTATATACACCGGTTCGTCGGTCTTCTTTGTACCAACGAGTGTCGATGGGTTTACGACCTTTCGGTTTTGTTTTGATGTTCACCAAGGTCAAATCCCCATACAAAGTGAGGCAAAGTGTCCTTGGAATGGGAGTGGCTGTCATCGCCAAAATATCTGGATTTTTTCCTTTGGCCCGAATGGTTTCTCTTTGGTCGACACCGAACTTATGTTGTTCATCAATGACAACAAGTCCCAAATCAGAAAAAACCACATCCTCTTGTAACAAGGAATGGGTTCCAATGATGATATTGGATTCACCTGTTTTGATCCGACTTAATTTTTCTGCTCTCGATTTTTTGTTTTCACCACCTAATAACAATTCAATACCAAGGAATGGCATATTGCCCATAAATTTATATATCGTCTGGTAGTGTTGCCGTGCCAAGATTTCTGTTGGTGCTAAAAAAACTACTTGGATATGATTGTCGATGTAATGAAGGCCAACAAGAAGTGCTGTGATGGTTTTACCAGAACCCACATCTCCTTGTAATAAAAATGCAGAGGGAGAATCTGTGTTTGTTTTCGAAAGGATCGTAGTAACAGCCGTTTTTTGATCTTCGGTCAGTTCAAATGGCAGATTTTTTTCTAAATTAGTTCGAGATGGCGACTTAGGAAGTGGCCACAACAATCGTTTTACTTTTTGTCGTTCTCTCTGTTTGTACAAAAGTAGTCTTTGAAAATAATAGAACTCTTCATAGGCAAATCGTTTTCTTGGAGCTTCCACTGTCTCCATGGTGTCTGGAAAATGGATTTTTCGAAATGCTTCATCACGACCGAGTAACTTTCGTTTTTTGATAAATTTAGAGGGAAGGTTTTCACTGATTTCTCCACTTTCCAATACTTGGTGGATGAGTTTACGTAAACCCTTTGAGTCTAAACCTTCTTCTTTTAGTGCCTCAGTGGATGGATACAAAGGAATGATTCTACCAGCGTGGATAGAGTCTTCTGGATCATCCTTGTCGGATAAAAATTCATACTCAGGATGGATGATTTGGTATCCTTTGAAGTATTCCAGTTTCCCAGAGATCACCACTTTTTTATCAATGGCAAAAAGTTTGTGAAAAAAATTTACCCCTCTAAAAAAGACAAGATTGATCCTTTCGTTGTTCAAAGTGCGAAATCCGACTAATAATCGGCTCTTTTTACCGTGCACAATGTAACTATCAACGATACTTCCAAGTAGGGTAACTTGGTCACCTTGTCTTAAAATAATGTCTTTTGTGAAATTACGATCAAGATAGCGTCTGGGAAAATACGTTAATAATTCGTAATACGTAGAGATTCCATGCTCGAACAAAACAGTCTTTCGTTTGGGTCCAATCCCCTTTAGATTACCTAAACTTTGTGTTAGATCAAACATCAGTTTTATATCTCATCCGTTGGTTTAGGTGGTCCAAATGGATTTTCATCGTCCAATTTTTTTCCTGAATTATTTTTTTCAGAATCGAGAATGAGATAACAATATTTGCAACCATAAATCTGTGCCTGTTTTTTCCCTTCACTGTTGGTGTAGGTAGAAATTGCCGCATATAGATATTCGTCTTTTCTAAGAACGGTCCCACAAACAGGACATAAGCGAAGTCTAGGTAGATTAGGATCTTTTTCTTTCCCATATACCTTTCTTGGATCTCCTACACGTAGGTTTTCTTCTTTCTTAAGACGTTCTTTTTCTTTTTGATTTAAACTTTGAGTGTCAACGGCAGAGAGAGCATATAAAAAAAAGGCAACAGTAAACAAAACGCCACAAATCGTTAGAAAGGTGACCATTTAATTTCCTCGAATGTAATCTTCTGAACTCACAGTGGAGATAGGATTTTGGGAAATGAGCTTTAATTGTTTTTCCGAACAATCTACTTCAATCAACCGATGCCACTCCTCATTTCTCAATTGGCAAAGATTGGATTGTACAACATCTTTCCCGTCCATAAAAATTTCCGCATAATACCCACCTTCTTGGAACCCATGTAGTGAATCCACTGCGCCAAAGTTAGATGGATTGATAAAAACTGTATTTTTTGTTTTTTTAATTCCTTGGTCTTCATGCACATGGCCTGAAACGACAAGGGATGGTGATTCATCATCCAAATACCTTCGAATTCCTTGGCTTCCACATTTTCCCACTCCAGGGATCGTATCAAAATATCCATACGCAGGATTGTGGATCCAACAAATATCAGGAAGTTCCTCTCGAAAAAAATCTTCCGGTTCACTATAATTTTTTCCATTCTTCGTATACTCGTGAAAAACTACAGTTAACTTTTCAGGAATCCCAGACGTCCATATTGGTGCTCCACCATAACCAGAGACTTTGATATTTCGAAATTCAAAACTCTTTCTATGAACTTCTCTTTGGTACAATTCAGTATATTGCAAATCTAAGTCATAATTTCCCGGCAAACAATACACAGGTGATTTAGCATACTTAACAATGAGTTTTTCGATGATCTCATATTTTTCCTTCATTGTTTTGGCAGCCAATTTATATAAGTCTCTGTATTTCTGAGATTTTTCCACAATGGCTGTTGAATATTTTTCAGGAAATCGGATAGCATGCGTTGTAAAATCAAACGGAGTGGAATCATCTTTTCTTTCTGTTAAAAGATAATACAATTCTTCCTGAACACCACAGAAATCAATGATACGATCGAAAGAAAAAAATGCTTTGTAAATGATATCACCAGAAAACAAATATAGGTCTGCTTCTGTTGATTGCAGAATCCTTTTGAGACCATGAAGACCGTCATGGATATCCGTCAGATAAATGATTTTCATTTATTCATTTTCCCAAAGTAACATTTGAATATCGCGATCTTCTTCGATGTAATCGATTTTAAGGTATTCTGGTCCAAAAAAATCCATGAGTGGTTTTAATATTGTAGAAGATTTGACAAAAATATACAATTCATTGTTGTCAGCGACTAAATACTGAATTTCTATTTTACCAGCAATTGTAGGAACTAGATTCAAAAAATAATTCAGATCAAACAATAATTCCCACTGCAAACCTGTGAGTGATAAAATATGTGGGGCAGCATGTATGATGGATTCAAATACCTTTTTTTTATGGAAAGGATCAATTTTGACAAACCACCTAACAAAATCAAAACGCCTTGGTTTTGTATCCCAAACCCGATATCCTACGATTTTTAACCTAGCTTTATTCTCATTGACTAACACAGGTTTGAGTCTAACGCGGTAACGAATCGATTTTACCTTTAAAAGTCGTGCAATCCACAACCATTCCATACGATAGATCCCGGTCAGGATCACTTCCCCTTTGGCAGAACCCACTTCCAAACTTTCTAAATCTGGATCTTCTGAGATAATTTCTGTTTGTATGACTTTTTTTAAGCTACCGAGGAGTAGGGTAACTTTGTAATTACTCTTTGGGACCACTTTCGGTGGCAAAAAGAGATTGAGTGGGTTGAAACGGAAGAGATCCGTCAAAAGCATATTTTAATTTTATTTTCTATTGCCTTTTTGGAAAGCAGATTTAGAATACTGAACTCATGAAGATTGGAATCATTGGTGCAGGAAGTTTTGGCACTGCACTAGGTAGTATTTTAGCAGACAAGGGTTACGATGTCACTTTGTGGACACGTAGTGAAGAGCAGGCGCGTTCCATCAATCAAAACCATATGAATTCCAAACATATGCCCGATTTGGTCCTTCCAGAAAAACTGAAAGCAAGCACCGACCTCATTGAAGTTGTGAAAGACAAAGACATGATCGTCTCAGCACCTCCAAGCCACGCCCTCTCAGGGATTTTACGCGAAATCAAAGACCATATCCCCTCAAAAGTCCCCATTGTTTCCGCATCCAAAGGGATCGAAAATGAAAGCCTGCGACTTGTTTCCGAAATCTTTGAATCAGAACTTCCTGGACAATACCATTCTCAATTGTCTTACCTCTCTGGACCCAGTTTTGCCAAAGAAATGGTCAAACGAGTCCCTACCATCGTTTCCATCGCTTCCAAAAACGAAGCCACCGCCAAACGCGTGCAAGAGATCTTCAGTTTCACTTACTTTCGAACCTACTGGACACCCGATGTCGTCGGTGTTGAAGTTGGTGGAGCGTTAAAGAACGTAATTGCCATTGCTGCCGGAGTGGCCGACGGTCTTGGGTTTGGTCAAAACACAAGAGCCGCTCTCATCACACGCGGGTTAAACGAAATTACTCGTATGGGAATCAAAATGGGGGCAGACCCAATGACGTTTCTCGGACCATCCGGAATGGGGGACCTTGTCCTCACGTGTTGCGGGGAAGCATCACGAAATCGTACTGTAGGTTTTCGATTGGGCAAAGGGGAAAAATTAAAAGAAATTTTAGCCTCCATGAATGAAGTGGCAGAAGGAGTCAAAACAACTCTTTCGACTAAAAATTTAGCAGATAAATTAGGAGTGGAGATGGCAATCACACAAGAAGTTTATCGTATGTTATATGAAGACAAAGATCCAAAAGAAGTGGTCAAAGCTCTGATGAGCCGTGACCTCAAACGAGAAGGTGTTTAGAAAAGTCGCAAAAGTAAAATGATGTATGTGAATATTTGGATCATATAAAAAGTAAATCGAATGTTCACAAACATCACATCACTCGAAACTAAATGAATCAAGGATTGGGTGACTCGTGCTCCCAAGATGACATAACCTGCTTGGTTCACGAAACTATCAACTTTTCCTAAACTCACAGTTAAAAATACAACTGTCACAAACAAAGGTAGATTTTCCAAACTATTCAAGTGCGCGCGATTGAGTCTCCAATTGAAGTCTGTGCCATGTTGGACACCGGCAGGGAATTCATTCGATTTTTTCTTACCAAGTAACACTTGTACGCTTCGATAGGTAATCAAAGTGATCCCAAGTCCCAAAGTCCATAGCGTAAACAAAATCAACGTTAAATAAATTGGCTCCACAGATTCTCCTTTGTATCATCTTACTCATTCATTTGTGAATTGATACAGGCGAGAATACTAACTGACTCTAGTTCACTTGTAAACTCATTAAATGTAAATTTTAGAATGTTTGGTTTGGAGTTATCACCATCCAATTGCCTGAATCTCGTTCCATACGCGAAGCCAGCTTCGAGAGAAAAAATGATCTGGCGCTTCTAGAATTTCAACGACTCGAATTTGGTTCTTTTTTGCAAATTGGATCGTGTTCTCTTTCGGGAACCATTTGTCTTCCTTGGGAAGAAAGATGGTCACTTCTGAATGGTGAGCGAGGTCTCCCTCTGACACCTGAAATCCTGGCAAAAACAGATTTCGCAAAAACTCCGCAAGTGATGCCACCTGAATTCTCGTATTTTTGATTGGGAAAGAAAGTGGATCTACCTTCCCTGTCACAAGCCAATCTGAATTGGAGAGAGTGTTTAGTATCAGATTGTTTGGAAACTCATCATCTGCTACTTCTGGTTGTAAAAGCAAACGACTGAACTCTTCGATCGAATCTGATTCGTATAAAAATTTTAGGCTTAAAACACTATTCAAAATTGGAGCTAACAAAAACAATTTCTGAAACGGGATCTGTTTTGCCAAAAGCAAAAGTGCTGCTCCCCCTCCACTATGACCGATACCAAATAATCTATGATTTAAATATTGTTTAGCTTTCAAATAGTCGTATAACAAGGAAATGGCGACTTTTGGATCATAAATTCCATCTGAATTTCCATGGGAAGGTGGATTAAATCGTATCAGTCGAAGTCCGTGTGTGATAAGCTCTGAGTCTCGAATGCGAAACGAACGAGCATTTCCACCGGTACTTGGCCAAAGAATAAGAATTCCCTTAGCTTCAGTATGCGAAACTCCAGATTCAATGATTTCTAGAGAAGGCAAAGAATACTCGAATGTTTACAAGGTAGCAATAATCGGTTTTCCATTTTGAACAATGACTGTGTGTTCACACTGAGCAACATAACTTAAGACACCTTGCCTATTCCCTGCCACGAGAGTCCAACCATCAGATTCTTCATAAGCTGTTTGGCTGCCAGTTGAGATAAAAGATTCGATGGCAAGGACTAGACCTTGGTTCAGTTTGCGATGGTCTCTTCTATCTTCATACACCAATACTTGTGGTTCTTCGTGGAGTTTTTTTCCAGTTCCGTGTCCTGCTAAGTTTTTGATAACAGTGAATCCGTTTTCTTTCGCAGCAGAATGGATTTCTCTTCCAATATTCCTCAGATAATTTCCAGTGAATGCTTGTTTTGTGGCTCGCATTGTACCTTCAATTGCAGTTTCGCAAAGTTTGCTTAATGAGGGATTCGCATTGCCAACCACAAACGAAATCCCTGTATCGGCGTAGTAACCATCAAGTTTTGCCGATACGTCTACATTCACCAAATCTCCTTCTTTCAAAATGGTTTCTCTTTTGGGGATACCATGAGCAATTTCCAAATTGGTACTGATACAGGTATAACCTGGAAATTTGTAATCAAATTTAGGAGCAGAAAATGCACCCGCCTTCTCAAATTCTTGTTTGGCGACCATATCAAGTTCCAATGTGGATACACCAGGTTTTGCTAAAAGTTTTAATAGTTCACGAACTTTTGCGACAAACTTTCCTGCATTTAAAATGCCTTGTAAGTCTTTTTCATTTTGAATGGACATCTAAACAATCTCTCCACCACAGCTGGATCCAGCACCTGCCGTACACCCATAACAGTGGTTTGCTACAACGATCTCCCGACCTAGGTATGCAGGCAAATCGAAATCTTTGATATGTTTGACTTCCTTCGATTTTAATTCCAACATCTGATTAAAATCACAATCATAAACAGATCCATCATACCCAACCGATATTTGATCCAAACACATTAATCCATTCACTGTTGCTGGATTGTATGCATTCACCAAAGTTTCCATGTACATTTCGAACTTGCCACTTCGGACAAGAGATCCTAAAAACCGATTGATCGGAAGATTATTGATACAAAACAATTGGTTGAATACAATGCCATACTTTTTAAATAGATTCTCTTTGTATTCTTTTTCTAGCTGCGCTTGCCCTGAACTTAAAAACAAACCATTTGGATTGTAAACCAAATGAATGGGGAGCGTTGTTCCATAACCAAGTGCATTTAACTTTTTTAAGGCGGTGATCGATTTTTGATACACACCTTTTCCCCTTTGTTTGTCGGTTACATTTTCTAATACAGAAGGCAAAGATGAAACAATCTCTACTTGATTCTCCTTCAGAAACTCATATAACCATTCATACCCTGGTTCTTCGAGAATGGTAAGATTACAACGATCCATCACTCGTTTTCCAAGTCGTCTTGCTTCTATCACAAGGAATTTAAAATTTGGATTTCCTTCGGGTGCACCTCCAGTGATGTCAACGGTTTCAACTTCAGGAATTTTGGAAATGAGTTCGATACAAGCTTCAGCTGTTTCTCGATCCATCATCTCACTGCGGATAGGCGATGCATCTACATGGCAATGACGACAAGCTTGGTTACACCATTTCCCCACGTTGATTTGAAACACCTTTAAGGAACGAGCTTGGATCGGTTTCCCCACGGTCTTTAAAAATGGATTCCCGCTAAAACTATCTAAGGCGGAATGTTGTTCCGTTATATTCATAGTTTAAAACGAAAGTTCATCAATTTTATTTTGCATTTGTACGCTATGTACTAAGTTGATCCCTGCTGCCATTGCTGCCGCCACATGAACCGCTTCGTTCATCTGCGCTTCATCAGCACCTTTTTGAAGTGAGGTGGTTGTATACGCATCGATACAATAAGGACATTTGAGTGCATGCGCCACTGCTAGCGCAATGAGTGCCTTTTCTCTTTCAGTCAAAGCACCTTCTGCCATCACAGCATTGTAATATCCAAAAAATTTATCAGCAAGGGCGGGATTCGTCCTACCAATTTCCCCAAATTTCCCTAAGTCCTTTGCGTTATAATAATGATTTTCAGCCATTTGTTCCTCTTTATAATGAAGTTTTTTGACCTTTCAATTTCGTCAAGGGCAAGGCTTGGCAAGGAAATTCAAAAAGGTTTTAGGTTCAGTCAATATATTAGACAAAGTTTCCAATTCTTAAGGATTGGTCTTCCATTCTTTTCTTAGCTAAAGGAACGACTAAAGGCAATGAGTGTTAAAATTTTCCAAAGAAATTGGAAAGGAAACGTGATGGTATCCCAAAGGAAGGCAAAAGGCAAAACAGGATACCACTTAATATTAATTCCAAACTTTTCTATAGAATAAATTTCAATATACCTATGCAAAAGGTATCCGTACTTTTTAGTATCGATTTGGTACACCTTTCCTATGTATCCTTTCTCATCCACAAGGGCAACGACAAGAGAGTCTTCCGTAGGTTGTTTGGGAATCAGAACAGTCCTTCGAACTCTACTTTGGCAAGAGTCACAACGAATCAAAGTAAAGGTATATGATTCCTTAGGATTTTCTATCGGAATTGACTCGTAACATGTTTTACCTTTCTTAAATTCGAAACAAATGCCAAACGAATTTTCATATTCAACATATTCTATTTCCTTGGGTATCCCGGTATAATCATCTATCAATACTTTGTATACAACTGAGAATTCTTTGGAAAGATACAAAGACCAAGAATAATTGTATGAACTTGGTTGGAAATAGATGCCACCATATTGAACAGGTTCCCCTTTGTTTACAATCTCTCGGATCTCTAATGTTTCTAAGCTACTTTGAGGGTGTGGTTCATACCAAATGCCGGAACGTCGATCCCAAGCATTCAGGGAACGTTCATATCTTGTCCCATCTTTGGATTTTAATTCGGGGGATTCAAAGAGTAAATGATATTCAGGTTTGATAAGCTTAACGGAATCCAAATTGTGGATTCGAGTGGAAAGTTGTTCTGATTTCTGTCTGACTACTTTTGTGGCACAATTCATAAAAATCGTAACCACAAACACAATCAAGATTCGCATCATGTCGTAAACTTTGGCCTGCGTTTTTCGATAAGGGATAAAAATCCTTCCTGTCCATCTGGTGACAAAATTACTTTTGTAAATAGATCAGCATCCAATTGGAATAACGATTCCATCTGAGCACGGTAAGGTTCTCGTAAGGCCGTTTTCATTCCACGACTCGAATTCAAAGTGAGCTTGGAAAGAGATTCAGCAAGTTTCATCGCCTCTGGATACAAATCTTCTGCACTGAACAATTCATCCACAAGACCCATTTCTTTCGCTTCAGGACCTTTGATTTGTTTTCCCGTAAAAAGTAAATCTCTGGTTGCCTTCACACCAACTAAGTCTTGTAAAATGATCGTTGGAATACAAGGGAAGTTTAGTCCGACAATTGCTTCTGAAAAACCAATCCTTCCCCCCTTGTCCACCATGTAACGGTAATCCGAAAACAATGCAAATACGGCACCAGCCGCCATACAATGACCATTGATAACAGCTATGGTTGGAACAGGAAAATGGAAATAGGTTTGGGCTGTCCGTAATAATTGTTCGACAGATTTTCTCACATCGACTTCTGATTTTCCATACATGAGAGTGGGTTCAATTCCGTTGGAAAAAAACTGAGTTTGGGCGGAAGTGAAAAGTAAAACTCGCAAGTTAGAGTTACTTGCGTGTTTGTTTAGAATTTGTTGGAATAAAACAAAAGTTTCAAAATCAAATGTATTCTTTTCATTGGACTGCATCTTGATTTCCAAGATGCGGTCTCCATGAAAGATCTCTGCAAAAGGAGTCATATTAACTGTTTTTGTAGAGCTCCAAAATTCTGTCTTTGTATTTTTCTGTGATCACATGTCGTTTCATCTTCATGAGGTTGGTGAGTTCGTCCCCCACTTCAAATGGTTTCGTGATGAGAGTGACATACTGCACCTGTTCGAAATTTTTGAATCCAGTTTTAACACTGTTAAAATTACGAACTTCCTTTTTGTAGAATTCTACGATCTTTGGATGTGTGATCAATTTTTCAGGGCTTTTTTCTGTGATTCCGTTTTCTTCTGCCCAAGGGATAAGAGCATCAAAATCAGGAACAATGATTGCTCCAAGTACCTTTTGATCTTGTCCCACTACCATCGACTGTTTGATGTAAGGTGATTCATCAATTTTATTTTCAATGGGTACTGGCTCTACGTTTTCACCACCGAGTAACACAATTGTATCTTTTGCACGACCAGTGAGTGTGAGGGTCTTCTTGAAGTTAATCATCCCGATATCACCGGTGTTCATCCAATTGTCTACGATGGTTTTTTTGGTGGTTTCAGGATTCTTATAATATCCTTTCATTACTTGAGGTCCCTTGATATGAACCACACCCTTAACACCTAACTTACCAAAGATAATATTTTTTTTGTCATCGATATGGCAAAGAACATTCCCTGCATCATCACGAATCTGAACTTGGCTGAGAGGAACGATATCACCCACAGATCCCATAATAGGACGATCAAACGTACGAGCGGAAATCACAGGTCCAGTTTCTGTCATACCGTATCCTTCAAGAACTGTAATTCCGATATCCATAAAGAAGGCATCCACGTGTTTTTGAAGAGCCCCACCACCAGAAAGAGTCGCACGTAAGTGACCACCTGTGGCTTGTCTGATTTTGGAAAGTACAATACGATCCAAAGTGAAAGCGTTAAACAAAACCCCAAGTCCCGCTACTACATACAGTGGAGTTTTGAATGCACTACCTTCAGGTATCAAAAACTGCGATGCGATCAAAGAGAGGATCGTAAGAGTGAATGGACCAGTAAACAATAGTTTAAAGATCGAAACAACGGAAAGAACCAATGAGTGAAGAATATTTCTTCCTTCGTAATCGACTTCCCAACCTTTCAAGAAACGAATCGATGCATGGTAATGCTTAGAAAAAAAGTAAGCCACCTTAAATAGGATTCTTCTTACGGGAGGAGTTTGTTTTGGATCATTGATACGAGTATAGATTCCGTTGTAGATACTTTCCCAAACCCTTGGCGCAGATGCCATAAAGGTTGGCCTTGCTTTTTGGATGTCGTTACGAAGTTCCGTTACTTTTGTGTAATACGTAGAACCTCCATTGATGATAGCGAAGTATTCTACAACTCGTTCAAAGATATGCCATACAGGGAGGATGGATAACATTCTGTCATCTGGTGTTACTTTGGCAACACGAGGGACAACATAATGCATTTGGTGGATCATGTTGGAATGCATGAGCATCACACCTTTGGGCATACCAGTGGTTCCAGAAGTGTAAATCAAAGTATACAAATCGTCAGGTTTGATTCCTGCCATTCGTTTCTCTGCTTCTCGTTTCCCTTTGGCACGAAGGTCTCTACCTTTTTCCAAAAGTTCGTAAAAATGAAGAATCCCTGCACCTGACTTGAGTTTGGTGTCTTTATCCATAATGATCAAGGTTTTCACCGATTTCACTTGGGATTTGTTATTTTTGTATTTTTCGTAAACCTTATCGTTTTCTAAAAAAACAACTTTGGCCTCGGAGTGGTTTAAAATATATACAATTTCCGAGTCTGTGATGTCGGAACCACGAGGAACATTGGCCGCTCCAGCAGTCAACACGGCACAATCTGCAATGATCCATTCCACTCGGTTGTCAGCAAGAACACCGACATGTTCTCTTGCCTTTACGCCTAAATCAATTAGGGCCTCAGCAAGTGCGATACCATCTTCATAAAGTTGTTTATAGGTAAGGGCTTGGTAATCCTTCTGTGCATTTTTATACCAAAATGCTGGTCTTGGACCAAATTTTTCTGCGGATTCCTTATAAACTTCTGCTAGGTTATTTGCCATATCTCTCCATCTAAAAGCGGTCTTTATGATAGACTCTACTTTCAGATGGTCAAGAGAAATTTAAGCAATTAGTCCCAGTGGAACCCTTCGCGTTGGTGTCCTTTTTTCAAATGGCGTTTGCGAATTTCGCGCAGTTTGGTCATTTGTGCGAGGTTGAGAAGGTTACGTGCCGCGAGTCCTTTTTGTGGAAGAAGAGATTCATCTTCTGTGTTGGCAAAAAACTGGTTGGTTTTAACGAAGGAGCTTTTAAACTCCAAGTTCATATCAGGATAGAAATCCATACAAGCCTCCGTGCTTTCCGGTTTCCGGGGTATCTGTATTTTGAAGGTTCCCACCATCCGTGGTAGGTAGCCTCCCCCCGATATATGTATCGCCGAAAAATGAATATCCTGAAGCAAAAAATTTTGCTTGTACTATTTTTTTTTCTCTGATTATTGGTATTCGTTCATGACGATTCGATTGGAAAATTCTACAGGAAGACGAAGCGGGCGCTTTGTTGCTTATGAGTATGGGGAGGACCTATTTGGTACTCTCTATCTCAATAAGTTTTCTGGTCGCGAGAAAGGACGTCTCATCGACAAATGGAGATTAAATGATTTAGGAAGTCTCATCCGTGTCCTTGATACCGAGATTTCTCGCAGGGAAGAAGAAAATTACGAACGACCTCTTTTCCACTAATTCCACATACAGTTTCCTAACTCATAGGAAACAGAAATACAAAGCAAAAATCCAGTTTTTTTCCAAGCGACTTAGAGCCGTTTCCGTTTTTAGACTGGTTACGTTTCTTGTTTTCGTTTCTGGGATTTTTTTCTGTTATCTCTCGAAACAATCCTGGTTGGAATACGGAATTTCGATCCTACCCATTTTACCTTTTCTATATTTGGTTCGTTTGTATTCCCAAAGGAAAGAACAACTTCAGTTTGCCAAACGAACTCTCCAGTTCTTAGAAGAAGAAATCTTACGCCTCACAGGTGAGTTTAAAAAACTCAAAACAAGAGAACATTGGGAATATCCAGTGTTTGTGAGAAATCATCCTCTTTCGATTGATTTGGATCTTTGCACCAAACAAGGGTTTTTGGGCGTATTCGATACATCCATCACATCCGATGGATTCCAAACCTACGTATCTCGATTTTTACAAGACCCAAATGTTCCTTCCCTTTCTGATCCTAGTTGGATCGAAGGAATTCTGAAACAAAGAAAATACAGCTTCCAGTTGATGCGAAAATTTTTAGTTCTGGATGCCGAACCAAATGAAAAATTTGAAATCCCAAAAATAGAACAGCACGCCGATTTTTGGCAGAAACGAAAGTGGCTTCGCTGGATCTTTCCGATTTGGGGAGTGATCACACCTGTTTATTTGATTCTTGGTTTGTTATTTGATCTTCCTTTTTTACCTCTGATTCTACTGTTCAACGGCCTTTTGTTTGTGAGTTACCGCAAAGAATCGTCTATACTTTGGAAGGAAATCAAAACCTTCAGTACCACTGCCAATCGATTCAAAAAAACATTTCTTTTTCTTTCGAAGAACAGAAATGTCACAAAACAAATGTTAAAGAATATTACGGGACTGGGGGATTCCTCTGAACTTTTGGTCTCTCCTCTTCCTCATTTCGTATTCAATGTAATTGTTTTATGGGATCTTTGGAAAATCCAATCCCTTCAAAAATGGAAATCCGTTCACTCTCAAAACTGGAATGAATTACAAGACAAAATCATCCAAATTGATTCCGTCCTTCCGATGTTGAATTTTGGATTCCTCAATCCAGAAGGAAATTTTGCTCAAATGGCAATGAATGGATCTCTTGGTTCCGAATCCATTGTCCATCCACTTCTACCGAAATCCAATCGCGTTTTTAACCCATTGCCTGAAATGAAACCTGGGGATTTGATGATTGTCACTGGTTCCAATATGAGCGGAAAAACAACATACTTACGATCTATCGCCATGTCTCTGTTACTCGCTGGATCAGGTGCTCCCGTAATCGGGAAAGGATTTGTATATCCAAAATTTCAAATTCATACACTGATTCGATCACAAGATTCTATGGAAGATGGAGTTTCCTTTTTTTATTCAGAAGTGCGACGATTATCTTCCATCATTCAAGATGCAAATAGTTCCCAAACAATTCCCATACTCTTTTTGGATGAAATTCTAAAAGGAACAAACTCAAAAGAAAGGTTTATCGCAACAAGGGAAATCTTGTCTGTGTTACGTGAAAAAAACTGTATCGTGTTTTTGACGACTCACGACTTAAAACTTGCAGAGATTGCATGGGCAAAACGATTTCATTTCACGGAACTCGAGAAAGATGGACAAATGGATTTTGATTATCAAATTAGGGAAGGAGTTTCAAGTTCTACGAATGCATTAAAGATTTTAAAAAAGGAAGGAATCCCGATTCGAAACGAAGACGTTTGATTTATTTTTCTTCTTTCTTTTCGAAATTTTCCTTTAGATCTTTTTTCTCATCTTCCTCTCTGCCGCCAAAGATTGATTTGATGCCTTTCCAACTTTTTTGTACACCATTCGAGACATTATCAACAGCACGGTTTACATAATCAGACATAGCAGAACCAGCAATCCCACCCACTGCGGCACCAGCAGGACTTGCTAAAAAGATGGTTCCTGCATACACTGATCCCAACCAAATAGGATCAATGAATGGAGAGGACACTCCGTACGTTCCTCGATAGATAATGGGAAGCTTAAGTGCTTTGCCTGCGACCCCAGGAAAAGCAATCGTAAACTTCATATCAATGGCCTTGTTAAAACCAATTTTTCCACCACCAGATCCAGCGATTCCATCCGCCTTTAATGCAAAATTTCGAATTTCTATATTTTCATTTGCATACATAAAATCAAATTTGAGCTCATTGTAGGGAGTGGCACGGCTAAAATCTATTTTTTTCAAATTGATCACACTACCAATGGAACTGATTGGTTTTAGAATGTTCGTATAGCTAAGTAATTCACCCTGCTTCGCATTGATATTCCCTGTGATTTGTAGATTGGAAACCAAACCTTCTTCTGTATCCGAAGGGGAATGGATCACAAACTCAGAATCTAATTTCCCTGTAATTGGAGAAATTTTAAATATATCGGCCAATAAAGGAGCAATGGAAACATGATGAGTTTCCCCTTTTATGGTTAGACCGACATCTTGATACCATTTATAATAGCCTGATCCAATGATGTCGCCATCATACATTCTTAATTCATAACGGTTGATGTTGAGCTTTCGCTTTGCATAATGAACATTTAATTTTAATGAGTCTGCACGGAAGTCACCGACTGATAAATTTCGAAAATGAAAGTTCAAATACACGTTCATACGATTCACATAATCCGTATTTGGTGTATCTCTAGTGAGTATGGATTTTTCATAATCAGGATCGATCCAAATTTTTGCGACTTTTATAATTGTTGGTACATTTAGATAATCAGAGGTACCTTCAAAAGATACTGTTGGTGAAAGTGGTGGACTTAGGAAATTAACATATCCAGAACCATATAATTTGGAATTTCCTTTCCACTCCACTACTATATTTGCAAAAGAAAGTTTATCTTCGTTGATATCATAATGAATTAGAGTCGAAACATGGCCATCAGCAAAAGGAGTTCCACCTTTCAGTGCAAGGTCTTGGATATGTAAGTGATCCACAACAGCATAAATTTTTGATTCATCTCGTTTGTAAAAAGGAATGGTTCCTGATGTTTTTAAAAATCGTAAATCACCTCGCGTGAAAATAATCAAAATATCATGTAAGTCAATTCCACGTATGTTCTGAAAACTAAACTCACCTTCTAATCGTAAGGATTCATACTTCATTTCATCTTCTACAAAAAGAAAATCAGCACTCAAAGTGATTGGTTCGTTATTCAATTTTCCATATAAATAAAAATCTATATTTCTTAGGCTTTGGTCAAGATGAAGTGTGGTTCCCCAAAGGTACAAATTGAGTTTACGAGAATAAAGTTTATCATCAAATAAAATTGTGATATTTTTGATTTCGATTTGATTTACAAAATTAGCAAAGGTTCTGGAAAAATATAGTTGTTTTGAAGATGCAGTTTCTTCTGTTTTTGGAAGCTTAGAATCGAGTTTTTGGTTCTTTGTCTCTTCTTCCTTGGACCGAGCAGCAATTTTTTCAAACAAAGGAAAAGATTCATCTTTCTCTCTCGTAAGCTCTACAGTCCCTGTATTGAGATAAATTTTTCTAATTTCCAAGGATTTTCCCACGAAAATTCCGTAATAAATTTCGATTCTGAGTTTTTGCACATGGATCAACTCATCATCTAACTTAGAAACAGTCACATCTTGTAATTCAATTCCAGGAAATGGAAAAAAAACTGGTTCTGAACTTTTATAATCAACATTCAGTTCTGTGAGTTTGTAAGTAGATTCAAGAATTAGATTTTTGTAATAATCAGGATCCGCTAACAATGGATAAAGAATAAAAAACATTGTCATAGATACGACAAAGATAAAGGTTAAAAGTATTTTTCCGATTACACCTTTGATTGTATCACGTAAAGATAGTTTCACAAAAATTTCACAACAAAGGGAAATGACATTTCACTCTATGTTCTTCTGAAGGATAAGTTTCTTTCGGTTCTTCTGTTTTGCAAATCTCTTTTGCGATCGGACAACGAGTATGAAAACGACATCCTTTCGGTTGGTTGAGTATACTTGGGATTTCCCCAACAAGAGGTTGGGATCGTTTCTGTCTGTCTTTGAGATCAAAACTGGCTGAAAACAGTGCCTTCGTATAGGGGTGAAGTGGTTTACGGCTGATGGCATCACGGCTACCCTCTTCCACAATTTGTCCCAAATACATAACAGCAATTCGATCTGAAACATGCTTCACAATATTCAGGTCATGGGAAATAAATAAATAAGAGAGGCCATATTTCTCCCTAAGTAAAAGCAAATTATTGATGACTTGAGCTTGGGTGGATATGTCCAAAGCAGACACAGCTTCGTCACAAACTACTAAACTTGGCTCCAAAATTAAGGCTCTGGCAATGGCGATCCGTTGTCTTTGACCACCGCTAAACTCATGTGGGTATCGGTGCAAAATGTCCGCTGGCAAATTCACTTCGGACAGTGATTTGATTGCTTTTTCCTTTTTCTCCTCCAAACTCAATTTAGGAAAATGAATTTGTAGGCCTTCTGTGATGATTTCTTCTATCGTAAAACGAGGGTTTAACGAAGAATAAGGATCTTGGAAGACAACTTGGATTTTTCGCCTTAAACGTTTCTGTTCTTCCTTAGATAGATTATGAATTTCCTTGTCTTCAAATGAAATAGTTCCTTGGTCAATCGGTAACAATGATAATATGGCACGTCCAATTGTTGACTTCCCGCAACCAGATTCCCCTACAAGTCCTAAAATATTGCCCTTTGGAATGGAAAAATGGACACGATCCACAGCCACAAGTCGTTTGGTCGAAAAAGAAAGTGATTGTGATTGTTTATAGGAAACTACCAAGTCTTTGACACTAAGCACCTGAATTGCCTCCATACAAAAAACATTCTACAATCTGAGAATCGGATAACTGAGTTGGTTTAGGAACCTTTACACTGCAGACGTCCAGTTTGTCTTGGCAACGAGTATGGAACCGACAACCAGAAGGATAGGATTTGGGAGAAGGCACAATGCCATCAATGGTAACTAGTTTTTTACCTATATTTTCGTGAGTTGGATAGGCTGCGATCAGAGCTTTTGTATATGGGTGTTTTGGTGTATCGATGACCCTATCCACACTACCTTGCTCTACAATTTTTCCCGCATACATAACAGCAATACGGTCTGCAATGTTACTCACAAGACCAATATCATGGGAGATAAATAATACCGACATTCCGTGTTCTTTTCTTAGCTCTTTTAGAAGTTCAATCAATTGAAGTTGGATGGTGACATCAATGGCACTGGTTGGTTCATCAGCGATTAAAATTTTTGGATCACACATAAGAGCCATAGCAATGCAAACTCTTTGTAACATACCACCGGAAAACTGATTGGGATACTGCTCTAATCTTTGTTTGGCGTCTGTGATTCCAACTCGTTCCAATAAATAAATTGCTTTTTTCTCTGCTTCCTCTTTTGAACCAAGCCCATGAAGTAAAAAACTTTCCATCAGCTGATTTCCAATTTTATGCAACGGGTTGAGAGATGAAAACGGTTCCTGAAACACATAAGCAATTTCTCTTCCACGAATACTTCGTAAGTGTTCACTAGAAGACTTCATCAAGTCTTGGTTTTCAAATAGAATAGAACCTGTAGGATAAATTGTGTTATTGGAAGGTAATAATTTTGTTAAAGCCAAACTGGTAATGGACTTACCACAACCCGATTCACCAACGAGGGCCAATGTTTCCCCTTTTTCCAGATGAAATCGTATACCACTGACAATGGGCAAAATTCCATCATCGGTTTTGATCTGAATCGTTAAGTCGTTTACTTCAATGGCTCTTGGTGTTGAGTTCATTCGTAAACCACCTTATCTTTTGGATCAAATGCATCACGAAGTCCTTCTCCCACGAAGGCAGAAAATAAGATCGTTAAAAACAAAGCAACCGAAGGAAAGGTGATCAACCACCAAGCTGTCAATCGTTCACGCCCTTGTCCAATGAGTTCCCCCCAAGATGGATTGGGAGCAGGGATTCCATAGCCCAAAAAATCCAAAGCAGATAATACGGAAATGGCAGATATCAAAATGAATGGTAAAAATGTAACGAGAGGGGTTAAGGAGTTTGGCAACAAATGTCGCATAATGATTGAATAGGAAGAAGCTCCCAAGGTTTTCGCGGCATCAACAAACTGTTGTTTGCGAAGTTTCAAAAATTCCCCGCGCATGTAGTAACTAAGTCCAATCCAACTGAGGGATCCATAGGTGACGATGAGAACCAGAAACCCTCTCCCGAAAAAAGAGCCCATAATTAAGATTAAATACAAAAAGGGAATTGCTGAGAGGATTTCGATAATCCTTTGCAGGAATAAATCCAATCTTCCGACAAAATATCCCTGAATACCACCGATGAAGGAGGCAAGAAGAATCTCTACAATGATGAGAATCAAACTAAAAGTCATCGCAAGTCGGTATCCATACACAATGCGTGTGAAGACATCCCTACCTCGATCGTCTGTTCCCATCCAATGGCGAAGTGTGGGTTTAGACGGTGGACTTGTTCCTTCTTCCAAACTCTCTAAATTGTCCTCATTGACTCCAAAAGGAATAGGAGGGAAGACCATATAATTGGAGGAATCTTGAAACCTTGGTTCACGATTTAATTTTTTATAATTTGGTTCTGTTAGATTGACACCACCAAATTTAGTTTCGGGATAAAATTGAAAGATAGGAAAAGAAACTGTACCCTCATATAAAACAAACAATGGTTTGTTGTTGATTAAAATGGGTGCAAACAATGAAATTATATAAGTATAAAACAAAATCAAAAGGGAATAATAAGCCCGTTTATTCTTTTTGAATTTTTCCCACTTACGGAGATTTGCTGGATTTGATATCAACTTCATTCGAAATCAATCCTTGGATCAATTAAGATATAACAGAGGTCAGAAACAATTTTACCAATCAGTCCCAAAAAACTTTGAGCTAGAAGTAAACCCATCATAAGATCTGTATCTCTCTCTCTGACAGCTTCAAAACTGAGTAAACCCATTCCATCGATGTTAAAAACGAGCTCAATAAAAAGAGAACCTGAAAAAATAAGAGTCAAGTTGCTACCAAATCCAGTGGCAATTGGTATGAGGGAGTTGCGAAACGCATGTTGAAAAATCGAATCCGAAAAACTAAGTCCTTTTGACAAAGCAGTTCTCACATATTCTTTTGCAATTTGATCAAGCAAACTATTTTTCATGAGTAATGTTAAAACAGCAAAACTACCGACCACATAACAGATCACTGGCAAAAACATATGAGCCAGTCGATCTTTTACCTTTCCCCAAGTGCTTAACTCTTCATAAAAATCAGAAACTTCATGTCCTAAAGGAAAAAAGGAAAACACCTCTCCTGAAGCAAACAAATACAAAAGTAACATCGCAAAGGCGAAAACAGGAAGAGAATACGTAAAAAAGATAATAAAACTAGTGATGAAGTCAAAACGACTTCCTTCCTTCAATGCTTTTTGAATCCCAAGTGGAATACAAATGAGATATGTAAGAAAAAAACCAGAGAGGCCAAAGAATAAAGATACAGGTAACTTTTCCACAATCAGTTCCGATACTTTGCGGGAATGGAGTCTCGATTCCCCGAGGTCAAATTGTACAATTTGTTTTAACCAATATAAATAGGCAACAGGTGCTGGTTTGTCCAAATGGAGTCTTTTTTTAATGAGTTCAATCTCTTCTTGAGAGATTTGTTTGGTGGAGGCGCCAGCCAGGTTACTGGAACCTTTCAATTTGGCAATTTCGCTATTGAGTGGCCCACCTGGCGCAAAATGTGAGATCAGAAAGACTAAAAAGGTGATTCCAAGTAGGGTTGGAAAAATTAACAAAAACCGTTTTAAAAAGTATTTCCACATGGCTTAGAATTCCCACCATGCTTTAGATTTTTGATAACCTTTCAATTCTAAATATCCTTTGGCAGATTTTTTTTGGTTTGGATCTTTTGCTTCTACGGCCCCTTCCCAATAGATTGTTTGGGTGGAAACACTACCATCAAACTCTTGTTCATTGAAAATGGGGACCACGTTCCATTCGCCACCTGGATACTTGATTCTCCACTGCAAAGGATAGGCAATCTTCGTTTCTTTACTTTTCCATGGATGTCCGATCGGTTCCATTTGGATTGTTTTTGGCTCACTCCAATAGGTTACATTTCCTTTTGGATCGCGGTAGGTTCCAAATATTTCTGGTGAGGCTGTCGGTGATTCTCTGAAACGAAAGAACACATAATCTCCACCTTTGTCATCCATCAAACAAATCCAGTCCCATCCCGATTGGCCCTTGGCTAAGGTAGGAACTTGTTTTGATGTTTTTTCGCTCCATTCATGGTCCATCCAAGAGTCACCTGAGACAATGATCTCTTCTTTCCCTAAAAAAGATAACCTACCTTTTGTTTTTAATCTCGGATAACTATAGTAATACGAAAATATATTTGGATTCCGTTTTGATTTGATGGAAACCCCATCCTTACCATGGGATAAAATTTTACCGTTGCCTTCCAGTTCTAAGGATAAAGCAATTTCTTTTGATTTTGGGTTGGCTTGGATACGAAATCGATCTTTCGAAAGGATTTGCATTTCAAATTCACCACTAAAAATTCGATTGTCCTCATAACCCGCCATTCCACCTAAGTTACGTTTGATTGTTTGTGCAGTTTGATGTCTTTTTTTGGAAAGATCAGAAATCGCAAAGTGAACGGGGAACACTTCCGGATTCCAGTCTTCCCCATCCGAAAATTTCAAACGAAAAAAAGAAAGTTCATAACCGTAACGATTCCCTGACTCCGCTTGTATGTGTCCCACAAAGTAACACCATTCCAAACCAAAATCGGGATGGAAACTATGATCTTTCGGAAAACTAAAATGAAAAAAACAAAGTGAGAGTAGTAAAACTTTAATTCGATTCATCAGGTAGTGACTCCCACTTTTTTTCCAGTGGAAGGATGTGCAAATATGTGGCTTCAATGTGTTTCATCTTATCGATGACTTCTTTCATTTTTTGTTTCTGGTTCATCTTTCGATACAGCTGAGCCATGTTGTATAGATTAGATAGGTTAGAATCATTAATGGAATATGCTTTTTTCCATTCCAATTCCGCTTTTTCATATAATTCCATACGATAGTAACAGTAACCTAAAATCGCATGCGATTTAAAATGATTGGTTTTGAATTTGTTATAAGATTCCAGCATGCTGATGGCTTTTTCAAAGTTTCCACTGTAAGCCAAGGCTTTTCCATAGGTTAGTTGAGTGTTCAATTCTCTCGGTAAAATCTGATGCGCCTTTTCATAGGCCAAAACTGCAGAATGGTAATCCTTCTTTTGATAAAAAAGATCTCCTTCTTTTTTGATCTGATGAAACTCTTCTAATTTAGGAGACAATTGCAATCCAAGTAACGTGATATCATCCATCGGGTCAGTTCCCATAGTGAATTCACGATGTTGGTTCATAATGAATTCCACTGTTTCTTGGATGGAAACATTGGCATTTTGTTCGATCAATTTCAGGAGCCTTGTTTCTCCAAAAGCCTTTCCCTCATCATTCTCCGCTTCTGTTAAACCATCCGTGTACACAAAAAGTTTATCACCAGGTTCCAATTGAAGATACAAATCTCGATAGGTATCTCCCGCATCAGGGAACATACCTAGAAACGTTCCCTCTCCTTCGCAAACTTCTGCCTTACCTGTTTTGTGACGAAATAAAATGGGGCGTGGATGACCTGCAATGGAATACGCGACTTTATAATCAGAATTGATTAGTAGATATACACAGGTTGTATATCCTTGTTGTTTAACAAGATCCAATAACTCTCTGTTGATGAGTTTAAAAGTCTCAGATGGTTTTGGTTTTTTGTGATTCGAAAACAACATTTTCGATAAGGCTGTGATGAAGGCTGCGGGAACTCCATGACCCGATACATCACAAACCGCAACACCTAACTTATCTGTATGATAAGGAAAATAATCGTAATAATCCCCACTCACTTCTTGCATGGGAATAAACCCAGTCCAAAATTGAATGCCATTCCAATCGGGAATGATTTCTGGTATTAGACCTTTTTGGATGTTTTTCGCAAGGCGAAGGTCTTTTGCCATAGAGAGTTGTTTTTTTTCTAACTCTTGTTTAAAGGATTTCAGCACTTCGACCGCAGCTTCCAAATCACGATTTTCGATGGCAAGTTCTCTTGATTTGCCAACAACATCTTTCACATCCACGATGGACATTTCTTCCAATTCGGTTTCTGAACGAGATGTTACCATCACACGATGGCGGGAAGATACAGTTTCTTTTGTTAGTTGAGACCTTGAGAGATAGAGAGTTTCATCATTCCATTCTAATTCATATTCATTGGCATCAGAACCAAATTCAATTTCTTCTCCCAATTCTTTATGGGATACATGAATACCAAATAATTTGGTTTTTGTCATCCGGATCTTAAATTCTTTCAGGGCAAAAAGAACAGCAAGTCCATTCAACATACCTTGAAAAAATACAGCATCATACCATTTGTCTTGGTATTCCGGCAAATAGACAAAAATAAATTTTACATGTTTGGCCGAGACTGGTTTTACATTCAAATACACAACTCTTGTTAGTCGACCAATCAGAATGGGAAGACGATAGATCATTTCGAGTAAATCAATTCTGGAATCGTCGAGTGGCAATAAATCATATGCATTGGTGATCAGTGCTTCCGTTCCAACGTGGTATAAAAAACCAGAGATATCGAATGATAACGATATTTGTTGAATGATTTTGTCTTCTAAGGATTGTGAAATCCAATAATTGGGATCCTTTAAAATGCGCGTATAAGTGGTATCATCTAAAATCTCAGGAAAGGGATTGGTATGGATGGGTAAATTGTTTTCGCGCTCATACACTTGGATGAGTCCTGATACGCGTTTTGATGATATTTCTCTGGCAGAATGCAGTGGTAAAACCCTCCCGAAGTTTCTCCTTCGGTAATAGAAAAATAAATTTCAATCGATCCCTAGGCAATAGATTTTTCAATGGAGATATGATTTGGTATCTAAGAGTTTTTGGGATATTTTTCTTTGTGTTTTTATTCGCTGTCCTTTCTCAAAAGGAAAGTCGTTTGGAGCGCACCTGGGAGTCGAAACTAAAACCAGACCAAACGGTAAAAACGTTGTATGAATCGTTCCAACCCAAATCCTTTCGCCAACCCACAGTGGGGGAAGAATGGGAATCCAAAACCCTTGGTGAAACAGTACTCTGCAAAACGACAACTGTCACAAATGTACCGACAATTTCTTTCCAAATAGAAACCAAAGGTATGAAACATTACCAAATGCTAAGAGAGACGTTCGAAGTGGAACCGACTGAGAACGGCGTTCGTGTCCGAGGTGTTTGGGAAATTGAGACGACTCCCAATTTCCTTTCCAAACTTTTGTTTTTGTTTTTTAGCGATGCTGATTTAAGTCACATCGCTTCTGCGAAAGAAAAACGATTTTTGTAAGTTTAGTTTGTGCTCTCTAGGAGCACAGATGCCATCACCATCACTCCTTCACTTCTTCCCAGAGCTCCCATTCCTTCAGACGTTGTTGCTTTGATCGAAACACAATCTAACGGTAGTTTTGTGATGTTTGCCAAGGAAGCAACGAGTTCCGCACGAATCGGATTGATTTTGGGATGATCACCTACGTAAGTACAGTCTACGTTCACGAGTTTGAATTTTTTTTCAGAGATGAGCTCTAAACATTTTTCCACGATTCGGGCAGAATTCATGTTTTTGTATTGAGGGTCAGTGTCTGGGAAATGAGCTCCAATGTCTCCGAGTGCTAATGCACCCAAAATCGCATCGGCAACTGCATGTAAAATCACGTCCGCATCACTATGACCCAAAAAAGCAAATTCTGAATTCACTTCCACTCCCGCAAGCATAAGCGGTCGAAATGGTTCATGGATTAACTTATGAAAATCGATTCCGTTTCCAATTCTAATCATATTATTTTTTATAACTCAATTCTAACATTCGATTCACAGATTTTTGGGCAAGACGAATCACTTCTTCGTCCAAAAAGATCTCAAATTGTTCCTTCAAAAGTGCATCTCTTACTTTTTCTAAAGTAATTTTTTTCATATGAGGGCATGTTTGGCAAGTTGAGACAAATTCTTTTTCAGGAAACTCTGCTCTTAAATTGTCTCCCATCGAACACTCTGTTACAAGCATGATTTTGTCCGTTTTGCTTTTGCGAATAAAATCTACCATCTGAGAAGTTGATCCTGAAAAATCGGCTTCCTTCACAACATCTTCGTGGCATTCAGGATGAGTGATAACGGTCACACCTCCAGGAAACAACCGTTTCGCGGACCGAATGTCTTCTGGTGTATACATTTCGTGTACCATACATCTACCTGGATGAGAGATAATGGTTTTTGTGGTTTGGTTGCGAACATTTCCAGCCAAATATTCATCTGGCAAAAAGATCACCGTATCCCCTTCCACTGCATTAACAATTTGTACGGCATTGGCAGAAGTACAACAAACATCTGTTTCTGCTTTGACCTCCGCCGAACAGTTGACATACGTCACAACAGGAACACCAGGATACTTTGCTTTTAATGCTTTCACATCGTCTCTTGTGATAGATTCCGCAAGAGAACAACCGGCTTTCGGATCTGCAATGAGTACCTTTTTTTCTGGGGAAAGGATTTTAGCAGTTTCTGCCATGAAGTGCACACCGTTGAACAAAATCATTGAGGCAGTTGTTTCTTTTGCCATTTTGGAGAGATACAAAGAATCTCCAATGATATCAGACACACCCCAAAACACATCAGGAGTCATATAGTTATGCCCAAGAATCACAGCATTTTTTTCTTTTTTAAGTCGGTTAATTTCTTCCGCAAGAGGGAGAATGCGTTCCTCAATTTCGTGCGGGAGGTAAATGGGATTTAATTTTTGGACCAATTGGTCTTTGGTGACAAGTGACATTGTATGCTCCTATAAATCATTATTGGAAAGGATCAGACCCAAGTATGGTATCTGTTTCCCGTAAACCTGAATCAGCAGGTGGAACGGCATTTTCAAGCGAGCCACATTGGTTCAATGCTTCTTGCCAAGAAGTCTCAGCGGGAGAGGTGCCTGTACGTTGGACTCTTCGATACTCAGAATTGGAAGGAAAGGAATTTTGGTTACAAGCTTTTGCAACATTATATGCTAAATTGATCTTGGAAAAACAATCAAAATACAAAACGGCAACTGCATCCGTACTCAATTCTCTTGGTAAAATTTGTCCCTTCATTCTTGTGATTAAGCTTGGACAAACATTCAAACTCGAGTCAGCAACTGCGACACAATTTGCTTCTGTCAGAATAAATCTTTGACAGGCAGCTTGAACAGGGCTCCCTTGAGAGAGTAAGGAACTGAAAAGTTCTGAATTTGAATCTCCATTGGATTTTTTCGAACAGGCAAAGTCCAAACCAACAATGCCCATGAACAAAAAGAAAACCATCATCATCCTTTCCATCTCGATTCTACTCTCCTTCTTTCTTGGTGGTCTTGTCTATATCCTTTTTCTGAAAAAAAACATGGATGACCCCAAACAATCGTCCTTTGATTCACGATCTGAAATCTATTGGCAGAGGTTACAAAATCGCCCTGAGGTTCTAAAAGGGCCAGGATACCCGAGTGATCTTCGAGATTTTTTAGAAACGTTACGCGGAAAAGAATCATACCTATGGAAAGGAGATCGGGACGAAACTTATCGTTATCTTTTAGAAAATTATCCCGACGAACGAGGCCATGTTCTCTACGCTGTCTATGTCGCTTTTATGAACTGGAAGGAAAAAAGTATAGAAATTGAAACCTCAGCTTCCCTTTCTCAATATGAAAAGCTAACAGCCGTCAACCGTCTCAAAGAAGAAATATTCCCTGGTTTTTTAAAAGACCTCATTTTTCCAAAACACCATACTTCACCTCCTGTCTTGTTATTGTCTTTTTTAGAAGATTACATTCAGCGAAATCCCTATAGTTACGCAAGGGAACGAAAACGGATTTTCCTAAGAAAAAAAGAGGAACTGTACCGAGAGGAAAAATGGGACATCCAATCTTGGGAAAGCCCAACGTTTTACAGAAAGTTGGTTGAGCTCCTTTATGAAAGGGAGATGAAAGAAATGACCGATGAGGAAAAAACTTTTTATCGTAGTTCTAAAATCGAGGAATTGAAATCGGATTTTTGGAATTGACAAGACATGTTTCCATCCCCCATATAAATGAGGTTATGAAACAAATTCTATTCTCCTTTCTCTTAGTAGGATTCTTATTCCAATGCAGTTCCAGCCCCAAACGGCTTGACAACGCTGATGATTATATCTCCGACTCAGGTGGACTCACTAGCCAAGAATTGGTGAAAGCGGCCGAAAAATTAGCAGGCCAAATTGGGGAGTACTTCAAAGAAAACCCACATGAAGAAGGTGTTTTTGTGGCACACTTCCCTACACGTAACGATACATCGGAACAAATCCAAACGGAACTTTTTGACAACGCATTTGTTTCCAAACTCATCAAAAACAAAATCTACACAGTTCGTACAAAAACTAGAGAACAATCACTGAATGAAATCCAGTTCAGTTTGTCAGGCCTCACATCAAACAGACTCTCGATTGGAAAACTAAAATCACCCAACTTCTTTGTTCGCTGTGATATCAATGAAAACATGTTCACATCCAACGGTGAAAAAATTGTAGAACAGTCGATCAACATTGAACTTGTTGAAGTGGAGACAACCATTGCCGTTTGGTCTGAAAAGGTATCTTACAGAAAATTAGCAGTCCGAGGAAACAAAGGGGTTAGTTGGTAATCCCTTCCACTATTGCATGAAAAAATCATTTCTCTTTCTTTCTCTTCTCATACTCGGTTGTGCCACTGATTACAACAAAATCATCCAAGCAACCGAATCGGCATACTATGGTCAGAATTATGATTCTGCCATTCCTAAAATTAGAGAACTTTACGAAGGTTCTTCTAACAAGGACAAACTTCTCTTTCTAATGGAAGCTGGTATGATCTTTCATACCAAAGGTGACTACGTTACTTCCAACAAGGTTTTCAAAGAAGCAGAAGACATTGCAGACAATATCAAAGTCAGTATGACGCGCTCTGGACTATCGTTTATCCTTTCCGATAACGAATCCAATTATACCGGGGAAGACTTCGAAAGAGTCATGATTAAGTTCTACATTGCGAATAACTACCTGTTACAGGGTGATACCAATAACGCAAAAATTTACTTCCGTCGGTTGGACTTTGAACTCAAAGAAATGCGTTTTTTGGCAGCAGAATACCGCCAAAACAATGCAGCCCGTCTCATCGATGCCTATGTATCGGAAAAATTGGGTCGATACAATGATGCCAGAGTCCAATATAAAAACATGGAACAACTCATTGGCAAAAGCCAAAACCTAATTGCCGACAGATACATGTTAGCGGTAAGGGAAGGTGACTCATCTGACCAATCTAGATATTCTGCAGGTCGTTCTAGTTTACAAGCTTACAATAGTTCGATGCAAAGAGTCTCACCTGAAAACGAAAAACTTTCAGAAGTCATCATCATCCACGAAGCGGGTAAGTCTGCGATCAAAATGTCTAGAGGTCGCCTTATTGAAGATGAATACTTTTCTGCGGCTCTTCGTGGTGCTGTAGAAGCAGGACTTCGTGCCAAAGGTGCTGGTGCTTCTCTTGCAGGTGCCATTGCCGCTCTCTCTGTTGCCGAAAATCCCATCCCGGTTTACAAAGAAAGAGATCCAAAGGGTTCTCTTCCAAAACGATATTATATCAACGGAGTGGATGTTGGCTATTCAGACATCATGAACAATTATTCAGAAACTGCTTTGAATAATTTTAATGAAAACTACAAGGCTCTTATCACTAAGAACTTAACCTCACTTGCCGTCAAAGTTGTGGCGGCCGTGATTGCCTCAGAAGCGATGGCAAGAGCCATTGAATCTGGTGGTAAAAATAGAAACAATGACTTGGTATCGGGGCTCATTCGTGTGGCAGCGGGTGCAGCGGCAGGACTTGCTGTGTCACAGACCATTGCCCCTGACTTACGTTGTTGGAGAACGATCCCTTCCAATTTCCAAGTGAAACGAATCTTTTTGGCACCTGGTGAATATGATTTCAAAGTGGAATCAGCGGGTTCGGTTGTTGCCAACGCGCCGAAAAAATTGTTAGTCGAAGCAGGAAAACCTTTATTTGTTTCGGTTCGTTCCTACACCAACTAACAATTTATATAATAGATTTAATCGTTTTTTCTTCTTAAAAAAGCAGGAATGTCGTAATCCTCTCCATAGTTTTGAAACGGAGAGGATTGTTTTTGCGCTCCAAAACTTCGATTGGTTTGGCGAATCCCTCTAGAAACTTCCGCGTCCTTCGAAAAACTCGACTCTTTCTCTTCCGTTTTTTTCAAGTAGGATAAAGGAGAAGTGACTTCTTCCGAACCCACAACCTTTTGTTCTCTTTGGTATTGTTTTCCTTTTTTATTAAACCCAGTCGCAATCACTGTCACTCGGATTTGATCGGATAGGCTTTTGTCTTCATTGAGTCCAATGATGATGTTGGCATCTGGATCTGCTTGCGCCGTGATGATTTGGGAAACTTCATTCCATTCATGTATGGTGAGATCACTTCCACCAGTCACATTGATGAGAAGTGACTTGGCACCTTGGATGCTGGAATCTTCTAACAAAGTATTGTTGATAGCTTGTTCGACCGCTTCACTCACTCGGGTTTCGCCACGACCTTCCCCCACACCCAAAATCGCATCTCCCGTATCTTTCATAATGGTTTTCACATCAGCAAAATCCACATTGATGATTCCTGGATGGTTGATGATATCACTGATTCCACGAACACCGTTTAACAAAATATCGTCGATCACTCGAAATGCCAAATCAAATGGGGTATTCTTATCAACGACTTGAAAGATGGAATCATTTCGAATGGTGATGAGAGTATCTACATGAGCTCTGAGTTGTTCGATCCCTTGTTTGGCAAGTTCAGCACGGCGTTTTCCTTCAAAGGAAAACGGAACTGTTACAACACCTACGACCAAACATTTTAATTCTTTTGCAATGGCTGCGATGATGGGTGCAGCCCCAGTACCAGTTCCACCACCCATACCAGCAGTGACAAAGACCATGTCCGCACCCTTTAAGGCAGAAACGATTCGATCTTTATCTTCTATGGCAGCTTTTTCACCGAGTTCTGGATCACCACCAGCACCCATTCCACGAGTGACTTTATTACCAAGTTGGATCTTAACTTCAACAGGAGATTTGAGTAATACTTGTTCGTCAGTGTTCATCACAATGAAGTCAACACCTGTCATTTTGGAATTCACCATACGAGTGACGGCATTCATTCCACCACCACCAACTCCAATGACTTTGATGATGGCTGGGCTAGTTTTTTCTTCTTCTAGGTATAACATTCATTTTTCCTTAGAGATTATTCTCCATCCAACGACGAACCTTCTTCATCCATCCCTCTCCTTCGGAAACGGAGTGCATGTTTCTTTGTTCTAAGTTTTGTATTTTTGAACTATATTTGATAAGACCAACCGCAGTTGCATATTCAGGGCTTGCAATCCGTTCCACAAGGCCACTGAGGCCCGCAGGTTTAGCACGGCCAACTGACAGACGAAACACTTCTTCGGCTGTGATTTCAATTCCTTGTAAAAGAGAGCTGCCCCCTGTAAGAATCACACCTCCCGCCAAACTCGACTTAAATCCAGAGCGAACAAGTTCATGGTCGATCATTTCTAAGATTTCACGAACACGAGGTTCTAAAATTTCAACAAGCTCTTGTCGAAACACCGATCTAGCAGGTCTTCCTGAGATGGATGGAATTTCGAATTTTTCGGTAGGATCGACCATATCAATTCTAGTGTGGCCGTATCGTTTTTTGATGATTTCCGCTGTTTCTACTGTGGTTTTCAAACCAATCGAAATATCACTGGTGATATGAAATCCACCAAACGGAACCACAGACGAGAATGCGATTCCCCCATCCACATAAATGATGATATCACAAATCCCTGCTCCAATATCGACAACTGCAGTTCCTAAATCTTTTTCCCCAGCAGTTAAAATGGCCTCGGAAGAAGCAAGACTAGACAAAACCTTATCCATTTGTAAGAGCCCTGCTTGTTCCACACATCGATCAATGTTATTGAGAGCTGTATTTCCACAAGATACAATGTGTACTTCTGCTTCTAAACGAACACCTGTCATCCCAATCGGATCTTTGATGTTCACTTGGTCATCCACTTTGAATTCTTTTGTGAGGACATGGATGACTTGTTGGTCATTGGGAACGTGTACAGCTTGTGCGGCTTCAACAACACGCATGATATCCATTTCAGTGACTATCCGCTCTCTATTAGTCACTGCAATGATTCCCTTTTCATTGAATCCATGTACGGACTTCCCAGAGACATTCACTACAACAGATGTAATCTCTTGACCAGCCATAAGTTCCGCATCACCAAATGCTTCGATAATAGACTTTGTTGTGGTCTCAATATTGACAATGGATCCATTTTTGATTCCAGTGGAAGGATAGACTCCTGTTCCAATAATTTCAATTTCATGGTCTCCTATCAGTCGTGCGATGACAACTTTCACTAGGGAAGAACCAAGATCTAACGCAGTTATGATGGGTGATTCATCTTCTATCATATTAATGGTAAACTGCGTCTTCTCCCCTTAAATCAATCGAAACAGCTTTTATCGATTCTGCTTCCATATAGGCAAGAGAAGCATATAACTTTCGAAATACATTTAGTTCTAATTTATCACCTAAATAAACTTTCATAGGTTTTGGTGATTTTAAATACATGGTATAATTACCGTCACGTTCTGCGACCAGTTCAGAGATTCGAGTGGAAAGTGCTGGATAAAGAGAAAGAGCGTATCGCATTTCTTTAGTGATATCAAAAATCTGTCTGCCTTCTAGCTTTTGTTCTCCTACTGTAAATGACCCACTAATCACGATTAAATGAGTATTTAACACTGAATTTCGGGATAAAATTTGCAAACTTTCATCCACTTCAAAAAGAGAACTTCCTACATGTATGACAAATTCTGCGATTTTCTCCTCTACATGAACCAGTAAAAATCCTTCCGGATCTCTCGTGATTCGAACTTTCTGAATCCGAGGGTGACTAGAGAGTTTTTTCTCCCAATCTTTCCACTCACCAAAGTTTGGTGACCCTGATTCCGTTCCTAAATAGACCAAAAGATCGGGTGGAGTGAGGTATTGTAAACCTTCCCATTCCAAACGAACCACAGGTTTCACAGGCCTTCCCCAACGAAAGATTAGGCCCAAGGCCAAAAGGCCAGAAAGGACGAGAAGGACCGGAATCACACGCCCAAATCGTTTTTCTTTGATTTCTTGGGGAGTGTCAACCATATATTGATTATGTCACATAGTTAGGTTCTTTGGAAAGCATTTATCGAAAGGGCATAAAAAAAGGCCAGGCGAACCTGACCTTTCTCGTAAAGACAAGTAAGTCTTAACTTGAATGTTTAGTTGTGTGCTACCTGCATGGACTCTGAATGGAGGTCCATAGAGACAGTTTGGTATTTCTTAGCATCTTTTTCAAGAGCCTCAGCACGACGAAGAAGTTCTTTCTTCTCGTTCATTTGGCTAAGAGCTTTACCGCCACGAGTGGACCCTGCTCTCTCACGAAGAGCTTGAGCCAATTCTGTTTTTTCTTTCGCAACATTTGCAAGGTATTCAGACACCGCAGACTTTTGCGCTGGAGTTGTAGCTTGTTCAATCATAGCAGACTCCAAAAGCTCTAATCTGTCGTTTGTGTCTAACGCATGTAGATTTGCTGTTGCAAGTCCCATTGCCAAGATTCCTGATGCGATTATTTTTGTTGTTTTCATGTGATCCTCTCTAGATCTGGGAACCTCTGTTTCCGATTCCCTTTTTCTTTTATGACTATAGAATTCCAAAAATAGGGATTAAATTCAATCTGAAAATGGGCAAAAAAACTTCATTTTCGACCCAAAACAATAAATTTCTTTCATTTTAGATTAAAATTAATCATTCTCAGATTAATTTTAATCATTTTGATCGATTCAGTCTCGAATCCTTTGCGAAAACCTGTTCCGTTCCAAATTCGAAGAGAGCTAATTTGTGATTACGAACCTGCAAAAGCTAAAGAAGGAGCTGTCCGTACAAAAAAAGACCCTCCATGGAGGGCCTTTTCCTTTGAGACCAAACCAAAGGGTTCGGAATTTTTGCTTTGTTTCTTAGTATTTGGTCTTGGTATAACTCAATTTTTTATTGAGGATGATGTCTACCGTAGTTAACTCCCCTGGTTTTACAACGATCTCCGAGTTTTCCAATTTCATTTCTTCCATGAAACTCGCTCTGATTTCATATTTCCCTGGTTTTAAGTTGGTAAACCAAAAGTATCCATCTTTATCGGTAGTGACCTTGAAGATTTGGTTCGTGGACACAACGGTTGGCATATAGATCGGGTGTTTTTCAATTGGATTGTCCAAAGTTTTGTAAAACACACGCCCTCGAATGGCTCCAAATCCATCCATAGAACTCATCGCATCCACTGTTACCGTTTGTTTTGGAATCACTGCTGTGGCTGTTTTGTAGATCGGATAATTGTCCGCTCTAATTTCGATTTGGTGCACACCTGCTGGTAGGTTATCTATTTTGACATTGTAAATGTCACCGGGAATCAATGTTCCATTTTTAGTAATGGATCCCCAAATCTTGGACTTTTCCGTTGAGACTTGGGCTTTGTATTCTTGGTCATCCACAAGAACCTTGATCGCCCGAACTTTGTCTTCTGGAGTGGAGGATCTAAGTTTTCCTTGTTTGTTGAGTAAGTCATAAGGAGACTTAGTCGTTGCCCCACCATATGACTTGTCTTTGATGATGGAAGTGCGAATCAAAATGTTTCCTGTGGACACCGATGGTGGTGCAGGAGGTTCCACTTCAATGATGGGAGGGATGACAACAGTGGTCTCATTGGGTGGCGTTGGCTCCGGCTCTGGAGCTACTGGTGGTGTTGTGGTTGTGTTGTTCGATGGAGTTGTGTTTTCCACAGGTGTGATCGGCACGTTTACCACAACATTAGGTGGTTTCGGTGGAGGAGTTTGTGGTGTAGGGGATCCAGAAAGAAAAATCCCCGCCGCATTTCCTGAGACTTGTGGTGTTTGTTCATGGTTGAACTGGCGGGCCATTTTCACCGTCTCTTCCTTAGCCACAAAGAATGCTTCCAAAGCGGTAACGACACTGTCTTTGTTCAGGTCTGCTTTTTCTAACGCATTTCCAAAATTGTAGGTAAAGATCCCATGATTGATGGTTCCTCCCACTTCGATCGAAGTTTGGTCATCATCTGAGGATGAAATCACAGCTTTGTCTTGGAAAAAATAATCTTCCGCGTTTTGTCGAACAACTCCGTCATTGCCTTGGGCGATCGGAATCTCTGCGGCACCACGTGTGTTTTTTCCTTTTTTGGCAATCCCACCAGAATAACAACAGTCCATCACAAGGACAGTTTTTGGGGACTTGATTTGGGTTAAAAATTCATTGAGTTCTTCATCAGAAATATGCGGGCGATCATAACAAATTAAGTAGTTTCGCATTCCATTTTTGGCCTTCGCATCTTTCATGTACATCCCGTGACCAGAGAAGTATAAAAAAACCGAATCCTCTTTCCCAACCACTTTGCCTAATTGGGCGATTGCATTTTTTACATTGTCGCGTGTCACCATGGAACCTAACAGGACTTTGATATCCTTAAAGTTCCCTTTTTTTTGAATTTTCTCTTTTAAAAAATTCGCATCGGCTTCACAGAGATTCAACTCAGGGATTTTGGCCGTGTTCCCTTTGTAGTTCGTTCCTATGAACAACGCATAACGGTTCTGCGCAAACACCGGTAAACCGATGAGATAGGCAGATAGAATACAAACAAATATGTTTCGTAACGAAAACATGATTGGGTTTCCTCTTAATCCGGATGAAGTGCCTTATTTTCCAACACTAGAAAAGGGAAATCAATTGGATTTTTATTTGGAAGATAAAAAACGAAAGACCTGTGGGAGGACAAATTGGCGAAATTCTTCGTTCACTCGTTTTTCTCCTCGGCAATCGTAATGGATATTATCTACAAAACGCTCCGAAGGGTAGGAAGATTCAGGAAAGAAGAAAAGTTTTGCCTCAGGATGTTCGGAAAAAAATTGTTTCAAATCCGAAAGAAGATCCAAGGACTCTCTCGTTTCTTGTCTTTCTTTGATCCAAGGCATATACACCATTCCGAATGCGATGCCTTGCGAACGAGTGTAATCGATTAAATCTTTTAACACAGTGAAGTCAGGTTTTTTGTACTGATACGGTGGTCTGTTTTTCTTTTCCCACTCCAAATCTTTCTCCACCAGTTGTTTGGAAAATAAGACAAGCTCTGGTTTCAAACGATTGGAAATATTATATTTCCCAAAATGACGATTGATTTGGTCTTCGATGGTGAGATTGTCTTCCAGTTGAGAAGATGCTGGTTTGCAAAGGCCCGCTTCAATGTTTTCACAGGATTCACAAAAGACAGAGCGAGCCTGGTAATTTTTGTCAACTTTCCAATTGGTTTGGCTCAGGGCATTGCGAATCGCACCATGAAATCGATACGACTCATACAAAAGTGGAGTGGCTTTCGATAGAATAAACAAACGTTCTACGCCCGAATACTGCTCCGCCAGTTCCGAAAATGTAAATTGGTGTAAGTATCTGTGTCCAAAAAATTCCCAAAGGATTTGGTTCGCGTCTTCTTGTTTCCCGCTGTAACTAATGACATTGGGTTTTGTTTGTGTACGAAAGAAGTTTTTCTCAATGCCCTCGTTCCATCTGCGACCGAGGTAAGTTGCAATCGATTCATTTTCTTTGACAACCTTTGCATCTGGATCATATAATGGCGGGCCATAACCTTCTGCATATAACTTAGGCGAGGCGGCAAATAGAACCATTTTTGGTTTTTTGTTACCCTTTTGTAAGTATTTGTCCAAAAAGAAGCGGTAATACTTCGGTCCCATTGCTGGCAAACTATGATTGTAAACAGAATATTCTGTTTTTTGATCTTTGGCATATCCAGCAAGTGCCATTGATCTTGAATCACCTAACACAACAATGTCGGCGTCACCTTTTCCCGATTCAACAAAGTTTTTTTTGAGATTCACAAAGAAAATTTCTGGTTGCTCCAAATAATGGATTCCCGTCACACGAACTGTGATTTCTAAAACCAAAAAGAATAAAAGAGTAAGACCTATGCCTAAAAATTTAGAACGCAAAGTAGATTACCTCTTTACCAAAAACTCCTCGTGTGAGGATGAGAAATGCCATAAACGATAGAACAAAAGCTTGGATGAGTGGGTGTGCTAAAAAAAGCCAATACCTATCCTTTTTGAAATAGGTAATTCCATCTAAAATGAGAAGTGGGAGAAAGATTTTGAAATACTCTTCCCAAAGTCCAAACATGTTTTTAACATTATTGTTCGGTGATAAATCCCAAGTCCAAACGGATAAAAATTTTTGGAAGTAAACTCCCATCATATGGGCGTCGTAAGAACGAAAGGCAACAGCACTAAACGAAACAAGTGTATAAACAAAAATCCTGCTGAAGGTTCCTGTGAGGATTTGCAAAAGTTTGGATGAGATGGAACTTGTTTCTTCGATTGTCTTGTCCCCTAAGTCTTCTTTTTTCTTAGGCGAACCTACAAAATAAACGATGGTATAAAGACCTTGCAAACAACCCCAAGTGATAAAGGTCCAATTTGCCCCATGCCAAAGACCTGAGAGAAAGAAAACAATGCACAGATTTCGATACTGAGCAAACTTTCCATACTTACTTCCCCCGAGAGAAAAGTAAATATAGTCTCGAAACCAACGATTCAGTGTTACATGCCAACGATTCCAGAATTCTGTGGGCGTTTTGGAAAACTCAGGTGTTTCAAAATTGACAGTGAGCGTCACACCTAACAAACGAGAGATTCCAAGTGCAATAAACGAATACCCCGCAAAGTCACAATAAATTTGTGTTAGAAATAAAAATCCGCCAGCAAACACTTGTGAGCCATCCATACCTTGGATGATATCAGGATTTTGTGTGTAAAAGGATTTACCTGCTAAAAAAACTTGGTCCACATACGTCGCTAAGTTGTCCGCAACATACACCTTCATAAAATAACCAAGGAGGATATCATACAAACCTTTTTGGACACTTTCCATGGTCGGAAACTTGGGTGCTTTCAGCTGAGGGAGTAAGTCCTGTGCCCGTTCAATGGGACCTGCCACCAGTTGTGGAAAAAAATTAACAAACAAAGCAAAGTCAAAAAAATCACGTTCTGCTTGGATTTGTTTTCTGTACACATCGATGGTGTACGACATGGTTTGAAAGGTATAAAAACTAATTCCTACCGGAAGGACGATGTTTTTGAGAAGGAAGGTGCTCGAATCCGTTGCCGCTGTTCCCCCAAGCCATACCACAATTTGGTTCCAGGAATCGATGAGATTCACTGCAAAAAAATCATAGTACTTCATAGTAAAAAGAAGGCCCAAATTGGCAAAAACGGAAACTGCTAGAAAGATCCTCCTTTGAATTTGGTGGTTAGAAGATTCGATGAGTCTTGCGGCAATGTAATCAATGATGGTACTAATGAAAATGAGAGTTAAAAAAAACCATTCCCACCATCCGTAAAAAAAATAAGAAGCAAAGAGTAACCAAAGGTTTTGTGCACGGTAGGCCCATCTTTGTTTTTTGGCAAACCATCCGAAGCCCAAAAAGACCGAATACACCACGAGAAAGAAGAGCAGAAAGACAAAGGTATTAAAAAGCATCGGTCTTCGTTACTATTTTAGGATCATCGGTTTCTGTAAAATTCAAAAATGAGGCAAAAAGGGAGAATCTTATCGTTGACCCGTTCGTGTTTCCCAAAAATTCTGAGAGTTACCTTGGATCTTATATCGGAACTCAAAACCAATTTCGGTTTTTCAGAATTTCGCCCAGGCCAAAGAGAAGCGATCGAATCCGTCCTGGATGGCAAAGACACGTTAGCGATTCTGCCAACTGGGGCTGGAAAATCTTTGATTTACCAACTTCCTGCTTCTATCCAAAAAGACAAATTAACACTTGTTATATCTCCTCTCATCGCTTTGATGAAAGACCAAACGGAAAGTTTGCTTGCGAAAGGAATTCCTGCCGCGTTTTGTAATTCCACACAAGACGAAGTGGAACAAATGACAATTCTATCAAAAGCCGTAAGAGGAGAACTTCGCGTTTTACTCGTGTCTCCCGAAAGAGCTTTGTCCAATGGATTTTTAAGAATCTTTCGTGAGTTCAAACTGTTTTCCCTTGTCGTAGATGAAGCACATTGTGTATCCCAGTGGGGACATGATTTTCGACCAGAATACCGCCAAATCCATATCTTACGCGAAAGGCATCCGAGTCCGAATTTTCCCATTTTAGCACTCACTGCGACGGCAACACAAAAAGTGCAATCTGATGTCCAAACCTCTCTAGGAATGCAATCACCTAACGTTGTTCTATCGACATTCTTTCGTCCCAATCTCAAATTCAGTGTTGAATACCCCGCACAAGAACGAGACAAAGCAGATCGTCTTATGGAACTTCTCGAACCTTGGAAGGATGGAAGAAAATTTCCTGGCCGCGCCATTGTGTATTGTGCCACGAGAAAAAAAACAGACGAAGTGTACGATCTTTTAAAAGACTTTGGATTCTCTGTCGGAAAATACCATGCAGGCCGAACAGATGGGATCAGAGAACGCACGCAAAATGCCTACACGTCTGGTAAAGTACCCATCCTTGTTGCGACCAATGCGTTTGGAATGGGAATGGACCAACCAGATGTGCGTCTTGTGGTGCATTACCAAGTGCCAGCATCACTTGAAGCATATTACCAAGAAGCGGGTCGTGCAGGAAGAGATGGACTTCCCTCTACCTGTGTTTTGTTTTATAAAGCAGGAGATGTTGCTACCCAAGTCTTTATGTTGTCCAAAGAAACAAACTTCAAAGGCGGAGACACCTTACTCAAATACATCAAAGAGTATGCCAACAAGGAAGTGTGTCGGCAAGTCCAACTTTGTTCCTATTTTGGAGAAACCATCTCTCCGTGCGGAAACTGTGACATCTGCACCGAAACAGGCGTTAGTATCAATCGCTCTAAGTTTCTCCAATCTGAAAAAGTAAAAATTCAGAAAAAAAATGAAAAAAGAGAACATCCTCTTTCCGAATGGGAAGAAGAAACCATCCAACATTTTTTAAAAGAACATCCAGCAGTGTTTGGTAAAAACATCATTGCCAAAACCTTAGTCGGCAAACGTACGAAAGATGTTTTGCGCTATCGAATGGAACGAAATCCCTTCCACGGAAAATTAGAAGGAATTCCAGAAGAAGCAGTGGTTGCAAAATTGGAAACATGGGTGGAAGAGAAAAAGGTTTTGGTGGCAGGAGCAAAATACCCCAAACTCTATCTTGCCAATTTTTCAAAAGCAAAAGTCAAACAAAACTCCTCAACAAACAACGACGAGACGAAGAGTAAATCGATTCATCCGAAAAAAGTTCCGACACTTCACTCTCAAATTTTAAAAGAACTGATGAATTATCGAGATAGGAAAGCAAGACAACTCAAATGGAAAAAATTTATGGTCTTCCAAAATCCTGTCTTAAAACGAATAGCCGAACGAAAGCCCAAAAACCTATCGGAACTGGAAGCCACGAAAGGGGTTGGCCCTGCCAAAGTGGAACGATTTGGAACTGATATCATTGAAATTCTATCTAAGTGGGACTGAAGCACCATATTTTTGAAGATCAGAGCTTCTTTCCCATTAGCGATTTTTACCATTCTACAAAACTTTAAAATCCCTTGAAACTTTCCTTCACTATAAGAATATGCTGATTCAAAGGGACATTATGGAAAAAATTGCAGGAAAAATCGTTACTCATGAGAAAGAATTTTTAGGTACAATTGAATTTGATGAGTCTACTGGACTCATTACACAAGTGAAGGAAGGTATCGATCCTAGTGCACGAGTCTTTTCCGATGATTGTGTGATTTTTCCTGGTTTTGTTGACATCCACATCCACGCAAGAGAAGACGTCAGTGGAAAACATACATACAAAGAAGATTTTTTATCAGCAAGTGCAGCGGCAATCAATGGTGGAGTTATCCACGTCGCAGACATGCCAAACAATCCTGTACCACCCATTGATGATGAATCTTACTCCGCCAAACAAGCGCTCACCAAAAAAGCACCCATCCATATTACTTTATATGCAGGGATTGGTCCACATACAAAACCACTCACGAAGAAAGTACCTTATAAAGTGTTTATGGGACCTTCCATTGGCGAACTCTTTTTCCATGACAACCCATCACTCGAAGAAGTGATTCAACATTACCATGACCAAGATGTAAGTTTTCATTGTGAAGACCCAGAAATCTTAATTGCAAACAAAGACCAACCAACACACGAACAAAGACGTCCAAATGAAGCGGAAACAGTTGCCACTGATTTTGCACTATATCTCATCGAAAAATACAATCTCAAAGGAAAACTCTGCCATTACTCTACTAAAGATGGATTGTCCAAAATCATCGCCGCTAAAAAACGTGGCGTGAAAGTCACATGCGAAGTAACACCCACACATTTGATGTTTGACACAGACATGTTGACAGAAACCAACCACAAATGGTTTCAAATGAACCCACCACTTCGAGGAAGAGAAGACCGAGAAGCAATGGTAAAAGGAATTTTAGATGGGCATATTGATTATTTAGCAACCGATCATGCACCGCACTCCATTGAAGAAAAACAAAAAGGAACGAGCGGTATTTCGCAATTAGATACGTATGGACTTTTTGTCACATATATGATATTAAAACTAAACATTCCGATGACTATGATTGCAAAAATCTGCTCGAAAAATCCAGGTGAGTTTGTAGCTCCTTATTTGCCAAAACAGTTTGGAAAAGGTGTTGGGATCATTAATGAAGGTTATGCGGCAAATTTTTCCATTTTGAATTTAAAAAAACCAGTTGAATTTAAAAAATCTATGATTAAAAGTAAGTCCGGATGGTCCCCATTTGAAGGGTTTCAATTCCCAGGTTCCATCGAAGCGGTTTATTATTTAGGCAAAGAAATACATGCAAAATGAGCCTTTCGGCAGTAAAATTCTCTCTGGTCTCACTGTAAAATCCCTCTTAACAGAGTACCCAAATAGTTTTCAAGTATTGGATTGGGAGGGAAATTTTGTTTCTGTTACAGATCGTTTCGCCAGATTTTTAGAATTTGAACCAAAAGAAATGGTCGGAAAGTCCATCCTTACCTTCACACAAGAAGACGACAAAGAAAACACACAAGACACATTTAAAAGTTTAGATCAAAATCCAAATATCGTAAATTTTGAAAACAGACTCATCACCAAATCGGGAGAAGAAGTTTGGATTATTTGGTTACTCATCCCTCTTCGTGAATCTAAAATGATATTAGGATTTGATCGAGATGTCACGATTCAAAAAGACATTTCGTTTGAATTTTTATTACAACAACAAAAGTATAAGTCTATATTTGATAACCTTCCCATGGGCATTGCCATCACGGATGAAAAAGGAAAAATCATAGAAACCAATAAAACGGCAAGGACGTATTTTGACATCCAAGATGGTGAACTTCTAAATCGTACACTAAACATCCGCAAATACACTCTCATCCAACCAAACGGAACTAAAATTTATCCAAGAAAATCAAGTTTGATGCGTGCTCTTCGACACAAAGAAGTGATCCGCAATTTAGAAATTGGGATGATCAAAGAAAATAAAATCACTTGGTTTGATATTTTGGCAACACCGATTCCAATTGAAAGTTTTGGTCTTGCCGTCGCATTTCTTGACATCACCCAACGTAGGCATGCGGAAGAAAAAATTGCTTATATGGCTTTTTTTGACCAACTCACAAACCTGCCAAATCGTAACTCACTCATCGACAAACTCTTTCCAATTTTTGAAGAAGCAAGACGCCACGGAAATTTGGTTGGAATCCTTGCCATTGATTTGGACAATTTTAAAATCATCAATGACTCACGAGGCCATGACTTCGGAGACAAAATCATCAAACTCGTTGCGTATCGAATTCGTGAAAGTATACGAGTGTATGATCTCATCAGTAGACAAGGTGGTGATGAGTTTACAGTAGTGTTACCAGACTTGTCGAATGAACGTGATGCGGCGGTCATCTCAGAATCAATTTTAGATGCCATGACTCATCCTTTTGTGATCGATGGGGAAAGAATTTTTGTGAACATTTCCATTGGGATCGCCTTATACCCAACAGACGGAAAAGATTCGAATACGTTACTCAAAAACGCAGACAGTGCTCTCAATCTTGCCAAGTCACAAGGAAAAAACTGTTATGTGTTTTTCACAGAAGAACTACAGACCGTTGTGGCAGAACGTTTGGAAATCGAAAACCGAATGCGGATTGCCATCATCGAAAATCAATTCACGTTGATGTACCAACCCAAAGTGGATTTATATACGAAAAAACCTGTAGGTGTGGAAGCACTCATTCGCTGGCGTCATCCAGAGCGAGGACTCATTTCACCCAATGTGTTCATTCCAATCTCTGAAGAAACAGGCATGATTCTGGCAATTGGAGAATGGGTGATCAAGTCCGCCATCAAAACTATGCGGGAATGGAAAGATAAAGGTGTAAAAGAAATTTCGATGGCAGTCAACATCTCCACCAAACAGTTTAAACACGAAAGACTCATTTCCACCATTGCAGAAAATTTAAAATTATACAAAGTCGATCCACATGACCTCGAAGTGGAACTCACCGAAAGTTCTGTGATGGAAAATGCGGATGCAGCCGTTCGCACCATGCAAGAGATCAGAAAACTTGGTGCAAAAATCGCCATTGATGATTTTGGAACGGGATACAGTAGTTTGGGATACTTAAAAAAACTACCGATTTCTTCCTTAAAAATTGACCGTTCCTTTGTTTCAGAAATCACCACAGACAAAGATTCAAAAACCATCATTCATGCCGTTTCCAACTTAGCACATAACCTTGGTTTGAGTGTCGTGGCCGAAGGTGCCGAAACCGAATCTCAGGTCCAATTGCTTGCCGAAAGTGGCGTGGACCAAATCCAAGGGTTTTATTTTGCAAAACCAATGACTTCTGAGGATTGCCTTCAATTTCTGAAAAGAGAACTTGGAATTTCGGATTGACCCGTTTGCTTTCTCGCCGTTTTTAACAAATAAGGATTTCTCTTGAAACTTTCAGTTGATTGGTTAAACGAATTTACCCCTCTCGCCCAGATCCCGTTCGAAACGGTTTTGGAAAAAATTAATACGTCGATTTGTGAAATTGACGATGTGGAAGAATACAAATCTCACCTAACATCGGTGATCACAGTCAAAATCAAATCACTGGAAAAACACCCCAATGCGGAGAAATTACAAATCACGATTGCGACTGATGGGTCAAAAGACTACCAAATTGTCACAGCCGCTACGAACGTAAGTGTTGGGGATATCGTACCACTTGCACTCCCTGGAACCAAGTTGGATGGAAAGGAAATTTTAGATTCGGAACTTCGTGGTGTTCGATCACAAGGCATGTACTGTTCCGAAAAAGAATTGGGAATGGCACTAGAATCCTCTGGTGTTCTCATCCTACCGAAGGACACATCTCTCGGAATCTCCGTTCGCAAATTCTTTTTATGGGAAGATACCATTCTTACAATCGATAATAAATCGATCACTCATAGACCTGATCTTTGGAGCCACTTTGGCTTTGCACGGGAACTTGCAAGCCAGCTACAAATTCCCCTCCATCATTTCCCTCTCCAAGCAGATACAAATTGGGAAGACACAAGTGATGGTTTGACAGTTGTCAATTCCGAGCATGCGCATGCCTATTATGTTTGTTCGATTCAAAATGTAAACATCGCTGGTTCCATTCCGAAAATCAAATCTAGATTAGAAAAATGTGGAATTCGTTCGATTAACAATGTTGTGGATGTATCCAACTATCTTTTGTTAGAGCTTGGTCAACCAACTCACTTTTTTGATCGATCCAAATTACAGTCCACATCCTTTACGGTTGGTAAATCAAAAGAAGGCCAAAGCCTAGCTCTTTTGGATGACACTTCCCCGACTCTAGGAGACAACATCCTTCTCATCCAAAATGGCATAACACCGGTTGCTTTAGCAGGTGTTATGGGTGGAAAAGATTCTTCTGTCACTGAATCTACAAAAGACATCGTGATGGAATCTGCAGTTTTCAAACGGGAAGATGTTCGATTTACCATTCGAAAAACAAACATTCGAACAGAATCAGCGGTTCGTTATGAAAAAGGATTAGATTCTTACACGTGTTTGCCTGTCATCAAACGTGCTGTTCAATTATTAAAAGAAAATGGGAATCCAAACGTAAAAGTTTTTGCTCCACAAGGTTTTAATCACACAGAATCTAAAACGGTTACAATCGAAACCAATTTAAGTTTTCTTCGCCATAAACTTGGAAAAAAAATCAGCTTACAAGAAGTCAAAGACATTCTTGAAAGACTTGGTTTTGGGGTAAAAACAAACGATGAATCATTATCCGTTGTGGTTCCCAAATACAGACAAAATTATGACGTCACCATTCCAGAAGATCTCGTGGAAGAGATTGGTAGAACGATTGGATATGCGTCCATTCGAACAGAAGCACTTTCAATGGCAGTAGAGACTCCCATTCGAAATCCGCTTCGAGAGTTAGAACGAAGAGTGAAACAATTTTTAGCATTGGAAATTGGTTTCAATGAAGTCTACAATTATTCCTTCGCGTCTCCAACCGATGCAAAATTGGAAGCCACTTACGAAAACACGTCTCTAAAAATTGCGAATGAAATGCCAGAGGATCACTCTCTTCTGCGAAACAGTTTGTATCCAGGTCTCATCAAACAGGCAAAACTCAACCAAGATCGATTTGAATCGGTCAATTTATTTGAATTGGGAAGAACATACCACAAAGAAGGATCTGGTTCAGAACTGGCGCAGGAAAAAAGATGGTTATCTATCCTCTCTTTGTCCAAACACAAAGTTACTGAGTTATCTTCTATTGAAGAAGAATTTTTAGGACTTCGAGATTCGATCTCCGAATTATTTTTGTTTCTCAACCTACCTAATTTTGATTGGTCTAAACAACAACGTCAACATTTTCATCCTAACGCAAGTTTAACTCTCCAATACGATGGAAAAGAAGTAGCAGAACTAGGTATCCTACACACTCGATTTGCAGATTTGTATGATGTCAAACGACGCGTTTTTTTAGCCAAAATCAACATGGAAGTGTTGGTGGAGATTTGGGAAACGTATGGAAGGAATTCTCATTTTAATCCTCCATCTCATTTTCCACAAGGCCAACTTGACTTGTCTCTTCTTTTGAACGCATCAGATCCAACGGATTCGTTTGCAAACTTAGTTAAAACCTTAAAGATTCCAGAACTCGAATCGGTGTTTGTACATACCATCTTCCAGGGTGAAGCTGTAGGAGAAGGTAAAAAGTCGGTCACATATCGATTTCGACTTATGTCCTATGACAAAACGTTCACTCAAGAACGATTCAAAGAACTCTCTGACAATTTGGTAGAAACAGCAAAAGCTAACGGATATTCTTTGCGATAAAATTGCTTTGACAAATCCCAATTCTTATTGGGAAATCATTCGAGTTTATGCGTTTTTTATATTTGATCATTCTATCGGGAAGTTTGTTTTCCTGTTCCCGATGGGAGATTCAAAAGTCAATTAATGACGAAAGTTTTTTTCCAGAAAAGATTGATTACGCAATTCAGCCTGGCAATGAATTCAATTTGCAGAAACTCAGATGGACACCCATCTTTAAAAATAACCTAAGTTTAGGATTCCAATCCGAACACGTATATTTAAAAATCAAAGCATCCAACAACACTTCGGTAAACAAACTGATCTTAGATTTGGGAAATCCTCACTTGGATTTTATTAGAGTCTACGAAGAAGGAAACCCAGAACCAATTAAAGAAGGTGGTGATTTTATTGCGCATTCTCATTGGGATGCATTTTCTAAATCGATTGCATTTGAACTCAATTGGCCTATTGGTGAAAACAAAACTCTCATTATAGAAACCAAATCTTCTTCTAATATCAGCTTTTTGATACGTTTTTATTCCAAAGAAACATTTTATTTAAAAGAAAATTTAGAAAATACAATTCTTGGATTTTTTTATGGCACCATTTTCATTATGGTGATTTATAACTTATTCATTTATTTCATCTTAAAGGAAAAGGCATACATCACATATTCCATTTCCATCTTTTGCAATTTGTTGTTACAGATGTATTTAAATGGTATCTTGAATCAAATTTTTACGTTAGACCATCCAGAAATCCACAATCGTATCGGAAGCATCATTGTCACTTGTTCTGCGATCACTGGTTGGACGTTTGCACAACAAACATTGAATTTGCGAGAATTTAACCCATGGGCTAATCGACTGATTCAGTTTTTAAAGTTTCTCGTTTTGTTCTATATCCTAATTCCATATGCTTACTTACCAATTGATATCGCAGTTCGAATTGGAAATTTCATCGCACAGATGTTTGTTGTGTCCGTTTTAGTTGTTGCTCTTGTTAACTACAGCTCAGGAAACAAACAAGCTCGTTTATTCTTGTTTGGTTGGATCACGCTCCTCTTTGGTATTTTAATGTATACTTTGATGCAAAATGGAATCCTCCCAGTCAATGTGTTTACTTTATATGGAAACCAAATAGGATCTACTTTAGAAGCAGGGATTTTATCTCTAGCTCTTGCAAATAAGATCAATGAGCTAAAAGAAGAAAAAGCAAAAACGCAAGCAGAAGCGCTCTTTACACTAGAAGAAAAGGTTAGAGAACGAACCAAAACATTAGATGAATCTTTAAATCTCATCAAAAAAGATTTAAACGTCGCTAAAAAAATCCAAAAAACCTTATTCTCTGACATTAAAACAAGCGACCCAAGGATTCATTTCCACTCCTATTACCAATCAATGTCAGAAGTGGGAGGTGATTTTTATGATCTAACACAAGTGAAAGCGGATTATTATCGCATATTTGTGGCCGATGCTACAGGACATGGAATCCAAGCAGCTCTCATCACAATGGCAATCAAAGCAGAGTATGAATCACTCAAAATGATTTATGATCATCCAGATGATTTGGTTTTTCATATGAATCAGATTTTTATCAATAAATATAGTAATATCCAAACAATCTTTACTTGTTCTGTTTGTGATATTGATTTGAAAAACAAACAATTATTTTATGCATCTGCAGGACATCCTGACCAAATCCATCAAAGAATTTATGATATCAAACTATTACCGAGAACAGGTAAAATTATCGGTCTTATGGATCATACTCAATACCGCCTCATTGAACACCAAATCGAAGAAGGAGATCGTATCTTTTTGTTCACAGATGGTATTTTTGAACAATTCAATGAACAAAAGGAACTTTTTGGTGAAGATAGATTGTATGAAATTCTAAAAGAAAATTTAAAATTAAGCTTAGATCATACCATGGCAAAAGTGTTAAGTGAACTCTCTTTGTTCACTGATGGACAAGCAAAACAAGACGACATCACATTTATCGGTTGCGAAATTCAAAGTCTCAATTGACTTTGATCCATGTCCTACACCGAAATTCCCCATTTCTCAAAACCATTCATTCATCCAAATGCAACCGCGTTTGGAATGATTGAATATGGAACTTCCGTCTCCATATGGCCTGGAGCAGTTGTTCGTGCCGACATGAATCAAATCAAATTGGGCAGTTTTGTCAATATCCAAGATAATTCCACGCTGCATACAGATTCCACAAGTCCCATTTCGATAGGAGAATGGACGTTAGTTGGTCATAATGTGATGATCCATGGGTGTCGCATCGGACGCGGTGTGCTTGTGGGAATAGGTTCTATTGTTCTCGACAATGCAGAAATTGGAGATGGTTCGCAAATTGCGGCAGGATGTATGATTCGCGGTGGCAAAAAGATCCCACCAAGGTCACTTGTGGTTCCGAATGGATCTGATATCAAAATCTTTCCAGGCAAAGCAAAACCAGAACTCACCATCGCTGGTTGTATCGAATATGCCCATCTTTCCGTACGATTTGCACAAAATGTATTTGTACCATTCCAAAAAGAAGAAGAAATACATTTCGTAAACCAAGCAAAAGAAATTATGACTTCCCTTGGGATTTAGAGAATGATCTTGCATAATCGGTATTGATTTAAAATTCTACTGAGAAAGGTTTTTCCTGTTGTTATTTATGAATCGATTCATCAATCAAATCAAAGTTTTGGGGATGTTTTCCATCACCCAAACGGTCTTCCAAATTGGAACTGTAATGATTATGGCTGTCTCAGCACTCGCAGGCCAAACCATCTCTCCATCACCAGAAACAGCTTCATTACCAATTTCGTTTGTGATTTTAGGAACCTTGCTTGGACTTGTGCCTGCGTCTCGGTTTATGAAATGGCAAGGCAGTAAATACGGGTTACTACTTGGAACGATCATTGGAATCTTTGGAGCATTTCTTGCCTCGTATGCAATGTGGAAAACAAACTTTATTCTTTTTTCCATAGCACACTTGTTATTTGGACTTCACCAATCCTTCATTCAATACCTTAGATTTGTGGCAATGGAATCGGTCCCCACCCATGATCGAGCAAATGCACTCTCTTGGATTTTACTTGCGGGAATTCCTGCTGCCTTTCTTGGGCCACTCGCAGGTTTGCATGGAAAAAATCTATTCCCAACTTCTCTCTATCTGGGATGTTATATCATCCTCATCTTGTGTCTTTGTATCCAATTTATTTTAATTTCCTTTCTTCCATCTCCAAAGAAAGAGTTCACGCAAGAAGTTATAGCAGATCTTTCTCTGTCACCAAGGGATACAGTGAGACCATTCTCGTATCATGTAAAAAATCTTGGTCTATGGGTTTCTATTCTTGCGACAACCTTTAGTTTTGGTTTGATGGCAATGCTTATGACGGCTGTACCAGTTGCCATGAAAACACATGGTCATGAAATGCACGCATCTACGCTTGTCTTACAATGGCATGTGCTTGGAATGTATATCCCTTCTTTTTTCTCAGGATATTTAGTGCGTAAAATGACTGCACCTTACTTGATCTTGTTAGGTGTTTTTGTAATGGGCTTGGAGTGTGTTTCGGCACTACAAGGTACAGAATTTATGCCATTTGCTCTTGCTCTTATCTTACTTGGAATCGGTTGGAATTTTATGTATGTGGGAGGGACCAACCTTCTTGTCGAACAATACCATCCATCCGAAAAAAATGCAATCCAAGCGACTAATGATACCATAGTGTATTCTCTTGCGATTTTATCTACATACAGTGCTGGGTATCTAGAACACAAAATAGGTTGGTTATCACTCAATCTAGTCAGTATTCCTTTTTTGGTATTCGTTGCTGTTCTCACTCTATATTTTATACAATCAAATCATAGGAAAAAGACATTCCAACATGGACAATAAACAACACTGGGAAACGATTTATTCAGAAAAACAGCCAAAGGAAGTGAGTTGGACTCAAGAATATCCAACCTTATCTTTAGAGCTAATCCAAAACACAAAACAACCTAAGTCAGCTAGAATCATTGATGTGGGTGGTGGTGAATCCATATTAGTAGATCATCTATTACAACTTGGTTACCAGAATATAGCTGTGTTAGACGTTAGTGAGAATGCTCTCAAACGAAGCCAACTAAGATTGGGCGAAATCAGTAAAAATATAGAATGGATTGTTTCTGACATAACTGATTTCCATTCAGACAAGAAATATGATATCTGGCATGATAGAGCCGTGTTTCATTTTCTAACGGATGCAAAAGCCATTGCAAAATACAAAACCAATGCATTACATGCATTAAATGAAAAAGGTGATTTCATCATTGGAACATTTAGTGATTTAGGTCCCAAAAAGTGCAGCGGACTCGAAATTAATCAATATACGGAAGAAATACTTACGGATGTTTTTTCCCCTGAATTTTTACCGATCGAGTTTCGAAGAGAGGACCATCTTACACCATTTGGAACTCTTCAAAATTTTGTTTTTGGTAGATTTCAAAAACGATAAGGAATCAAGTTTTGCGGCTCGCTTTGATTTTTGCTGAAAATTCCTTAGCCATCTCGATACGCATTTTTCCTTCTGCATAACGACGTTTTTCCAGATCCGTCTCTAATTTTAAGGGTGGAACTCGAGCAGGTTTTTTATTTTCATCCAAAGCAACAAACGAAAGATAGGCGGTCGTTGCTCGCACCATTTCACCAGTGTATGGATTTTCACGGTTCACTTGGACCCCAACTTCCATAGAAGTTGTTCCCACATAATTCACCATTGCCTTTAAATTGACATGATCCCCAATCTGAATCGGCGTGATAAAATTAATTCGATCAATGCTCACGGTAACCGCTTCTCGTCCAGAATGTCTCTGTGCAGCCATGACAGCAATTAAGTCGATCCAACTCATAATCGCACCACCAAACGCAGTTCCGTAATGATTAGCATCGTTCGGTAAAACGACGTGTCGAGTTTCTACCGCAGATTCTTGCGGTGACTTGGGGGATAATTCATTAGTAGAGGACACAATGTGGATAAGTTAGTCTTGACGTTTTGTTTCGAAAAGCCATTTTTACTCCAGCCACATATGGAAACATTTTGACCGGATTTATCAACATGGTATCTAACAAACGAAATTATGTTTATTGGTTAAAATTCCGCAAAGATACCGGTCCACTGCTTCGAAAATTCCTGTTAGCAACTTCGGCTCTATTTTTAGTTGCTGCCTTCCTCCATCTCATTCCACTTTTTACAGAGTCAGGCGAACCAGATTATATTTTTTTATCCGTTGATCTAGGAATCTCAGCATTATTTCTACTTGAGTATGTTTTAAAAAACAAAGTCCCTTTGCTCCTACGTGTTTTCACTTTGATTGGAACTGCAATTTTTATCACAGTATTATCTTTTTTACGAAGTGGATTACTTGGAACCGGTGAGATCTCTCTCGCTTTCATTATCATTTCTTTTTTTGTTTTTTTACCTCCCATTCCTAGTTTGGTATTTGCGCTTATCATTTCACTTTTACCAGGTATTTTCGGTGTATTGGTTTATTTTTCTATTTTGAGTTTTCCTGATTCACTAGGAGTTCGAAACCAGAGCCCAAGAGAATGGTATTTCAAATCTGTCAGTTTGATTATTTTTTCTATCCTTTCGGGATTTTTAATCCAAAGACTTAGATCGAAGTTAATCAAAAACATAGTTTATCTAAAAGAATCAAGAACCAAAATTTTACAATCGAACCAATACATCGACAAACTTGCATTTTATGACTCCTTGACCCAACTACCCAACAGATATTTGTTTGAAACATCTATACAAAACAGAGTATTATTAGGCCAAAAAGAAGCCTTCGTTTTACTTTTTAATATCAAAGGACTGAAAGTCATCAATGGTTTGCATGGCATTGGTTTTGGAGATCAGATTTTAGCACTTATTGGTAAGATCTTAATAGAATACACTGCGGAAAGACCCAATACCATTGTTGCCAGTCTAGGTGGAGATGAATTCATTTTATGGATTGAAAATTCTTCCAAAACTAGAATTGAAGAAGGGATTATCGCATTTGATTTAAACAACAATCAAACTCTTACTCCTGATCGATTGGGACATAGACTCCAATACCGAGTTTCGGGAATTCATTTTCCAACGGAAGCAAATCATTTAGATGAAGTGATACGAAAACTTTCCATTGCGATGAACGTTGCTAGAGAAGAATCAATCAATCATATTGTTTGGTTTGAGCCAGAAATGGAAAAAAAAATTGAAAAGGAACAACATCTTAAAAACCAATTGGAAAAGGCGATTGAGAATGATGAGTTCAAAATTGCTTACCAAGAAAAAGTCGACATTAAAACTCATATTGTTGTTGGATTGGAAGCACTGGCAAGATGGAATGTGAAAGAATATGGAGAAGTTTCTCCAGATGAATTCATACCGATCATCACAAAATCAGATCTCATTGTTCCATTTGGAAAAAATATTTTCGAATTAGTGGTCAGTCAAATTCCAAAAATAATCACCAAGTATGGAGAACAAATTAAAATTTCGATCAACATATCACCTATCTTTTTTCTATACCCAAATTTTAATGAATATGTTATCCAGTATTTGAAGGAAAAATCAATCGATCCAAAAATTCTGATTTTTGAAATTACAGAAGATGTGTTTATCGATGAAATTGAAACTATAGAAGAAATCGTTTCTTCCCTTCGTGCAAACGGAATTTCCGTTTCCTTGGATGACTTTGGAAAAGGGTATTCTTCTTTGCATTACATGCAAAAAATACAATTCGATGAATTAAAAATCGATAAATCTTTTTTAGATGATATTGCGATCTCAGATCGAAATTTTTTATTATTAGAATCGATTTGCCATCTAGCAGATTCTCTTGGTTTAAAAACCATTGCTGAAGGAATTGAAAGAGAAGACCAACTCCTTCGTTTGAAAAAAACTTCCTGCCATATCGTACAAGGATACCTATATTCAAAACCTAAAATTCTCTTTGAATAAAAATCCAAAGTATATTATTGTTTCGGATCGATTCTATTTCTCTTTTCTTTCGCGCTTGCACTCAATGACGACCAATGAAAATTTATCCGTATGGGACAAGGCCACAACCATAACAATCACCAAACAAACGAAAATGGTCATTCCCACGACCACCATCATCATTCCTCTTCTCAAAATTTAGCTTGGGCATTCTTTCTTAATTTATTCTTTTCTATATTTGAATTGGTTGGTGGTATTTATTCCAATAGTATTGCCATCATCTCAGATGCGTTTCATGATTTTGGAGATGCACTTTCCTTGGCTTTTGTCTGGTATTTGCAAAAAATTTCAGCAAAACCGATAGATCATCATTTTCATTATGGATATAAACGTTTTTCCATCTTAGGTTCTCTTTTTATTTCCGTCTTATTATCTGTTGGTTCCATCTTTATGATCATCGAATCCATTCATCGATTTTTTTCACCAGTCGAATCGAGAGCGGAGCTCATGTTTGTTTTGGCCATCGTCGGGGTTATTGTCAATGGAATCGCAATGTTTCGTTTAAATCATGGAACAAGTCTTTCTGAAAAAGCTGTGTTTTTACATTTTTTGGAGGATATTCTGGGTTGGATTGCCGTTCTTGTTGGTAGTGCAGTGATGTATGTTTGGGATCTTCCAAGGATTGATCCTACTTTGTCGTTTGGCATTGCCATTTGGATTTTGTTCAGTGCCTACGGTAATATAAAACAAGTAATGCGGATCTTTTTACAGGCTGTACCTGTGTCACTCAATCGATCCGATTTGATCCAAAGTTGGAACCAAATCAAAGGAATAAAATCTGTGCATGATATCAAAATATGGAGTTTGGATGGAAACCATCACGTTGCTTCTCTTCACGTATTGATCGACAAAAAAGTGAAGTTAGGTGAATTTCAAAAGATCAAAGAAGAGATCAGAAAGGTGGCACTTACCTTTGAAATTGTTCATACAACCATTGAAATTGAAACGGAAGAGGAAGTTTGTAACCTTCAATTATCTTGATTTCATCGGAATGAAATTTTTTTGATTCTGAATCCTTTGGATCCATTCTCTTATTTTGGGGTATTCCGATAAATCAAAGCCACCCTCATGAGCCACATGAGTATAAGCAAATAAACTAATGTCTGCCACAGTCAACCTTTCACCAATTAAAAAGGGTGTTTTCTCCAATTGGATTTCCATTACCCTAAGGGCTTTATAACCTCCAGATCGTTTTGATTCATATTCTACTTTTCTCTCTTCTGGAATTCCCAAGTAGTGTTGGATGAATCTTGCTACTGCGATATATGGCTCGTGGCTGTATTGTTCAAAAAACTGCCATTGTAATACCTTGGCTTTTTCGAATGAATCCTTGGGAACAAGTTCGCTTCCTTCTGCCAAAAAATTCAATATTGCATTTGATTCGGATAAAACTTTTCCATCATCTAGTAAAAGAATGGGAATTTTCCCATTGGGATTTAATTTAAGAAATGACTCGGTTTTCGTATCACCATTTTTAATATCTAATTCAATCCATTCATAAGAAATGTTCAAAAACGAAGCAACTAACTGTAATTTGTAACAATTGCCTGATTGGCTATCACCGTAAATTTTCATTTTCTTTCCTATAGAGATCTGGCAAAAAATATTGAAGCTGTCCTACTTCTTCAATATTATGTTTGATCCAAGCATATCCATGTTTTTTGTCAAAGAATAGAAATTCAAAAATTAGTCTTAAGAATCGAAAAGTAATGCCTTTCCAACCTACAATCAAACAGTTTTCATAAAAAGTACCATCTTTAGTTTCTTGGAAACGGTATTCCATTCTTGCTAAAGGTAATAATCCATACAATCTAGGATTGTGGATGAACCCATCCTCATCCAACTTTTCAATTGGACTGATGACATTGACTAAATATTTTTTTTGCCGGCAAAGGTATTCAACAATCCGCAATACGGCACCTGGTCCTATCGAACCATCCTCGTTACGTTTTTCATAACTGACATGTACGTGATCTTCAGGATGCCAGACATGATAACGATTATACAATTTACCTTGGAATTCCATTTCACCTTCTAAATGTTTGAACCACCAGACTAACATTTTCGGAGATACACCATTAAGGATCTCATGTCTGATCCAGTATTTGATCCTACCATCGTTTAAAATTTCACGACCAAATTCCGCCGAATCCAAGGTTTTTTTATTCCAAGAGATAGCACGATGCGGAGGTAACCCCAGCTTTACATATTTCATATTGTTTCCTTAATAATATAGTATCCACTATACCAGTTCAATTTTATTGTAAAGTAAATACTATACAAAAAATCAATCGAAATAAATATGCATTGGAAAAAATGATACGTAACGAGTTAGAAAATCTAGATGAGACTTACCTTAAAATTGCTACAAAATGAATTTGAATCCTACCAAAATCCACGTTCTGAGAAGGAAAAAGACATAGTGTATGCAGCAGAAGATATTTTTGCAGAGTTAGGATTCAGTGGGGCAACTACAGCAGAATTAGCAAAAAAAGCAGGTGTTACGGAGCGCACCTTGTTTAAATATTTCCCAACAAAAAATGATTTATACAAACGAGTCTTAGCTGGTTTATTACTTTCAACGATTTTACCAAACCATATGTCGGATTTAAAAAAACGAATCCAGACTCCTAATCCAAACTTTAAAAAATGGTTTATTTCGATCTTAAAAGCAAGATATGACGCCGTTGCCAAGGAGCCAAAAAAGCTAAAACTTTTACTAGGAGCAATTCTCTCATCCAAAGATTTTGCTGAGATTTTTGGACAGTTATGGAAATCCAATTTATACGATACTTCAGTAGAAACATATAGATTCTTTCAAGCCCAAGGTGAGATTAGAAAAGATTTAGATCCAAATCAAATTGTAAGAGCCTCCTTTAGTTTGGGAGCAAGTTTTATCATTACGAAATTCATTTTGGCACCGAAGTTTCCCATTGATGTGGATACAGAAATTGAATCCTTATATGAAATATTTTTCCAAGGAATTTCGAATCAAAAAGATTAATAATCTATACATTATATCTTTTTTAAAATGTCTAAATAGCAATCGTTTTCATTTATAAATTTTTATGTACGATCCAATCAAAGATGGAATTCACAAAAAATTTGGTTCTGTTTCTTTTTGTGAAACAAAACCACCTCAAAAATATGAATCCATCATCCATTCTTATTGGGAAATCAAATCGATTGGAGTTCTAAAAGAAGATTTTATCCTTCATGTCATACCAGATGCTTGTGTGAACATACTCCTGAATTTAATAAATACAAAAATTGCTGCAATTACGATGAGAAAAACGGAATATGTTACTCTCAATTTAGGTAAACAATTTCACTATACAGGCATTCAATTTTTGCCAGGAATGTGGCAAGGAAATCCGAAGGAAATTCTCTCTGGATTTGTGGACCAACCATATGTTGGAAACTTACCTCTTGTGCAAACGGCAAACCAGCTGTTAAATTTAGAGTTTGAAAATTTTTCTCCATTTTTTACACAGCTTGTTGAAACTTTATGGAAACAAGAAGTGATCATTAAAAACGACTTGGTCAGCATTATCTTAGAAAATCTGGATGAGATTGAGTCAGTGGAGGATATGGCTGCCTATGGAAATTTATCTCCTAGACAATTACAAAGAAAACTCAAACAAACAACAGGCTTTTCTCCTCATGATTTTTTAAAAATCCTACGATTACAAAAAGCATTTAAAGGCCATTATCTCGATTTTTATACAGACCAGTCCCACTTTATCCACTCCTTTCGAAAAATCACAGGTTACACACCAAAAGAATATTTTAAACACTTCGATGTCTGATTTATACAATCCTAACTTTCATTTTTGAAGTAATATCAATCATCATGAAAACAATACGTATCATGATGGAGGATAATGATATGACAAAAACTAATGCGATTGGCTGGTTTGATCTGTATGTGAACCAAATGGATAGAGCCACAAAATTTTATGAAAACATATGCCAACAAACATTGGAAGATTTAATCGACCCGACTGGAGAAACAAAAATGAAAGTTTTTTCTTCTGATATGGCAATTTATGGTTCTTCTGGTGCGCTTGTGGAATCTAAATACAAAAAACCAGGATTAGGTGGAACTATGGTTTATTTTAACGTGGAAGACTGTTTATTAGATGAAAAAAAATTAAGGTCTTTTGGCGGAAAATTAATTCGGCAAAAGTTTTCAATAGGCAACTTTGGATTTGTATCCATATGTGAAGACTCTGAAGGGAACCAAATTGGACTCAGTTCCATGAAATAAGTTCCGTTTCAATCTTTTAAAGAAAGATTCATCTAGTTTAAATATTTCTTTTTTGGATCGTACCTTTAATTGAGATTCCATTCTATCTTTTAGACTGTCGTCTTTCACATTCCTTGGAATTGTTTGGTTGGCAGTCCATTTTCTTAGGAACAAGTAAAACAACTTTTCCTTTGGTTAAGAGTTGGTTTGCAACCTCATCAATTCCAAATCCATTCCCTAAATAAAAATCAACTCTTCCTTCGCCTTGAATGGCATTCCCCCTATCATGAACAAATGCCAAATGGTCATGATATGTCTGTTTGGTGGAAAGAAAACTCAAAAGGACAGGAAACCCCAGTGGAATTTGTTTGTCCATGGCAACTGAACGTTCTTTGATTAGACGAATGCCCCCACTGCCTAAAGGTCCTTCTTGGGTATCGCGAGTTTTCTTTTTCTTAACAGATTCCTTTTCAAAGAAAATATACCTTGGATTTTTCCAAATGGCATCAGTCACCTCCTGGGGTTTTGTTTCCCAACATTGAGAAAGGTGATAAGGTTTTAAACTGGGACAAATTCCTGTTAGATGAAGAGCTGGGCTTTGGTAGTCAAGTCCATTGTCGCCAGCATAATTGATTCGAAACATTTCCTTTTTTTCTGTTTGGACAAGTGCCGATCCTTCCAATTGTGCCAGGTGAAGATCGGTTAAAGTTAGAAAAACAATTGGTTCGGAATACAATTGCCAATGGTTCTTTTCTTTCCAAAATTCTCTAGAATACAGTTGGGGATTTGTTTCGTTAGTTCTCTGTTTTGGAAGGACAAGTGCGGGATACATATACTTTCCTTGGGGTTTGGTTCTCCCTTGGATACGAACTTCGTAATATCCAGTGATCAGAGGTAGGTCATCGCTAGGTTTCAACTCAATCTCTTGAAAGTATTTTCTGAATTCCGTATTGAATCCATTGTTTCCTATCTTATGGAGTTGTTTTTGTATGGTGAGTAAAGGAGACAGAATATCCTGCGGTGAGTATCGTTCCCCTTGGATCAAAAACTCAGTATCAGTCGGAAGTTTTTGTAAGTATTGGATCGATTCTTGGATTGCCCTTTCAAGAGTATCTGCTTCGTCTCTTTTGGTTAGGTGATTGGTGTGTAGATTCTTTGGGTTTGCCAACAGGTCACACACACCAAAAGCAAAAAGTAGGAGAACGCAGAAAAAACCCAATCTAATGCCCAAACGTTTCCATAACCTTTCTGAGAAGGCCCAAGTGAAATGGCAGTCAAATCTAAAGTTCATTCGGACGATTGCATTCCCCTCGCCAAACCACACGCACCCGTAGGAGAGACCAGTCCACGCTTAAGAACCTCTGGGACAAAGGCGAACATAGTCTTTGTAAGAATGATTGGTAAAAACTGACTTATGTCACTTAAGATCAGATCTGTCCAATCATTTTTCCCAATTCCCCTTGACTTCCATGGGCGTACCAAAAACCTTTCAAAAGACCTCATATTTTTGCGATCATATATAGATAAATTAGGTGTTTCATGAAACGTACATTCCAACCGAGTAAAATTAAGCGCGTGAGAACTCACGGATTCCGAGCCAGAATGGCTACCCCAGGCGGAAGAAATGTGATAGCCTCTAGAAGAAGAAAGGGACGTTATAAATTGACTGTTTCCGACGAAAAAATCGGGAGAAAGTTCTAATTTAGGAGCTTCCTTCGGAGACCCTTCGCGACCAAACTAGGATCCAGGAACTCTTTCGTCAGAATCGAAAAATGGGCAAGCCACCACTTCGTTGGCTTGTTCGGAAAAACGGCCTTCCTTTTGCCAGTTTTTTATTTTGCCCCGATAAAACTCACAAAACTGCCGTTCTTCGCAATCGTTCGAAACGAATCCTTAGGGAACTGGTTCGGAAACACATTCCATTGATCCCAGTAGGATACGATTGTGCCATACTTGTTCCAGTTGGATTTGCGAAATTATCTAAGGAAGACCGAGAGGCCTTATTCCTTTCGGTTCTAAAACAATTCCCATGAATCGGCTGTTTTTACTCCTCATTACCCTTTATAAAAAACTGCTGTCCCCTCTTTTGCCTCCAGCATGTCGATTCACTCCCAGCTGTTCTGAATACGCCAAACAAGCGTTTGAAACCTTTCCCTGGTATCAGGCACTTGTTCTTAGTATTGTCCGAATTTCTAAATGCCATCCTTATCATGAAGGTGGGCATGACCCATTACCGAAATCTTATAACAAGAGTTAAATTATGCAAAACGATGCCACAAACAGACAAGGTCGCTTATTCCTCGCTTTATTTTTAAGTTTAGCAGTATGGATGGGGATCAATTATTTCTTTTTTCCACCTCAACCTCCAAAACCAAAAGCTGTCGATGCAACTGCAAAAACTGAAAGTGCAAACAAAGACAAAACAGTGGCAACAGACCCAAAGGCTGAAATCAAAAAAGCCACAACTGAATCGACAAAGCTAAATCCAGTCAAACCTGAAGACATAAAAACCTTCTCTCTGAAAACTGATTCCTTTTTAGTTCGATTCTCCAGTTTAGGTGGAAGGATTACAGAATATTATATCAAAGACCATAAAGAACCAGATGGTTCCGAATTTGTGATCGCAAAAGATCCGAAATTTCAAATTGAGTTTGATGGCCAAATGGAAAAAGCGGTGGAACTCACAAGAGGCCAAGGTTTTGACTTCAACATCATTGAAGACAAAGACACGATTCCTTTTTCCGCCTACAACCTCGTAAACTTTAGCTCTAGCTATAACGCTGAAACAAAAACCGTCATCTTCGAAGCACCTTCGTTAGATGGTAAATTTACGATCCAGAAAAAATTTCAATTTTTCCCTTCTGAAAATTATTTTAAGTTCCACTTAACTTTGAAAAACAGAACTGGAGAGACCATTTACATCTCGCCAACTAAGTCCGACGTTTACTTTCGTTCTTTTAGTTCCCTTGGTCCTATCTTAAAGAAAAAAGAAGATTTCAATGATCGAGACAATGCTCACTACTTCCGTTACTACTATTTAGATGGTAGTTTCAAAGACCATATCGATGGAACAACCACCCAAGGTTTTTTTGACAATTTATTTGGTTCGAACGAAGGAAAAGACACTCGTTATGAAATCAAAAAAGGTTCAAACGACAAAGTAGACTTTGTAGGAACGGGAAGCCGCTATTTCATTGGTGTAATTGACCCTCTCGATGACAAACCAGCAGGTGTTCTTCTCGATAACCGTAAAGGAAACGAAACAGGAGTTTTACTTGTTTATGACAACTGGAAACTTGGTCCAGGCGAAGAAGTAAACTTAGATTATGCGGCTTACGTTGGTGTTCGTGAACTTGACGGAACGGCCTTCCGAGATAGCAAACTAGATCCAAAAATCAACAAGGACTCTGTATTTGCCGGACTCAGTGAATCACTTGATAAATCCTTTAACCAAGGGATTACAACACCTCTTAGAAACGGAATTGTTTGGATCTTAAAGAAGATCTACTTGGTGATTCCTAACTACGGTTGGGCGATTGTCATATTCGCTATTTTGTTCAAGTTAGCATTTTATCCATTGAACAAAAAACAAGCAGAGTCGATGAAAAAGATGCAGGAGTTATCTCCTCAAATCAAACTCATCAACGAAAAATATGCAGATGACCCAAAGCTCAAACAAGAAAAAACGATAGAGCTTTATAAAAAGAATGGAACCAATCCGATGGCGGGTTGCCTTCCGATGCTCATCCAAATTCCAATCTTTATCGCACTTTATACAGCATTCTCAGATACAGTGGATCTTTGGAATTCGCCATTCCTTTGGATCAAAGATTTAAGTGAACCCGATACTGTTTTCACAACTCCGAAACTTGCGCTCATTGGAGCTCTTTCGATCAATATCTTACCTCTCATCATGGTCGCAACACAAGTGGTGCAATCTAAAATGACAACTGTATCAACAGATCCAAACCAGAAGATGATGATGTATATGATGCCTGTCATTATGTTATACTTCTTCTGGTCTATGCCTGCTGGTGTTACCATGTATTGGACAATGCAGAACATTTTGTCCATCGCTCAACAGGTGTATACAAACAAGTTCGGTAAGTCAGAAGATAAAAAACCGACCCCAAGTGGACCATCTCCAGCGAATAATCCTTCTGCGGTTGCAAGACCAGGTTTTAGAAACCAAAACAAAAAGAAGAAATGAAATCATTGTTTAACAAGGAAGATCACAGATGAATAATTACATTTTCGAAGCCGAAGGAAAAACGAAAGGGGAAGCAGAAGACTATACTCTTGAAACCCTTCGTCTCCAACCAGGCGATTTACGTTTCGAAGTAGTAGATTCCGGAAAGTCCGGCTTTTTAGGAATCACCCAAAAAAAACCAGCCGTTGTACGCGCGTTTGTCGCTAACAACGATATTCCATCAGAAAAAATTATCCACGGAGTGATCATCACCATTCTGAAAAAAATGGGAATCCCCGCAGAAGTTGTAGGTATGGGTGACGTGGACGGAAAAATTTATGTCGAACTCACCAGCAAAGAATCTGGACTCATTATTGGAAAACGTGGTGGTACATTAGATTCACTCCAATTCCTCCTCAATCTTATGGTAGATCCAAAGATCCGACACAATCGTAAAATTGTTTTGGATATTGAATCTTACCGCGACAAACGTGAGTTATCTCTCATCCGTTTAGCAAAATCAGTTGCCGCTTCTGTCATCAAGTCTGGACGATCTAAACTTCTCGACCCTATGAATCCTTTTGAAAGAAGAATCGTCCACATGGCAATCCAAGAAGACGAAAGAGTTTTTACAAGATCAGAAGGAAATGGAACATTCAAACGTGTTCGTGTGATTTCTGCGAAAGAAAAACACAAATACAAAGATTTGGAAGATCCTTCAAAAAAAGGTCTACCAGTAGAAGACTTTGCTGATGGAGTAGACCAAGAAGATCTTGATTGATACCATTGCGGCATTGTCCACAGCCCAAGGTCCCGGAGCGATTGGTATCCTCCGGGTCTCTGGTTCTTTGGTTTTGCCCATCTCTCTTGCCGTTTTAGAAAAAAACAAAAACCCTATCACCGAATCGTTTCTCCAAAATCACAAACGTTCTGCTATATTTTGCGACTTTGTCGAAAATGGAAAACCCTTAGATCAAATTGTCTTCTTTTACTTTCCAGCACCTAACTCCTATACAGGTGAAGATTTAGCAGAATTCCATCTCCATGGAAATCCCATCTTATTGAAACGTGCTTTACATGTGTTGTTTGAGAAAGGTGCACGACCTGCTGGCAAAGGTGAGTTTACAAGACGAGCGTATTTGAATGGTAAAATCAATTTGTCTGGTGCAGAAGCCATCAGTCGTTTGATTGAAGCAAGGTCTAAATACGAATTGGAACTAGCACAAAAGAATGTCTTTGGTGAAATCACGAAACTAAGTTCCAAAATTCGAAGTGATTTAATTTCTCTTAAAGCCGAATGCGAAGCGGAAATTGATTTTTCGACAGAAGACCTAACCTTTGAAAGTTTAGAGCAAAGAAAAAGCCGAATGGTGAATCTTAAGAACTTATGTTCAAAGCTCATCAAAGATTCGGAACGAGCTGAATCGTTAATATTACAATCAACAGTAGTTTTATATGGAGAGCCAAATACTGGTAAATCCAGTTTGATGAATTTACTCATCGGAAAAGACAGATCCATCATCTCTGATGTTCCCGGAACCACACGCGACTATATTGCAGAAGAATTGAGTTTGGATGGTATTCCCATAAGGCTTGTCGATACTGCCGGCATCCGAGAAACCACAGATTCGATTGAACAAATGGGTATTGAACGAAGTAAACGAGAAGCCGATAGCGCGAATGTTAAGTTACTACTAATTGATACTTCTATTCCATTTGACAAAAACTCTTTTTTTGAAAAACATAAAGAACGATTATTTGGGTCCCTACTTGTCGCCAATAAAATTGATGCCAAACATCCTTCCTGGAATTCAACCGACTTACTGAATCTCCAATCGGAATTCAATGTTACGATTTCGGAAATATCGTGCCGAACCAAAGAAGGTATCTCGGATTTGTTAGATGTCTTAAAATCCAAACTGACTTCAAAAGATGACACAGAAGACCTGGTTTTATTAGAGGACCGCCAAAGATACCACATTCAAAAAATTGAATCTTCCTTAACGGAAGCAATTCAACTTATGGAAACCAATGTACCTGCTGAGATTTATATCCAAGAAATCAACCTAGCTCTGAAAGAAATAGGAGAAGTGAACGGAGTTGTCGAAAACGAGGAAGTTTTAGGACGTATTTTTAGTAAATTCTGTGTGGGTAAATAAATCAGCCAAGATCAAAAATTAAAGATTGTCTAATCACAGAAATAGTATCTAATTGGTCGCACATTCGATACGAGGTAAAAAATGAAAAAATTTCTTGTGATTCTCACTCTTTTCTCTTTCAGCAGTTTTGGTTTGTTTGCTCAAACAGAGGCAGACGAAGAACCTACGATGCAAGCTGAGGAAGCTTCGGAAACCGTTAAACCTAAGAAAGAAAAAATGAACAACAAAGACGGTGAGAAAAAAGAAAAAAAGAATAACAAAAATGGCGATAAAAAAGCAAAAAAAGCTAAGAAAGCCAAAAAAGAAAAAAAGGCAAAAAAAGACGCTGAATAATTCTTTCTCTCTTTTATAAGAAAAACCCCTGGAAACAGGGGTTTTTTATTTCAATATTGTTTACTCACACCTAACATGAATTTAAAACTCTCCCTAACCATTGTTCTACTTTTAGTTACAATCCACTGTCAATCTGCCACGACATCTCAAGGTAAACAAAACCTACCAGAATCCGTTAGTTTTTTATGGAAACTCTCTGATGTACCACAAGAGTTATATGGAGAATCTCTTGCCATCGTGTCAAAGGTCTATGATTGCGAATCAATAACTGCTAAGAACTGTTATATTCCCATTTCAGAAAACAAATTCGAGTTAGGAAAAATCAAATCAACTTCGCTTTTCACCAAAAACAACCAAACACTTCCCAAAAAATGGACTCACTTATCAATAGAACTCATTGGGATTCAAAAAGTTCATGGGAAGTTTTCACCAGGCCACAATCCATACTGGTATTCTCCTTCTGATCTAGAAAAAATCGGTGCAAACATAACTAAAGAATTTCGATTTGTAACCCAAGAAAATCGCATTCCCAATCGAATCCAAGAAGACATTGCAAAAAAATTTGCTCCGATACTTGTCTTTCATAAAGATAAAAAATATCTTCCATCTAACATAGAAAAGTTTGCAGATCATTTCGTTTCAAAAGAATATCCTTTACCAGAGAAAGACATTCGTAGGAAAACTAGATGCCAAACTACTTGGAACTATGTAGAATTTCCTGAAATCATACCAAAAGAAAACCCTACACATTTGTATTACCATGTTCGTTATGCAGAAACAACTGTGTCTGGAACTCAGAAAGAAGCCTTACCAGGTTTTCGTGACAATGCAAACTATTGGTATGAAGTCGGAAATGGTGACATGGTTGTTTCGTATTGGATTTGGTATGATTGGAACGAGGGTCCAACAAAATTTGGCAATATACACCAAGGGGATTTGGAATCCTATGCACTTTTAGTTTCCAAAGACGGGAAACCTAAACGCATTTTACTCACTGGCCACAACCATATATTACTCGATACAGACTTTCGAAATATTAACTCTATTAAGAATCATCCGATTTTGTATGTTGCTAAAGGGAACATGAAGTCTGATGGAGGAAATCCCACTTCAGCTTACGGTGGCTATACGGTTAAACTAAATGCAGGTAATTTTTTGTTTAACTATATTTCTGATCCTTGGGATGTATTTCCTATTTTTGATCCAAATGAATCCATCCTCATTGTACCTTCCGATATCTCAGAGAAAGATCTTACAGCAGTCAAAATTGGATCTGGCATTCAAAATCCACAAACAAACACAGATGAAACATTGCAAACCACCACTCGCTATGTGGATGCACGAGGGATGGTAAAACAAAGGATCCAAAAACTTGTGATGTGGGAAGAACCAGGTTGGGTGAATCAAAAAGCCGTAAAAGATCCCGATGGCCACCACAAAGTTGACAAGTCGGTTGCTTCTTTTTTTCAATTCCAAGGTAGACTTGGAAAACACCCTCGAACGGTTTTAAAAGTTTCAGAGCTCAAACAGTTTGGAGAATCTCCAGAAAACGCTCCTTTCAAAACCAATATCGAGCAACATTATACATTTGAAAAACCTCAGTCAGAACGAAATCATACTGACAGAGAAGGAAACTATGGACCAAAATTTTACGGAGATGATTCCACTCCTCAAAAATAATTCGAGTGACAAAGTTAGTTTAAACCAAGTCAACTAACTTTGCTTTTGCGAGTTCTTCTGGTTTAAAAGGTTTCTCTAATTTAATGTACGAGATCATTTCGTTTTTTAGGGGATATACATCCCCTAAAATTGCTTTTTGAATCACAAAGTCCTTCCATGTTTTCAAACAATGGCCAAACTTTTCTCTATCTAGTAACCTTGTGATGGATTCCTTATTTTCACCCCATACAAAGGGACACGCTCCCGCGTATAAAAGTTCTTTCATGGATTCCACTCCATCTGCGGTGGCTGATAAAAATAAAGCCGTATTCCCGAACTGATCTTTGGCTTCCAAATTTATTGTTCCTTCTTCTAAGAGAATAGAACAAACTTCATCCAAATTTCGTTCTGAAGCTAAGTGAAGCGCATTTTTCCCTTCACTATCTACTTGGTCTATGACGTGCGGAAACTGTTTCCATAAATAAGAAAGAATCTCTAATCGATTCTCAACAACAGATTCTAAAAAGATAGTCCTTCCCGCTTCATTCCGTAGTGATATGATTTCGTCAGTCAACCATTCATGAATGACTTCCCAAAGAGATTCAGAAGCTTCCAAAACGGAACGGTGGAAAATTGTATTTCCGTCTTTATCCCGAGTAAACAAGTGTGGGGAATGTTTCCAACGCGGAGCAGTCGTGATGAGCGCGTCTAAAAACAAAGTGCGATTTTGACTCAAAACATCAAAGATCACATTTCCTGGAGTTCGATAGGGAGTATTTGGATCAGCGCCGTAAGCAATGGCATGTGTAAACAATTCTACATGATCCATCTTAAGCATCCAAGACAACGCATTCGTGCCATAGGAATCTAGTTCATTGGGATCCCCTCCCTCTTTTAGGAGTTGATCCCACTCTTCCATATTTCCAGATTTTGCTACATCAATGAAACTCATTCCTGTTAGGATAATTGTTTACGTGTAGTTGTCGATTTTTTAACCAATTGTTTTGGTTGTTTGAAGCTAATGATTTTATCAAATCCACGTTTCACTTCAAACTTCAGAAAAGGAACTGGTCCATTTTCTTTTGGTGGAATGAGACTCATCGCTCTTTCTGACAACGCTGTGATGGTCAAACTTGGATTGACTCCTAAATTGACTGTTAGCATAGAAGCGTCGCAGACTCGTAAGTTTTCGTAACCAAATACTTTGTTTTCCAAGTCAATCACACCTTTTTCTGGTGATTCCGCCACAATGCATCCTCCCATGATGTGCCCTGTTACTGGCGCAGACAATAATGTTTCATTGAGTGAACTTCTAGGAATACCGCCCACAATTTCGGCTAATTTTCGTGTGAATGCATTGGCAATTGGAATGTAAGTAGGTGTTGGCTCACCTGTTGACAATGCAGAAGTAATCGTTCTTTGAAAAGGCCAAATGAACCTTCTTTTTCGTACAAGTCGTACACTATTGTCTACAGTTTGCATCACAAGGAGAATGATGGAGTTTTTAGCAAAACCAAATGGATTGTGAGCTTTTAAAAAATAGATTGGGTGGCGAAACATAGTCCAAAAAAACTTAAGAGGTCTTGGAAACTTTCCTCCTCCATCTGTCATCACACTTGCAAGTACACCAAAAAAATCGGAACCTTTCGAATATCTGACCGGTTCAATATGAGTATTTTCATCTGGATGAACAGAAGATGTGATCGCAATTCCTCGGGAATAATCAGCATTTTTACTTGCTGCAACTGTGACTGGCAAAACTGTTTCGCTGTTCGTTCTAACCGTATCGCCTAATTTTTCTGACAAACGAATCATTTTGTTTTCTTGTTGCATCTTCAGAAGTAAACCAACTGTTCCCATTACCCCTGCTGATAATACGACCTGTTTGGATCGAAATTTGTGTTTTGGAAAACCAAACCAACCTGTCGTACTGTTTGTTTCTAATTCGTAACCAAATTCCCCACTTGCTTCTGGATCAGGGATTCCTTTTTCATTCAATGGAATGAGAGATGTTACCTTTGTTTCCGGTAAAATAACAGCACCTAACTTTTCTGCTAAGTATAGATAGTTTTTATCCAATGTGTTTTTGGCGTTGTGGCGACATCCGACCATACAACCACCACAATAATTACAAGGATCACGATCAGGACCATCTCCATCAAAAAAAGGATCCTTGGGATCTTTTTTATTTCCAAAATAAATTCCCACAGGAGTTCTTCTAAACGTATCTTCTTTTCCAAAAGATTTTGCTGTTTCTAATAATAGATGATCAGGCTCCCACAATTGAGGATTTTCTGTGACACCTAGCATATGTTTTGCTATTTCGTAATATGGTAATAATGCTCTTTCTCCACCCATCTTGGAATATAGAGGAGAATTTAACACTTTCGAAGATGGGACATATAATGTACAGGCATACACAAGTGACCCACCACCAACACCCGATCCACTCACGAGTAAAAAATCATTTAGCAAATTGATTCTTTGGATTCCATAAAAACCAAGTTTTGGCATCCATAAATACTTACGTAGGCTCCAATTGGTTTTTGGAAAATCATCTGCTTTCCAACGTTTTCCAGACTCTATGACCAAAACCTTATATCCTTTTTGAGAAAGACGATAGGCTGAAACGGAACCACCAAAACCTGATCCAACAATGATGAAGTCGTAATCGTATTTTTGTTCTTTTGGAATGGTTTGATTCATGGTTCGTTTTTCCTTGTTTGTGGAGAATGAGCGAATCCGATTCTCCACGAGAATTCATTTTCTGTCAATTCGCTCTTAGCAATTCTCAAAAAACTTCTGGTCGAAAGAATTGATCGGTTTTGAATCGGTTCATGCCTGAGATACAAAAACAAATCCCTTTATTAAACTCTGATGGAACCATTACCGAGGAAGGTTGGGCGAGATCTCCTCTTTGGACTTACAACCGAGAGAACATAGCCGCTTCCAAACTTCGGATCAAAGAATGGGACTATTACTCCGTTTTATCACCGACCAAAGGTTTTGGAATTACGATGACAGCATCTGATTTAGGTTATGCGGGGCTTTTTGCAATTTGTTTTTTAGATTTTAAAGCTGGAACTTTTCAGCAGATAGATACTCTATCGGTTATGCCATTAGGAAAAACTGGATTTCCGAGAGTGAATGATAGTGGTATTGTTTCCTTCCAAGATAAAAAACTTTCTCTTCGTTTCGAAACAAAAAATGGGAAACGAACTTTAGAATTTGGATCTGATTCCTTTGTCACCCCCGATGGTTCCAAAGGTATCAAGGGAATGATTGAATTAACAGAACCCAAAATGGATACAATGAACATTGCCACTTCTTGGAAGGAAAACCGAAAAGCATTCTATTACAATACCAAGATTAACTGTATGCCCGCCAAAGGACAGTTTGTTGTCGGTAACACAAACTATGAATTCGATCCAAAAACTGACTTTGGTGCATTGGACTGGGGAAGAGGTGTTTGGACTTATAAAAACCGTTGGTATTGGGGATCTGTGTCTGCTTGGATCGATGGAAAACCATTTGGACTCAACTTAGGATATGGATTCTCTGATCGAACTCCTGCTTCAGAGAATGTGATTTTGTATGATGGTAAAATTCATAAACTGGATGAAGTGAAGTTTATCATTAACACAAAAGATTATATGGCACCTTGGAAATTTGTATCCAATAACAATCGTTTGGATTTAGACTTCAAACCTATCGTAGATCGAAATTCGTATATGAATTTCCTCATCATCAAATCAATACAACACCAAGTTTTCGGAACATTCAACGGAACGGTTGTTTTGGATGATGGGAAAAAAATCATTTTAGAGAACGTATTAGGTTTTGCCGAAGACGTTCTCAATCATTACTAAACTCGTTTTCTCAGCTTATAATAGGCTGAGAAACTAGCTGGGATAAAGATAAGAGACCCGAAGGTTCCAAATCCCAGTCCCCAGGCAAGAGACAGTGTCATGGGAATGAGAAGTGGATCTGATCCTCCAATGGCATATGCCGTAGGAATCATTCCCGCCATCGTAGTCATGGTTGTCACAAGGATAGGTCGGAATCGTTCAGAAGATGCGGTGATGAGCGATTGCAAAAGGCCTTCACCTTTCGACTGAAATTCTTCAATTGTATCAACTAATACAATCGAGGCGTTCACAATCACTCCAGCAAGTCCGATGATCCCTATCATCGCAAGAAAACTCAATGCCTTTCCGGAAATCAAAAATCCAAAGACAACACCAACAAATCCCAAAGGAATGGAAAGAAGGATTAAAATTGGTTTTTTAATACTATTAAATATGATCGCAAGGATTGCAAATATTCCAAAAAATGCTAAAACCCCTGCCACCAAAAGGGAGATCATGGATTTCTCAGTTTCTTCCTGTTCCCCTCGAAATTTAATTTTATAACCCGGATATTTTTTTCCAATATTCCCAAACTCATCTACGATTTTGCCATTCACAATAGAAGAACTCGTAACCGCTTCATTCACATCGGCAAGCACTGTTATGGCTTTTTCATAATCGTTGTGGTACAATGCTTCAATGCCTTGGACAGTTGTTTTAGTTGTGACCGCAGTAATCGGTGTTAGGAGACCAAATTTATTTGAAATTCGAATGGAATCTAAATCTTCAACCCCATCTCGGAAACGATCATCATTTTGAATGATGATTCTTACCTCGTCCTTACCTTTCCGTAAATTCGAAGCTTCAATTCCTTCCATGGCCGTGCGAACATAATAAGCTGTGATTTCTGTGTCTATACCCGTGATGGCGGATGCCGTATCCTTCACACGGATTTGAATTTCTTCACGACCAGGTTTGTAATCATCATTGATGTTGATCACCCCTTTTTCTTTGCGAAGGAAGTCTTGCATTTCGTTAGAAATCTGTTTCAGGGTTTTGTAGTCTCGTCCTTCAATGGCAACCGTCACCGCAGCTCCAATAGGAGGTCCATTCACAACCAAGTCTACCATCACCGAAATGGCATTTGGTAATTTCTTCAAATCTGGTTCCAGTTCTCCAAATATTTCTTGAGCGGTCCGTTTTCGTTCTGTCTCAGGCACCAATATGATTTGCGCCATTCCCAATTGTTCTCCAATCCGAGTGAGTGGATCTGTTGGGTCGGTTTGTTGGATTCCAATTTTTAAGATAATACTCTGTACTTCTTCTTTTGGAATCTTATCTAAGATCGGTTGGAAGTATTGCAGCTGTTTTGCGGTTTCCTGCGCCGAAAAATCAGGAGGAAATTCTGCTCGAACGAGAACATAATCAATCCCTTCTTTCGGAAAGAGATTAAAATTCATGAGGCCAACCAGACCACAAGAAGATAAAAAGACGATGAGAATGCATCCTAATGCGAGGAAAGGCCTCATTACAACTTTCGTTATAAACCGAGTGAACTTTGCTTTTAATGATTCAAATCCGTTTTCCAATATAGATCGAACCCGTTCTCGATATTTGGATCGATTTTTTGGTTCATTGGATGTGAATTGAGCATACCGAACTGGTAACAACAAAAAGGATTCAAATAAGGATAAAGTAAGGGCCACAATCACCATAAATGGAATCTGCCAAATGAACTTACCCATAATCCCTGACATAAAAGCCATTGGTAAAAACGCAGCAACAGTAGTCAGATAGGATCCAATGATGGGAACAAACAATTCGCTTGCACCAAGTACAGCAGCTTCTCGCGATTCAAAATTTTTTGAGCGATACTTATAAATATTTTCAGAAATAATAATACTGTTATCAACTAACATCCCTAATGAGATAATGATCCCTAACATAGAAATTAAGTTAAAGGAAACATCAAAAATCGGGAAAGCAATCGTTGTTGCAAATAGTGTAAGTGGTAAAGATAAACTTGTTAAAAGTGAATCTTTAAAACTGAAAAATAAAATGAGCACAACCACTACTAAAAATAAACCTTGAAGGGAATTTGTGATCACTACATCCAAACGTTTTAATGCTCTGGTTCCCTCATTGTTTAGTTGTGTGAACTTTATGTTAGCTGGAATTTGTTTTTTTAATTCTTCAATTCTATCTTCGACTGCCTGAACTGTGCGAATGATATCAGCACTATCTTTTTTAATGATTTGGAGGACATAGGCAGGTTCTCCATTCACTACAGCTAACACACGAGGTCTTTCGTAAGTATCCTTTACATTGGCAACCTGGGACAATAAAATTGTGTTCCCGGTTTCATTGGAGCGTATGGGAATATTTTTAATATCATTAATTTCACTGATCTCTCCCGTCACACGAATGTCTTGAGTAATGGGTCTCAAAAACGATCCAGCGGGAACACTAATATTACGCTTAGAAATGGCATTGATGATATCAGCAAAACCGATTGTGTATCGTTTCTTTAATTCTGGATCGACACGAATTCGCCACTCTTCCTTTCTTTTCCCAAAAGCATCTACCCGTGAAACACCAGACACTTTTCGCATTTCGTCTTCGATGAAACGACCCATCTCTTGTAATTCCATTTCATCCATTGCGCCATGAATTGCGAATTCAAGGACAGGGAAGTTAGAACTTTTTTGTTCGGTGACAATCGGACGATCCTTGACTTGGGTAGGCAAATTCGTAACCCGATCTACCGCCCGACGAATGTCATTTACGACTGCGTCAGGATTGTTATGTTCTAGATCAATTTTAATACTGATATCGGATTCAGAGTTTCTCGAGATAGAACGAACAGAATCCAAACCTTCCACTTCGCGTAACTTCTCTTCGATGGGTATGGTTACTTTTTTTTCAACATCCACAGGGCTTGCACCAGGATACACTGTGAGCACTCGAACTTGGCGAAAGTTAACCCGCGGGAATGCTTCCCGCTTCATGGAAAGAACCGAAATGAGCCCTGCCAGAAACAAAAAAGCAAATACGAGGTTTGCCACGAGAGGTTTATATACAAAAAAATGGATTACTTTTCTCATATGATGACTATATATAAATCAAACAAAAATATTGACCAGGGAGTCAAGATTTTTGGAAAATTTATTGACCTTTATTTTCTGATTCTTGTTCTTTTAAGACTGTTTCAATTACTTCTACAAACACAGACGTATCCTGAGCTCCACTGACTGCATATTTTCCACCGATGATAAAATAAGGAACCCCACTAATTCCATTTTGGTGGTAATATTGGATTTCTTGTTGAAGTTCTCGTTTCAAATTTGTGTCACCATATACAGTATCAAATAGATTTCGATCCTTATAAACAGGTTCTGCTACTTTCCATACCACTTCCTTATCGGTTAAATCCAATGCGTCTGAAAAGTTAGCAGAAAAGAATCTCTCTACCAAATCCTGTTGGGCTTCCAATGTAGGAAGTGCCGCTACAAGTGCATGTAAAACAAGAGTGTTTGTCGCCTTAGGAATGTTTTGAAATTGAAAATTGATTCCGACATCCTTTCCTATTTCAGACAATCGTTGCCATGCACCATCTAATCGATCCAAACTACCAAATTTTTGTGTTAGGTGTAACTTATAATCGATCCCTTCTTCAGGAATCTCGGGTGACAATTGGAATGGTCTCCAGCGAACTTCAGGAGTAATGTTATTTCCCACAATCTGGAGGGCTTTTTCTAATTTCTTTTTACCTACATAACACCAAGGACAGGCTACATCGGAAACGATATCAATGGGAAATAGTGGAGAGTTGGTTGACATTGTGGATTAGACTCCGATTCAATATGGGAAATGATTCTATATCCAGGAAAAAGATGAAACTCAGCAGAGAAAGTTTTTTAAAAAAAAGTTTAGCAATCGGAGGCCTAGTTTCAATCGCTTCCCTGCAAAAAATCCTTTATGCTTTTGGCGAAAAAGAGAACAAACAGCACAGGGAAAATCCAATTGCCTATGCAGAATCCTTGGGATATACAGAACCGATCGATCAAATTCTACTGACCGCAATCCTTGCACCGAACTCTCACAATTCACAACCATGGAAATTTCAAAAAGTATCAAATCGTGAATTTTTACTCTATGGTGATGGAGACAAACAATTGACTGAAATTGATCCCATCAACCGGCAATTCTACCATACTCAGGGTTGTTTTTTAGAATTATGCCACCTAACAGCAGATTCTCTCATGTTTGATACAACGATCAAATTGTTTCCCAATGGAAAACCGACCAAAAATACCTTCTCTAAAACACCAATTGCAAAAGTCTCTATCCAACCCAAAACTAAATGTGTACATGATTTTTTATTCTCAGGTGTGCGCCAAAGAAGAATGAATCGATCCGTTTATACTGGTGAACTTCTAAATCAGGAAGAGCTCGAAGGAATCCAATCCTTAGGAAAACCTTTCCACCAAACCATCCAATGGACAAATGATCCAATGACACTAAACGAAATCTTACCAGTATTAGATGATGCTTTTGCGATGGAGACCAATCGTTATGTTTCCAACGAACTCAATCGGAAATGGTTTCGTTTGACGGAAGAATCTATGTATACCAATCGAGATGGTTTAACATTGGAAGGCAATGGACTTTCTGGAATCAAACTTTGGTTTGCTAAAAAATTCTTTGTGGACTTATCGAAAGAGTCTTGGCATTCAGAAGATTCTAAAAAAGCAGGAATTGAAATGTTTCGTTCTCAAGTTTATTCTTCTAAAGCACTTGTATTCTTTATTTCGGAAGGGAAAGATGATGAAACCACTTGGATCCAAACGGGTAGAGACTTTATGCGTTATAGTTTGTCTTGCGCAGTTAAACAGATTGCCTTTCACACGATGAACCAAGCAGTTGAAGATTATCCAGAAAGTAGAGTGTATACAAAACAATTAAAGGAGATCTTAAAACTAAAACCAAACCAAGAAATCCAATTGATTGCACGGCTTGGTAGAAGTGATTACCAGTTTGATTCGCTCAGAAGGGATCTCAAAAGTTTCCTGATGGATAAATGATTTTTGGATATAGTATAAAAATCAAACAGTCAGATTTGGGAAATTGACCTCTCCAGCAGATTCAAACGCTGGTTTGGAAAAAAGATACCCTTGGTAAAGATTGATTCCCATATCAACAAGGACCTTGAGTTCTTCCACAGTCTCTACACCTTCTGCAATGACAGCAATGCCAATATCATTGCATACGTCTGCAATTGCCTTTGTCAGTTTTCTTGCGACTGTATTTAGATGAATGTTTCGAATGAGTTCCATATCCAATTTGATGAGGTCAGGTTGGAACTTCGCAAGTAAATTCAACCCAGAATAACCAGAACCAAAATCATCAATCGCAGTTAAAAATCCATATTTTTGGTATGCTTTAAAAATATTAACGATGTGGTTGTGATCTTGAACTTCTTCCCCTTCGGTGAGTTCAAACACCAATCGGTTTAGGGGGAAATTGTATTCTCTACTTGCTTCTAAAGTGGTACGAATACAAGTCTCTGGTTGATAAACAGCATTAGGTAAAAAGTTAATATTGAGTAACGCTGGAATTTGGATCTGGCTTGCGAGTTGGATTGCTTTGATTCTACAAGACTGATCAAATTGATAACGATTCGATTGGTTTACCTTAGAAAGAATGGAATATGCCGATTCCCCTTGTGTACCTCGAACCAAAGCTTCATGAGAATAAATTTTCTTTTGGTGATAATCTATGATAGGTTGGAAGGCCATCGAAAAAGAAAAATCCAAACCTGCACCGTTACGACATTCAGCACAACTGTACAACTTGGGTGCTTTTCCATTCGGTGTGTCAATCAGCTGCGCTTCTGGAAAACTTGGTCTCATGTTTTTAGGTTACCCAATTTAGACGATCGGCAAAAGATTGCAACGAGTTTTATTCTTTAAAATTTGGGAAGTTTTCCAACGAGATACCAGACCACAACCAAAAATTGAAAGAGGGAAGTGACGAGTAAAATGGTATATGGTTTGGCACTCACTGCCTTCAAAGAGCCAATCCTTGCACCAAAAATTCCGCCAAAACTACCAACAAGAGCGAGCTCCCAATGTAATTTTCCGAGAAGAAGGAATTGAAGCGTTGTTCCAAACGAAGTTAAGAAGATACCAAGAAAGGATGTAGCAACAGCTTCTACAGGGCTCATTCGAAAATAATAAACAAATAATGGAACTGCTAAAAATCCTCCTCCAATTCCAAACAAAGACGAGAACATTCCAAAAAATACACCCACAAGAAGGACAATCAATATCGAACGACGGGACAAAAGGAAAGAATCTTCCTTTGTTTGATATGATGAGGTTTGGGTTGTGTTTGAAGCTTGGGAGGATTGATGTTTGGATGTATTATTTGAGACAGCCAAATCCAATGTGTTTTGTTGGATTGAATCGTAGTATTTTTTTCGTTTTTTTAACGCTGCAATCAAATTATAAACAGCAAGGATTCCTAAAAAGAACGTAAATACAATCAGATACACAAATTCAGATAATGGAATTCCATAATACAGTTGTTTACCGAGAGTTGTCTCTTCAAACCTTCCAAACGCATAAGCAGTGTATTGTGCTGATGGAATCGAGGTGGCAAGTAACAAAAATCCTTGTTTCCAGCGGATTTTGTCATTTTTAAAATAAACGTATAAACCAGATAAAGCAGAAACAGGCATCTGTGCTAAAGACACAGCAACTGCTTGAACGGCCGTTAAATGAAAGAAACTATGAAAAAAGGGAGTATAGATAAAACCTCCTCCCAATCCCAGGAAGGAGGCTAAGTATCCAACAAAAAAACCCACTCCAAACACCACAATAACGCCAGGCCAAAAGCCCCAAACAAAATCATGGAATATTTGAAATGTTGGTTCCAAAAGACTTAAAAATGTTCTTTTGCATCCTGAAAGAATTGTAAGGTCATACGCTCAAACACTTCTTTTTCAGTTGCAGTTTCAAAATTGTACCAAGAGATCGGGATAAAGAGAATCCACTGTGCATAATTACGGAAGATATGATACTCATACGTTCCCACTTTCTTACCATCTTTATAAAGAATGTACTGCACATCATAACCATCTTGAGTTGACCATGCGGGAAGAAGAGTTGCGGTGAGTGTTGAGATTCCCAAAAAAGCAGTCGCAACTGGAGTTGGAGATCGGTAGTTTACTTTCACATTTACCAAGTAACCAACCTTAGGTACATCAATACCTTCTACCGTTTTTTTGAATCTTGTTTTGTTCTCGAAGTAATTTTTTAAAGCTTCTCTCCCACCTAAATTCAATTGAGGAAACGTTGGCAGAACATACACAAAATTTGTGTCTGAAGTTTTTTCTTCTGATGGAAGTGGTAAAATTTTTGTGTAATCTTTGTAGCTGATGATACAATTTGACAACATAAGAAATGTCAAAAGCATCCCCGATACTATTTGGATTTTTGTTTTAGTTTTGACTATGGTCATGTAACCCCTCCTCGTCATGTCTTCGTTCCAATTCTTCATATAATTCTTCTTGGTCTTCTGTAAAAAATAATTCGTATCCAATGCGCAAACAAACAGGCTCATCTTCAATGGAAACGTTACTTGGCAGAATGAGATTCATTACATAAAATGTATTCGATTCTGCTTCCTCAAGGAAAACTTCTGTTGCATCCCATTCATCAAATTCTTCTACATCAGGTTTTCGAAATTCTTTCAAAATTTCATCAAAGGATTCTGTGATATAATTGAATTCACCCGATTCACTATCGATGATAAACTGAACATGGTGACATCCTGGTCCCTCTTCTTCTAGAGGACTTAAGACCATACTACCACAGGCAGGACAATGAATGGTAGGGTCGATGGCTCCACTTGGCCAATTGATGTTGATGGTTTCGATCATAACTTACGAACCTCGAGTTCCCATGATAAGGACATCGGTTGTTTAGGAAACCTGAATTTGTTTTTGTTTGATTAAAAATGAATCCACTGAAAACAACTCAAAAGACAAAAAAAAGAGATAGAGTTTGCCTAAAAATGGGTTTGTAAAATGAATTAAAAAAGAATGGGAATTACCGCCGAATACCAATCTGCTTTTACTTCCAGCTTCCAAGAATTCTTTGGAAATGCAAAAGACATTGGTTGGGAGTTATACCACCTAAGCTCCGAACCAGAAAATGATTTCCCGTCCTGGTTAACGTTCACCATACGAAATCCGTTAGGTGGAAGAGCCTTAGTCTTTCGTTACCACCACCTAGAAAATAAATTTTATGCACACCTAAAAGTCCAAGTGATTCCAGGAGAAGAAAATTGGAGTCTCGATCAGTTGTTCCATAAAAAAGGCTACACAGACCTAGATGCCGATGACATTCTCTCCTCTGGTGGTGAATGGCTTTTCCATTCCTTGGCGAGACATTATTTTGGAATTATTATCTCGTTTTGCCCAAGGATCTTAGAACCTGATTATTTCTTAGAATGAGATTTTTTTTTGCGATCGTCCGAAAGTATCTGATTCCATAAAAATCCCCAAATGAAAAACGTAGAGTTGATGTACGTATATAACATGAGCACTACCATTTTAGAAATCAAATCGTACGCATAAGAATAGTTCACACCTACGTTTTTCATCTTTAAATAAAACTGAAATCCAAAACTCATTCCTAACACAAGGAAGGATGCAAAAATGGCTCCTGGTAAATTTTCTTTTAAAGTGGTTTTTGCTTTTGTAATATAAGCATAATAAAATGTAAATACACCTATACAATATGGTAAAATGATGAGCGAAACCGAAAGATAGGGATTGTTTCTAAAAAAGGAAAATCGATAATTGCGATATAACAATCGTTCAATGGAGACAATTCCGTATGTCAGATAAAAATACAAAATAAGTAAAACAAGAGAGATAACGAGAAGCCGAAAATTGATCCACTGCGAAGCAATAAACCCAACTTGAGTTTCATCCCTGGATATAAAACGAAGGGCTTTGGAAATGGTTCCAAAGATCGTAAGACTCGAAACAAACGAAATGACAATACTGATCGCAATCACATTGTAACTTTTTACCCGTGTTAGGTTTTCCACACTTTTATCGATGGGTTGGAAAATAGGGGCTGGTAAAAATTTTCCAATTTGGTCCGTCATCAAATTGATGGTTTTTGGATCTTGCAAAAGCCCAAGTAGGGTCACAAACACGACGAGTAAGGGAAATAGGGTCAAAAGAAAGGTGAACGAAAGTTCTGAGGCAAGCCCATGGACATCGTATAAATACACTTCACTGAAAAATCGACGGATCCGTTTCATGCGGTCAGTTTGGCAGTTGTCCTTATTTTTGTCTTATTTTTCTTGCCCTCTCCTATCTAACGGAAACTCTGGAAGAATCTCAGTGACGTACCTAAAAGGGGAAAACTTCCATGTCAGAAGAAAAAGAAAAGAAGAACAAAAAAATCGCGAAAATGACAATTGCCGAAATTGACGCGGCAATCAAAAAGTCTGTTGAAACCATGAACGGTGAATCAAGCCTTTATGTGAAACACCTTCGTGAAAGAAAAGAGGAACTCCTAGCCAAGAAATAAGGTTAGTCCCTCCTAAATTCCCCGCCGTTTTGGCGGGTTTTCACACCCCTTGATCCAATTCATCCAAATCCACCAACATTTTGGCCCCAAAGTTCTCTTTGAGGGTTTTAGCTGGCACATCAAACCTGGTTGTCGTGTTGCCCTCGTAGGTCCGAACGGATCAGGCAAAACCACACTCTTCCAAATGGCCGCAGGGAAACTAAAACCAGAGTCGGGGGAAGTGGTTCGCTCCAAACATACCGTTTTATCTCTCTTCCAACAGATTCCTGAGTTCGATCCGGAGACATCCGTCATTGAAACGGTTCTCGATGAAAACAAATTGTATGCGGAATATGATACCAAACGAAAGGCCATCGAAGCCAAGTTTGAAACCACTGACCACGAAGATCCCCAATTTGAAACATTACTCCATGAACAAAGTGAATTGGAGGAATTTGCCCACTTACACGACTTACACGGTCTAGAAGCTCGGGCAAAAAAAATCCTTTCGGGACTTGGATTTGCCACTACAGATTTCACAAGGAAAACAAAAGAGTTTTCCCCAGGTTACCACCATAGGATTGGTCTTGCCATTGCCTTACTCAATCCACACAATTTATTATTACTTGATGAACCAACAAACCATTTGGATGACAAAACCAAATCTTGGTTGGCCGATTATTTGGTATCTCAAAACCAAGCCTTTGTCCTTGTCACACACGATCCTGAATTTTTAAACCAAACGGTTGATACCATTATTGAAATCAATCCACATGGAACCTTTGAATTCCAAGGAAGTTTGGAAGAGTTTTTTGAAGCCAAAAACGAAATCCAAGAAAAACTAAAAGTCCAATTCGAAAAAGAAGAATCGTATTTAAAATCCCGTATGGAATGGGTAGAACGTTTCCGTGCCCAGGCCACAAAGGCAAGGCAAGTGCAGTCTGTCATCAAACGCCTGGAAAAACGGGACAAAGTCGACAATCCTGAAGAAAGTTTCTGGAACCAAAAACCAGACTACCAATTCCAATTTGTTCCTTCCAGTAATATCATTCTACGATTAGAACATGCTTCCTTTTCGTATCCAGATCGGAACACAGGAGAAAAAAAGACGATATTTGAAAATGCAGAGATCGAAATTTCTGCTGGCGACAAAGTGGCACTCGTAGGTCCCAATGGAGCGGGGAAATCAACCCTCATGCGATGTTTGTTGGAACAACACAAACTCGATTCTGGTAAATTGTATTACGGTCCCAAAACCAAACTTGGTTATTTTTCCCAAACCCACGGCGAGGATTTGGATGAATCACTGAACTTGGTCGAAACTGTCTTAAAAAAATACCCCGAACTGAACGAAGAAAAAGCAAGGACTCTGCTTGGCCATTTTGCTTTTCCTGGGGACGGAGTTTTTAAGTCCGTAAAACACTTATCAGGTGGGGAACAAAGTCGCCTTCGTTTGGCACTTCTTGTCAATCATCCATCCAATTGTTTGTTTCTCGACGAACCCACAAACCACCTGGACATTGTGATCCGAGAAGCCATCAAACGTGCTCTCATCGATTTTCCAGGAAGCCTACTCATCATCAGCCACGACCCTGATTTTATGAAGGGACTCTGTAACCGCACCTTCCAACTTTCAGGTGGAGAATTACAAAACCTCAATTGTAGTTTTGACGATTACCTCAAATTCCACAAAGAAGACGAATTGGGTACAAACGCGAAGGACCCATTGTCCAGAAAACCTAAATCTGAAGAAAAAAAGCCGAATCCCCAGGCGAGTAAAAACAAACGGAAAAAATTGGAAAAAGAAATTTCCGATTTGGAAGTCCAAATAGAAAGACTGGAAAAAAACAAAAAAGACAAAGAAGAACTTTTACAAGATCCAGAGTTCTTTAAAAACAGAAGTTTTCAGTTGGAAATGGACACTTATAACGATATTAAAAGAGAAATCGCTCTCCTAACCAAACGTTGGGAAGAAGCAACAATAGAACTAGAGGAAATGGGCGGAGTCACATAATGGTACCAGAAATCGATGTAGTCAGTTTTAAAAAACGTCTGGATGCAAGAGCGGAAGGAAAGGATGATTTTTTTGTTTTGGATGTGCGAAATCCAAACGAACAACAAATTGCACTCGTTCCAGGTACAGACAAACTCATTCCAGTCAGTGAACTTGCGGCTCGGATTGATGAATTAAAAAACCAAATCGACAAAGAAATTTTGGTCTATTGCCGTTCTGGTGGAAGATCAGGTATGGCATGTGGAATTTTAGCCCAAGCAGGATTCAAATCCTATAAAAACGTCGCTGGTGGAATCCTCGCTTATTCAGACCTCGTTGACCCAAGTATGCAAAAGTATTAATTATGAAACCAACAGCCAATTTAAGAATCTTAGAACAACACAATCTCATCCCACCTTCGGTGATCATAGAAGAACTCCCATTAACAGATGAGGCATCCGAGGTAGTTGTCAAAACTAGAAGTCAAATTTCAGACATCATTCACGGCAAAGACGACAAACGTATGTTAGTGGTCGTCGGCCCTTGTTCTGTTCACGATATAAATGCCGTGATGGAATATGCAGAAAAGTTAAAACCGAAAATCAAAGAGTTTGAAAAAGAACTTCTCATTGTGATGAGAGTGTATTTTGAAAAACCAAGAACGACAGTTGGTTGGAAGGGACTCATCAACGATCCAGATTTGGATGGCTCTTTTCATATCAACAAAGGGTTACAACTCGCTCGTAAACTTTTACTCGATCTCAATAAAATGGGAATTCCTTGCGGAACCGAATTTTTAGATGTGATCTCCCCACAATACATTGCTGACCTTGTGGCTTGGGGTGCTATTGGTGCAAGAACGACAGAAAGCCAAGTCCACCGTGAACTTGCGTCGGGACTCTCAGCACCCATTGGATTCAAAAACGGCACGGATGGAAACGTTCAAATTGCGATTGATGCGATTCGCTCTGCTAGCTCAAGCCACCATTTCCTTTCGGTCACAAACCAAGGGAATACTGCCATTTTTCGTACATCGGGCAACCAAGATACCCATGTGATCTTACGTGGAGGAAACAAAGGACCTAACTTTGATGAGGCGTCTGTAAATGAAGTAGGTGCCCAAATTGAAAAAGCAGGCCTTCCACCAAAAGTGATGGTAGACTGTTCACATGGAAATAGCCAAAAAGACTTTCGCAAACAACCAGGCGTAGTGGAATCTGTTGCGGAACAATTTGCCAAAGGAAGCAAATACATCCTTGGTGTGATGATTGAAAGCCACTTAAAAGAAGGAAACCAATCGATCGATGCCAAACCATTGACCTATGGGCAGTCTATTACAGATGCTTGTGTGTCTTGGGAAACAACGGTTCCTATGCTAGAAAAACTCGCTGAGGCAGCAAACAAACGTAAGTAAGACGGCCTAATCAAATCGTTCCGAGGTTTGTGGATGTTTTTGGTGATTATGAATCTAAAAACACATGGGCTTCGGAAGGATACTCTCTTTTTGTCACTTCGTTGTGATAGGCATTCACTGCTTCTTTCACGGCCCCACTTAAGTTCCCAAACTTCTTTAAAAACTTCGGATGAAAGTCTTCATTGAGACCAAGTAGGTCTTGCATGACAAGCACTTGGCCAGAGGTATACTTTCCAGCTCCAATTCCAATGGTAGGGATTCGAATCGCTTCTGTGATTTCTTTTCCGAGAGATTCTGGCACCATTTCGAGTAACAAAGCAAAGGCACCTGCCTCTGCAAGTTCTCTGGATTTGCGAATCATTTTTTGACGGGCCGCTTCCGTTTTCCCTTGGACACGGTGTCCACCAAGGGTATGCACCGATTGGGGAGTGAGTCCGAGATGTGCAAACACAGGAATCCCAGATTCGGTCATTCGTTTTGTGAGTTCAATGATGAAGTCGGAGTCCCCTTCCAGTTTCACACAGGAAGCGTTGGTTTCCTTTAAAACTCGTCCCGCAGAACGAATTCCCTCTTCGATGGAGGTTTGGTAGGATAAAAATGGCAAATCGGCGATGATGGTTTTGTCCGGAGCCCCTTTGCAAACCGCTTTCGTGTGGTAAATGATCTCATCCAGTGTGACAGGGAGAGTCGAATGGTTTCCTTGGATGACCATCCCAAGAGAATCACCTACAAGAAGGCAATCCACATCTGTACGATTGAAAAGGGTCGCAAAAGTATAATCATAACAGGTGATGACAGAGATCGGTTCCCCCGCATCGTATTTCTTTTTATACTGTAGAATAATGTTTTTCATGGTTTAGTTCCGAAAAAAGGGCATATACACAAATTTCACCCATATCTGTTAACAATTGTTTGATGAAAGGTCTAGAGTAGAGGGAATGGTGAGGTAAATGTAAAAAATCTGTTTTCATCACAACAGCCTCATAGGTGAGAATGTCGATGTCAATTTCACGTGGTCCTTTCCAAGACCTACGTTTGCGTCCCAATTTATCTTCGATGCCTTGGAGTGAATCAAGTAAACAAGGAAGTGTGAAAGCAGAAGAAACCATTACCTTGAGGATTTGGTTTAAAAAATAAGGTTGGTTTGTGTTTTCTAACGGTGCGGTTTCCAATCGTTCGGATTGTTTTAAAATCTGTAACTCAGGTAATGTGGAGATTTCCCAAATTGCCTGGTCCATAAAATGGTGCCTGTCTCCGATGTTGGATCCTAAGGACAGAAAGGCAATATTGGAATACTTCATGGTCTTACCTCTTCACAAACTTGGTGCGATAATCAGGACATTTTAATTCGATTTCTTTTGTCATTTCCATCAGTCGTGAGTAAATGCGACCTTGGCCACGGTCTCTCCATTCCACAAGAGAGTGATTGGATGTGAGAAGAGTGAGTTTTTCTTGTTCATAACGACTGTCGATGAGATCATATAACTTACGATTGTTGAACTCCGATTCTTTCTGCACACCAAAGTCATCGATCACAAGTACATCTACGTTTGCAAATTCACGTTCGATGGAACGTTCTTGTCCGTGCGTTTCGCTATCGGATTGGTAGGTATCACGAATGGCAGACAAAAAGTCTTTGTTTACCTTTGCATACTTACAAGTGATCCCATACCGAAATATGAGTTCATTCAAAATGACACAAGCCAGTAAGGTTTTTCCAGAGCCTGTTCCGCCCCAAAGGTAAAACCCTTGTGGTGTGAAATCTGGATTTTTAAATTTATGAACAAGTTCGTTTGCCCAGTCGTGAGCAATGATAAACGACATATCAGGATCGTTTGCTGTATCTCCAATGTCGATTGTGGATAAAAATTGGAAACGGTAACGAGGAGGAATGTTTGCTTTTTCGACTAAAGTTTCTAAATTGCGAAGGGAAAACCTTGCATTATGGCAAACACAAGGAAGCATTTTGTCCAATTTTCGATCGAAAGACATAAAAGGTGGCTGACCTTTCGCCTCACACGTATTACATTCACTTCCAATACAATGGCATAATACAAGAGCACCAGAACGAGATCCCCTTACATGTTCTGCTAAGGTAATGCCCACTCCTCCACAGGTTTTACACTGCGGATTTCCGTCTCGAATCGAAGTAATTTCGGATAAATTCATCTCCAATGAGCAATCTTCCTGAAAACACTAGGCTGTCAAGGAATGAGAATATTTAGGTCTTGATCGACTTATGTCCCTTTAAAACCAAGGATCTGAGAAGAAAAAGTTCACATTTAGGTTTTTTTCCTCTTTAATTCGTTATTATTGACTCTTCCCAAACCGATACTTTCATTGAAGAAATAGATAAACCTATTTGTTCAAAATATTGAAAGAGACAAAAGGGTCACACGACTATGAAGATTATTAAGTATCTCCTTATTCTCCAACTGGTGTCCGGCTTTAGTGTGCTTTTCGCACAAACTCAGCCTGCGAACGCTCAAGAAAGCCAAGCGGCTAAAGACCAAGTCGACGAACTTCTCAAAGGCGAACTCGTTCCTGAGAATGACGATGCGGAACTCACCGAAGACCAAAAGAAAAGAAAGAAAGAAATTATGGAACAGGAATCTCTTTGGAAGAACCCTGACTATAAAGGTTACAACAAAACGTTTCAAGAGTTACACCAACTTTCTAAAACTTTCGCAAACAACCAATTCCGTTTGGCTCTTTCAAACTATCAATCTGGTGTAAACACCATCATGAAAAATAGAGATTGGGTTGAACAGTACCGCAAAGAAGAAGCTGAAAAAAAACGCTTAGATGAAAAATGGTACTGGCAAAAAGTAGATCGTAAAGCAAGAGAAGAGCGTGTTGTTTATCGTGAAAAAATGAAAGCGAAACAAGATGCACTTAACTACTTCTCTAAAGCGATCAATCACCTTGACGAAATCAAAAATCCTGACTTAAGAGAAAGACCTGAGTTTAAAAGACTTCTTTCTGACGTTTACCGTTCATGGATTATGGCTGAGTATGACTTACAAAACCTTCCTCAGTGTATCCCAATTCTTGAACTTTACATCGAAATCGATGACAACGAGAAAGAATACCCTGCTCACAAGTATCTTGCAAGTGCATATAGCTTCGAAGAAAACATGATCAAAAAGACAAAAGGTCCAGATGACATGCTCTTCAAGTATCGTTACAAAAAGAACGTTCACTTATTACGTGCAACCGAGTTAAAATATGGAAAAGATTCTCCTGAATACAAACATATCGTTAACGTAATCAACCGAGATGAGGTTATTTCGGTAGCACAGTAATCCCGAATACATCTCTTTCAATGAGAAAGCCCGGTTTCAAACCCCGGGCTTTTTTGTTTGGAGGATACATTGATCTCTTTCCTTTTCAAAATCATTACGAGTCGCTTTTCTTCTATTTAATTTCTTTCAGGACTGTCTTTGTTGGCATACGAAAGAAACTAAAGAGTCCTAACGTATACAAAGTCACCGTCACAAAACAAATTCCAAGAAACACCACACTCAGTTGTCCATAGGGATATACACTGCGTAATTCTAATACGGAACGATTGAGGACTTCGTTGGAAACCACTGCATACACAAGTCCAAGGAAAAAAGAAATCACAGAAACAAGCATGGCCTCTCGTAAAAAATGTTTACCCATAAAACGACTGTTTGCTCCGATGACTCGCAACAGTGCAAACTCTCGTTTTCGTTCGGATTGGCTTGCGTAAAGTGTGGTAAACACAAGAACAAAAGAAGCCGCAAGGATAAACATTGTCATCAGTGCCATCATCTGTGTGACTTTCTCTAAAATTCCCATAAAGGCTTGGATTGTTTTTTCTGTATCAATCACAGTGATATTCGGAAATCGATTCACCACTTGTTTTTGTAATTGGTATCGGTTTTCGCTCTCGTCAATGAGAAGGGAAACGATGTAAAACCGAGGTGCTTTTTCCAAAATCCCTCGCGAAAATAAAACTACAAAGTTTGGTTTCATGTCCGCCCAGTTCACTGAACGAAGGTTGGTGATTTTTCCAGAGACTTCTCGCCCTTGCACATTAAAGGTGAGTTCATCTCCAACACTCGCTTGTAAATAGGTAGAAAAATCTCGTTCGACCGAGATTTCATTTTGGCTTGATTCTCTCCACCAACTGCCTTTGGTCACTTCTTCTGTGTCATACAAAGAATCACGGTAAGATAAAAAGTATTCTCTGGTTCTCGCCGTAGCTCGCCAATTACGATCCATTGCATTTTTGATTGTATCTTCTTTTTTAACAGGTTCGCCATTCACCTTGGATAAACGTGCCCCAATCACAGGAGCCACATATTGTTTTTCCACAGGGAACTTAGCGATGGTTTCCAGTAAGCCATCCTTTTGTGTTTCTCGAATATCGAGAAGGAACATGTTGGGGCGTCGTTCGATTTCTCTTGCCCCACTTAACTCCAGTAAACTTTCTTGTAAGATGAGAGAGAGTGTGAGAATAAAGAGTGCTGATCCAAGTCCAATGATCGAAAGGCGAAGGGCACCCGATTTACGCGTGACTTTTTTGGTTACAAGGCTCCATTCCTTCGATAACCAACCCAGTTTTGCTATTTTCTGAAGAAAGGTTCCCAAAAGAATATACAATCCGTAAACAAGGAGTGGTAACATTAACAAAACAAGTGTGAAAAGGATTCCCTTAAAGATACTTTCTGTTTCTAAAATGGCAAGACTTGTAAAGAGAATGTAAATCAAAACAAAACTTCCCAATTGCCAATAGGACGAAGAAAATGTTCCACTCGTTTGTGATTCAACTTCTTTCAGTGCCGCTAACGGTTTTACGGATCTTGTTTCAAGCACAAGTGGAATGGAAATGAGAAGTGGCAATACCACCCCCAAAACAACACTCCACAAAAAGGAAGAAAAGGAAAGCCCAAGGACACTCTGTTCCCCTATGGTCATGATTCCACTGATATCAGGTAATAACCTTTGAATGATTGACCCAAGTGCGAGTCCAAACACAGTCCCTAATACGGATAAAATTAGTATTTCCGAAAATACTAACAAAAGAATCACATTGGGTTTGGCACCAAGACACATAAGAATGGCAATTTCATTTCGTTTTTCGAGTAAACGAGTGCGAACTGCCGTATACACAGAAATAGCTCCCAGAAAAAATCCAGCGAGAGCTAAGAGTGCCATATAATCAAAGGTGTTTTTGATGAATTGTTGGGATCCAGAATTGACTTCAGTGTTATGATAAATCGTTAGATCTTCCTTGATAAAGGAAGCAAACTCATTGTCTTTCCAAGCCAAACTATCAATGGTTTCTGGAAATTGTAAATAGACCGTATAACGAATGCGACTGCCTCGTTGCACAAGACCTGATTGAATCGCCGTTTCTTTTCGAATGATAGAACCTGGAGCCGAACCTACAAAGGAACCAACAGCGCCTGGCTCTTTGAGAATCACACCTGCCACTTCCAGAAGACTATCTCCTAAACGAACACGATCACCAAGTTTTAATTTTAAGTTCTCCACAAGTGTGGGATCTAAGAGTACTTGGTTTGGCTTCAGATTGGAATACGCATTCTCTGGCTCGGTTTTCATTTCTCCATAAAAGGGATAATTTATTTCGATCCCTTTGATAAAACTGAGAGAATTTTCGGAACCCGATTCATTGGAAATCATGGACAAAAATTGAATGGAAGCACTGGTTTTTGCACCTTTTGGTAAGTGCGTTTGGATCAATCTTTCCCCTGAGTCCGTGATTTCTTGGGGGGATTGTAAGGCAAGATCGGCTCCCATAATGGATTTTGCCTCTTTTTTGATGGCATTTGCCGTATTGTCTTTATAGGAATGGATCCCAATGACAGACCCCACACCCAGCGTGATCGAGACAACAATCAGTAATGAATACCGAAATCTAGAGAAAAGCTCTCGTTTCAGATAAAATCGAAATAGAGACGCCTTCATCGACTCACCTTCTTCTTTCCTTGACTCGTCTGTTTTGGTTTGGTGGATGTTTTTTGCGAAGAAGACTTGGATTGGGAGCTTTTCTTTGCAGTGGACGCAGACTTCTTGTTCTTAGAATCCGATATGATTTCTCCATCTTTCATCTCTAACACTCTGTCCGCAAGTTTTGCTACATCTGGATCATGTGTCACCACAACAAGAGTTGTTCCTTGTTTTTTGTTACGATATAACAAAAGATCTAAAATGGTTTGGCTATTTTTATAATCTAAATTTGCCGTTGGTTCATCAGCAAAAATAATCTTGGGATCATTTACAAAACTCCGCGCGATGGCAATTCTTTGTTCTTCTCCACCTGACAGTTGTTTTGGGAAATGAGTCGCACGATGAGACATCGCCACAGATTCTAAAATGGATTCTGCTTTTGCTAAAATTTCTTTCTCCGAGAGTGATGATTTTAAGTACAAAGGAATCCCTACATTCTCGATCGCATTGAGTCCAGGTAATAATTGAAAGTTTTGAAAGATAAAACCGATTTGATCAGCACGGATGTCTGCAAGTTTTGATTCGTTTTGTTTGGTGAGATCAATTCCATCGAGTGATACAACACCCGAATCTGGTTTGTCAAGCCCTGCCGCAACCCCGAGAAGAGTGGATTTACCGGAACCAGAAGGGCCGATAATCGCTACAAATTCACCAGTTTCCATGCGAAATGAAATATTTTTCAACACATCAATTGTTTCTTCTTCATTGTGAAATGATTTAAACACATTTTTAAATTCTAACACTAGGTTTTTCCCCCAAACTAATTATCGCCTAACAAATAACTCATGACTAATATCGGGCACTTATCCAATAAAATGCCACCTAACAACGATTTTTCAAAATTTTGAATTACAATTATCTTTTTTTTAATTTTCATTTTCGTTCCAATTCTATTGCACCATGGCAAAAAAAAACTTAGAAAAAATTCCTTATCTTTTTGTGTGTACATCCTAATTTTTTTTGACCCCAAAGGGTGGGTTTCATATAAAGTAACTTCATCGTAGTGTTTCCCCTGCCCTGTTTTTTAGGGTTTTTGGGGAAGTTATGAACAGCACTGTCGATAAGCGGACTCATACAGGTAAATATAGAATGCTCGAATGCAATACAAAGATAAATACTGCAGACTTTATGAATGTGAAAATCAACAATGTTAAACCTTGTGCGGAATGTGGTTCCGTCACAACCCTTTATCAATACAATCTCTGCAAAGTTTGTTTGTCCAAGAGTTTCAAAAAGCTTGTAAAAATCATCGACTCCGTGAGAAAGTAGAATTAACTACACTTTCTCTACGTTAGTCGATGAATTATCCATTCCAAGATATTGAACAAAAATGGCAAAAATACTGGGACGACCACCAGACCTTTCGCACAAACGCACACTCATCCAAACCTAAATACTATTGTTTAGACATGTTTCCTTACCCAAGTGGTGCTGGCCTTCACGTTGGGCACCCAGAAGGATACACAGCCACTGACATCATTTCACGCCTCAAACGTATGGAAGGATACGAGGTTTTGCACCCCATGGGCTGGGACGCCTTTGGACTGCCTGCAGAACGATATGCCATGACAACGGGCATTCACCCTCGTATTACCACAAAAAACAACATTGATACCTTCCGCCGTCAGATCAAAAGCCTAGGCCTTTCTTACGACTGGAACAGGGAAATTTCCACCACGCACCCGGATTATTACCGTTGGACCCAGTGGATTTTTTTACAGATCTACAATTCCTATTTTGACAGAAAGGCAAACAAAGCCCTTCCGATCGAAACTCTCATCAAAACTTTGGAATCCGAAGGGTCTCGCCAATTTGAAGGGATAGAACTACCGAAAGGGATCCAATTCACTGCTTCTGAATGGAAATCCAAATCTCGCAAAGATAAAGAGGACATTTTGTCCCATTTCCGGTTGGTGTATGAAGCCAATATCCCTGTGAATTGGTGTGAGGCTCTCGGAACTGTTCTTGCCAACGAAGAAGTGGAAGAATGGACATCCAAAGGGTATTCTGTCGAACGAAAACCAATGCGCCAATATATGATGCGCATCACTGCTTATGCGGAACGACTTTTAAATGATCTATCTCTTTGTGAATGGCCACCATCCACGCTCGAAATGCAGAGAAATTGGATTGGAAAGTCGGAAGGTTTAGAAATCAACTTCCATGTTCCTCACTTATCCAAAGACATCACTGTGTATACAACACGACCTGATACAATTTTTGGTGCGACGTATCTAGTTCTGGCACCGGAACATCCATTGGTTGCGGAACTCACCACTACCGAACAAAAGCAAGCGGTTGAATCTTATCAAAAGGATTGTTCTCTAAAAAGTGATTTAGAACGAACAGAGCTGAATAAAGACAAAACGGGTGTATTCACTGGTAGTTATGCAAGTTTACCAACAGATCCTTCCATCAAAGTTCCTATTTATATCTCTGATTATGTATTAATTTCCTATGGAACTGGTGCCATTATGGCGGTTCCAGCGCACGACCAACGTGACTATGATTTTGCTGTAAAATTCCAACTTTCCATCAAACAAGTGATTGATGGGAAAATGGAACCCAATCTTGCATTTGATTCCAAGGAATCAGTTTGTATCAACTCCTCTTCCGCAGAAGTGCAGTTAGATGGAAAATCTTACAAAGATGCCTTCCAAACAATGGTGGATTGGGCAGAGAAAAAAGGCATCGGTCGTAAAAAAATCCAATTCAAACTCAGAGATTGGCTGTTTGCCAGACAAAGGTATTGGGGAGAGCCCATCCCTCTTGTGCATTTTGAAGACGGAACACCAAAAGCCCTGAAAGAATCTGAACTTCCTTTAGTTCTTCCTGATTTGGAAGAATTCAAACCTTCTGGAACAGGTGAATCTCCTCTTGCCCTTGCGAAAGATTGGTTAGTGTATAAGGATCCAGAAACAGGGGAAATCGGCAAAAGAGAAACCAATACCATGCCACAGTGGGCCGGTTCTTGTTATTATTACCTTCGTTACATTGATCCAAGAAACAATGAGAAACTCATTGATCCAACACTTGAAAAGATGTGGATGCCTGTCGAAGTGTATGTGGGTGGAGCAGAGCATGCCGTATTACATTTGTTATACTCCAGATTTTGGCACAAAATCCTTTTTGATTTGGGCCATGTCTCTACACCAGAGCCATTTAAAAAATTAGTCCACCAAGGTCTCATCCTTGGGGAAGACAAAGGCAAAATGTCTAAGTCACGAGGGAATGTTGTCAATCCAGACGATGTGGTTTCTGAATATGGTGCTGATACTCTAAGACTTTTTGAGATGTTTATGGGTCCATTTGAGATGTCCAAACCATGGAGTAAAAATGGTGTGGATGGTGTGTTCCGATTTTTAAATCGTGTTTGGCGTCTCTTTCACTCAGGTGATAACGAATCCTTCTTTGTAGAAGACATCGAACCTAACGAAGCAGAGCTCAAAACCCTTAACCGCACCATCAAAAAAGTAAAAGACGATATCGACAGTTTTTCTTTTAACACAGCGGTTTCTCAAATGATGATCTTCATCAATGAGTTCACAAGCAATCCAAGAAAACCAAAACAAGTATTGGAACCTTTTGTTTTAGCACTGTCTCCATTTGCACCTCACCTAGCAGAAGAACTATGGGCAAAACTAGGACACAAAGAATCTCTCGCTTACCATCCCTATCCAAAATGGGATGAGAAGTATTTAATTGATGCTAATATCACAATTGTTGTCCAAGTGAATGGAAAGATGCGGGGGGAATTTTTAGCTCCAAGAGATATCCAAGAAAAGGAAGCGATTGCTCTTGCCAAAGAAGTGGAAAAGGCAAAGCCGTTTTGGACAGGCAAAGAAATCAAAAAAGAGATCTTTGTCAAAGGCAAACTCGTGAACATCGTCGTTGCGGGTTAGAATACGATAAATAATCTCTTGCAATCTAACACAGATCCCTTCTAATAATGGAGGTTTGATTTAAATTTTTTGAGGTATCTCGTGTTCAATTGTAGTTTTCTTTTTCGTTTCTCTTCCTTATCATTTGTATTTTTTTCCTATTTTATTCTTGTTATTCGAAATCAAATAACGATTCTCGCACTTTCTTAGAAGCCTATCTATTATTAAATGCGTCAAAAACTTGTGAAACTTCTCCCGAGTCATGTTCACTCAGTAGTTTTACTTTGGCACAAGCCACAGAGGCAAATGTTTGGGCAGGGATTTTGTTTGCTTCCAATCAATTTGTTGCTGTTTCACAAGATGGAACCAATCGAGTGATGACCTCTGCTGATGGAATTACTTGGACAGCAAGATCAGCTTCTGAAGCAAACCAATGGCTCAGCGTTGCTTATGGTAACAATATTTACGTAGCAGTTGCAAATAGTGGAACAAATCGAATCATGAGCTCCTCTGATGGCATCACTTGGACTGCACGCACTAGTCCAAGTAGTACTTTTGATTGGGTTACGTTTGGAAATGGAATCTTTGTTGCGGTCACAAGTGGAGGAAGCTGGGCAACTTCAACAGATGGTATCACCTGGACAACAAGGTCTGCACCTGTTGCGAACGCTTGGCGGAGTGTTACTTTTGGTAACAATTTATTTGTAGCTGTCGCTGGCGCCGGTACCAATCAAGTTGCAACTTCCACTGACGGAATCAATTGGACACTCCGTACATCGGCTGAACTAAACGACTGGCGCTCTGTCACCTATGGAAAAGGAAAATTTGTTGCGGTTGCTAGATCGGGTACAAATCGAGTGATGACATCAACTAATGGAATCAATTGGACTTCACATACATCATCAGAACAAAACGATTGGTATGAAGTTTTGTATGGGAACGGAATGTATTTGGCAGCATCATTTACGGGTAACAATCGAATTATGACTTCCACCGATGGAATTTCATGGACTGCACGAGCAACAGCAGCTAACAATTCCTGGAAAGGTATCGCTTTTGGAAAAGATACTTGGGTCATCGTATCGATTGATGGGACAGGAACCAATCGCGTCCAATGGGCGAGCTGGAAAAAGAATTAAGACATTTTTGTAATTCTTATCTTTCCAATAGGAAGATAAGCAATTGAAAATACTTATTATTAATTGGCATATCCCTTTACAAAATCACCATCACAAAGATAAGCACACCAATCAGAACGATAGTGATGAAGGCTCCCATTAACATGAATAAGTTGGCGCCAGAAGATTTTGATTCTTGGGGCTGATTGGAGCCAGGTTTCTTTTTTTGTGATCCACTGTTGCCCGATTTGTTACCAGAGCCAGCAATTGTCGCTGGTTTTGGAATCGCCACTTTGACTGGATGTTCTTCTACGGAGTGAAATAAATACTGATTAGGACCTTCAGCAAAAATATGGTATTCTGTTTTGTTGCTAGCAATTCCTAAAAATTTACCCACCACAGGTTCTTTTTTGATTTTCCCTTCTTCATCGATGAGCCCTAAAATCTGCGCATTCGTCAATCCTTCAGGAGTTTCTGTTGGAACTCGGAATAAAATTTCCATTCCTTCGATTAGGTTATCAAACTCCACGCCATTGATAGGTGAAATCACTGTTTTCATATTGAGTTCTTTTGGGAAACCAACTCGGAATTGTGCAATCTGTCTGTCTAAAGCAGAACCTTCCCCTTTGGGTGGCTCTGTGGAGATAGAGGGAATGGATGCATCTTGTGCTGACTCAGCTTCATCATCTGGTCTCGGGATGGGAAGGATAACACCTTTCATAGGATTTTCATACCGAAACTTTGCTGTGGAGATCTTATCAACCTCTGCCTGTAATTTGATATTCCTTCCTTTTGTCGCAGTGAGGATTGGTTTTTCCAAAAGTTCCGTAATGTGGGATGGGTCTTTTTTTTGCCAAAGTGGAAGCAGTTCTTCTAACTTCTCTTTGGTGAATGCTCTATGAACGGCGCGACCAATGTTTTCTGAAATGGCAGGATCATATCCACCTGATTTTCCAATATCACCTAAGTCTGTAGATATTTGAACATGGTCTGCAAAGGTACGAATGCGACGAAACGTGGGAGACGTACCCACAACGGCATAGAGTTCCATAATGTGTTTTCGTATGGAAGACACAAGAATGAGCACCATACCATTCAAACTATCCAAATCTATTTTTACTTTTACAAGATAACCATCTGTAATTTTCCCTTGTAAAACTTCCTTGGCTTGTTCATCAGTAAATACGGCTTCTCTTGTCAGACCGAGAAGGTCTGCTTGTCTTTTTAGTTGGTCTGCTTTTGAGCTTAGTTCTGACATTATTCTACGAACAGTTGTTCAGGAGTTCCATTTGTTCTAGGATGATGATCCAATGGAACTTCCACTCGCGCTACTGTTTCCTTTTTCCTTTCTGATGAATAGATTGAAAATAAACGACGGTCAAATCCTGATTGGGACAATAATATTTCTACCATTGTGATTCCCATACCCGCACCTTCTGTACTGTCGCCATGTTCCATAAAGAATTCAAATAAATTATCATACTTTTTTGCATTGATAAACTTTTCTTTTACTCTTTTGGCTTCGATAGGAAGTAATGGAAAATTATTTCTAATTTCTAAATCAATTTTGTTTTTTTGATAGATACAAGTGATTTTTACAAAAAGACCAGATTCCCTCATTTTTTGTTTGTAGGTGGGGAATTTTCTTTCATTCAAACTCGATTTGAAGAGTTTCATTCCTTCTTCATAATCCTCTAAACTCTGTATGTTTAGTTCGAATTCTTTAAAAATGATCCGTTTGATCGCCGCTTTTGTTGAATTGACGATCAATTCTTTTGCAGATGTGTAAAAGAGTTCCATCAGATCTTCACGACCATAGGTACTCAAAATCTTATGTAAGATGTATTTGAGTTTTGCCTCACCTATGTCTCCCATCACATAGGTGATCATGGAAATTTTTTTCCCTGCCTCAACAGCCTGATCGACTATACGACAAAAATCTGGACTGAGAGAAAACTCTTGGGACATACCGATAAACCTAAAGAAGTTGCCAGCCGAATGAGGTTTTGTCTAGCGATTTATGGTTTCTTCAAATGTTTGCCAAGAATTTCCATCACACCAGACAAAGTCGGTTTGCATGGTAAAATCACATTCCGAAGGGTTTCGTCCACTTTCGGAATCTTTCCTTCATGGAAGGCTAATTTGAATTCTGTGAATTTGAGACCATTCGCAGTGGAAATCACAACCACTGACTCACCTTGTTTTACCTCTCCTGATTGGATTGATTTTAGAAGTGCGGCAAGTGCCACACCCGTATGTGGATCGTTGTAGAGTCCATATAAATCCCCTTTGGCGGCCGCATTTGCCAATTCTTCTTCTGTCGCCACTTCGACAATTCCGTTGAATTTCTTCAGAACACGGATCGCTTTTTTCACGGAGACAGGATCTCCAATTTGAATCGCAGAAGCCAAGGTTTTCTCAGCAGTGACGGGAGAAAACTCCGCAAAACCTTTCTTATACGATTCATACAATGGACTCGCATTTTTTGCCTGTGCCAATATGATCCTTGGAAGTTTCTGTATCAAACCTAGTTCCAATAACATTTCAAATCCCATTCCAAGAGCTGATACATTGCCCAAATTTCCACCAGGGATCACAACCCAATCAGGCACTTTCCAACCGAGTTGTTGAGTGATTTCGATGGATATTGATTTTTGTCCTTCAATGCGAAGGGAATTCATCGAATTTGCTAAGTAAATGGACTTTTCTTGTGTGAGTTCTTTCACCACAGCCATACAACCATCAAAGTCAGTTTCTAAGGCAAGAACGATGGCTCCATTCGAGACAGGTTGGATGAGCTGTGCCGTTGATACCTTGTTAGCTGGAAGTAAAATAATGGCTGGAATTCCTGCTTTGGCAGCATAAGAAGCAAGGGCTGCGGAAGTATCTCCTGTAGAGGCACAAGCAACTGCCTTGATGGGAACTCCATCGGCAATCATTTGGTTCACTTGGCTCACGAGAACTGTCATTCCTAAATCTTTGAACGACCCTGTATGAGAAACACCGCACTGTTTGACATGTAAACTTCCAAGACCTAAGTCTTTGGCAAATCGAGAAGCATCATAAAGATGGGTCGTTCCTTCCCCAGAGGTGATGATATTTTCCTCTTTGATTTCAGGTAGAACCCATTCTTTTTTTCCCCAAACTCCAGAAGCATAGGGAAATTGGCTCGAACGAAAACGAGATTCAAATGTAGACTTCCATTCCTCGGCGGGGATTTTTTTCAGGCTGTCTAAATCATGTTCGACACTGAGAAGTTCACCACAACTGGAACAGGAATAAATCACTTGGTGGAGTGGGTACGTTTTGCGACAAGAGTCATTGGTACAGCGAAACTGTGCTCGGAATTGATATTTTGTAAGTGACATAGACTTCTCTAGGCTTCAGATTTACGGAAACTTCCTTTTCCATTCTTTGGAAAGGGGAAAAATGCACGAATGATTTTTATCGTTTTTTGATGGATATGGAAACAGAAACTAAAGGCCCCGATTGGTGGTTAAAATTCAAACGATACTTGAGACGAAGCCTCTTCATCTTCTTATTTCTCTGTTTTTTACTATTTGTCAGGGTCTTTTTATTCCAAATTTACGCCGTCCAAGGGAATTCCATGTATCCAACCCTAGAACATGGGTCAGTAGTCTTTGTTTGGAAAGGTGGATTTGCAATTTCCGCTAAATTTTTTGGCACAGAATTATTGTACACAGATCCTAATATCAACAAATTGGATTTAGTGTTATTCGTGAGTCAGGAAGATGAGCTTGTCGTGAAACGTGTGATAGGTTTGCCTGGAGAATTTTATTCCATACAAGCAGGTCGAGTGCTCATCGATTCAACAGAGTTAATAGAAAATTATCTTCCAAATGGAACTTACACAAGTGAACCATCTACCTCTGTCTTCTTAAATCGACACCACTCTCCCTTCCTTGCCATGGACAAACAAGGTAGAATTCCACCAGGATATTATTTGTTGCTGGGAGACAACCGACAGTATTCCACTGATTCAAGATCCTTTGGGCTTGTGCCTGTTGAAAAAATCAAAGGAAAGGTAATCTTTTATTTTTAACGATGACAGAATACAAACTTCGCTTTAAGTATATTTTTTATTTTATCTTATCATTATTTGTCGTTTTGTTTTTTCGTGTGGTGTATCTCACCTACTTTAATGAAAACATCATCAACTTAAAAGCAAGTAAGTTTGTTCAACGAGGAACCATTTATGATCGCCGAGGGATTGAACTTGCGATCTCCAGAGAATCAGGAACCGTTGGAATTGATCCATCCAATATTTATGATCCAGATCTCACCGCTCAAGAGTTAAGTCCAGTCCTTGGAATACCAACAAACAAACTAACAGAAATCATAAGAGACAAACAAAATTATTTCTTATTAAAACGAGAAATCGAATTATCGAAAGCTGAAAAAATCAAAGCACTCTCGTTACCAGGCGTCAGAGTCGAAAAAGAATACAAACGAATTTACCCGCAAGGAAGTCTAGCTGCAAGTTTACTTGGATTTACTGGTTACGATGATGACAAGGCACTTTCCGGGATAGAGATGTTGTATAACTTAGAGCTTCTATCCACACCTGATGCTGAATCTACAAAAGGAAATAATGTTCATCTAACAATTGATAGCATTATTCAATACAGATTAGAAAAATCCTTACAAAAAGCTTTCCAACAAACTGCATCCAAACGTGGAATCGGGATGATCATGGACACAGAAACTGGTAAAATCCTGGCTATGGCTTCGTTCCCTACGTTTGACCCCAATCATTTTCAAGACTTTCCGATTGAGTCTCACACCAATTGGCCGATCCGCCATGTGTATGAACCTGGTTCCACAATGAAAATTTTTGTGGCTCTTATGCTCTTAAACGAAGGTAAAATTTTGCCCGGAGAAAGATTCCATTGCCCTGGTTATATAGAAATTGGGAAAACTGTGATTCGATGCACCGATAACCATGGTCATTTAAATTTGGACGAAATCCTTCAATATTCTTGTAATGTCGGAATCATCAAAGCTGCTCAAAAAATAGATGAAGCAACTTACTATCGTTATTTGGATAGTTTCAAATTTGGAAAAAGAACTAATTTTTCCATTCATGAAGCGAAAGGATACCTTCCTCCACAAAATAAATGGAATAAAAGTACACCTTACTTTTTATCCATTGGACAAGGAGTATCCGTGACACCCATCCAACTGATCACAGCCGCGGCGGCCGTCGTAAATGGAGGGATTTTATTTGAGCCATCTGTTGTTTCTCAAATCACAAATTCATATGGAGAATTGGTTCATGAATTCTCCACCAAATCAGAGTTAATTGGCATTAAACCAGGTGCTGCCTCGAAAACGCTGAATGCGATGGGGAAAGCAGTGTCTCAAGGAACTGGGAAAAAAGCATATTTAGAAAACTACTTCATTGCAGGGAAAACAGGAACATCACAAAAAGCAAAGGCAGGGGAAGGATATCAAGCAGGTTTATTCACTGCAAGTTTTCTTGGATTTTTTCCAGCCGAAAAACCAAAGTATGTTGGTCTCATTGTTTTTGATGAACCTGGTGGAGAGTCTCACACTGGAGGAGGAATTGCTGCTCCCGTGTTTCGTGAGGTAGTAGAGAGTATCATTCCGATTGTCGAACGAAGTGAAAAAGCATTGGTATACAGATTACAAAATCAAAAGAACAAAATCTATAAAGTAGATCCAAAACAAATGCCTGACTTGGCTGGGCTTACCGCGTCTGAAGTGATCCAAGTTTTGAAACAACTAAAAGTGAATTATAGTTTAGAAGGATCTGGATTTGTTAAATCACAAGATCCGAAAGCAAATACAAATCTTTCACCAAATACCAATGTAAAAATTGTCTTGGAACCATAAGTGAACGAATCCTTTCTTTCCAAAAATTTAGCAAGCATACCTTCGCAAGTATCAGAATGGATTCAAAATGAAAATTCTTTTTCGGAAGGAACTCATTACAAACGAGTGTTATCCAAAACAGGGGATGATACAATTCAAGTTGATGGTGTTTGGATTCACAGTCAATTTGATCCGAAGAAAGAAGCCTTACGATTTGTTTCTGAACTTCCACATGATGGAACGGAACGAATCTATTTGTTATTTGGTGCAGGAATTGGATATATTATACCTTTTTTATTAGAAAGACCAAAAGTATCCATCATTTGGATGGAACCTTTTCCATTTTTGATTTTAGAAGCCTTTCGTAAGTTTGATTTTTCGGAAGCTCTGTTATCTGAAAAACTTGTGCTAGTGACAGGCGATCACTTGGAAGACCAACTGTCCGAAGCAGTCAAAGGAAAAGGAACTCATCCGATCAGTTTTGTTCCTCACAGAGGTTCCTGGCAATGGAAAGAAACAGAATACCATAGACTGAAGCTCATCGCCGAACAAATGTTTCATAAGAAAGATGTAAACCTTGCCACTCTCACTCGATTTGAAAAAATTTGGGCAAAAAACATTTGTTATAATTTACCAGAATTGTCTCAGTTTCGACCTGTTTCTGATTTGTTTGGAATTGCCTCTGACATTCCAGTCGTCGTTGCTTGCGCTGGACCCAGTTTGTCTGAGTCTATCTTAGAAATTAAGAAATACCGAAATCAATTTTTGCTTTTGGCAGTTGACACTGCGGTTCCTATTTTAACCTCCTTTGGAGTGGATCCTGATCTGATATATTCAGTGGATCCGCAAGCTCTCAATAGCCAATACATAGAAGACTACCAGGGCGAAGGAATTTTGATTTTTGATCCGACTTCCACGTATCTTAGCTTACGATTGCAAAAGGGGCCAAACAAAGGTTTTGTAACCTCTTCTCCCTTTCCTTTGTTACAAGTATTGGAAAAAACTGCTTCGCAAGAAATTGGTTCTGTTCCTTTTGGTGGATCCGTTTCGACAAATGCGGCAAGTCTTGGAACACTCATGGGTGCAAAGAAAGTGTATTTAGTTGGACAAGACTTAAGTTTTACGAAGGGTCTTGCTCACTCGAAAGGAGCCATTCTCGAAGAAAGACTCAACTATCTTGAATCACGAAAGTTTCGACGAGAAAAACACAATTACAAACAATTATTTGCTCTCCCGCAAAAACAAGTTCTTGGAAATGGAAACGAATCTTACATCACAAATGAAAAAATGTTAATTTTCAAAAAATGGTTTGAGGATCATACAAAAGAGAACCCTTGGGTCAATTTAACTAAGTTTGGTGCTAGAATTGAAGGGATGGAACATTCCACATTTGATAAAGAATTTTCTTTAGAGCAAAACATCCTCTCAAAACAAATCGAATTTGTAAAAGAAGTTAAAAATAGAATTCGAACACAATTGCATCAGGATCATTCTTTCTTTGATCAAAGTTTACTCAAAAAAGAGATCCAAAATACAATTACATCACTGAAGGAATTTATGATCTTAGTAAGACAAGGTCTCACGGTTTCCCAGAGGATTTACCAACAAATCCAAAAGAACCAAATCAATCCCAAAACTTTCTCAGAAGATATCAAACAAATGGATGTAATAGACGAAGCTGTTTCTCAAAAGAAAGGTTTAAACGAAATTTTAAGTCTGGGAATCCAAAGAGTCATTCTCACCATCACAGAAGGGTATGATGATCATTTGAGCTTAGAAGAAAAAGAGAATGCTCAACTGGGTGTAGCCAAAAAATCTTTATTATTATACGAAGGATTGTATGAGTCCGTTCAGACAACCAAACGGATGCTCGCTAAATCTTTATATCGATTATCAGCTAATCTTTAGGATTTACCGAGAGAACTGTAAAATCAACTCGTCTATTTTTGATACGACCAGCTTCCGTTAAGTTGGTATCAATTTCGGCGGTTTCACCAAACCCTCGATAGTCGAGCTGGTTCTGGTTTACACCGTTTTTCACGAGTTCATCATAAATAAACCTAGCACGTTCATCAGATAAAATCTTATTCTCATCCATCTCACCAATAAAACAAGTATGACCCTTTACTCGAATTTTAATTCCAGGATAGGATTTGAGAGCTTCCGCCAAAGTGGCAATTTTATTGGAAGCCTCTTCTTCGGTGACCATACTTTGTTTGATGAATCGAATTTGTAAATCGTTGATATAACGAATGGCTTTGACTCTAGAATCAAAACGATTGGAAACAGTTCCAGTTTTTAATGTAACTCTTTCTAAGGAACGAGAGTTAGATTCCTGACCTTGTGAAGTTTCAGAACCTTGGATCGAACCGTTCGACGAGGAACTTCGATTGCAACTACGAACACCAAAGAAAAGCAAAATGATTAAAAATAAAACGAAAAGTCCGAATAGAATGTATTTACCAAATTGATTTTGTTTCTGAGTGATTTGAAATTTATTAAGCGCAACGAGTTCATTGTATTCTGGGGTCGGTGCGACCTCATAATTAGACTCTTCTCTAGAATCATACATCTCCATAAATGAAGATTCCGACTCATCCACAGTGATGGATGTTTTTTTTGTGCGTGTTTGTTTTGATTTGGATATTGTTTCTTTGGAATTGGTTGATTTGGATTGTGATTTTTTCTTCGCTGCAGGAACAGAAATTTTAGCTGCCCATTTACGAATTTCAGATCTTAAGTATTCATCCGCTTCTGGAGAAAATTTAAAATTGTCGCGAATGTGTTTGACCGTACGTTTTTCTACATCGGTGTAATCGCCACCATCTTTGATGGCATCGAATAAAGTTTTTGCAACGTTTTTGCCAATAGGAGCTTTACTACGTTTTGTGGCCTTCTCAACGATTTCTAACAATTCATTGTCATAATGTTTACCATTGATGGTACGGTAATAACTTTCTGCCACTTCGAAGCTCCTTTCTAGTAGTATCGACCAAATACGTTCTTCGATCCATTCTTTTCTTAGGATTAGGTGCTGAAACCGTCCAGAAATTGATTATTTTTGATCTTATATTGCAAAGAACCACGGCTAATGCCTAGAAGTTTTGCGGCTTCTTCCTGTGTATTTGCTCTTTGGAAGGCTTCCCTGATCCAAACGGCCTCTAGTTTTTCAATGGCTAAGTTCAATGATAAGTTCTCACTTGGAGTGAGAATTTCGGTTCCCTGGCCAAATCCTGAAACTTTTCCACGGTTTTCTTCTTCGCGTTTCCCATCCTGCTGGAATGAATAAGGTTCTAGAACCGTTTCTTGAGGGACAAGGACGGCATATTGGATGACACTTTGTAACTGTCTTACATTTCCACTCCATGGCATACCAGTTAAAGCTTTCAATGCTTCAGTAGAGAAGGATTTATTTCTTCCATACTGTTTGTTGTATTGGTAGAGATAATGATGAGCAAGTAGCGGTATGTCCCCTCTTCTTTCTCGTAAAGGTGGCACTCTTAATGGAACTTCTGCTAGGCGATAATATAAATCCATTGAAAAGGTTTCTTTTTGGATGTCTTCCAAAAGATCCCGTTTACTTCCTGTGAAAATTCTGATGTTTAAAACTTCTTCTTTTTTTTTGGATGTGGGATTGGGAATCGTTTTGTCACGTAAGGTTTGAAAGAGTTTCGTTTGTAGATTAGGTGGTAGGTCTCCGATGGATTCAATGTACAACGAACCACCGTTTGTTTGTTCCAATTTACCTGGATTGAATATTTTACCACTAAAACTTCCAAAAAGTTCTGCTTCTAATAATTCGTAACTGAGTCCCGAACAATCTACTGTGTGGAATGGTGCACTTTTTCGCTGAGAGATATAATGGAGTGCTTTTGCGACCAACTTCTTTCCTGAGCCCTCTTCACCGATGAGCATAACGGAAATCTCAGAAGGACCTACTTGCCGAATTCTATGTTTTAAAAATAAAATACTGGGATCATATCCTAAAATCTCTTCTACTGGGTCTTCTTCTCGTTTTGATTTCTCAAATGCTTCTTTTGCAATTCTTTCTTCTAAAATAACAATTGTTAACTGAGATGCAAATAATGTAGCTTGGTTGATGATGTCTGGTGAAAAAAAGTTTACCTTGTCTGATTCTAAATTGAGAACCCCCACCGTTGAATCTCTAGTGAGAAGCGGAATGGCGAGTTCAGAGCGAACTGTCTCAATGAGTTTTACATAGTCTTTATCTAAAGTAACATCTGGAACATAGATGATTTCTCTTGTGGAAGCTGCTCGACCTGTCACACCTAAGTTAAAGGGAAGTTTCGCTGCAATTTTTTTCTCCCAATCCATACCTTTGGCGGCAACGATGGTAAGTACCTTTTCTTCTTGGTCCATAATGGAGATACTTCCTGTTGAGGCACCAAACAGAGTGAGGGTCATATCCAAAATGAAATTCAAACGATCCGTAATATTCGGAAGTTGTTGGATTTCCTTTTGGATTTTCCTTAAAGTGCCGGAAATATCCTGTTTCACAGACATGGGTTATACTTTAGCGTTTGCCTTCTGGTTTGTCAGGTATTTTAAATAAGCAATGATAAAATCTTCGAGGTCACCATCCATCACAGCATGAACATTCCCCGTTTCAAAATCTGTTCTGTGATCTTTCACCAAGTTGTATGGATGGAACACATAACTTCGAATTTGTGAACCCCAAGCAATGTCTCGTTTTTCCCCAGCTTTTTTGGCGTTTTCTTCTTCTACTTTTTGTTTTTCCATCTCATAAAGACGTGCTTTTAACATCTTCATCGCAGTGTCACGGTTTTTGATTTGGGATCGTTCCATCTGACAAGAAACAACAATTCCTGTCGGAATGTGTGTGATCCGAACCGCTGAGTCAGTTGTGTTCACGTGCTGACCACCTGCTCCAGAAGAACGATACACATCGACACGTAAGTCTTTTTCTTCGATATTCACTTGGATATCATCATCCACTTCTGGTGTTACGTACACAGAAGCAAAGGATGTATGCCTTCGTTTATTGGAATCAAATGGAGAGATTCGCACCAATCGATGCACACCAGATTCACATTTTAAATACCCAAAGGGATGATCGCCTTGGATGTAAAGTGTGGCGTTTTTAATCCCAGCCGTTTCCCCGGGTTGATAGTCCACAAGTTCAGCGCGGTAGCCTTTTTGTTCACAAAACCGGGTGTACATACGAAGCAACATATCGGCCCAGTCTTGTGATTCTGTTCCCCCAGCACCAGGGTGAATGTTAATAAAAGCAGCCTTTCCATCATCTTTACCAGAAAGAGCATCTAACATTTGCAAGTTTTCGAATGCTCCAAACATACGATCAAAATCATCATTTAACGATTTTAATCCGCCCTCTCCCATCTCTTCAGAAGTGAGCTCAATCAAATCTGGAAAATCCAAAAGTTCTTTTTTTAGATCCAACCATGGATCTAGTTTCATTTGTAATTCGTTCCGTTTTTGCGTAACGGTTTTTGCTTGCTCGGGAGAGTCCCACAACTTGGGATCATTTGCTTTTTCAACAAGAGATAATAAGCGATCATAATCTTCTTGGAAATTCTGTGTTGTCCAGTAAGCTTGAAATGATTCTATCATTTCACTTGTTTGTTTCTTTAATTCTTTTAATGATCTATCCATAATGTGTAAATCCGAAGTGTATATTAAAACAAAGAATCTTTGCGTAAACGTTCCACTTCCCATTGGAATGTCGTTTCTCTGAGCTGAGGAGTATTCCCTTCTACTGTTCCGACAAGGGAATAACTTGATTCTTTTCCATAACTATCAGGTAATCGTTTGAGGATGAACTTACCTGATTTGATCAGTTCGATCACATGGAGTAAAAAGGGATCCTTTTCTTTTCGGCTCATCTCTTCCATTGCGTAATAAAAAGTAGATAAACCCTTATAAAACCAATCGATGTATTCGTTTTTGCCACGTGGCCAAATTTGTTCCAAACGAATCTCTGATTCTTGGACAAGTGACTTACCTAAAAATGGTTTTTGTAAGACTCGACATTGGAAATAAATTTCGAAATTTAAATCTCTATCTCCACCTTTTTCAAAATCCACACCAATCCACCTGATCCAAGATTTTTTTTCTTTGATCGGGAGAGCTGGAATCAGTGCAAACAAATAACCCTGGTCTTTGAAGATGCGTTCATGTGCTAAATGTTCCAGGATCTCCAGAGGAATCATGTAATGTCCCTTCGACCATTCAATGACATAAGGAATGGATTCTAATAGTAAGTATTCGGGAGGAGTCTCTGAACGAGTGATGTCTCCAAATTGTGTTAATAGAAAAATAAAGGATAACAACTCTTGACGACTGAGTCCCGAAAGAACACTCACAGAGCCACTTAAATTTTGAAGGGCTCTACGGATCATCAAGTGTTGTTGGAGTTGGGTTTGGTTTTCGGATAAAATAATCCCTAGGTGTTTTTCAAAATTGCGAAGTTTTGAACGTTCGCAAGTTTTAAAATTTCCCGAGAGACTAAATGGCACTTACAGTGCTCTCCTACCAATGTCTTTTCGATAATACGTATTTGGTGCCTTTACTTTCATAAGAAATGCATAACAATCTTGGATCGCATCTTTTAAAGTATTACCAAAGGATGTAATCCCAAGGATCCGTCCTCCACTAGCAACTAACGATGCATTGTCCTTTTTGGTTCCTGCATGGTAGACTACCACATTCCCTTCGTTTGCTGGAATCTCTAAGACCATTCCTTTTTCTGGCGCATCTGGATAACCTTTTGCCGCAAGGACTACGACGGCTGAAGAACCAGACTTCAATTTTAAATTTCGTTCCGGTAAATTCCCTGTTGCGGCCGCATAAAAAAGAGGAAGAATGTCTTCATCGAGTAGTCTTAACACACATTGTGTTTCAGGGTCACCAAAACGACAATTGAATTCCACTACATTGGGATCTCCGTCTTTTGTGATCATCAGTCCAACATACAAAAGGCCTTTGTATGGATGACCAGATCTCCGAAAATCATCTAACATAGGTTCGATGATTTGTTTTTTCACTTTTGAAAGAACAGTATCAGTCACAATCGGTGCTGGTGCATACGCACCCATTCCCCCAGTGTTAGGACCTATGTCTCCATCATAAGCTCGTTTGTGGTCTTGAGCGGCAGGCAAACACATATATCTGTCCCCATCCGTAATGACAAACAAGGAAGCCTCTTCTCCTTCCAAAAAGGACTCAATGACAACTTTGTTTCCACTTTGACCAAATTTTGATTCTAAAAAGATTTCATCTAATGCACGTTTGACTTCTTTTAATTCAAAAGCAACAGTCACACCTTTTCCTGCCGCCAAACCATCTGCTTTGACAACGAGGGGTAACATTTCTTTCTGGGCATAACTCCAAGCAGATTCATGATCAGTAAATACAGCAAAAGAAGCAGTCGGAACTTTTGCGCGTTTCATCATTTCTTTTGCAAAATGTTTACTTCCTTCTACCTGTGCACAATACGCAGAAGGCCCAAAACAAGGGATTCCTACTTCCGCACACCAATCTGCAATTCCATTCACAAGTGGATCTTCTGGACCCACCACAACAAGATTGGTTTTAGAAACGTTTAAATACTCTAAGAACTTAGTTTTATCAGAGATCGAAATCTCATCTGCACCTAGAAGGAGCTCAGATGCAAATCCACCGTTCCCAGGAAATACTTTCAAAGATTCTAAAGAAATTGATTTAGAAATCACATCCGCTAACGCGTGCTCTCTTCCGCCACTTCCGATTAGTAATACTTTATATTTATGTTCCAATTTTTTCTAACGCCCTAATTGTACTTTCTAATTTCTCTTTCCAAGTATTATACTTTTCTCTTTCCTTTTCTACCACATCTGGTTTTGCTTTTTCCAAAAAGGATGGATTGTTGATTTTATTTTCTAATTTTTCCATTTCTGATTGGATTTGTTTTTTCTCTTTTTCTAATCTTTGTTTTTCTTTTTCAAAATCAAAAATCCCTTCGAGAGGTAGGATGATTTCGCCAATCGAGAATGCACCCACTGAGTCTGTGTTTTTTAATTCATACGAATCTAAAAACTCTAAACTCTCAGCTTTGGATAATTGAAGGATGGATTTACTTTCACGTCCCATCATTTCTTTTAATTCTTTGTTTGCACACTTGAGAATGACCTTACATTTTTTTTCAGGCTTTACTCCAAGCTCTGCGCGCATGTTTCGAATTTTTGTAATGATCTCGCGAACAAGTTCCATCCGAACCACAGCAGGGGAAGTCGACGAAACTCCATAGGCTTTTGGAAATTCTGTTTTTGCGAGTTCCTTCGACTCAAGAAGGGAATTGATTTCCTCCGTGATGAATGGCATAAAGGGATGAAGAAGTCCGAGTGATTTTTTTAAAACACTCACAAGCACTTGTCGTGCTTTTTCTGCAGACTCTGGAGTGACATTTCCATACACACGTGCTTTGGTTAATTCCAAATACCAATCGCAAAACGAACCCCATACGAAATCATAAATGGCATTCGCCATTTCAAAGAAAAGGTAACCAGAGTATGCTTTTTCATAACGTCCAAGCATAACATCAAATTCATGTAAGATCCAAAGGTCTGTGTCTTCCAGTGAACTTAAGTCAAGTTCCTTCGGAGAAAAGTCCTCTGGCAAATTCATAAAAATGAATCGACTCGAATTCCAAATTTTGTTACAGAATGAACGGTACCCATCTAACCTAGATTCGTCGAAAAGAATGTCTTTTCCTTCTGGTAAAACAGCTGCCAAAAAGAATCGGAAGGAATCCGTTCCGTATTTGGACATCATGTCCAAAGGATCTACCACGTTGCCGAGTGATTTACTAAACTTCTTTCCGTCTTTGTCACGAACAAGACCATGGATGAGAACTTTTTGAAACGGAACATCACCCATAAACTTCAAACCGTTCATGATCATACGAGCGACCCAAAAGAAGATGATATCAAATCCTGTGACTAATACAGAAGTGGGATAGTATTGTTTGAGTTCTTCTGTTTTTTCTGGCCAACCAAAAACCGAAAATGGCCAAAGCCCAGAAGAGAACCAAGTGTCCAAAACATCTTCGTCTTGTTTGATGGTGTCAGCGGTAACAGAGATTCCTTTTTTCTGGAATAGGGAAATCGCCTCATCTAAAGATTCTGCTACTACCATATCACCGTTTGGTGCATAGTAAGCAGGAATTCGGTGTCCCCACCACAATTGACGAGAGATACACCAATCGCGGATGTTTTCCATCCATTCAAAGTAAGTCTTTTCCCACATCTTAGGTTGGAACTGAACCTTTCCAGATTTCACAACTTCAATGGCTGGTTTGGCAAGGGATTCAATTTTCACAAACCACTGTGTGGATAACAATGGTTCGATGACAGCTCCACCCCTTTGGTTATGACCTACACTATGAACATGGGTTTCAATTTTTTCAATATAACCATTGAATTCTAATTCTTCTACCACACGTTTTCTTGCTTCAAAACGATCCAAACCATTGTACTTACCTGTATGGGCGTTGAGTGTTCCATCCAGATTCATAATGTTGATCGGAGTGAGTTTTAATCTTTGGCCCGCTTCGTAGTCATTGGGATCATGGGCCGGTGTGATTTTCACAAGACCTGATCCAAACTCTTGGTCTACAAAAGAATCAAAGAGAACAGGAATTTCTTTTTCAGCAATAGGCAAAAAGACAAACTTATCTTTTAAAGCCGAATAACGTTTGTCATCCGGATGAGCACAAACGGCAACGTCACCGAACATGGTTTCAGGTCTTGTGGTAGCTACCACAATGTATTCTCCAGGATTCAAAGATTTTGGATCTTTAGTTTTGAACTCTGCCTTTGGGTATTTGATATGATAAAGTTTGCCTTGTTTTTCTTTGTATTCAACTTCAATGTCGGAAATGGCTGTTTTGGTAACAGGGCACCAATTGATGATTCTTTCTCCACGATAAATCAATCCTTCATCAAACAGTGTGCGAAACACTTTGATGACTGCTTTGGAAAGTCCTTCATCAAACGTAAACCGTTCTTTCGACCAATCAACGGACTCACCGAGTAACCTTTGTTGCTTGGCGATCATGCCGCCGGAGTGTGCTTTCCACTCCCAAACTTTATTAATGAATTCTTCGCGTGTAAAATCAGTTCTAGATTTCCCTTCCTTAGCTAACTCACGTTCTACTACGACCTGTGTCGCAATTCCAGCGTGGTCCATCCCTGGAACCCAAACCACGTTTTTCCCTTTTTTACGTTCTATGCGAATGATGATGTCTTGGATGGTATGATTGAGTGCGTGACCAATGTGTAAATTCCCCGTGACATTCGGTGGTGGGATGACAATGGAAAATGTTTCTTTGCGTGAGGTATCTGGAGCAAAGGTTTTTTTTTCTTCCCAGATTTGGTTCCACTTTGGTTCTACAGATTCGGGATCATAACGGTCGGGTAGATGTGATTTCATAAGGTCGATCGATTTCTTGGACTTTACTATGTTTCCGAGAGAGTTTAGGGGTCAAGGATGAAACACGATGCTTTAGGTTCGCATTGACAGAAACCAAGACTCCAAGAATCTGGTCGGCATGAACGCAAAAACAGCAAAAATCCTCGGCAAATATGCAACCTTCAAAGGTGTTTCAGAGAAACAATTGAAACGTGATTGGTTGTCTCTTTCTCACATCGAGAAAGACAAAAAAAGACAAGAAATCCTAAAAGAAATCGCGAAAAAATAATCGAAGCGGAAGGTTTCTCTTCCGCCTGTTTATGGAACACAGATTCCAAGCGACTTTCCGTTTTTTCATCTTTCTTCTGATCCTCGTCTCGAACTCCAACTGCTCCAAACAAAGAGACATAATACTTACTCAGTATGAAACTTCTCTTTCGACGGCAAATTCCCAAAACCGAAAATTAATCGTCATCTTTGGTGCCGACTGGTGCCCCGACTGTAGAGCATTAGATGGGATTTTGGCCGAACCAGAAGTCAAAACCTTACTCGATGCAGAATTTGTGGTGATGAAAGTAGATGTGGGTCGATTTGATAAAAACCTAAGTCTAAACGAAAGATTAGGCAATCCGATTCAAAATGGAATCCCATCCCTTGTTGTCGTCTCACCCAAAGGAGAACTCATCACTTCCACAAAAGGAGGAGAGTTCTCTAACGCAAGTAAGATGACAAAAGAACAAGTGCTCGCCTATTTATACAAACTGTAAAAGGAAACTTCTATGAAACCAAGCTCCCCTAGTCTTTTTTCCACTTCTATTCTACTGAAACTCTTTTTCCTTTTGCATGTAACTTTCGCTCTTTCTTTATTTGCTGAGGAACAAGTGACACAAACATTGAAAGTTGGTGACTCTCTTCCTGAAATTTCATATACCAACCAATGGGAAGAACCAAGTCCCATCCCAAAAGAAACCACAAAAGTCTTGTTCATTTCCGATATGGACGCAAGTAAAGTCATTCATCCCATCTTAGAGAAAGAAGGAAAGGGATATTTAGAATCGAAACAAGCGGTTCTCATTTCCGACATCCACAGAATGCCGGGCCTCATCACTAAATTTGTCGCTCTTCCTAAAATGAAATCTTATCCATATACCCTTCGTTTGGTGAAAGAAGAAAAAATTGCCGATCCATTTCCGAGAACCAAAGGATTTGTGACCATGATCCAATTGAAAGAGGGAAAGATTACGAAAATTCAGATTTCGAATACTGATAAAGAAGTGAAGGAATTTTTGGAACTAATACCAGACAAGTAAATCATCTTTTATACAATATTGGTTGGCAGATTGATTGTATAAGTAATTTTAACTTGCGTATCAAAGATCTTTCTTATGTAATATATTGCTATTATTGCGTTCTCGAAAGAGCGTACCGCATAATCATTGTAATGCCATAATAAAGGATGATAGGGAATTAAGAATAGATTCAATTCCTGAAGCATTCGGAGAGTTAAGCACCTCGGATACCTTGCTTACTTCCTAAGGGAAGGATTTTAAACTTTGGGGAGTAGTAGCTCTTTTCCTTTCTCAAATTCCAAAGAGAGTCAAGGACTGGGCGTTTGCCAGATTTTGGATTACCTGTATCTCGTGATCGATTGCAAATTGGGTATCGGGATACTTTTTAGGAAGAAATTGAATGTTTTGTGATATTGACTATGATTTTGGTTTCCTATTTCGTTATTCTTGAAACTCCCTCGAGCACTCGTACTCTGTGCTCCTTGCGCATCGGCAGTATCTGACAAAAGACTTCGATACTCTATTTTTTTATATCACTTGTTATAAATAAAACTTGCCAAATTTTAGGAGGTATGGTAACTTTTGCCCAGAGTTTGGGGCAATTTGGTGTCATTTCGCAACAAATCCAAGGAATTTGAAAAGTATGTGTCGAATCCAACGAAATCCAATTTTCTTTTTTCTGAGTTTATTGGGTTTGGTTTGGTTTTCTTCCTGTAAAGAGGGAAAACCACCACAGGCAAACCAAGACATTTCCGCTTGGGCAACAGTCACACAAAACCCTCAAAGACAACTCCAAACTCCTATAGATCCAAGTGAGACTCCACCTGTCCTGCCTCCTCCAGATGGTTTCGGTAGCACAGGCCCTGAAGTCCGTTTTGGATTTTCTCCTATCGGGGTGGACAGATATCGTCCGTTAGAACTCGTTTTTTCAGAACCTATGAATGTCGGGACGGTTCCTTCCGCACTCACCATCCGTAACCTAACTACAAGCACAACGATCACAAACTATAGCCTTTCCTGGACAAGTCCAGTGAATCTCTCGATCCGGTTTGGGATTGAACTTGCACCCAACCAAGAAATCGAAATAGAGTTCGCAACGAGTGCACGTGCCAATGCAAATAACACTGCCCTCCTCTTTTTCCGCAGATCCTTCACCACTGAAAAAACCATCCAAGTCAATCGGTCTTTACTTGTGAATGGCAGCCAAAGTTACCCCGTAGCAACAAACAGAGGCATTGTGATCAACCAACCGACAACGACCAGTTTACGATTAGAAGGTGAAGTGAACTTTCCCACTGAGGTAAAAGAAATCCTACTTTGCAAATTGGGTCTTACTCAGTCCAACCATCCACAAGCAGTTGTTTGTTCTTCTGCCGTGTCAACGGGAGTTCTTATCTGTCGAGATACCTGTCCGTCTAATTTTTTCCATGAGGTTACCAGCTCAGCAGTAATACCACCTAATGTAGGAACGAATCTTTATTATTTTAGAGTGGAGACTCTCGGAGGAAATTTTTATACATTTGGAATCCATTTCCTGTATGGAAATGTTGCCCCAAGTCAAACAGATTCGAGAAATAAGGTAGCAAGCCTTCTCTTGGGCCAATCCATGGGCATAAACTCAGTCTCTGGTTTGATTACAAATTTTGCTAAAGGAAATTTTTCCCTCTTTGATACGAGCTCGAACTCAGATAAGTCTTTGAACGAGTTTGTGGGGAAAAAAACTTCAACCTTCCCTGGAGCACCTTGTTTGGCTTGGCCGAGCACAAAGTTAGTGAATGCGCCTACTCCAAACAAAATTGATTACCTAGAAAAAATTGGTCCCTTCTGCGGGATCGAAGTAACTGGGACTATCTTTGAGAGTGCGAGTTATCCTGATGTTAACTATAGAGCTAAAGCGGATATATATATCACAAATCTTGTGTTAGATGAGTCAAGTTTTCCTTCTGGAAATCCCAACTTAGACTTTCAATTTGAGGTCAAGAATGGAATCTTAGATATCAATCTTTATGGAAAGAAAGCACGTGGGAAACTGGCAATCGTTGTCCGTATTGAGGAAATTGAATTTTTTGATTATCTACTAGCAAATACTTTGGTCTTTTATGGAAATAGTATTCCAGGGACAGATGGAAACGAAGTAGGATTTGCACTCAACGAGGATCCTCCGACTGAATCTGCTCGCCGTGCCTTTGCCCGCGCAAACTTAACCGTAGACTCATTTGGCAAAGCCAATCTTATTGTAAGCCCGTTTGCTTTTCCAAATAACTTCCAACAAGGGATAGATTGTACAAGCTTACCTGACCCAGTTCCTACTGCCTTTGTTTTTCAATGTAATCCATTTGTAACGGACTGGTCTAATCATATCCAAGTAAATGCAGTTACGGGAACGGGTGCAATTGCAGCGATCGTTGCTGATGTCGTTAATAAACAAATCCCTACCTTAAAAGCAAAAATCGTACAAAACGTACTAAAAGACGTCGCCGAACGTGTGTCTCCTGAGATCTTAAACAATATCCTAGGACAACTCAAATCAGGTATCGTTGTGCCTTTACCTGATTATTTGCCTTCACCTCTAGACAAGGTTTCTTTACGATTGAATGCCCAACTGGAAGAAGATACAGTATTAAAATCTTCTGGTAGCAATTTCGGTTTGGAGGGAAGTTTAAAGGCTTCCTTGCTTACCTGTGTTAAGGATTCAGGGAATCGCTGCCCTTGGGATTTAGGTTATGTTCGAAGTACAAACCCACAAAGCCCCTATGGAAGTGCATCCTACATCATATCAAAATCAAATACAAATACAGTCTTAGCTTCAAATCTTTCGCGTGCTAGTTCATCACCAGGAGTTTTGTTGAATGTCCATCCCGATTTAGTGAACCAGGCCCTTTACCAACTTTGGTGGAATGGTGGCTTCCAATTTGAGATTGACCAAACGTTTATCCAAAAAATAAACCAGTTCGCAGGTACGTCTACACTACTTCGCCTAACTACGTCTTTACTAAAGGCTGATCCCATCGTCACAATCTTTGCTCCAGGCCAAAATAACGTCACCACATCCTCTGGAACTATCTTCCCAAACGATGATGTAATTTTAAGTATCCTGCCCATCCAGCCCATTTACGTGGGTGTAAGTCCCCTCTCGGGTAGTCCCAGTTTAGAAATCCCACGTATAAACTTAAGCCTAGCTGACTTAGAAATCACGCTCAAAGCAAAGAAAAACGATCCTTCTCGGCCCAACTGTCCTGGTGCTAATTGCAAAGATGGAAGCACCTATACCATTGCAAAAGTCAGAATGAGTATAACATCAAAAGCCACTTTGGATTTTGGTGCTTATTCTTTACCTTCGTGTGAAGGAAGTTGTACTTTTTCGGCATCCATTTTATCCTCCGTGGGAAATCCCAGCTTAAAGCTTGTGACAAGTAGCGCTGTAGGTGACTTATATTATTTAATTGAACCTTTGGAAGGGCCATCAAACAACCCTATGGCGCTCCGACCCCAAGGAATCAAAGAAATCGTTGATCCTTTGGTTAAATCACTCATTATACCTCTCTTAAATAACATAACACGCGATATACCTTTACCGAAAATCCGAGCCTGTGGTTTAGACCTCTTTGATCTAGAGACCCTTCCCATCCCTGGGGATAGCCTTGAGCCGTATGTCCTTATCCATGCTAAAGTCCAAAACATTCTATTCACGGGGAGTTGCCGGCTATGAAAAAAGGTACAGTCTTTCTTCTTTTTTTATTTATAACCTGTGGAGCAGGAAAGTCTGGTGACGATTCCATGGGTAGTTTTTTAGAAAATCTGCTAGGTGGTGGAGCCATTGCCCAAGCGACAGTTGGACAAACTTCTGATTTTAATAATGTAACACCGCCAAACCCCGATGATGTGGTCATTGGAGGAAACACGGGTTCCAGCCCTACCCTTCCCATAAACTTGGATCTGTCTTTCGTCTCTGCTCCTGGTGGAGGTGGTACTTTGATTAGGAGTTTGAAATTAGAAATTGATGGAGCAGAATACACAAATGCACAGATCTTCACCTTCGCGGAAAAAGAAGTTGCTAGCACAGAAAGAAAGATTGTAAAAATTACGAACACTGGTACCGACCAATTGAATTTGGTTCGTTCGGAAGTCATTTCTGCCTCTCACCAATTCCGATTTCACAATGCTTTTGCCTACGCTGGAACTAACTTAGTTACACTTTCACCCAACCAATTTGTTCGATTTGAGTTGGAATTTTCCCCAACGAGTTCTGGAAATAAAACAGGTACGCTAAAACTTGTATCTGACGACCCCAATATTCCCGAAAAACTTTTAGAAATTCGTGGGATTGGAGCAAACCAGGCCAATGCAGTCGTCATGAAACCACAAAATGTTGTTTCAAGGACAGATTCCATTGTCATTGAATTTTCCCATTCTATGGACAGGGGCTCCATCTGTCCTGCGGCAGAACCTGGAAATACTTTTCCCGGTACGAATCCTTATGGTGGTTCTAGAATACGATTATCCTCAAATCTTACCAATCCAAGTATGGATATCACGGGTTATTGTTATTGGAATACCTTTCGCCAACTTATTATCGATCCTCTTGAAACCTTAGAACCCAATACTAGATACTATATAGATCTAACAGATGCAAGGTTGTACAATTCTACGAATGGTTTATACTGTGTCCGTCGTGTTGATGAAACTTGTACAGGTAGTACATTTACGACTAGTTTTGTAACAGAGCCAGCCTTCCAATTTACTGTTAGTTTACAATCTGGCTTCCCAATACATCCAACTCCAGCAGGTAAGGCTGCCATCTTGGACCAAAATACGATCACCCAAGTGCAAGTCCAAACCTCCGTTTCGGAAATGTTAGAAGCGGATGAAATCAAACTCAAAAAATTGAGCAATCCGCCAACCTCTGCTTCAGTGAATTGGTCAGCCAATATGAATCTATCTACGTTAGCGGATACGAATCTACGCCCAACCTCTGGTGCAAATACCTATTATTTGGAGATCAAAAAAGGTCCTAAGTTTTTTTACCGTGTTTTCGGTTTCCATTATGGACGCACAGCAAACAATCCTTCAGATCCGATTGATGCCACTGCAAGAATCAATATTGGAACAGGCCAGAATGGAATCACACGTCTGGGAAAATTATTAGAGCGCCTATTTCAGTCGAATGGAAATTTCACAACTTCATCAGATAATTTTCGCATTGGAGGAAAAAACTTTAGTGATCCTTTCCCTGAGTTTAGTGGAACAACTTCAAATGGCTGTGCCCGAATAAAGGTAAGTAATCTAACAGACATTCGTGTTGGACATGTTATCCGAGGTGTATCCTTACCACCGAATACCTATGTTACTGAGATTGTAGCATCTGGTTCACGAGCCACTGGAGATGGATGCCCAAACAATACGACGTTTAACAATGCGCCAATACTGCGATTGAGCCAGGGTGCAAACAATGGATTTGGTGCAAGTGGTACAAACTTAAAAATGACGGCCGGTCCTGACGTTGGAAAACCGGCTAACCTAAGCAATGGAAGTAATTTAATTACCTTTGCAGACGGGTCCGACCTTTTCCCAGGAGTTTTTGTAAACCATCCCAATGTTCCCGCAGGTACCACTCTCTTAGCCAATACGAGTGGAAATACATGGACAATGACAAACACAAGTTCCTTAACAACTTCTGGAACGACAGTTGTGATTGGACGCACATTTATGCAAAACCCGAAACGGACAGGGACTGTATTAACAGGCACAGATGCATTGGGGCAATCATGTCTTTCAAATCCAAATGATTTTGGAACAGCCCGTGAACTAAGCCATTTACTTTCCATAGGTCCGTTTTGTCGGATTGCCTGGTCATGGGGGGGATTTTTGGCAAGTGGAAGATCCGATGTCTACGTAACAAATATGACAATTGAGAATACAGCAAATGGCAGTCCGAATAACAACTTACAGGCGCTACTGACTCCGGCGGCAGGTGCCTCAAACAACGGTCAACTCAATATCAATTTGAATGGCAAAAGACTGAAAGGAACTCTTCGACTCTTTATGCATTCTGGAGGTGGGCTTGCGGGAGGACTCGCCAACGGAGCGGTCTACGAAGTAGATTTTATCATGAGCCCCAATGGAGGTTGTAGTTCTGGTTCTGAATTTTTAAATTATAATCCGTCAGCAAATTTTAATGTTGCGACAGCGATGACCTCCGTAAATGTCCCCTCAACCAATGGACTCCTGGATCTTAGTGTAAATAACCAACCTGCTTGGTTGAACAGTCCGACTGCGACTGAATTCAATGTTTCAGGTTGGAATTCCGCTATCTGCGCACATAATGTACGAACGATCAAACCAGGAACCTTTGATAGCATCATACAAGCCGTATTAGAATCAGTGATTCCAGGTATTCAATGGAGAGTCGTTCAGGGCGTGATACGAGACACTCTCCAAACCGTAACTCCGAACATTTTGAACGCTCTCTTCTACCAACTCCGCAAGGATGCCAACACTAATGGAATTGATGTAGAGTTACCTGATTATTTGCCATCACCCTTTGATAAAACCAAAATCAATTTAGGAGTAAATTTAAAACAGGATACAACCAATCGGGTTTTCTCAGACGGATTGGATTTAACAGGATCTATTTCTGTGTCTGCCTGCCAAAAGTCTTCTCCAAGCTCTACAACATGCCTCGATCGAAATACTCTAGTTGAAAAACCTGAAGTTCCGCACCTCGGTTCGGGATTTACGAATTCTGTTTTGTTATTTTCGAACGGCACGGCTCCTCGTTCCCAACTTTCCAGGTCTACCGTGAATAACAATAGAGGAACTAGTCGAATTTCTGCTGCTGACGGTTCTGGCGTTTTGTTGGCATTGCATTCAGATGCAATCAACCAAGCTTTATATCAGTTATGGTGGAATGGAATTTTGAACTTACGGCTGGACCAAAACTTTGCGAACAAGATCAAAGATTTTCGTGGTGATTCGGATCGATTGTTCCAAATTTTCCAAATCTTACTTAAGGCTGATTCCATTTTAAAGGTATTGGCGCCAGGTAGGAACCAAATCTATTTCAAAGATACAAACGGTAATCTCAAAACAGTGAATAGCACCGATGACATTTTCTTCAAAGTAGAACCAATACTACCGCCAAACGTAAAATTTGCCAACATGTCTCTTGCTTCCAATATCTCAGGGAATCGTTCGGCACTTTTGGATTTGGAGTGGACTGATCTAATTTTACGAATTTATGGGAAACAAGGTGGTGACGAATATCTACTCACTTCATTGAAACTGGGCATTTCTACACGAATGGCACTGGGGTCCAGAAAATTTACTTCAGGAGTTGGTTGCACTGGATTAAATCCAAACAATTGTTCCGGCTCCGAAAATGCCTACTACCAGGTATCATCGATCCAACTCAACCTATGCGATGATAATAATGAAGTAGATTTTACAAATGCTGCTCTGAGTGCAGAAAATCGCAGAATCGATTGCGACTCTATGAGAATAGGCTTCAATGACGGAAATACAAATAACGATTTGGATCTATTTTATACTTTGGAAGTTTTAGATTCTAAGGCGAACAATCCGTCCGGATTAAATCCAGATGGTATCAGAGAAGTATTAGATCCCACTGTACAAAAACTCATCATTCCTGTATTAAATTATGTCCTGGAATATATTCCTTTGGAAAAAAAGAATCCTAGTTTGTCCAGAGACTTAGGTTACACTTTCCCAAATTACAATTATACGATAGGTGGTAAAGAGGATCCAAATGCCTCCGGGAACAAACTAGCTGCCAATTGTGGAATTCGATTAAACGACTTAATCTCCTTACCTTATTCGGTGAATTATACAGAAAACTCTATTTCAGTAGCAGAAACAACACCATACATTCTTTTGAATATTAAACTTTCTGATTATACTTTTTGGGGAAACTGTACACTCTGAGAGCTAAAACGATGCGAAATATATTTTTAACATTTATCTTTATCCTGTTTTTTGGAATTGGATGCAAAGGAGAAACTGTCAACTTTAAAGACCAAAATCTTTTTTGGGATGGATTTTTACAACAAAGTGGAATTACTCTCTTCACTTTATTTGATGATTTCCCCGCATTAAAAAGTGGTCTGTCCAAAGTAAACCCGGAAGCCTTTAATTTTGAACTAAATCGTTCTTTAGAATCTGTTGATGGAAGTTTAGCCGATGCTTTATTATCCCTAGCCAGTCTCTTCCAAAATGAAGCTGGTGGTTTACGTGATACCTTACGTTACCTCGCAGGTGAATTAGAATTTTTACGACTAGCTGATCCTACCTTATTCCAAGGAGCATCTGTTAGTTTTGAAAAAATACGAAGAGCTCCTGGAGAGCTTGTCCCTTCACTCATTCCTATCTCAAATACAGGGTTCCAACAACTCTTATCCACAAAGTCCGAATCTGATCTCCGTATCTCCATTGATTATCTAATAGGAAATCTTACGGATTCGGATACTCTCTCCTTTGTCGATACTATCGATGATTTAGTAGGTAAGATGCTAACTAAAAATTCCAATGTTAGAGCAGGTCTTACCAACACCCTCACTGGTTTTTTTCGAATGAAGGATAGCGAATTGTCTTCTTCCTTAGCAGATATCTTGGGTGGAATCGGAGAGGGATTTTCCGTTCGTTTAGGTGTTGGCTCAGGATTTAAAAAACCTGGAACCGCATTAAAGGAACTTTTTGTGAATTGGGAGGAATTTTACACCTCACAAGGATCTTCCTTCTCAGGAGCTTATAGTACAAACCAACATTCTTCGCAGATACGTTTTTGGATACGCGATTTGCTTTTACAAATTCGCCAATTGGTTGCCACCCCAAGCACTCTCATCGAAAATCCTAACGACCCTTATCTGGGAAAAATCGCCACTTCATTTAGGAATTTAGGATTTACGAACAATTTGAACCGTAGTAATGCCAGCTTACTTGAGATGCTGACGTTAGATTTAAATGGTAGAAACCGTACCTTAAATGCCTCTGCGGATTCCCTATCCTTATTGGAACACTTACTATTTACGATTGGTATCGCCAATGAATTTGGATATTTTTGGTCGAATGATCCAACTTCACCACAAATTGAATCTGCCTCGGGAGGTATTCTCACGTTAGGTGACTCCCTATTCAGTTTGGCGTCTAAATTGGGTTCGATTGGCGTTGTTGTTAGAGATGCCAATGGAAGTGTTGGAGCCAATAGCTTAACCTTAAACAATTCAGATTCAGCAATCCAAGTTGGTGATTCTGTTTTAGGGGTGGGTATTCCCGCAGGAACTACTGTAGCAAATACGAACAGTGGTTCTATTGTGTTATCAACTAACATTATTTCTAACTTAAACCAAAGTCCTGTTACCTTTCGAAGAAGTACATCGATTTCCAATTTAGGTGTCGCCGCCGTACTTTGGAATTCAGGTATTTCAGGACGTGTAAAACGTGATGGCCAGACAGAGACCATCAGTCTGAACACCCCTGCTCTCTCAAGGTTAGAAAACGATACCATCCTCACAGGCGCAAATGATCCAATTTATACAAAAACCTTACCCTGGATCCTCGCAGGACTAAGCTCTGTTCTTTACTCTGGCCAGGGACCGTATTACAACCCGAACAGAACGAATGACTCAGGAGAAATTTTGACTTTGGACAATCGAGTGTATCGATCTTCTTCTGGTGTAGACATCACTTTCAAAAAAAATTGGAATACCTCTCGGTATAAGATTACAGTTCGAAATGCCAATAATAATGAATTTCGTTATGCTGGGTTAGGTGGGACTGATTTTCCTAGCACAGATACTGGAAATGGAAGTTTTTATACCATTCCAGAAATCCCGATACCGGAATCAGAAAGGGCAGTCGGAAGCGACGAGGAAGCATTCTATAAAAACTTTGTTTGGTATTTATACCAAAAACGATTTGTTTTAGTGATCCCTGTAGCATTAGAAGCGCTAGGTGACACTATACAAGACTCTATTTATGTTGTAATTGTAGCAAATGGACTAAAAGGCCTAGTGGATGTAAAACCATTTTGTAGTTCGGTACAATGCTCTGAAAATGACTCAGGAAGATGGAGAAAGGCAAATCTTCTCCTCAAAAATAATATAAAAGTTCCAGGCAATTTAGAGAACTTTTCGAACTTACCGGGCGATTCTGCTTTTTTATTGGAAGTTTGGGGATATGGAATTAGTGCAAGCGTTAGCACCCCTTTTGGCTTTGTAGATGATACAACTTTCCAACAAGTGTATCGTTTGTTGTTTTCCAAGTTTGCTAGCCCTAGCCAATTCTACGGACCGATACCTCCAGCGATAGCCGCCCAGTTTCCCAGTATCGAACGTTTGGGTTTTTTAACGGAATCTACTGTTACACCTAACCAAGTCAATTCGGAATGGAATAAACGGAATCATTTGTTACCAATAGTGACTGCGATTGCAAACGCTTCTGTTTTAACTTCCAATTCAACTACGAATCGGAATTCTTTTTTGTTACTGAGTAATCTCGTGCAGGTATTGAACAGGCCCTATGTTTTGGATGCATCTGACCCAACGGCACAAAGTGATGGGGATGATACAGCCTTTCCAAATAGAACAGTTCTGATTCGGCAATTTCGGGTAAGAGGATATTCAGGAAACTTTGGTATGCGCTCCCCCAGTATGCCCAATCTTTCTCTCTACTATCCCAGCTCTAGTTTACGCTCCCATTTATCTTTTTTAATTGAAAACCAAAGGAAATGGAATGATGGCATTTTGAACGGAATTGCTAAGGGAAGTTTTATGGAATCGGTTTCTCGTTTTCTCTACTCTTTCGGCAATCCGGTTAAATCTACAGAGAGAAACCAAACTATCATTGGTTTACAACAACTTTTGTTCGAGTTAAAGTTACCATCAGAATCCCCGAGTCTTTCGCAATTTTCCATGGAAGGTTTTGGCATAAGCGTGGAAGAGTTTTTGGAGCGATGGATCAATATTCGAGGGAAAAATATAAACCATTCATCCTACGAAGCATTAGATGACGCCGAAACGGTATTTTCCACATTACTGAACGGAAAATCGCCGTATTCCTATACACAGAATATAAAAGAAATACTCCTCGTTCTGACAAATGCAGACTTAACATCAGGTGATATCCAAGCTTTTTTACGATGGGCAGGCCAATTGTTTGAATCACAATCTGGTCAAAAACGCAGAACACTTCGTATCTTATTATCCGAAAAAATTCCTCCTTTATTAAACCAACTCAAAGGTCAAATGCGACCTCTCTTAGCAGTTCTAGAATCATTAACTCGCCCTTCTTGGTTTATGGATTTCTTTTACACACAAGTCAGAAGCGATTTTCCAATCGAAGCCGTTTGGATCGATTTAGAGAGATTTTTTACAAGTTCCATGATACAAAAGCAAACGAGGGATAAAAATGATCTATTCTATAATATAAGCGAAATCTGTAATTTATTTTCGCAGTTACTACGTGCACCGAAAAGGCCAATCAACGCCGAATATTGGTTTGTTGACCAAGTGAATCGATATAATGAACTCAGTCTATTTGATAGATTTAATTTTTTATTCTCAAAAAAATAAATGAAAAAAGCAAGTATCCTCTTCTTTCTCCTATATTCCATGCATCTGTCTGCTGGCTCGTATGGCGATGTATATGGAGCTTTCCCCCGTCAAGCTTCCATGGCTGGTGCAGTTTCATCTTTTGTTAATAATAGCTCAGCGTCCTTTTATAATGTTGCAGGACTCGCTCGAGCGAATGAACAAGAAATTTTATTAGCCTTAAGAGAAAAGGAATCACAAAATACTTCGGAACAGCAGGCCTCAGATACAAAACCAAACTTGGGACGAAATGGATTTCATGAAGTAAGTTTTTCCTACAATTTTGCTGATCCGAAAGTTTCCTCAAATTTGGCCCAACGAGAGAGATTTTCAAATACAAACGATCATTATGTGACTTTGGGACTCACTTACAATTTGAATGAAATATACGATTTTGGTAGGAGAGTCCGACTTGGTTTAAACGTACTCACTCCTGCGACCGGCAATTTGCTCACAATCAACGACCAAAATCCCAATGTACCTCGTCCTTTACAATCCGGTGCCGCGAACGAGAGGCCGACGATAACAGGAGGTTTAGCCGTCGAGGTTTGGAAGGAACATTTGTTTTTAGGTATTGGATTTACTGCCTTTGCACGTGGAGGTGGTTCTATTCTTTTAAAGAATGTCCCCATTTCGCCTGACACAGTAATACCCGACCAGCAAGTCATTTTACAAGTAAAGCCCATTGTGAACCCGAGCTTCGGTTTGCAATTCCATTGGCGAGCATTTGACTTTGGACTTTCCTATCGTAGAGAAACGTTTTTGTCCGTTGATCCGGTTCCTGCCCGAGCGCAAACGACTCTATTGGGCATCCAATTGGATCTAGATGTTGCCCTTTTAGATTTATACCAACCGAAAGTCTATACGGCCGGAGCATCCTATTTATGGAAAGATCGATTCCGATTTGCGACGGATGTAAATTTAGAAAAATGGAGTGAGTATAAACTCTCACGCACAAAACAGACATACAGCCAAAATCCACAAGTGAAAGACACAACAAATATTCGAGTAGGGTTTGAATTTTTATGGAGACCCGAAGTGAGTTTCCGGCTCGGGTATGCAAGAAGACCAAGTGCGATTGGTGATGTTTCAGGAAGGGTTAATTTGTTAGATTTTGACAGAAATGTGTATACGTTAGGTGCAAGTTATGCCCTCACAGATCGAACTAGTAGCTGGTTTTCTGGTTTGAAGAAAGCAATTTTGTTAGATTTGGTTTTTGACTACCAAACTTGGAGCCCAAGAGAGATTACTAAAATTGAACCCACTGCTGACAATCCGAATTTTAACTTTGGAGGAAAGGCGATCCACATAGGCTTTGGGATTACTACCTTTTTATAAGATAAACAGTTGGCTTGCACCAACTAAAGCACCCAAGACGGCACCTATTAAGATTAGAAGCAATTCATCCTCTTGAAATGCAGAACGTAGGATGGACTCAAAATCCTTTGGCGGCAGTGCGATCATTTTTTCTGTGATTGTCTTTTCTAAGGCTAGTGTTTCAAAAAGGTAGGCTTCCAGTTCTTTGGCATTCGATACTGTGGCAGCTGTGAGGTTATGAGCGATCCGAACACGTGCCTCTTCATAATGTTTCCATTTTCCTGACGCCAAAATTGCAGGTTTTGTGATAGTTGCAATCTTATCTACTTGGTTTGCTATTTCTTTTCGAATATCTTCTAACAAAATATCTGCAGCCTTCCCATACAAAAGCTCATCTAGAATATTTGCCGGACTCAGAATTTTCTCAGCAACAATCTTCGCAAAAGAAGCACTCACTTCCTTTTGGCGTTTTAAAAACAAACCCTGGTATTGGAATTTTGCAAAAAAGAATTTGGGCTCTAGGGGCCGAAATATCATCTCTATGGCTATATAATTTGTGAGATACCCTACAATCACTCCTTGGATGGGAAGTGTCCAAGGAATTGGCAAAAAATACCAAAAGACCATTTGGATCAAACCCAACAAAAAGCCAAAGAAAAATCCTGATCTTTCAATAAAAGTAAACTCTGGTCCACCAACTTTTTGAAACATCTCTACAATGATTGTTACATTTTGTCCGGTTAACTTACTATAAACTAGGTTTTTTACATCAAGTCTTGAATAGATATCTTTCTGTAGATCATAGATGACTTTTCGAACTATGTTACCGCTTTCTCGTTTGATTTTAATGATGATTTCATCACGGATAAACTCTGGCATCTTTTGCCATAGCTGCGGATCAATACTGTTTGCAAAATCAATGGTTGCTTCTCGAATGATTGGCTCTAACGAAGGTAAAATTTCCTTTTCTGCAACAACAGCGTCTATCTTTTTCACTAGATCATGAACATTTAACAGCTTTTCTGTGATAACTTCAACAAACTTGGCACCAATCTTATTTGCTTTACGAGGAATGATCCCTTGCCAACCAAAAATAGGAGGGATACCATAAAATCGGATGGGATAAAATGTCATCTTCAATGCGACCCAGTTGGTAAACCACCCCACAAAACCGTATGTGAACGGTATTGATAATATGGCAAACCAGGCTGGCAATAGAGATTCCATTATTTTTCCCCTTGGAATAGCTGAGAAATGTATTGGAGTCCCTCAAAAAGGTCAATCCAACCAGAGTCCTCGCTCCCTTTTGATTTTAAAAACAATGCGCCAATAAAAAAAGCGAGGAAGGCTTGTCCCCCTTTCCCGCCAGAACCAGAAGGAAAAAACCGATCCAAAGCAGACATATAGGAAGCAAAAGAATCATCCACTAATTGCACCAATTCCTTCGAATCGGAAAGGTGGCGTTTCACATCCACCGCTAGCAAAATGAGATTGAGGAAGTGTCCTTCTCTACCTGCCACAAAGTTCATGATGTCCAATATTTCGGATGTTTCTTCCGATAGGGATTGAATTGCCTGTGCATCCAAGGAGACCAATTGGCGAACCATGGAAGCGAAAAGCTCCTCTTTCGTTGGGAAGTAGTGGTATAAAGTTCCTGTGGACACTCCTAATTCTTTGGACAACTCCCGCATCGAAACGGAAGCGACTCCCTTTTGCACAAATATTGGCATACATTTTGCCAAAAGCTCCGCTCGGTAGAGGTCATGGTCTACGATCTTAGGCATACCAGAACTCCCCTGCTATTATCGAACGATTGTAATAAAATAATGCACCTTCCACAACATGTCGATTGTTTTTTCATTTTGAACCAGCCATTTGGCCATTTTGGAACGTTCGCAGACCTAATCGCAATCCAGTTCCAAAATCTCAAAGAAAGATTCTCAAAATTTGAGATACAATAATACTGAGTATAAGAACTCTGCTTGAAGGCGAATTGATTTCGAAGAAAGTATCCGCGGAAAAAAACCTTAAAAGGCAAAATGATTGTTCCTGATGAACAAGAGAATGTATTTAGAAACTGACCAAAGCCAAAAAAAACCGGTGTTGCCACCGGTTCCACAAACTCAGTCGAAAATAGAGGTGAAGTGATTAATACTTGGCGTTTTGAAGGGCCGCTATCCCACTTTTTTTGTTGGCGAGTTTCGCCAATTCCAATTCTTCCGGACTCGCATACTTACGGTCCCACTCCAAAACTTTTGGTGTCATCATCTTATGCCATAGTGGTGGAATAAGAGCAACAACGATCGTTGTCAAATACCCACTGATCATCATCGGAGCATTTGGATAGGGTCGTAAGTCTTGGTACGGAACCTCACCTTGCGCATGGTGGTGCGAATGGCGCGTTAGATTAAACATAGTCCAAGAGCTGATTCGTTTGTTGGTATTCCATGAGTGGCGAGGTTGTACGGGTTGTTCAGGTAATCGCACCATTCCATAATGTTCCATGTAGTTTACGATCTCAAGAAGAGCCTTTCCCCAAAGTGCACAAGCGATAAAGAACCACATACCTGTCAATCCACCCATTAGATAGGCGAGACCAACTAACACTAAACTCATTCCATGTCCTCGTAAGAAGGCATTTTGGAAGGAGAAAAGGCTTACATTTTTTCTACGTAGGCGTTTTGCTTCAATTTTCCAAGCGCTAATGTTTCCTCGAATTGTAGAAGCCAACACATGATAGTATACATTTCGTCCACGTGGAGCCGTTGCTGGATCTTCCGTTGTGGACACATATCTATGGTGTCCATACACATGTTCAATTGAAAAGATTGTATCAAAACTGAAAGCTAATAACCATCGTCCAATCCCCATGGAAATAGGATCCCAGGTTCTATGTGTCAGTTCATGGGCTGTGATCGTTCCCACGAGACCTATCATAAGTCCCGTTGTCACGAAACCACAGAAGTGGTGAAGACCATTGGATGCGGCACGAGCGGCTAAAAAATCGTATCCGAACAAGTTCGATAACCAAGCACCAAAACCAAAGGTGTCGGTAGCACTGACGGTCCATACGGAACTAAAGATGATCAAACATAACAGTGGTAATGCCATCCACAACTGTACTGTCAAAATATGCGGTGTTTGGAAATCAGGTGTGCTTGTGTCATTTCCAGAAACGGCATCACCAATCAAATAAAAGCTTAAGAGGGAAATAAGCCCAATGACAGTATAATCCCCCCCCAACAGTAAGGTAGCGATAGAAGCAAGCCCTACTGCATGGAAAAGGAAATATTTAAGGTAATGGAAAAAACCAGCTTTCTTTCGATCTTTTTTATCATCCAAATTCAAACTTAAACTATGGTCTATCGTAGTAAATCTGTCAGCGAACACACGTTTTTTGTTAATACCACGATCCGTAATTTCTTTGGTTGCAGCATCTACCATAACCGGTGGACCACAGAGATAGGATTCTGTACTATGTGTTAAAACATCTTTGATCTTTTTTGTAACAAGACCACGTTCCCCTTTCCAAGAACTTTTTTCTGGTTCTTCAGAAAGGATTGGAATGAAGGTAAAGGCTCCTTTCCATGCCTTTTGGATTTCTTCGATTTCCTTTACTTTATAGAGATCTTTTTTTGTTCTGGCACCAAAGAGAAAGGTAACGGATCTTTTGATTCCATCAGAGATCCCTTGCTCTAACATGGCTAGGATTGGTGCAAGTCCAGATCCGCCGGCTATCATAAGGATAGGATCTTTGCTATCGCGCAGATAAAAATCGCCAAACGGACCTTTTACCTTAGCTTTCTTGCCAACTAAATTGTTGTCATAAATATAATTGGAGAGTTTTCCACCAGGAACCTTGCGGACTAAAAAACGTACTAAACCTTTTTGGTTTGGAGCGACAGAAAAGGAATAATTTCGTTCTGCATCCATTCCTTCGATCGATAAGGAAGCGTATTGACCAGCCTTGTAGTCGATAGCGCGTTCCAATTGTACGCTAATTTCACAAATGTCCCCATTCATGATCTTTTGTCCAACTACCGTTCCATAAATTGTATCTTTGTTATCAACTCTAATGGTTACGTCTGTTTTGGGAATGCTCTGGCAAGCAAGGATGTATCCTTGGTCGAGCTCTTCATCGGAAAGCAGATAACCCGTTTCCGTCAGTTCCTTAACTTTTCCTTCTACCAATTGGCATTTGCAGGTTGCACATCCACCGACTCGGCAACTGTGGGGAAAATCAATCCCTTGGCGTAACGCTGCACTTAAGATATTTTCTTCCGGTTGTACAGAGATTTCTTTTCCATTGATCTGCACCCGCTTTGTTTGGCTGGATTTTAATCCATTCTGTTTGCCTTTCGTAGCCTGTTTGTTTCGCATTTCGGTCAGAAACATAATTCCCTCACTTTCCCAAGTTCCGTTCTTCGTGCGCCCTGCAACCAGGGAATTGAAGGCATCCAACACGCCTGTATTTATTTCGCACGATCGTTATAAATAAAATCATGGCAAACTAGTGTCAAACTTTTTTTTAAATTTGTTTTTTTGCCTTATTTTCACGTTAGAACCCTCTCCTAGCGCTCAGGATACGTACAACCAACACCTCTTTCTCTGAAAGATGACTTAACAAAACGCAAACTCAGCCGATTTCCACGACTGGGTCCATTTCCAAAGGCCTTTTCTTCTAAATAAGTTCTGGTTGTTTCAAAAACTTTTAGCTTATCCATGTTCATTCGGGAAGCCACAATAGACAAATCAAAGACTGGTAAGAAGAATTTTAGTGAGAAGATGTCTAAAAAAGCCTCTAGCTTGTATCATTACTTTTTTTGAGTGGAATGTCAACTTCCTAGAAAACAAAATGATCTACATTCCTTAGCCTAATCTTTGTTTCATGATATCAGGTATTTCCGGAACCAAACATCCTTTATCCAAATTTCATTACTAAGTCAATTCAATCGCATCGCGAACACCTTTCATCACTCCCAAAAAGGTTAGATATCATACTTTTTTTCAAAATCGTCCCAAAATCTACTTGATAACGATGTTCTCTATTCTATAACTCTCTCCCAAACGTTCATCGAATCTTGAGTAAGAGAGAAACCCATTATGGCACTTCCCAAAGTATGTGTAATTGGAGCTGGTTCATCTGGAATCACCGTCATCAAATCGTTAAAAGAACATGGCATTCCATTTGATTGTTATGAGAAAGGAAGTGATGTAGGCGGCAACTGGCGTTACAAAAATGACAACGGCCTCAGTAATATTTATAAATCCTTACACATCAACACTCATCGGGATAGAATGGAATACCGTGATTTTCCAATGCCCACAAACTACCCTGATTATCCCAATCACGAACCCATCCAACAATACTTTTTATCCTATGTAGACCACTTCGGACTTCGCAAACACATCCAATTCAAAAATGGAGTGAAAAAAGCAGAACGCACGGAAGATGGACTTTGGAGGATCACACCAGAAAAAGGACCTACACAAATCTATGACGTGTTAGTCGTTGCCAATGGCCACCACTGGAGTGAACGTTGGCCCGACCCAGCGTTTCCGGGAAAATTTTCTGGTCAAACCATACATTCCCATTCGTATGTAGATCCCAAAACGCCTGTTAACTGTGAAGGTAAAAACGTCGTGGTTCTCGGTATGGGAAACAGTGCCATGGACATTTCTGTGGAATTATCAAGACCTGGTGTTGCCAAAAAAGTATTTTTGTCTGCAAGGAGAGGTGCTTACGTTATCCCCAATTATCTCTTTGGAAAACCATTGGACAAATTAACCGAATACACTCCGCATTGGGTTCCCTTTTTCATCCAACAAACACTCGCTCATCTTCTCATTCGATTTGGTGTGGGAAAAATGGAAGACTTTGGTTTGCCAAAACCAGATCATAAATTTGGATCTGCTCACCCCACCATTTCGCAAGACTTACTTGTGAGACTCGGTCGTGGTGATATCAAACCAAAACCTGTTATCACAGAACTCCGTGGGAAAAAAATTGCCTTTGCGGATGGAACCGAAGAAGAAGCGGATGTTTTGATTTACTGCACAGGATACAATATCAAATTCCCTTTCTTTGAGGAAGACTTTATCTCGGCACCGAACAACTACATTCCGCTGTATTATAAAATGATAAAACCGGGTATTAACAATTTGTTTTTTGTTGGCCTTATGCAACCGTTAGGTGCCATTATGCCTCTTGCGGAATGTCAAGGAAAATGGATTGCACAGTATCTGACGGGAAACTACGTCTTGCCTTCGAAAGAAGAAATGGAAGAGTCCATCTTAAAAGATGAGAAGGCGATGAAAAAAAGATACGTGAGTAGCACAAGGCACACCATCCAAGTGGATTACGATAGCTTTTTGTATGAGATGAAAAAGGAAATGGAACGAGGCAAAAAAAGAGCCTCCAAAGTAGGAAACCATTTGCCAATCGAAGCACGTGCCATGTACCATTCAGAGAAGAGCCATGTTCCTTCGTCCCGCAAACAAAAACAGTTGGTATCCAAATAAAATAATCCGTTTCTTACGTTTGATACTACAGACATTCTGTATCCTGACAATCATCATCGTCGGAACAGGTTGTGTATCGAAAGGGTATACTTACCAAGGCAATCCTCTTTTCGGATGGATGGAAGCTTCGGGAGAAGTGCGCACCACAGATCCATTCCCCATCCTCAAACGATATCCCTCCTATCATGCCATTGACTTTGAATTTCCTGTCGGTGGTAAATTTGCAGATGGCTATTATCTCGCTCAAAAGTTTGGAACCGAAAATGCGAAGTTTGGTGGTAGAAAACACTTAGGCGAAGATTGGAATGCTCTGACCGGTGGTGACTCTGATTTTGCAGCTCCCGTGTATTCGTTTGGAAATGGGGTAGTTTCTGAAATCGCGGATTATGGTGGAGGTTGGGGAAAAGTGATTCGTATCGTCCACCAGCAAAACTTACCGAATGGAAACTTCTATCACTTAGAAACTGTTTATGCCCATCTCCACACAATCGATGTGGAACCTGGCCAATTGGTAAAAAAAACAGAATGGATTGGAACCATTGGAGATGCTTTTGGGAGTTATCCGGCTCACCTACACCTAGAACTAAGGTCGAAAGTTGGCGCTCCGTTAGGTGGTGGTTATGGACTGAATACCGATGGATTTTTACCACCAACCCGTTGGCTTATGCAGTATGGACCCAAAGAAAAGTCGTTCAGCGAAGAGACCTTCCAGTGGATTGGTGAAAAAAATAGCACATTATAAGTTAGGAAAGAGGATCTTACTCAAACGAAATCAGCAATCGACTCTTACCTTCGCAAAAAAGATACTTAGAAACTTTTAATAAAATCTAACACTTCGTCTTCTTTTTCAGCATTTGTGTCATAAAAATTACAATGGATCTCGTAAAGATCTTCTTTATCTACTTTCTCTGACTTTAAGGTTTTCACAAGAAAGTCAATGGAACCAGTCATAGAAAGCATTTTTAATGAAATTTTTAAGATAGAAGGCACTTCAATGTCATAAGGATGGAAAAACTTGATCCCTCTGGCACTGATATGTCTTTTCGAATCATAATTCTTCAATGATTCCAATTGAACTTCAAACGTAGTTGGGATTTCGGTATAATGATTTGGTTTCATAGTCTTTGTGAATACTGCAACAAACATACGAATTAGAATACTCACATTCAATTACTATTTTATTACGGTTGTATAAATCTTTATGCAAAAACGACATTAAAGCCAGCAAGCAGAACAAGTAAGATCACTCCCCATGCCAAAATTCTTGGATCCCAAAAAACATTGGATTTGTCTCTGTTTGCGTAAACTAACCCATGTAAGTCTCGATTGGGATCTTCTTTTTCTATTTGGCTAACAATCACCATCACTAAAAAACAAAATACTCCCGAATATATGGCACCATAAAAATTAGATACCATATCGGATTTATAGTATAGATATCCTTGGGTATATAAAAAGTAATGGATGAGCCCACTAGCTGTTCCCACTAACATTCCGTAAAAGGCACTCCACTTAGATGCTTTTTTCCAAAACATCCCCAGTAAAAAGATGGAGATAAGAGGCGCATTAAAAAAGGAAAAGAGTAACTGAATGTAATTCATGATGTTTTCAAATTGCATTGCAATGTAAGAAGTAAAAATGGCAAATACAACGGCAACCATCGTACTTAGTTTTCCAATTTTTAAATAGGTTTTGTCATCTTCGTCTTTGTTGATATAGGTTTGGTAGATATCGTAGGTAAAAATGGTATTCATCGCTGTGACAGAACTTGACATCCCTGCCATAAAAGCAGCGAGTAGTGCTGTCGTACCAAGTCCGAGCATTCCTGATGGATAAAAGTTTTTGAGTAAGATCAGAAAACTTTTGTTATACTCCCCATTCATCTCCGTCGAAAATTCAGCGAGGGCAATGAGCCCAGGAATGACCGTGAGAAACGGCAGAAATAATTTAAACATAGCACCAATCAGTGGTGTCCTTCTTGCCGCACGGTAATCTTTTGCCGCCATGGCTCTCTGCACTTCCGCAAACCCACAAGTCCAATAGGAAAAGGACAAAACAAATCCAAGTCCTACCGTAACGCTTAAGACATCCCAACCGAGTTCATTCTGTCCACCAGGTAGTCCCACCCACATATGTTTATGAGACTCAGGAATTTTTTGCATAAGACCATCCCAACCACCTAATCTCGTTAAGCCGACAATGACCAAAGGAAATAACCCTAAAACAGTCAAACAAAACTGCATCACTTCCGTATAAATCGAGGAACTGAGTCCTCCAAAGTACGTATAAATGAGCACAATGAGTGCACTGAATAAAATGGATAGGTGTGGGTTCCAACCAAATAAGGTTTCAAACACAAGCGATAAGGAATACAGGTAAATCCCAGAACCAAGAGCCAAAGACAACAATGTGATGAGCGAGTTCACCAAATGGGCTGGCCTGTTAAAACGATACCTTAAGTATTCGGGAACACTTCGTATCTTTGTGGAATAATAAAATGGCATCATAAAGATCCCAAGAAAGATCATTCCAGGAATGGCTCCTAGGTAATAGAAGTGAAAGGTCAAAAACCCATATTCCGCCCCACTCGCACTCATTCCTAACAGTTCTAAGGCGGAAATATTGGCCGAAATGAACGCAATTCCTGTGATCCAACTCGGGATTTTCCTTCCAGCGAGCAAAAAGTCCGTAGAATGGTTCATGGATCGTTTCAAAAGCACCCCGATGACTACCATAAAACCGACAAAAACGAGAATGATGAGAATATCGATGGGAGCGAGGGCAACAAACATAGGTTTGAAAGAGAAACCTAGAACATGGGTTTGTAAAGTGGAAATCCCAAAGAAGCGATCTTCCCCATTATTTTCCTTAAAAATTTGTGAAAGCCGCCGACAAACCTAGTAACACTTTCTTCGAAAAAGACTTTCCGAATTATGTCACATTGATAGATTCGGAACCACCTGGAGGATCTATGTTCTACCTTCTCTTAGCCCTTCTCCATGAAGATTATGCTTCTGGGAGAATCGATTTTTCTACCTATTTTGAGAATACGGTCCTTCTGGCTGAAGACCACGAACGCATTAAATCCAATTTAGAACAAAGCAAAGCCGCTTAAGATCCAAACTCCAACCCGATTTCCTGGGGGAATTCGACTAGTCCTTCCAGGAATTTTCTCCTTGTTCTGAGAAGTCCTCTCTGTACGGTAACAGAAAAATCATTTCTCAGGAAAATCCAATGACTTCGGCAAAACTCCTTACCGGTACCCTCCAAAATTCTCAAAAATTTTTCCTTCAATTTGGAGGACAGGGTTCCCCTTACCTCAAAGAACTCGTAAAATTATACGCAGAACCAGAATTGAAAGAATTTTTCGAAACCAGCTTCAAAACCCTAGGGGAAATTGCAGCTCGTGATGGCAAAAGCCCTCTCTTAAACGAAGGGATTGATTTTAAATCTTGGATTGAAAATCCAGATGCAGCACCAAACGAAGATTATCTCGCACGTGCACCGATTTCTGTTCCAGGGATCTTTATGACCCAAATTGCTAACTATTTATTGGTTTCCAAACGTGGTTACCCAACGGCTGAACTCATGAAAGCAACGGGTGCAGCAAGTGGACATAGCCAAGGGGTGATTGCTTCTGCCCTTGTCGGTCTTGGAAAAGAAGGCGCGGATTTCCTCAAAGCCTACTCTGATTTTTTAAAATTTGTTTTTTATCTTGGATTCAATGGCCAGAAAGTATACCCTAACTTCCAAGTTTCCGAAGACATCGTCAAAGAAAACGAAGCGAACGGTGACAAAAACCCAGCGCCTATGGTGGCTGTGATTGGATACACAAGAGAAGAATTAGAAGACCGTGTCAAAAAAACAAACGAATCTCTTGGACTCAAAGGACAAGACACAGTTTATATCTCTCTTTACAACACTCCAGACTCGATGATTCTTTCTGCGCTTCCATCTTCTCTTCTTGCCTTCCGTAAACAATGGAAAGCAGAGATGGACGAGAAAAAATTTAAGTTTGTTTACTTAAAAACAACAGCTCCATTCCACTGCCCATTCATGGAATCATCTCTTGCTAAATTCAATGAAGAAGATGCATCTGTAGTTCCATTCCCATACACTGGTGCTGATTTAAAAGTTCCTGTATACAGCATCTATGATGGTCACAACTTACAAAAAGATGGAAACCTTCGTGACATTCTCTTTAAAATGGTACTCATCGAGCCACTTTACTGGGATTTGGCGATTGCTCCTATTTTCAATGACAGTGCTATCAATACCATCATTGACTTTGGACCAAGTGTTGTGAGCCAAAGATTAACTGGCGGACATCTCAAAGCAAAAAACATCGAAAAACAATCTTTATGTGCTTCTAGTGCAAAAGAACTTAAGGTAATTCTCGAAGTTTAATGAACCCTTCCACAGCTCGGGCCGCTTCTAAACTCAACCTAATACGCCTTTTGGCCTCACATCCAGAAGGGCTTAGTTTAGAAGAACTCCAAGGAGTCACAGGACACAAATCCATAGCCTCTCTCAAAAAAGATTTGGGAGAGTTGTATATGATTGAGATGTATCCTTATTCGCCAACAGACGCTGTGGATTTGGATTTTGATGGGGATAAGGTAAAAATCAGACTCCCCATCGCTGTTGATTCAGCTCTTCCCCTTTCTCCCAAAGAATGGTCAAGCCTACGATCGTTACTTGTTTCAAATAATGGACAAGAAGATTCAAAAACAAAACAATCCATCTTACAAAAGATAGACTCTGTCTTGCCATCTGGCGTTTGGTCACCTCATCAAAAAACAAAAGATATCATACAAGAAGCAATCCATTCAAAAAAAATACTAACGATTGTTTATTGGAAACGAAACACTAAAGAAAAGGAAACAAGAACTCTAGCTCCTTGGTTACTTCACGAAGAAAATGATTCTTACCTACTTGCTTACGACCTAAAAAAAGAGGGTTTTCGTTCGTTTCGTTTGGATTATATTTTGGATGTCACTCCTACCGAGGAAACCTTTCCAAAATTACCTGAAACTGCTGGTGAGTTTTTATCAGGGTTACAACAAAAATTTCAAACAGAAAAGAACATAGAAACATATGTAACACTTTGGGTGACAGACTCTGCATCCTATCACTTAGGTCTTAAACTTCCTCTCAAAGAAACAGGAAACACAAAACAAATTGGAAACACTATGTATCGTGAATTCCAAACACCGATGCGTGATGAGAATTGGCTTGTCCAAACGATTCTTGGGTATGGGTCTTCCATTTTAGTTTCAGAACCAAAAGAAATCAAAGAAACGATCAGACTTCATTTACAATCTATCTCTCTCTCCAAACCAAACAAATCGTCACTCGCCTAGGTTCATTCCCTTGCAGACAATTACACATGCAAAAATTAACATCGGTTTGCTTGTTCCATATAAAAGGGAAGATGGATTACACGAAATCCGAAGTGTCTTTGTACCCATCGACTGGGGTGATCCCATGGAATTGGAGGTCCAAACTTTACCAAAAGGTCAGGAATCCACTCTTGTATTCCATTCAGAGAACCATTTGTTGGGATACCGTCACGCTCTGTTTGAAGCGGTCTCCGAACGAGGGGATCTTTCTAAAAATATCCTCTCCAAGGCCTTTTCGAGACTCACTCCTCTCTTTCGTGAACCCTTGGAAGTTCGTATTTTTCTTCAAAAGTTCCTCCCTCCCGAAGGTGGAATTGGCGGTGGGAGTAGCAATGCCGGTGTGTTTTTAAAGCATCTCTTTCCTTACACAATCCTCTCACCAGAAGAACAAATCGTTTTTGCCAAATCCATCGGGGCAGATGTCCCTTTTTTCCTCCAATCTTCCGCTTGTTTTGTGAGTGGGATCGGAGAAATCTTAGAGCCTATCTCGGTGGCAAAAGGGTTTGGCATTTTAGCGATTCCGCCCTTCGGATTATCTACAGGTTCTATGTACGCAGGCCTTCAAAAAAGTTTACAAAAACCCTATGGTTCCGAAGTATGGAAATCTCTGGCAGAGGATTTAATTCGAAGTCTTCACGTCGGGGATTGGGCTTACCTGCAAAACAGGCTTGAGAACGAGTTTGAAAAAATCGCTTTCCAGACCCAACCCTTACTAAAGGAATTGAAATTAGGGTTCTTTGAGTCGGGAGCAGATTTTGCTTCTCTTTCAGGTTCTGGTTCTTGTCTCTATGGCATTTACAAGACAGAAGGGAAACGAAATGAGGCCCTTCCCAATGTTTCCTATCGATTCCCGAATATGGAATTTCGAACGTTCTCTTTTTAGAAACTGGCCTGTAGCCAAGCGGTAAGGCAGCGGTTTTTGGTATCGCCATTCCCTAGGTTCGAATCCTAGCAGGCCAGCCAGTTTTAAAAGATCCGATAGAACGAACGATGAACCTACATAATACTGTAACTGCTGTTATTTTGGCGGCGGGGAAAGGAACTCGAATGAAGAGTGAGCTTCCCAAGGTTGCGGTTGTACTGAACGAATCTCCACTTTTACTTCACGTTCTTCGAAACATCGATTCTGCCGGCATAGGTAGAAAGGTTGTAGTTGTCGGTTACCGCAAAGACATTGTCACAGACATTGCAAAATCCTTCCCCGGTGTTGAGTTTGCAGAACAAACAGAACAACTTGGTACTGGACACGCAGTGATTTCAGCAGAGAAGTTACTCGAACCATACACTGGTTATACGATTGTTGCATGCGGGGATGCACCTTTGATTTCAGCATCTTCTTTCTCTAATTTGATCGAACACCACAAAGCAAATGGTTATGTGGCAACAGTTCTTTCTGCTAAGATGGAAAACCCAACTGGTTACGGTCGTATCATTCGTTCTTCGGATGATGGAAGTTTACTTCGCATTGTAGAAGAAAAGGATGCGAGTTCCGAAGAAAAGGCAGTAAACGAAGTGAATACGGGAACTTATTGTTTTAATACTGAAGATCTTTTCGGTGCACTCAAACAAATTGGAAACAATAACGCACAAAAAGAATACTATCTCACTGATGTGATCAAGATTTTCCGAAACCAAGGAAAAAAGGTTGGAGCAAAAACTTTAACCAATGCGTTAGAAAGTCATGGAATCAATTCTCCTGATGATTTGGCACTTGCGAAACAATATATAGATAATGGGTTGGTTGGAGTATGAATCCTAGCGAAGTCGTAGTATTTTCTGGAAATGCAAATAGACCTTTAGCAGAAGAAATCTGCAAAAATTTAGGCATTCCCAATGGCCAAATCTCTGTAAAACGTTTTTCTGACGGAGAAAGTTCTGTCAAAATCGAAGAAAACGTTCGTGGCCGTGATGTATTTGTAGTTCAATCCATTAGCTACCCAGCAAACGACAGTTTGATGGAGCTCCTTCTTATCATTGATGCGGCAAGAAGAGCTTCTGCACGTCGTATTACAGCTGTCATTCCTTATTATGGTTATGGTCGCCAAGACAGAAAAGTAGAACCACGGGTTCCAATCTCTGCTCGTATGGTTGCCGATTTAATCGAAACCGTAGGCCCGGATCGTGTTCTCACGATGGATCTTCATGCAGACCAAATCCAAGGTTTCTTTCGCATTCCTGTGGATCATTTGTATTTTTCACCTGTACTTGCAGAATACATTAACTCACTGGGGATGGAAGATCTTGTGATTGTATCTCCAGATTCAGGTGGTGCAGAACGCGCTCGTAATTTTGGTAAAAAAGTCAATGGGTCTCTAGCCATCATCGACAAACGTAGACCAAAAGCAAACGAGTCGGTTGTCATGCATGTGATCGGTGACATCAAAGACAAAAACTGTTTGTTACTCGATGATATGATCGATACTGGTGGTACGATTGCAAAAGCGGCGACTGCACTCTATGAAAATGGTGCAAAATCCGTATTATGTTGCGCTTCCCACGGAGTATTGTCTGGCGAAGCACCAACGAAACTCAACGAGGCCAATTTTAAACAAATTGTTCTCTCCAATTCCATCGTCATTCCCGAGAGCAAAAAAATAAATCACTTGAAAACGCTCTCCATCGCCCCACTCTTTGCAAAAGCCATCGAGCGGATTCATAACGAAGAATCAATCTCTAGTCTGTTTTCATAACTTTAAGGAACATAATCATGGAAAAAATCAGTATCAAAGCACAACCAAGAACTTCAACAGGAAAAGGTCCTGCCAGAAGAATGCGTGTGGAAGGTTTAGTACCGGCTAACATCATCGGAAACGGTGAGGCAAAATCGGCAAGTGTTGTCGAAAAAGAAATCCAAAGACTCATCGACTCCGGAATTCGTAAGGCAACTCTCATCGACCTTGAACTCGACGGAAAATCAGAAAAAGTTTTCGTAAAAGAAATCCAAAGATTTCCTCATACAGGACAAATTCGTCATATTGACTTTTACAAAGTAACTCCAGGTAAAAAAATCCAAACCACTGTTGCAATCAAAACAACAGGTGTGGCAAAAGGATCAAAAGCTGGTGGTCAGTTCGAGCACTTAGTTCACGAAATCAAAGTAAAATCGACTCCAGAAGATTTGACTGATGTAATCACTGTGGATGTAAGTGGTCTTGATATTGGAATGATGATTAAAGTTTCTGAACTTCCTCATCCAAAATCATGGGAAATCTTAGTAAATGGTGATCCAATTGTTGCGTCATGTAACAAGACGAAAGCGATCCTAGCAGCAGAACGCGCTGAAAAAGCAGAAGCGGATGCCAAAGGAAAACCAGCAGCTAAAAAAGCGGCTAAGAAGTAAGAACTACTTTTAAGAACCAATGAAGTTAATTGTAGGGCTAGGAAATCCTGGCGATAAGTATAACAACAATCGATCTAACATTGGTTTTAAGATTCTCGATGTCATTGCGAACAACATTGGCATCGAAATCAAAACTAAAAAGAAAAAATCACTCATTGGACGTGGTGACTTTGAAGGTGACGAAGTGGTATTACTCAAACCACAAACCTTCAGCGAGCTCTCCGGTGAGTCGGTTCTATACATTGCCTCCTTTCTCAAAATCCAAGTCAAAGACATCGTCGTGATCCACGAAGATGTGGGACTGGAACTAGGCCAAATCGTCGTCACAAAAGGCGGAGAAAACGACACAAATCCAGGGGTAAACTCGATTTCTGTCTCATTACGCTCCCCCAACTTCATTCGCATTCGGATCGGTGTTCTCAATTCTAGCTACAATCCGAAAAAAAGAGAAGATTTTTTACGTGAAGATTTTGAGCCACTAGAGAACCTGAGTTTGATACAGATCATCAATGACGCCGAAGCGGCGATTCGTTCGATTTCCATGGGGGATATCGACGAAGTGATTCAGAAATATCACCTTTGATTTCAGTCTAACCTTCGGAAGTCTTACATGAATAAAAACATCAAAACCGTATTCCTATTTTTACTCGTATTCCTTGTCATCTTGGCAACGGTTTATAAGGGCCAAGACTTTGCCGGTAAACCCGACGAAATCAGTTATTCCGATTTTCTCAATATGGTCGAACCGATTGAAGGAAAAAAACCGATCGGAAAAATTACATCGAAAGATGGAAAAGATATTTCTTCCAAACAGCAAATCATCATTGATAAAGAACTCATTGAAGGTTGGTACATTCCTGAAAATAGTAAGGACAACAAACCAAAACCGTTCAAAACCAATGTCGCACAGGTGAACGATGATTTGGTGACAAAACTTCGTAAGTCACGCCTTAGTTTCACAGCAAAGTCCACTGAAGAAAATAAATTTTGGAGCGTTGTTTCAGGCATCATCCCTTGGTTATTTGCTCTTGGGATCATTTGGTTTATCATGATGCGCCAACTCCAAGCATCTGGTAACAAAGCATTTACCTTTGGTAAATCTCGTGCAAAGATGAATGTGGATCCTAAAGTAAAAGTAACCTTTAATGATGTTGCTGGATGTGAAGAAGCAAAAGTTGAACTTCTCGAAATCATTGAATTCTTAAAGGACCCTAAAAAATTCCAAGCGATCGGTGCAAGGATTCCAAAAGGAGTTCTCCTTGTTGGTCCTCCAGGTACAGGGAAAACCTTACTTGCGAAAGCAGTCGCTGGCGAAGCAGGTGTTCCTTTTTTCTCCATCTCTGGATCTGACTTTGTGGAGATGTTTGTGGGTGTGGGTGCATCTCGTGTGCGCGATCTTTTTGACCAAGGAAAAAAGAATGCACCTTGTATCATCTTCATTGATGAGATTGATGCGGTAGGACGCCTCCGTGGTGCGGGCCTTGGTGGTGGACACGACGAAAGAGAACAGACCCTCAATCAAATGTTAGTTGAGATGGATGGATTTGAAATGAACGAAGGTGTCATTGTGATGGCGGCAACGAACCGCGCCGATGTCCTTGACCCAGCTCTCCTTCGTCCAGGTCGTTTTGACAGACAAGTGATCGTTGACCTTCCAGACCTCAAAGGTCGAGAAGAGATCTTAGCGGTTCACGCAAAAAAAGTTCCACTTGTGTCTGATATTTCTCTTAACTCGATTGCTCGAGGAACTCCTGGGTTTACAGGAGCTGATCTTGCAAACCTCATCAACGAAGCAGCACTTCTTGCTGCACGACGTAACAAAAAACGTGTGACCCAAGAAGAACTCGAAGAAGCCCGTGATAAGGTGATGATGGGACCAGAACGTAAGTCTATGTTCATCTCTGACAAAGAGAAAGAAATGACAGCGTATCACGAAGCAGGTCACGCTCTTCTTGGCACCTTACTACCGTATACCGAACCAGTTCATAAAGTCACAATTATTCCACGCGGAAGAGCGCTTGGACTCACTCAATCACTTCCAGTAGAAGATAGACATTCGTATCGTAAAAACTATTGTTTGGATCGAATTGTGATGTCTATGGGTGGATACATTGCCGAAGAACTGATCTTTGGTGACCCATCCAACGGTTCTTCTAATGACATCCAACAAGCAACGAACATTGCACGACGTATGGTATGTGAATGGGGTATGTCTGAAAAATTAGGAACTATCCACTATGGTTCAGGTGAGTCTTCTCCGTTTATGGGTAGGGACTATGGACATACAAGTAAACCTTATTCAGAAGAATTTGCTGCTATGATTGACCAAGAAGTGAAACGCATCATCCAAACTTGTCTCGACAAAGGGCGTGATTTGGTGAAGAAAAACCAAAAGAAATTGGATGCGATTGCGAAAGCACTTCTTGCGAAAGAAACCATTGATGCACAAGAACTCATGGACATTGTCCAACCTACGTTTGATAAATTTTCGGATTCCAAATCAGGTGTTGGTTCTAAAAAAGGAAAAGGCTCTTCTTCTACCAAACCAGCATATTCTGCTTAATGAAGTATTGGCTCTTTAAAACAGAACCAGATGTTTTTTCCATAGACGACCTAATACGAGAAAAACTCTCGTATTGGGAAGGGGTTAGAAATTACCAAGCACGAAATTACCTTCGCGACGAAGTGAAGTTAGGGGATCTGGTGCTTTTCTACCATAGTCGGATGGAACCACCTGGTGTTGTCGGAATTGCGGAAGTCGCAAAAGAAGCAACACCTGATCCTTTCCAATTCGATCCAAACCACAAATACTTCGATCCGAAACTGAAAGGCACAGAACCGCGTTGGTTCGGAGTCCATCTCAAACCACATACCAAATTCAAAGAAATGATCTCACTCGAAACTTTGAAAAACACAAAAGGTTTAGAAACGATGGTGGTGACACAGAGAGGATCAAGACTCTCCATCCAACCAGTCACCAAAAAAGAATTTGCAATTGTAACGAAACTAGCAGGCGTTACTGTAAAGTAACCCCTTTACGGTTTGCCCGTGAATACTTGCACCGCTTTTACCTTGTCGATTCCATAGAATTTTTGATCCTTATAGAAATAAGCACCGGCTCCCATATAATTAAATTCTGGGTTTAAAATATTTTTTCTGTGTCCAGGTGAGTTAAACCAAACTTCAACAACTGCTTTAGCTAAACTTAAGTAAGTATGATTGGGAATCGGCGATCCGGCTTTTGTATAACTGAAAAATGGACCTCCATTCTGTACGGGAGTGAAAACAGGTCTTCCACTTTGGTATTGGATTCCAAATGTATTGATCAAATTTTCAGCCGAATAAGTGTCGGACATCCCGACCAAATCCAAACGATCTCTCAACGTTTCTTTTCCATTAACCGTACTTGTATGGGAATAAAAATCATAGGTCACCATATCTTGAGCATGCCCGAATGCAGCTTGTTCACATTTTTCTGAATATTTAAAAGGTCTTAATCCAAGCTCTTTTCTTTCTTTGGAGGTTACATAAAAAATTGCTGCATTTAACAAAGGATAATCGACCTTTTCAAAGTCGATAGTAGCATTTGCAGGTGCATATGTTAAAAATGACTCTTCATTAAAAGAATCATATTGTTCCACTTTCCATTTATCAGAATCAGGAAGTTCCCTTCCGTCTTCAATGCTTTCCAAAAAAGCTAAGTTAGGGTTTTGTTTTGGAACAACCTCTTCCACTTTTTTAGGTTCCACTACCACTACTGGCGCCTTTTTAACCTCCGGAGTTTTACACAAAGTAAAGGACAAAAGTGTAATTAAACCTAACCCAATAAAAGAAGGCCTGTCGGCTTTAGAATTTTGAAAAAATCTCGGATTCATTTGTAACTTCATGTTTTCTCCTATAGATAACGGTTATAATCTTGTACAACATTATGAATTAGATTTCTTTCTTTGTTGTATTGGATGGTTTTTGCTTCTTTGATTCCAGTTTCCCAAATGAATATAAACGGAATGCCAAACAAAGTAGAATGTTTTTGTCTGTATTTTTCTCGACCAACGAGTCGATCGTCCAAATAAAAGTCAGCATGTAACACTCTTTCTTTCGAATAAATGGAAGGCAACAATCCTGCCGTGCCAATCATAAAAAGAGTAGAAATGGAAGAAACCCAAAAGTGTTCGTATTCGTTGACTTCACTGGTATAAAGATCAATGTGATGGTTGGCTCGCACACCATCAGACAATACACGTCCAAAATAACCAGTCTCTGTTAAATACTGAGCATAAAGTGCTGTGATTTCCCTTTTGTTTTTATCGTTTTCAGGGGTAGAAACTTTGATCGTTAGAAGAGGGATTTGTTGTTTAAACTCAGGTCGGGTGATGATGGGAACATCTTCACTCATATAATTATAACAGGATGAAAGCAAAAAAAAGGAACATAAGAAAAAAACCGAGGTAATTCGAAACTGAGTCATAATCCGTAAAAAATCTATCGGAAAGGATCCGAAGGAAAAGTCTTTTTTTTAAAAGTTGGAAAAATCGACAATCTGCAATTGATTCAAAATCAATCCACCAACAATCACAAAAAGCGTCCAAGCCACAATCGAGATGGATCCTCCGATTTTGACCATTTCAAAACTTCGTATACCACCATAACTAAAAGCCAAAGCATTGGGTGGAGTGGAAACAGGAAGAGGCATCGCAAGAGAAGCACCAATCGTTGCTCCAATGGCGGCTGGTAAAATGAGATCACTTGGCAGACCCATTGTGATTGGTAAAATTAAATTGGCGACACTTGTATTACTTAAGAAACAAGAAAGTAAAAGAGAGAGAATCGAAAAGAATAAAAATAACCCAAATTGGCTAGATTCACCTAACATAAACATGCCGACAAAATGTTTTGCAAGGCCTGTTTCTTCAAATGCCTTACCGAGAGCAATCCCTCCTCCCATGAGGATTAGGACATCCCAGGATAAATTTCGAAATTCTTTCAGATCCAAAAGTGAGGATCCAAAAAATACGATCACAGGAAACAAAGCAACCGTGCCATTGGAAACACCGTGCCAATCGGAAGTGATCCAACCAAAAATTGTGATTCCTATCACAAGAATGGAAAGTTTTCTTTTGGGCGAAGAAATACTGATATCTTCTTCTTGCATTTGGATGAATCGAATTGATTGGATGGATTTTTCCATTCTTAAGTACACTATGTACAAAATTCCAGAAAGAGCAAATACCGAGAATACAAAGACAGGTGTGACAAATGCCATCCAATCTAAGAATCCAATTTGAAATCCTTTTTCTTGTAAATAGGCAATACCGATTACATTGGGAAGAGTTCCAACTGGTGTTCCGATCCCACCCAAATTGGCAGAGAAGGGAACCATAAACAAAATGGATTTACGAAGAGGACTCGTTTCGTCTAGTGATTTCATCATTGAAGATACAAGCCCAAGCATCATCGCTGCAGTGGCTGTATTGTTCATGAAGCAGGACAAAAAGGCAGTAGCAAAACCTAAGGAAAGAACCAGTAAAAATGCTGAACCATTCGTATTTTTGATCACAAAGCGAGCAATGGCGGCATCCAATCCATAGGAACTAATGGCACTCGAAATCACAAATCCACCTAAGAATAGTAAGATGGTCTCAGAAAAATAACAGGATAAGAAAACAATCGTTTTTGGAGCTCCTGGTCCCCAACCAGGAATGAGCCAGATCAGTTCCAAAAAAAGAACCAAAAATCCAGTGACATACAAAGGGATGAGTTCAGTGACCCACAGAAAGGAAACGACGAGGGCAATGGCTAAATTGATCTCCTGTGCAGGGGTAAGCCCAAGCCAATCTTGGTACCACCCAAAGATGGCAGGAAAAACGGAAAGGATCGAAAATAGAATGCCTGCTCGAATCATTGTGACTTGACGATTTCCACTCACCTGATACTTTTTCGATAGACTCAATTCGTTTCAAGCAAACAAATACAATGAGACTTTCCATAAATTTCTGAATGTTAATTTTTTATGCAAATAACCTATAACGACTTAAAACAAGCAGTTTTGGGTAGTGGCCCAATGGGTATCATTATCGCTTCCATGCTAGCAGAAAAGTATGATTCTGTTACTTTATGGATTCCGGACAAAGAATTTGTTGAGCTCCTCAAGAAACGTCGCCAAACAGAGATTATGGGAAAAACAATTGAACTGCCTGACCACATTGAAATTGTTTCCAGTTTGGATTCTTTCGGACGGGATGATTGGACATTTCATGTGGCGGTTCCTTCCCGTTCTTTTTTGGATAGTGTCCACAGCCTAATTGAAGTATTGGAACCGTTTAATAGTTATGTTTTTTCCTTCCTAACAAAAGGAATCTTAGATTCAAAAAATCGTAAAAAAACAGGATTCATTACATACTCCCAATACCTTCAAAATTATTTAAACGAACGAAATTTTAATCATGCTTCTGTGGCTGTTGTCAATGGTCCTTCCCTTTTGGGCGAAATCCTGGAAGAAAAGTTTAGTTTTTTCAATATTGGTTCCACGGAAAAAACAACGGCAGAATATTTATCAGATATTTATTCTTCGCATTTTATCAATACTTCCATCACTGATGATGTGATTGGAATGGAAATTGTGGGTGTTGCCAAAAACCCAATGGCAATTGCGAGTGGAATTATCTCCTTACTCCCACGTTATGGTGCCAATTTACTCGGAGAAATTTTATCGGTTGGGTTCCAAGAAGTAAGAGATCTTGCCATGCGATATGGGGCACGACCAGACTCAGTGATGGGAAGGTCTGGCCTTGCTGATTTTATCACAACGGCCACCAGTAATAAAAGTCGCAATAGAGGATTCGGCCAGAAGATTGTCGGAGAACTATTGTCAGGTGGGGAAAAGTTAAGCATGAAGGATCGGATCGAAATCTTTTTTGCTCCAAGGTCCTTTATCGAAAGAGAATCCACGAAGTGGCATGACAATGTAGAAGGAACGTATGCGCTTAGCATTCTCATTGAGTTAGCAAATGAAATCAGACTCCCATTCACCTTACATAGAACTCTTTTTGATGTACTCACTAGGAAACAACCACCAGGCGCATTGATTGACCTGATCTGTGGCAAAAAAACGGAAGCAAAAAATATTCCTTTAGTGGTACAAAAGAAAGTTGGATTGAATCTAACTTCTGGAATTGATTTTCAAAACTTACTGGTAGATCGAATCTTAAAACAAATTAGTAATGTTCCTGGCACGATTAACCGAGTCAAAAAACAATCTACGGCCATCATTGAATCTACTCAAAAAAGATTAACAAAAGCAAAACGAAAAAAACAAAAACTCGAAGAAGTTAAGTTTGAATCTGAAATTGAAATTTGGCAAAGATTTCACAATAGCCAAAAAGATGAAGAACTTACACTGATTAAAGAATTAGTCCGTTTTTATGTAAATGAAATCGCTGACAATTACAGTCCTACTGTACGTGAATCGATTCTCCGTTTTGTAGCACCTATACGATTATTTTCTGGTGGATTCTTAAAAGGGTCCATGATCCCTCACATTGGGGGAAAAACAGAAGTAGTCAAAGCTTTATCATCTAAGTACAATTTACTCTATGCACCAACACACAGATCTCATCTTGATTCTGTGGAAGTGGCATATTCATTATTCCATCTAGGATTGCCTGTTCCGCGTTATGCGGCTGGTATTAACTTAATGTCGAATCCTTTTTGGGAGTGGATGTTAAAGTCATTGGGAGCTTATGCCGTGGACAGGGAAAGAACAAGGAACAGTTTGTACCTAGAATGTTTGACTCTCTATTCTCAAGTGATGCTTGAACAAGGAATTCCATCGCTTGTGTATCCAGAAGGAACGAGATCAAGAACAGGTGGGATTGTTCCAGTAAAAACAGGACTTTTGACAACCGCCGTCAATGCATTCCGAAGTTCGGGAACAGAAATTGTCATTGTACCCATTTCTGTTTCTTATGAGACAGTACCTGAAGACAATCAATTTTGTGATATGCCAGAAGAACTTGGAATGGCGGGATTTCTCGCAAAACGATCCAATGTTTATGTAGAATTTTGTGATCCGATTCCTATCTCCGAGTATGCTCACACTGAAGACCCAACCATTGAATTGAGTTATCGTATCACCAAAGGTTGGAAACAATTTCATAAAATTTTACCAAACCAAATCGTTGCCAAAATTTTAGTCGAAAACGATTATTCAATCGAAGTTTCACAAAGTACGATGTTAGTCGAAGATTTTATTTCAAGACATGAAGGAAATTACCTTACACGCGATCCTGAAGAAATTTGGGAAAGAGGTAAAAAGATCTTAGAAAAACGCAAAATGATAGAAGAAGCCAACCGAATGGTGCATTCCAAAAATGATGCGTTGTTGCAATATTACGCAAACATGATTCCAGAAGACGAAGATAAGAAATATTAACGTATGTCATTCGTGATTTCAATAGAAATCACTTTCAAGTTTTCATAGAAATCTAAGTTGGGAATCATCCAATGTGAGCTTCTGAATGTTTTTCCAATCAAACATTTTGGATGGGGAGTCGCCCTCTTTTTCGAATGTATATGATTTTGTCTAGTGTGGCCACCACATCATTGGATTCATCGAAAACGTGAGTTGTAAAATGAAATTCTCCCTTTCGTTTGGTGTCGACTTCGCTTCGAATTCTTTGGATTTCTTCGTCTGGAATCATAAATGTAGCTGTTACTTTTCCTTTACCAGGTTTCACAAACGTCATTGTTCCAACTTTATCCCAAACAATATAATCCGAACCCAACGTTTCCAAAAGAATTAACATAAAGAATGGATCACACATCGAATATAAAGATCCACCAAAATGAACACCCACATAGTTTTTGTTATAAAACCTGAGTTTCATCTCCACTTGAAAGGATGATAAATCATTTGCGATATTTTTGATTCGAATACCTGCTCCAACGTATGGTGGATAAAAATTATACAACCAAATCTTAAGTCGTTTTTTCCAAGAAATTGATTTCATGTAGGTAGTTGTTCCTTTTTTTTCTGTTTGGAATTAATCAGATAAACAGCTAACATCGCCAAACAACCACCAACGATCACTGGTATCTGAATCACTTCCTCTAAAATCAAAAAGCTACTCAGGTAGGCTGAGAGAGGTACGATAAAAATAAAACTACTAGCAATATCAGAACCCAGTCTTGTCGCCGCATAAAAATAAACAGTTGTTCCAAAGGTAGTGGAAATCACAGTTAAGTAAAAAATCGAAAGCCAAAAGAATGTGCCAAATTCCCAAACCTTCCAAAAACTTGGATCACTCCAACAAAATAATAACTCCAAAATCGATCCTATCCCATACACATAAAAACTATATGTGATTGGCGACATTGACTTTCCAGTCTTTTGACTATTTAAAGAAAGGATTGCCCAAACAAAAGAACACATTAGAAAAAACAAGTTACCTGATAACAATAAATAATCTACACTAATCTTCCAAACTTGTAAGATCACAAGTCCACCTATAAACCCAAAAAAGAGTCCAATGACTTGACGTTTGCTTATTGATTTTTTTTGAACAAGGAAAACAATAAAGAAAGTGACAATTGGGTTTAAGGTAGTTACCAAAACTCCACCGGCACCAGGTAACCCGTTTTTTAAACCCAAAAAGAATAATTGGTTATACAGGGTATAAATGATACCGCCTACTAACACATTCCAATAATCCTTCCCAGTTTTAAGTCGGATCGGCAATCGCATAACAAGCAAAAGTGGAATAACTGATAAAAATGTAGCTAAAAATCTCCAAAAAACGAGAACAGAGATTGGAACCATACCGGCAATTAGTTTACCAATTGGCCATGAAATGCCCCAGGAAACCATTGCAAGAATTAAGAGTAATACAAATTTTACGTTCAAATGAAGTTTCCTTTGATTAAATAATTCAAACCATATGTTGTGAAAAAGGAAATTGGAATTCCAATTCCTAGCATAAGGCTTGCTAAGTGAGGTGAAATATTTTTTTCAATTGTGATTACGGTGGATGTTACCATCGGCGCCATTGCCGATTCCAATAAAATGGTTTGAAAGAGTAATGAGTCATCTTTGATTGGTGAATAAACAAAATAAACAAGAGTGGGAGCAAGGATCAATTTAAAGCCAAGACCTAACAATAAATATTTCCCATGGCCTGCAATGGTTCTTAAATCCAACATAAAACCCACAGAGACCAATGCAAGAGGCGTTAGTGTATCACCTAGCCGTAATAATACGATTTTCAATGCATTGGGATATTCAACTTGCCTAGTGAAAATGGAAATCAGAAGCGCATAAATGGGAGCAAATCCTAAAACGCGTTTAACTAATGTTGCAAAATGCCACTTCCCATCCATTGCGATAGAAGCCAGAATAATTCCAGGAAAACTTAGCACCATAAAGGTTCCCAATTGGTCTGCCAAGATTCCATATCCAAGGGACTCTTTACCTAAATAGGCTTCCAAAAGTGGAAACCCAACAAAAGAAGTATTCCCGAGTCCCGCTGTTAGCACCAAACAGACAGTCGTTGAAAAAGACATCAGTTTTAACTTATAAAAACTAAAGAAAAATAACATCGCAAAACCAAATACCAACCAAGGCATGGAAGTTGGCATCACAGCGGAAACATTGATTTTCAGTTCATGAACGTGATATAAAACAAGAGAAGGTAAGGAAACAAATAAGATAAACCCATTTAAAACCTTTGGAGTAGTTTCTGGAAATTGAGAGAGTCTACGAAAGACTAACCCAAGTCCAAAACAAATAAGTAGTAATAAAAAATTTTCCATTCTTAAAAGGAAAGAAAGGTCTCAAGAGCCTTTGGATCAAAAAACACACCTTCTAATTGTCTAGGTGCTTCCATACCATCACGAACCATTTCTGCAAAACCCTTTGCAAAGTAGAGGTGTTTGACTGGTTCATTTTTTTTATGGTCATAAACAGTCTGTTCCATCCATTCTGCAAGTGCCATAATATTATAGGTCAAATCAGCAATATACACTCGGTTCATGTCTTTCCAATCTTTTGATTCTTGTTTCAGGATATTTTCTAATTCCTTTCGTTTCTCTTGGAAGAGTGCATATATCGATTGTAATTCAGAAATAGTTCCAGCTTCGGATGTAAGTTCATCAAGGAGCGAACCAAATGCTTCATACACTTTCGGTTTTTGTAACGCATGCAAACAATGATCTGTTATGATCAAATGCGTTCCCTCCCATGTTTCATTGATGATAGAATCATTGTGTAGTCTAGGAAGAGGTGAAAAATCTCCTATGATTCCGTTTCCACCTAACGTAAGAATTGCTTTTTGTGTGATGTAACTTGCTTGAGAGGAAGATTTGTATTTCAAAAGTGGAACTGTGATTTCAGCGGCACCATGTTCTTTTTCAGCAAGGTGTACGGATCGAAAATTAAGAAAACAATTTGTTGTTTGTAAAATTTGCATCTCAGCAAGAGTTTTCACAAACGATGGAAACTCTAAGATTTTTTTTCCATACGCAGTTCGAAATTTCGCATATTCGGAAGCTTCCATCACGGATCGTCTGGCATTTCCACATGAACCAAGTCCAACATGAAGGCGTGATGTTTTGATAATATAACGAATTAAATTGACAAGTCCGTGACCAGGGCGACCAAACTCTTCTGCTTCCACACGGTCGTAAATGATTTCGACTGTGATTTTCCCTCTAGAACCGATGATGTCTTTTTTACGCAGAATATGATGCCCATTCAGTTCCCCATTTTCTTTGATCCTGGGAACTAAAAACATACCGACTGTGTTTGTTCCTTCAATTTTAGCAGTGGTCACCCAAAGGTCACCTGGATTGGAACAAAACCATTTTTCACCCGTTAACTCCCATTTGCCGTTTGGTAATTTTTTTGCAATGGTGCGATTGGCAGAAACATTACTTCCCCCGACTCGTTCTGTTACATACTGACCGGCCATAAAATGAGAGGCGCTACCTTTACCTGCGACAAGTGGTAAGTATTTTTTCTTTTGTTCCTCTGTTCCAATTTTTTTCAAAGCTAGGATGATACCATCTGTCATTGCTAGGGGACAAGCTACCCCACCTTCCCCATTTAGATTCATTAAATAAGTTAGCGCATAACGATGGATATGTGTGAAATCAAATTTCCATTCTGGATGAAAGTCTAAGTTGACCACTCCATGGTCATACGAAATTTTTCGGGAGAGTTTTTGTTCTTCTGAATACTTTACAAAATCGATTCTTTTTCCGGTTCGATCATATTTGATGACTTCGCCATATTTTCCCTCCTTATGGCACTCTTCCGTGAGTTCGTCTAAAATTCCACCGACCAATTCGCCATACTTTCGGATATGTTCCACCATGGCTCTTTTATGTTCCGGAGTATAGGATTCAGAATATCTCTGAACCATTCTCTGCAAGGCAGGATCCATATCGTAAAAATTCTTACCTCGAAGGCCCTTGTATTCGGAAATATCAAAAGGTTGTAAGGATGGATGTTCTGAAATATGGTGACTCATATCTCCAGTTCAAAAAAAGGAATAGGATTCACTAGCAAAAAAGTCCCCCAGTTTTGAAATTGGTTTCAGAGACAAATTTATGGTCCAAAAAACGGAAACTAAAAAGGCCAGACAGATTTTGCATGATGTCATTTTTGAACTGCAAAATGTTTCCGAATCCATGCAGTGGTTTTTATCCTATGACCGTCTCTCCGAACTCTTAGAAATTCGAAAAGAGGAATGCCTTCGCAAAGTTTACCAGTTCAAAGCATCAAAACCTCAAATGACACTTTCTGGTGGTTTTCATGAAGTGGATGGCGATCTACTTGTCGATTTTTTATCATGGAATTTAGAGCTCGATGAAGTCGCAGAAGAATTTTTAAAAGGTGGAATTTTTTTTAGTGAGCGGCCGTTATATGAACTTCGCGAATCTTACAAGACTCTCATCCAAAAAACGATCGCCAATCACAAATTAGACCAAGAGTTGTTACTCCTCCTAACAGCTGCCACCATTGATTTTGATGATGCCGTAGATTCCTATTTAATGGATAAGTTTGAGATTGATTTTTTTGTAAGACGATCCATTCACCAATTCTTAGAAAAATTCGAAATCCATCCAGAATATGGAGCAGAAGAATTTTTATATGAATATTTAAAAAGCCTTATCCCGACCAAAATTTTGAATTTCCGGGACATCACGCGGGAATTCAGAGATCGCACCTACTATGAGTTATATGGTCGTTTTAGAGAAACCAAAAAGAAAAAGAAGAAAAAATTGGTTCAGTCGGTTTCTTCTGAAGTAAAAGATTTACTTTCTTTTTTTGATTTAGAACCAGGTGCTACAATCACAGATGTAAAAAAGAAATTCAAAGAACTACTCAAGAAATACCATCCAGACATCAACAAAAAAGGAGAGGAAATGACCAAACGAATCATATTAAAATACAATCGTTTGGTGGAATTGTTAGGAACGTAACGGCAAACCAATACTTTCGCAAAAATCAATATTTTCATTTCAATTCAAATCGATAGTTAATTTGAATATCATCCTTTGCTTTCATAAATAGCAGTGATGGGTTTTCTAAATTATATTCTGAAAATTTGACGAAAACCGATCCAGAAACTTGGTATTCTCCTGCTTCTAGTGGTTTCACGATTGCATCACTAGAAAACTCCCTGGTATTACCATGAATTGTTAATTTTCCTTTGATCGTGAAAGTTGCATCATTTGACTTTGAGGTTTGAATCGATTCTACTTTCACTTGGATGTAAGGAGTCTCTGGTTACCCCAAAATTTCTTGGATATGAGAATCACGATTGGAATCTCCTGATGTAATTTTTAATAGGGAGATCTTGAGTTCAAAAGGAGACTTAAGAACAAATTTCGCTCTAGAGATTTGAATGTTAGGTTTCTCCAATTGAATTTCGTTACAAACACCTGTTACATTTTTAGTGGTATGTTCGACTAAAAATTCAATTTTCTTTTTAGAAACTTCAAGTGCTGTTAATTGGACAAAATTGAGTAAAAAGACAAATATAAACAATATCTGTTTCATTTTGAAACTTTACCTCTATCCTTCAAAAAGTGATGACGAGCAAAGAAATGGGACTATAAAATCCTCATAATTCTGGAACCGATTTGACGTTAGATTTATTTTACCAGAGACAAAAATTTCAATCAAATAGAACTTGTAGAGACATATGGATCAAACCTGAATCAGAGATGGTCTTATTGTAAATAAATAATCTTTCCATCCCATTTGTAAAAGAGCGGATACATTCTACAAAGTATGGGAGACAAAACTGTTAAAAAAATCCAAAACCGTCTTTCTATCTTAGAAGAAACCTTCCAATGTTCAATGGAAAAGAAAATGAGAATTGGAGTCGAGAGAATTGAGAACACACGGCTTGTATCATAAGTGAGCATGGTAATGAAATAACAAAAACCAAAGACTAAAAGTAAAATTGGCTTTCGAATCATGAGATAGATAACAATTGGCCATAATCCATGAAATAGACCAATCGTCCCAAGAAAAGGTTCAGATGTGTTCATACGAATAAATTCAGTTCCCCACATCTGAGAAAAAACAGAAATACGAGTATGATTCCAAACAATTGTTGTCGTATTCAAAAGAATCAAAAGAAATAAACTATATAATACAAGTGCCGTGAGAAAGACTTTCACCAAGTATTTGATTTGATCTTTAAAATATATTACATAAGAAAAATTCAAAAGGATTATAATCACCAAAACTTGAAAAAAATGATTTGTAAGTGCTAAAAAGAGAATAAAGGATAAAATTATTAGTTTTAAATTTGTTCGGATATTAGATAACAAAACGATCAAATAAAGGGAAACAAGGAAAAACGTGATTGGATCTGAAAAAGCAATCCATGTTTGAAAAATCAAGTAAAGCGGAGAAGAAGAAAGTAATAACGATACACCAAGCGCAAACGACCAATGCACTCGCTCTGATAAATCCATTACAAGAAAAACACCAGTCAGAATGGTAACCCATTGCAATATACTCACCACGTCCTCTGGTTGATTCACAAGACATGAAGCCCACAAAAAAAATGGAGTCAAAAACTGATCTACGGGAGTACTAATTGTCCAAGGATCAAAGCTTAAATGATAAAACCCAAAATTAAATACCAGTGCCTCCACCTTTGAGGAAAACAAATTTTTGGGTAACCAGAGAAAGATTCCTAAAGATACGAAACCAACTAGGATTGATATGAAAGAAACAGATTTAAGTCGAAACACAATCTTCACTTAGGTAACGAAACAGGAATAGAACCTTTCCAAGTGCTCATTCCACTACCTTCAATCGGATATGGTTTTCCAAGATACTTAGGTGGTGTATCCCACTGGATATCCCACCAAGCAAGCATTCTTGCAGAAAACTCTCGAAAAATATAATACGTTTCCTTCTTATAAGTTCGTAGGTTACATTCGTAGCCGTATAACTCCAGTTCTAATTCTTGGCCAAGATATATAGCTCTTGGCAAAAAAAAGGATTGGCTAACGAAGATTGCTTTTTTCACTAAAAAAACTTCTTTAGCACGAATCAAGGTATCAAGAGTTCGAAAGCCAGCATGATCCACAAAGATATCATCTGGTTTGACTTGATGTGACAACATGTACTCAAGCATCGGTCGAAGTTCGTTGTAATCCGATTGTCCATTGTCACCTGAAAGTAAGATTTTTTTTACCTTTCTTTCTTTGTACAACTTAAGTCCACATTCCAAACGATCCATAAGAACGGGCGAAGGTGTTTTTCCATAAACAGCAGCTCCAGGAACAATGGCAACTTCTGCTTCAGGGATTTCCGAAGTGAGACTGGAGTGAATGGAATTCTGGTATACCATCCAAAATCCTAAATTGGAAGCCAATGTGACAAAAACAAGAATACCAAAAAAAACTGACAAACCCAGAAACAGGGATTTCCACTTGACCCTGGAAAGGAATCGGAGCGTCTTATTTATGTAGGAATCGTGGTTCGTCATGAAGAAAAAAATTAAAGAGATTACGTCTGTTTTTTCACAAGACAATCCGAAAATCAAGAAACAGATTGATAAGGTGAAAGAAAAAGGTCACCAACGGATGACCATTCTCGTGATCCCCCACGGATATGATAGTTCTTTCCACTTTCAAATATCACATTTTACCATCTTATTTTTTTTGGGACTCACTTTAGGTCTATTGAGTTTGGCAATTTTTGGAATTGTTCGCTCCAATAACACACAGTCACAAATCAACCAACTCTCCAAAATTTACGGAACTTATTTTGATACCTATATCACACATGCCAATCAACTAGAAGAAATGAAAGAAGAGTATTCCAAACTCAACGAAAACATGTTGGAACTTTTTACATTGATTGATGGCAATGATGAAGAATTATTAAAAATACCAGCGGAAGACTGGATTGAATCCACAGCTGTTGATTCACTCCAAAAAGAAGAAAAAGAAGACAAACAACTCGACATTGGTCGAAAGTATCTAAATGAAATTTATGAACTGAGACAACTCAAACACCGAATGGATAATTACCAACGTTTGGTGGAAGCAAATTTCCAATTTTTATACCAAAGGTCTGATATATTGTCCCGATCTCCTTTGTTCAATCCAATGTATTCTTACAATTTAACTTCTCCATTCGGGATGAGAAAGTCACCAACGACAGGTTATTGGGAATACCATGATGGTTTGGATATGGCAAATGCCACTGGCACACCAATTTATGCTGCCGCTCCCGGACGAGTGGTCCGTGTCACTTACTCCAATGTTGGATATGGACACCATGTGATCATCCAACATGACTTCGGCTTTAGCACGTTATACGGTCACTGCTCCAGAATTTATGTAAGAAATGGGCAAGAAGTGAAAGCTGGTGAACAGATTGCGGAAGTAGGAGCGACTGGCAACGTAACGGGACCTCACCTTCATTATGAAATTTTCATTTCTGAGGAAGGAAAAACTGATCCAGAACAATACATGCAAGCTGGAGTTTTCTGATTGCCTAAAAAATCAAAACCCGAAGATCCCAAAAATCGCATTATCGAACTTCGTAAAGAAATCAATCGTCACAATGATTTATACTACAAAGACAATGCACCAGTCATATCCGATAAAGAATTCGATCTACTTGTTAAGGAACTACAAAAACTAGAAAAAGAATTTCCCGAATTTTCGGATGTTTCTTCGCCAACAGCACAGGTTGGATCTGATTTAAGTCCTCAATTTTCCAAGTTCAAACACAAAGTACCTGTTTTATCCTTAGAGAACACCTATAATGAAGTAGAGCTTTCGGAATGGATAGAAAAAACAGGTTCCGAGGAAGAGTATTCTTTAGAATGGAAAATCGATGGCGCCTCTATCTTGTTATACTATGAAAATGGTACACTCGTAAATTGTGTCACAAGGGGAACCGGTGGAATTGGTGATATCGTTACAGAAAATGTAAAAACCATCTCAACAATCCCAAAAACTTTATCAGAGCCGTTAAACTTATCCGTTCGCGGTGAGATCTTTATGACCTTCTCTGATTTCGAAGAATTCAATGAAGAGTATGGTGGTAAATTTGCGAATCCAAGAAACTTGGCAGCAGGTTCCATTAAACAAAAAGATCCATTAGAAGTCGCCAAACGTCCGTTAAGAATTTTTGTTTATGATGTCTATTTTTTTAGTTCGAGAAAAGGAATCAATTCTCATAAAGATATATTAAGTCTTCTAAAAAAAGAGAAATTCCCTCTTGCTCCAGATACGACAATTCTCGTTGGAAACAAGTTAGTAAAAGAAATTGAATCTTTTCGCAAGAAAAAAGACAAAATGCCATTCCCAGTCGATGGCCTTGTCATCAAACTCAATTCCTTAAACTTACGAGAGAACCTAGGGGAAACAAGCCATTCCCCACGTTGGGCAAGAGCCTTTAAGTTTGATGCCCTTCTCAAAGAAACTACCATTGAAGAAATTGACTTTGCGATCGGTCGCACGGGCAAAGTCACACCAAGAGCAAAGGTGACACCGATTTCTCTTGCAGGAACCACAGTGACGTACGCCACCTTACACAACCAAGATTATATTAACCAATTAGGTGCGGGTATTGGTGCCAAGGTACTCATTTCCAAACGTGGTGAGATTATCCCTGCTGTGGAAAAAGTAACATTTCCACCAAAAACGGTCTTTGTCCTGCCAAAAGAATGTCCCTCATGTAACACCAAATTAGCGAAGGTAGATGACTCAGTAGATTTCTTTTGTACCAACCGTCACTGCCCAGAACGTAAACTGAATCAACTCATCTTCTTTTGTAGCAAAAAACAAATGAACATAGAGGGACTTGGAGAAAGGCAAATCCAAATCTTTTTTGAAAAAGGTTGGGTGAAAGACATTCCTGATTTATATACCCTGGAAAAATATAGGTCAGATATTCTCGCATTAGATGGATTTGGTGAAAAATCTGTCAAAATCATCTTTGATGCGATTCAAAAATCCAAAGAAAAAGACTTTCGATTCACACTTCCATCCATTGGCCTAAATGAAGTGGGTCCCAAAGTCACAGAAATCCTAATCGAAAATGGATATGATTCTTGGGACAAACTGCTTACACTTTCCAAATCTAAAACAGCATCTGAAGATCTATCCGCCATTCATGGAATTGGACCGCGCACAGTGGATGCTTTACTTGGCCACTTAAAAGACAAAGAAACACTCAAACTAGTATCAACTCTTGTCAAACTTGGTCTCAAATTCCAAGCTGATGAGACAGAAAAAAGTGACATACAACCGTTTGTTGGTCAAAGTTGGTGTGTCACAGGTAGTTTTGAAAATTTCCAACCTCGTGACCTGGCGATGGATCTAATTACAAAACATGGAGGGAAAAAGGTAACAGGAGTATCCTCTAAAACTACTCACCTTCTCTATGGGCCTGGAGCAGGATCCAAATTGGAAAAAGCAAAAGAGTTAGGCGTCACCTTGGTATCAGAATCCGAGTTTTTAGACCTTCTACAAAAAGAAGGGATTCGTATTGGATGAGTGATTCATATTACTTACCTCAATGACTCAATTGATAATTTCTTCGCTTTTATTTTTACTTTTTACACAAAGTTTTTTTGCGCAAACAAAAGTTGAATTTTCTCCAGACAAAGGAATTCATCCATACTATCTTAACCAAATGCCTGGATTTAATGAAGGAGAATGCAAAGAAAAATCTAAATGTAGATCGGAATGTCCCCAAGTCGTAAGAAATCCAGGTTTCTTAAAACATTGGACTCAAGTATACGATAGAAACGAATGTCTTAGAAAATGTGACCAACTAACATGCAATCTGAATCGTTATCCTTGAAGAGAGTTTGAATTCAATGGATAGTAAAAATGGACAACATCTTCAGGATGACCACCAGTAGACTTATAAAAATCAATCGCATAGTCATCGACTACATCTGCTTGTACAAATACTTCTTCCATTCCTCTTTCTTTACAATATGAATTGATCCCCTGGATCAAAGATCTTCCAATCCCTTTTCTCTGAAGACTCGTTTGAACTGCTAAATCGAAAATGTAAACCAAAGGTTTTTCAGAATAGTATTGTCGAATAAGATAGGCGGTGAGACCACCCACTACCTTTCCTTCCAAGATCGATACGAATACAAAAAAATCATCACGTGCAAGGAGAGATTGTAAATAGTTATGATTTGGTAATCGAAAGTTTTTCATCTCAAAGACATCTTCAAATAAACAAATGAGCTCAACAAAGAGATTGAGATCATTTGCGGAAAGTTTTTTGATGTATGTGTTTAACATTTGATGATTTATTACTTACATACTTTTTTGAATGTAGAGACTACTTTCACATCAACTGTTGGCCAAAGTTTACTCACACCATCGGATCCTTTGTGCAAATCGTTACACTCTGCATTTAATTTTACTAAGCCTTGGGTCAGTCCAAGTGTAGCGACATCCACAGTTCCAGCTACTTCCACAGTATCTTCTTTCCAAACAAACGAAACAGGAAGTGAGGTTTTGAATTTTCCGTATTGAAGGTTCAGTTTGGCATTACCAGACTCACCTGCACCAATCTCAGAGAAATTTCCTGTCAACTTTTGGTTCCCTTTGACAGATCCAAAAAAGAATTTTTTGATTTTGGCATCGCGGTCTGGGTTGGCAGAATTTATGGACAAACTGTCTATTTGAAATTTTATTTTTTCTGAGATGGTATATTTCGATTTGTCTTTGGTTTTTCCAAATACTCGAATTGAATCAAATTTACCTTTAACGCCTGTTTTTTCTGTAAACTTGAACGCAGTCCATTCCAAGCTCGTTTTGGAAGGATCGTATTCATAAATACAGTTTTCTTCCGCAAGAACAGACCCAAAAATGCCGAAGATAAGTAGTAAGAGACTGGAATATACTATTTTCATAAAAACCTCTACTGAATGATGGAAAATCAAAAACCAAGTTTTGTCAAGACGAGTCTAAAATACGAATTAAAATTCACATGTTAAAACTAGCACAATCGTTGGTTCGCCACTTCAAAAACCAACTCTTCAAACCAAAAGAAACAGAACTCCCCATTCGGCTGTCCACGGGAGAAACCCTGGCACAGTCGATCCTTGATTTTTTATCCGAATCATTAAGCATTCAGTCAATCCCAAGTCAAATCATCGAGGGCTTCCGCTCCCTCCGCAGTAAATTTCCACACGAAGCAAAGTTGGAATTTTTAGACTATCTGATTGCCGCATCTCACCAGTACCAAATCAAACTCAATTTGGTTCAAAAATCTATCGTTGAGATCAAAACCTATATCACACGGGAAGCACCTTTTTTATTCCAATTAAAAAGTAAAGATTATGGCCTTCCTGAAATTTACGCGGTCCTTGGTTATCATGCATCCTCTTATTTAATCAAACCTCTTCATAACCATGTAACCGAAGAAGAATGGATTTCTGAAAAAGAACTTCTCAAGTTGTTCGAAATCAAATCTGCAAAGGACGTTGTTGATTGGATTGTGGCCGAACCTACCTTTGCCTTTTCATCGCCTCAAGTTGCAAGTTTTACTTCCTCTGCTTTGAAAGATGCAGTGAAACAAATTTATCATTTGATTCGAATCGAATCAAATGATGTTTGGATTGTAGTTATTTATGGTATTGGAATAGGAATCCTTTCCTTAGTAGTTCCAGTAGCAACGTCCTCTTTGGTGAACATTGTCGCCTTCGGAGTGCTTCTACAACCAGTAATCATATTGACTTTGTTAGTTGTCTTTTTCTTGGGATTTGCTGGAGCTATGCAAACGATCCAGATTTATGTAGTGGAGATATTGCAACGACGTGTTTTTGTTCGTATCGCTACTGAATTTGCCATTCGTTTTCCGAGAATTCGTCAAGATGCTCTGGACAAACATCACAATCCAGAACTCGTAAATCGCTTTTTTGATACAATGACCATTCAAAAATCAATCCATTCCTTGTTAGTGGATGGATTGGCAGTGGTATTAACAACTGTAATTGGTTTTGTTTTGATTTCCTTTTACCATCCGATTTTTATTGTGTTCTCGTTGTTTGTATTATTTTTTGGAGCTTATCTTGTGATCTATCAATTAGGTAGACCTGCCTCTGAAAATTATATAAAGATCTCAAAAGAAAAATACAAAGTAGCGGCATGGCTAGAAGAAATCTCTCGTCATTCAGCATTATTCCACTCCACCTTTGGTTCTCACTTTGCCGTTGAAAGAGCAGATTCTCTAATTCGTGATTATCTTTATGCCAGAAAAAAATACTTTTCAATCTTTATTAAACAAATCGTTGGACTTGTCGGTATACAAGCCTTAGCTAGTGCGATCGTATTGGGAATTGGAGGTTATTTAGTCATCCATCGGCAATTGACGATAGGACAATTGGTGGCCGCAGAACTTGTCATCGCTAAAGTTCTAAGTGATATTTCTAAATTTGGTAAACAACTAGATAGTTTTTATAGTTTGATTGCCGCTGTAGACAAAATTAATTCTGTTTTCCATCTACCAACTCTTACTGCAAAAACAGTACCTTTTGAAGTTCCAAAAGGTGCAATCCAAGTACAACTTTCGGGAATTGATTATTCCTTGGCCAATGGACATAAAATTTTCACTCAATTCAATTTGAAGGTGCAAGCTGGCAAAGCAATTGGTGTGACTGCCAATACACCTTATGATGCACATATCCTACTCGATTTAATCAGTGGACTTCGCGAACCAAACTCTGGTATTGTGGAATACAACCATCAAAACATCCATGAAGTCTCTAAGGAACAAATCCAATCGTTTGCTGTTTTAGTTCGAGGAAATGAAATTTTTGAAGGTACGATTTTGGAAAACATCCGAGTTGGTAGAGAAGAAATTTCTCTTATCACAATTCGAGATTTTTTAGATAGCCTTGGACTCTGGAAAGTCATTCAATCCCTTCCTAATGGGATTCATACACAACTATTAACGTTCGGTCATCCATTTGATAATGTACAATCTACAATTTTGGCGTTAACTCGGGCTTTAATCGGAAATCCCAAACTTGTTCTCATTGATGGAGTCCTAGACCAATTGCCTCCCCCAATGTTAACTTCTTGTTTAAAACTCTTACTCCAAAAAAATCGAGAATGGACTGTGTTCATTGTGTCCAAATCACCAGCCGTACTCGGACAAATGGACCAAATTCTCAGATTGGAAGATGATTCTCATTCATTAAAGGTTAATTCATAAACATCTATGAAAACGAATATGTCACCAAAATGGAAACTACGCAAGAACCTACCTTCTTACCGATTGGTACAAACTGCACTACCAGCTCAAAGTCTCGCCTATATACTAACTGTTATCTTTTTTTTAAGCGTATTGATTTTACTCTATGTTCCTTGGCAACAAACAACAATGGGATTTGGTCGAGTCGTTGCCTATGCACCTCTTGATAGACAACAAGTAATTGAATCACCGATTAGTGGAAGGGTTTTGAAATGGCATGTGCACGAAGGAACCAGGGTTAGAAAAGGAGATCCCATCATTGATATCTCTGATAATGATCCTAATTTTATCAATCGTATCCGTGAAGAAAGAAATGCCTTATTACAACGATTGGAAGCAGCTCGCTCTAGAGAGGACAACATCCGTTCTCGAATCTTAAGTTTACGCTCGTCTATGGGAAATGCGGTAAGTGCTGCCGAATCTAGAAGGATGATGGCAAAAGACCGAGTACGTGCCAGCGAACAGGCAGTAGATGCAGCAAGAGCTGCTCTAAAAACAGCAAACCTAAACTTAGACCGTCAAAAACAATTACTAGAAAAAGGTTTAACCTCGAAACGAGCTTTGGAACTCGCAGAACTCGATCATACCAACGCCGAGACTGGTCTCGATCGAGCAAAAGCAGCTTATGATGCTGCAGTAAAAGAAGAACGTGCGTTAAATAGTGATACAGGAAAAGTACAACAGGATTCCGAAGCCTCCATCAATGATGCGAAGGCATCTCTTGCTTCTGCACAATCAGAAGTGGCACGAGTCCTAGAAGACCTTCCCAAATTGGAAGCAAGACTCTCCAGACAAGAAACCCAAGAAATATTTGCACCAAGAGATGGGATCATTATGAGAATCCTTGTGAATCCCGACACACAACAAGTGAAGGAAGGAGATGGAGTTGCCATCTTAGTACCTGACGCAGAAGATAAAGCGGTGGAACTTTTTATTTCAGGGAACGACATCCCTCTTGTGGGTGAAGGGCGAAAGGTTCGATTGCAGTTCCAAGGTTATCCAGTTTTACAAATCAGTGGTTGGCCAGAAACAGCTGTGGGAACTTTTGGTGGGGTTGTGAAACTAGTGGATATCACGGACAATGGCTCAGGTAATTTCCGTGTTCTTGTCATTCCAGATCGTGATGATAGACAATGGCCTTCAAGTCGTTATCTCAGACAAGGGGTTAGAGCCAAAGGTTGGATCTTTCTCAATCGTGTGAGTGTCGGTTATGAATTATGGAGAAGGTTCAACGATTTCCCACCAAACTTACCGATGGATGATCCAGAAATGAAATCATTGTTAGATGACAATGGCGGTGGAGAGAAAGGAAAATGAAAACGTATTTAAATCGTTTTTTCTTTTCGTTACTTTTTCCATTTAGTTTATTATTTTCATTTTTATTAGAAGCGGATCCTACAAAGGATCCCTTCGATACTTTGCACGGTCCCAATATTTTTTCTCAGGATTATCTCAACCAACAACCAGGAGTTCTAACCCTAGCAGAACTTTTAAAGTCGGTTGAGAAATCGTATCCTCTTGTCCTTGCTGCGGAAAAACTATTAACAGAAACAGAATATAATTATTTAGCAGCTGAAGGTGCTTTTGATTTACAATTCAAATCCATGGGTACAACCAAACCTACTGGTTTTTACACAAACAATGCAGCTGATACTGTCTTTGAAAAACCAACTCCACTTGGTGGAACCTCCTTCTTTGCCGGATATCGTATCGGACGAGGAACTTTTCCCGTTTATGATGGAAGAAGACAAACCAATGACTACGGAGAAGTAAGAGCTGGTGCTATTGTTCCCTTGATGCGAAACCGCGAGATCGATAAAAACAGAGCTGATCTTAGAAAAGCTGATATCGATCGTAAACTAGCGGAGTTATCCATCCAAAAACTAAAAATTGAAGTCATCAAAGAAGCAACCAAACGATATTGGAAATGGGTTGCAAGTGGACAAGAATATCTTGTCAACAAAGACCTGTTAGAGATTGCAAAAAGCAGACAACAACAAATTTCCCAACGAATTAAGTTAGGCGATATTCCTAAAATGGAAGGAACGGAAAACGACCGTGCGATTTTACAAAGAGAATCACAATTTGTATCCGCAGAACGTGAAATGCAAAAAGCTGCAATTGATTTGTCTTTATTCTTACGTGCTGCTGATGGGAATTTGATCCTCCCAACAACGGATCGTTTACCAATTGGATTTCCCAAACCCATTGACTACAAAGGATTGGAGTTAGAAAAAAGTATCAAAATCGCCTGGAAGTTTCGACCCGAAATCCAAGACTATGAATTTAAACGTGAGAAAGTACGTGTGGACCAAGACATGGGTTATAATGCTTTGAAACCGCAAGTGGATTTAGTCGTCGCTGGATCCCAAGACTTTGGACCAGGTTCGGTCACTCGATCCAAACCAGAATTAGAAGCATCGCTTGTTTTAAATGTTCCCATCCAAACGAGACGCCCAAGAGGAATGATTGGTGCAGCAGAAGCAAAAATTGCACAACTAGACCAAGAGTTACAGTTCTCTAAAGACAAAATCAAAACGGAAGTGCAAGACGCCATTTCAGAAGTGATTGCTTCCGCTAAACGAGTCAGTGTCACTCAAAATGAAGTGGAACTTGCTAGAAAATTAGAAGAGATGGAACGTGATCGATTTTCCTTAGGGGATTCTACTCTATTATTCGTGAATATTCGCGAACAAACAAGTGCAGAAGCGGCTGTTCGTGAAATTAAGGCATTGTACGATCATCATGTGGCTGTTGCCAACTTCCAAGCATCAACAGCAACCTTTCTCCAAAATACACCGACTCCTTAACCGGATTTATCTTGTAGAAAAAAAAACGACTTTCATATCTCGCTGAATTCCTAAACTTTTCCCTAAAGAAGGTATCTATGCACGGGGAAGAGTCACTTTTACAAGACATTGGTCTGAGTATCATTTTCGCAACAGTATTGAGCCATATCGCTCGGGTTCTCAAACAACCGTTAATCTTGGGTTATATCATCGGTGGCGCCATGCTTGGAAAGGAAATGGGATTCGAGCTTGTTACTAACGAAGCAAGTATCGAACTCATTTCAGAAATTGGACTCATCCTGTTACTCTTCATTATTGGCCTTGAAATCAATCTGTCTGAACTCGCGAAAATGGGTAAGGCGATGTTCACACTTGGTATCCTTCAATTCACTCTTTCCGTTGCCTTTGTGTATTCTGTATTCCCATTCTTTGGACTTTCGATTGGGTCTGAAAAGTTTGACCTTCTTTATATTGCCGTTGCTCTCTCTTTAAGCTCAACATTAATCGTTGTTAAATTACTCCAAGACAAAGTCGAAATCAATACTTTATCGGGAAAGTTGACTGTGGGAGTCTTAGTATTTCAAGACATTTGGGCAATTTTGTTTATGGGTGTCCAACCCAATCTAAACAATCCCGAGGTTTTAAAAATCCTCACTTCTGTTGGTATCATCGTACTTCTCATCGCATTTAGCTTTAGCGTGAGCCGTTATGTTCTCGCAAAATTATATAAAGCTTGTGCTAGTAGCCCTGAATTAATTCTTTTAACATCGATTATGTGGTGTTTTTTGGTTTGTGGGATTGCGGGAGAAGCCGGACTTTCCAAAGAAATGGGTGCTCTTGTTGCGGGTATGAGTATCGCTGCTTTCCCTTATGGTGCTGATGTAATCTCCAAACTCATTGGAATCAGAGACTTCTTTGTAACTCTCTTTTTTGTGGCTCTCGGTCTCAAAGTACCTCTTCCTAGTTTAGAAGTGATCGGACTTTCTGCTGCCATCATAACCTTGATGTTATTTGTAAGGATGATCACGATTGCTCCAGTCATCATCAAACTTAACAAAGGAGTTCGCAACGGATTTCTAACTGCTTTAAACTTGGCGCAAATCTCTGAGTTCTCGCTCGTTATTTTAGCGTTAGGTGCCGGTTTTGAACACATCACACCAAAATTACAGGCAGTTATATTAACTTCTACCATCATCGCTTCCGTTTTATCCACTTATATCATTATGTTTAATCATAATATTGCAGCCTCCTTCGAACGAATACTCGCTCGTGTAGGAATCTCTGACCAAACAGAAGATTCAAGAAAAGAAGATAAAGCTGGCCATGGTGGACACGGAGGTCATGGAGATGGAATCGTTCGTGACATCATCGTACTTGGATACTTCCGGATTGCTCGTGCCTTTGTAGAATACTTGGAAGACTTATCTCCTTCTCTCATCAAACGAATCATTATTGCCGATTACAATCCCGCCTTCAAAGAAGAATTGACAAACAAGGGATTTCAATGGGCATATGCTGACCTTGCTCATCCAGATTCTTTATCCCACATAGGACTTCATGACGCTTCTATGGTCATTTGTACCATATCAGATTCTTTTCTAAAAGGAACCAATAACAACCGTTTGCTATCAACTCTTAGCAAATTGGCACCGAATGCAAAAATCATTTTGACAAGTGACGAACCAGGCGAAGCAAAAAAACTCGTCGCAGATGGAGCACAAAAAGTTATCATTCCTGGAGTGATCACAGGTGAATTTTTATACGAATATATTTCTAGAGGAATGCGAAATAACGAGTAAGAAACGTTGAATACAATCAGAGCAACTTCTATACCATTGTATGCAAAGAAATCCCAATGTGACGATTGGATTTTCGTCACTTATCTTGTTGCATCAGATTTAAAATCATTTGATGAGTTTAAACTCATCAAAAACAACTATGTTCTCTTGGACTAAGCTAAGGGAGGGAATTTACATTTAGAACAAAGGCAATTCGTCTCACCCTAAATCAATCCCTTCTCTTGGAACTCTCGTATCACCACTTCTAAATCTACTGGAGAATCCACTCCCAAATTGGCTTTCTCTGCAAGAAACACCCCAATGGTTCCACCATTTTGTAAGGCTCGAAGTTGTTCCAAGGATTCTACAGTTTCCCAGTCCGAGGCAGGTAAATTGTTATAGGACATTAAAAAATCTCGCTCATACGCATAAATGCCAAGGTGACGGTGGTAGATGGCTTCTCCTTTAAAGGAAGCAGGGATGGGAGAGCGGGAAAAATAATTAGCTCTGGCTTTTCTGTCAAAGACCACCTTCACTTTGTTAGGGTCTTTCGGATCTTCTGTGGGAGAGAAAGGAACAGCCGCTGTTGTCATTTCCCAATTACGATGTTTTGTTTTTAAAGCTACCACTCCATCAATTAGGTTTGTTTCCATACCAGGTTCATCCCCTTGGATGTTCACAATGATTCCGTAGTTTGGGAGTGTTTGTGCTACCTCAATGATACGATCAGTGCCTGTTGGATGGTCTGGACTTGTAAGAATGGACTCACCACCAAAACTTAATACGACATCGTGAATTCTTTGATCGTCTGTTGCTACCACCAAACGATGGAAAGACTTAGACTTTGAGGCATGGTAGTAAGTCCACTGGATCATTGGTTTTGTGCCAATGAGTGCCAGTGGTTTTCCTGGAAATCTTGTACTCGCGAAACGCGCAGGGATCACACCGAGAATCTGGTCGGACATAGTCCTAGTTTACCAAGAACTCGGTAAAGTAAACCTCTTTGATTTTTCCATTCGTCAAAATGTGATTTAGATGAGCTTTGATTTCTTCACGTAAATCCAATTGGTTGGTAATGGATTTTAAATCATCTTTCGTTTTACGAGCGATCACTAAGTTAATGATGTTTTGCATTTGAGCCACACGTGCCGCCAGTTCTGCAGAAAGTGCAGGTTGGCCTGATTCAAATCCAAGAGACATCTTTAACTTCACAAAGTGTGATTCTCCAACATCAGAAGTATTCACTCGAAACTCTTCCTGAAATGTGTAAACTTCCAAAGGAGGTGGAGCTTTCACAAGTGAGATATTCTTTTGTTGTTTGAACACACTTGTTGCTGTTTTTTGAGCAACAAACATCGATATTACGGTTACAATGATAATTCCAAAAATGGCCGCAGCGATGTACAATAACCATTTTACAATGGGGGACATCCCAGCAGAGGCGGAACTACCTTCGGCTAACCCACCTTCTTCTTCATCTACTTCACGGTCGCCCATGTTAAAATTCTCCTTCTACATTTGTTTCAGTGTTTGGCAAACGAGTGTCAGGAAGTCCGTATTTACTTTCTCCTGGCGCTCGTTTTGTAGACTTCTCAGTTAAAATGATGATATCCACTCTTCTGTTAAAAGCTTTTGCTTCTGGTGTACCTTCATTTTCCAACACAAGAGGTCTGTAGGATCCAAAACTAACGGCTTGGAACCAACTAGGCTCAATTTCTTCTGCATTAATCATAAATACAGTGGCGTTCACTGCCCTTGCTCCCGCCAAATCCCAGTTATTAATATATTCTCTTTCTTCGCGACCAGGACGACTCACAGGATTCACTGCATCGTCATCACTATGCCCTTCTACTCGCACGAATCGTTCGAGTCCCTTGATTAGACCTGCGGCTTTTCGCAACGTTTCTCGGATAGCAGGCGTTAGAATCGCTGAACCTGGATAAAAATAATCAGCACCTACAAGAGAGATCACGAGACCTCTTTCGTTTTCGGAGATTCTTACCTTGCCCGCTTCCACTTCTGGTTTGAATACTTCTTGTGCATCTTTTTTAGATTTGGAAAGGTTACGACCCACTACTTGGGATGGCAAAGACTCGATCTGCATCCCCATCTCTTCCAAGGATCCTTTTGATAATGTTTGTCCACCTGTGAAAAATCCTGTAGTGGATTTAAATGCCGAGAGGATGATTTGCATTTCCTTTGCATCTGTTTTCCCTGTGGTATACAAAAGGATAAAGAAACAAAGAAGTAGTGTCACCATATCTCCATAAGTCGCCATGAACTCGGGAACTTTTTGGATACACTCAGGGCATTTTTCTTTTTTCGCCATGGCTAACGATTAATCTCCATCATCTTTTAAGGCAACACGTTCTGCAGGAGTTAAGAAACTCGCTAGTTTCTCTTTAACAATCCGTGGGTTATCTCCCGACTGTATGGAAAGAGTTCCTTCCACCATCACTTGTTTGATCACAAGTTCATCTTCTGATCTTCTTGTTAATTTTCTTACTACAGGTGCTGCAAATAAGTTCTGTGCAAGGGATCCATATAGAGTAGTAATCAGGGCTGTCGCCATACCTTGTCCGATGGCACTCGCATCCCCACCACCTAAGTTCTTTAACATCCCCACAAGACCCACAAGGGTCCCAAGCATCCCAAACCCTGGCGCAAAACCAGCGTAAGCATCCCACCAACCACGACCATATGCGTGGCGAGCAGCGGTATTCCCAATTTCCGTTTCCATGATGTTTCGAACCAGTTCGGGATCCGTTCCATCCACAACGAGTTGGATTCCTTTCTTTAAAAATTCTTCAGGTAATTCATTGATATCATCTTCTAAGGCAAGCAAACCCTCACGACGAGCTTTTTCAGAAAAACTAACGAGTGTTGTGATAAGACCAGGTAAATCCGAAGGTGGATTTTGGAATGCTTTCTTTGTTACGGCTCCCACTCCAATGGTAGAAGTCCATGGAAAGGAAATAATCGTAGCAGCGGCCGCCCCACCGAATGTGATCATGACGGACGGAATATCAATTAGGTCAGTTAGGGCAAGACCACCAGAGACCACCCCAAGTAACATCAAGGCCATACCAAGGGCCAAACCAATGACTGTAGCTATATCCATTTCTTATGTTTCCTCAGGCCTTTTATCATTCACTCTGGGGAGATTGTGGATCCTAGTTTGGTAGTTTACCACTTTTTCCACAACTTCCGCCACTGTCTCTTGTACAATGAATTTCTTCTCATTCACAAGAGTGATGATCGTATCTGGATTTGCTTCAATGGTCTCAATCAAATCTGCATTGAGAACAAATTCCGCACCTTTGAGTCGATGTAAAATGACCAAGAGATCCCCCTTCAGAGATTTCTATTTATGTCTATCGACTACCTTTCGAATTTCGCTTACGAATTTTTCTTCCGTGAATCGATTGATTGAATTTTGGAAATCCCAACGTTTGAATTGGATTTTTTCTGCCCGTTTGATGGCATCATTTAAGGATTTTACGGTCTGTTCCTGGAAAAAGACCCCCGTTTTCCCCTCTTTGACCGATTCTAAGGCCCCACCCTTTCCGTAGGCGATGACAGGTGTCGCGTAGGCTTGGGATTCCACAGGTGTGATTCCAAAGTCCTCCATTCCCGGGAAAATAAACCCTCGCGCTTTTTTGTAGAGTTCGATTACTTCCTGGCGAGGGAGTCCCTTTTTCCAAAGAATGTTTTTTGGTAAATTTTTGACTAGTTTGCCCTCTTCTTGGCCCCCACCCACAAGAATCAGTGGTTTTCCATTCTCACGAAACGCTTCAATTGCCAGGTCAATTTTTTTATAAGGAGCAAATGCAGACACCATCAGATAATAATCATCTTTGGAATTATCATGCACACGAAAGTCTTGTGGCAAACATGGTGGGTAAATGATTTTATAATCACGACGATAGTATTTTTGAATTCTTCTTCCCACAAAATGCGAGTTACATGTAAAATAATCCACTCGGTTGGAAGATGCCGCATCCCAAGTTCTTAAATAATTGGCGATGGTTTGTAACAGGAAAAATTTAAACCCTTTGCGAGCCGGAAAATAATCATAATACATATCCCAAACATAACGCATGGGACTATGAATGTAACTCAAATGGAAAGTATCTGGATGGGGAATCACACCTTTTGCAACACAATGGGATGAACTGATGACTACATCATATCCTTTTAAATCCAAAGTTTCTATGGCAGTCGGAAACAAAGGTAAATAGTATCGATAGTATTTTTCTTTGAACGGCAAGTTGTTTGTAAAGGCTGTTGTGATCTTACGATCCTCGATTCTAGCGTTTAATTTACCTTTCGTATAAAAGAGTGTGAATAAATCTGCTTCTGGAAATGCCTTTAGCATACTATCCAGAACCACTTCCCCACCTCGCATGCCTGTCAGCCAATCATGTACAATCGCAACTTTCATTAATCTTGTGGTCCTATCCTTCTTCCAGTAATCGGCGTAGTACGGCCGTAATATGATGCTGAAATTAAAAACGGTATTGGCATTGTATTCTCTAAGTTTCTTGAGCTTTCCATATACCGCCTTCCTTCTTTTCCAATCGTTTCTGCATCTTTGATTGTCGCAAGAAGTTCATCATACATCTCGGTACTTCCAATGATTTTTGGAATCGTACCTTCTGATTGATTTAATTTATCGGTGATGGAACGAAAATCCAATGTGATTTGTCGAAGATCGGAACGATTTTCTTCCATTGTAGCAGAAGTTGCTTTAAAAAAATCATCAAAATAACGTGCAGAAGGTAAATAATCAGGTGTTTTTTCCCCTTCTCGAAATGTTGGTTTGAAAAATGACCTTTTTCCATCCGAACTTCCAGGATTGATATTGATAATCCTTCCCGAGAACAATGTGACTGTCTGAAAATCAACTTCATAGTTATCCCAAAGCGTAAGTGGATCTTCCAAAGCAATGTGTAATTCAATCGCATGATCCATGTTATGATCTAAAAATCTTCTGTCGGGAACATCAATGAGTGGCCTGGAATCAATGTGAGCTACATATCCTTTCTGAATTCCCAAAATCCTAACTTCCGTTCCTTCTTTAATTCCATCAATCCGTGAATAAAATAAAGAAAGGCGGTATGGATATTTTTTGGTAGGTCTATCTGGTTGAATGACGGTTGTGAAAAAGGCAAAAACCAAAACGGAAAAAAAAATGATACCTGTGATGGTTTCCTGATTTAATTTTTTCGATTTCACGGCAGACTCAAAATACTTTCCTTCAAAAGAAAGAGTTGGCAAGCAGATTTTACGTGAGTGAATGGGACGAGATGAAAGCAGTCACCATCCTAAAATATGATGAATCCGAACCACAATTGGAACTTCGTGAAAAAGAAATTCCAACTCCGAAAGAAAACGAAGTAAGGATCAAAATCCACCTTTCACCCATCAATCCATCGGATCTTATGTTCATCCGTGGTTTGTACGGATTCAAGAAGAAAGCTCCTGTATCGGCCGGTTTTGAAGCGAGTGGAACCGTTGATGCTGTGGGTAGCGCCATCAAAACTCTCAAAGTGGGAATGGCAGTTTCTTGTGTGGCACCACAAAATGATGGGACTTGGGCTGAGTATATGATCACAACCGAGGAAAACTGTTTACCGTTAGTGGATGGTGTTACCTTGGACGAAGGCTCTAGTTTTTTTGTAAATCCAATGACGGCATGGGCGATGGTTTCCCGTTGTCAAAAAGAAGGTCATGCAGCAATGGTGCAAACGGCAGCAGCGAGTGCTCTTGGAAAAATGGTAGTTCGACTCTGTAAAGAGAAGGGAATCCCTTTAATCAATGTTGTGCGAAAAAAGGAACAAGAAGATACTTTAAAGGAAATTGGAGCAGAGCACATTCTAAATTCCACTTCAGCCAATTATCAAAAAGATTTATTCAAACTCACAAAAAAATTAAATGCTACCTATGCAATCGATGCAGTCGCTGGAGATACAGCGCAATCTCTTGTGGAATGTATGCCATATGGATCAAAACTCATCTGTTATGGTGCCTTATCAGAAAAACCATTCTCAGTCAATTCTGGAATCATATTATTCCAAAACAAAAAAATTGAAGGCTTTTGGTTGTCCTCTTGGATTTATGAAATTGGATTGGAAGAATTTCAAAAACAAGCAAAAGAAGCACAAACGTATTTAAAAACTGTTTTCCAAACGAAAATCAATCGAAGATTTCCTTTCGAAGACTTCAACGAAGGTTTGGAGTTTTATAAACAACACATGACAGATGGGAAGGTTGTTTTTGGTCCGTAAAAGTTTTCTTTTCTTTCAAATCCAATTTTTACTATTTTTTGGTTTCCAAAACTGTATCAGTGATACCAAAAAAAATTTGGAAAGTTTAAAGGCATGTAAGTTTGATTTGGTAGACGTTCGAGTCGATCTAAAACCAAATCCAAATTTTCCTTTGATTCCATTGTTAGATTTGTATCCACAAATTTCGGTGATGAATCCTAATCCAACGAAGGTAAGTCTTTACCAATTCGATTTAGACTTAGAACTTATTACAACCCAAGGGAAGGAATACATCGGTAAACTGCAAAACCAAAGTCCAGTCGAAGTGGAACCAAACTCTGAAACAACGGTGGTTTTAAAACTTGTCCCGGAACAAAAGACATCCATCCTTCCCAAATTACTTGTTCTTGCTAAAAAACTAAATGAAGCGGCACAAAGAGGGGAAGATGCAGAGTTTGAAATCTATGGCACTGTGTTAGTGGATAGTATGTTTGGAAAAATCCCTCTCCCTGTTCGGGAAGTGTCTCGGATCAAACTCAAACGATGAATTTCAAATATCTCTCCTTGTTCTTAGCAACATTTATCTATGGTGTTTTGTTCCAATGCATTCAAAATCGGGACGACTTATTTTATTCTGCCCAAGAAGGAAATCAAAAGATCTTCGAAACGTATGCACTCAAAAACTCGGCGTGTGGATCCAATAAATTACCAGGCTCCCTTGCATTAGGTAGAGTCAAGATTGATGATGCTAAACTTTGTTTTCGGGCCATCGAACTGACAACTTGCCCGCAATGGATTACCGAAGGTTATGTTCCTGATTCCTGCAAGGTGATTGGAACCAGTTTTCGTTAGGTATGTTACGTTACTTATTTGATTTATCGACTGCGGAAATCTTTCTATTTGCAGCGCTTGGACTTGCCGGAGTATTTTTAATTCTCTTTGGAAAACTCAGAAAAAAAGAATCAACAGCAAATTCCAAAACAAAAGGAAATGCGGAAGATTTCGTTCGTGGTAAAGACACCAAACCTAAAAAAGATTCCAAATCACCAAAAGATAACAACCTCAAGGTGATGGAAATATTCGATTACAATGGCACAAAAATTTTACACCAAGACGGTGCTTATACCGTCAATGACCAAGGTGTTGTGACGAATTATATGAATTGGAATCTCCTACCATCAAAATATCAGAAGATGGTTAAGGAACTCGACAATCGTTCGTTAGGGGAAAAAGGAGAGGATTATTTTTTGGAAATGATCAACGGTTTTTATTACGTATCTCTGCCAGGTGGAAAGAAAAAGAGATACGATTCCATTCAAAGTATCCCAGCAGATATACGCAAACGATTGGGGGTATAAAAAAGACTACGCGGACAACACTTCCACTTTCTTTTTCTGTTTTGCCTCGGCTTTATTTTTTCGGGCAGCTAACAATTCTTCTTTTTTCGCTCGGTCGCGATTGATCCCTTCATCCAAAACTTTTTTGGGAGGTTTTTTTAAATCCCAAACAATACCGAACCAACTCAGTACTTTTAAAATGTAATAAGTTACATCAATTTCGTACCAATAGAAACCTTGGTTTACCGACGAACAGTAGTAATGGTGATTATTGTGCCAACCTTCTCCCATGGTGAGAAGTGCTAACCAAACATTGTTTTTACTAGTGTCTCTGGAATCATAACGAACTGAACCATACACATGAGAAAGGGAATTGATGGTCCAAGTTGCATGTCCTAAAATGAAGGTAGAAACGGCATAACCATACACCAACCATGCCCAACCACCAATCGCATATAGAAGGATTGCATACGTTAAGGGTGGAATCCAATGATTTCGATCAATCCATCTAAGTTCTGGGTATTTGTAGAAATCCGGAATGAGTTTTGCTTCGTAATCGTTGTAATCATCTCGCAAGAACCAAAACATATGAGAATACCAAAATCCCTTACGACTAGGAGAGTGGATGTCTTTTTCCGTATCGGAATACTTATGATGGTTTCTGTGATGAGCGGCCCACCATAGTGCACCTTTCTGCATAGCCATAGACCCGATCCAAGCCAAAATAAATTGGAACACTCGCGAAGTTTTAAAAGACGCATGAGAAAAATAGCGATGGTAAGCACCCGTAATGCCAAACATGCGGAGAAAATAAGAACCCACGGCAACCCAAACCAAAGTCCATGAAAATGGCACGGTAAACACCGTTAAGACAGTCGCTTGTACAAGAAAAAATAAAATGAGGAAAAGTAAAGGAGCCTGTTCTTTGACGACAGGTTCAACGGGGGGAGACGCAGAATTCATTCAATAACCTATACTTATTTGAGTCCTCCCAACTCGTTTGGTTGCAAAAAAATTCATTCTACTTGATTCCCGATTTGCCTCTCCTAGCTTGTCCATATACCCATGTCATCGAAAATCGTTGTCCAAAAATACGGTGGAACCTCAGTTGGTGACACCACTAAAATTAAAAACGTGGCCAAACGGATTAAACGTTACCACGATGAAGGCCAAAAAGTGGCTGTTGTTGTTTCTGCAATGGGACATACTACGGACGAATTAGTAGACCTTGCTGACCAAATTTCGAAAAATCCCCCAAAACGGGAAATGGACATGTTACTCTCCACTGGAGAACAGGTCTCCATCGCCTTACTTGCGATTGCTCTCAATGAGTTGGGAGTTCCTGCTCAGTCCTTCACTGGTTCTCAATTAAAGATTTTAACCGATGGAAACTTCTCCAATGGAAAAATCGAAATGATCGACAGATCAAGAATCGACGAAGCCTTTAACAAAGGCAAGGTGGTCATTGTCGCTGGTTTTCAAGGGATCGACAAAGATGAAAACATTGTCACATTAGGTCGTGGAGGAAGTGATACTTCTGCGGTGGCGCTTGCGGCAGCCTTAGGAGCCGATGAATGTGAAATTTACACCGATGTCGATGGTGTTTACACGGCTGACCCAAGAAAGATTCCAACAGCAAAAATGCACAAACAAATCACATATGAAGAAATGTTGGAACTTGCAAGCCTCGGAGCAGGCGTTCTACATTCCAGAAGTGTTGAGTTGGGTATGAATTATAACGTGGTGATCCACGTTCGATCTAGTTTCCACGATAAACCGGGAACGTTAGTAATGAGTGAGGATAAAATTATGGAAAAAATGAAAGTGAGTGGAGTAACTGCGAAAGGGGACCAAGCACGTGTAACCATTGCAGACGTGAAAGACAAACCAGGAATCGCAGCCGATCTTTTCACTCAACTTGCCAACAAAGATGTCATTGTAGACGTCATTGTTCAATCCTCCCCTAGAAACGGAATTAACACCATTTCTTTTACAGTTGCGAAAAAAGACATTGCTGCCGCAAAACCTATCATAGAATCTTATGCGAAGGAACACGGTAACGGAAAAGCAGAGATTGACGAAGACATTTCTATCGTATCTGCAGTGGGTGTTGGGATGAAATCCCATGTGGGTGTTGCAGCAAAGATGTTCCAATCTTTAGCAGAAAAGAATATCAACATTGAGATGATTTCTACATCGGAGATCAAAATTTCCTGCGTCATCAAACAAAACCAAGCAGAAGATGCAGTAAAAGCTTTACACTCTACCTTTATTGGGTAAACTTTTGACCGTATGCAAAAAAAAAATCGAATCTCGCATAACTTCGTTTTCGTTTTTGCTGCGGTTGTTTGTTTTTCAATCACAGTCGTTCCAACAAAACCATTAGGCTCTTACGAGTCTCTCAACGCAGTCATTGCCATTGTTGGTAACAAATCCATTTCAACATTGGATTACGAAGAAGGTGTAGAGCGTTATAAAAACCTCTCCCGATTTTTTCCAAATTATCGCAAAAAAGGCTCTCTGCATTCACAAGTAATCGATTTTTTAATCGATCGAGTCGTTGTTGATATTGTCGCAGAAGAAGAATCCATCCAAGTCAATGAAAAACGAATTGAGGCAGAAATTCAAAAAAGGATGGAAGCGCAAGGAATCAGTGACTTGGAACAGTTTAAAAAATCAGTCCAAGCTCAATTCAATCTTCCTTATGATATATGGTTAGATGACCTTCCTTACCAGATCAAAAAGGGGCAACTTTTACAAATCAAAGTAAGCCCTCCTCTTCCTTCTGAACAGGAGATCCAATCTTGGTATAACAAAAACAAAGCAAAAGTAGGAAATGAATTTAAGTTTCGAGAACTTGTGTTTTCACCTGCCAATGGTTCGATTGAAGAAGAATCTCGTTTGTTTAACGAACTTACAGAGATTCGAAACAAATCCCTACAAGATCCCTCTTTTTTTAAACTAGTGGCCTCAGGTCCAAGAAACGAGTCTCGTTACCGATTGAATGGTGGACTTGTAAATTATGTTCCTACATTCGAATTGTATAAAACACAACCGACCACAGCTTCAGTATTAGCGCAAGTTGGTGGACAAGGAAAATTTTCAGACGTATTTCGTGATGATCGTAAACGTTATTGTTTAGTTTACATTGAAGGAATGCGCCCCACTCCACTTGACGCTGTTCGAAAAGGGATCCAAGGATTTTTGTTCCGAGAAAAAGAACAAACTTCATTTGAAGAATGGGTGAACGCCACAAGAAAAAATACGTCTATCACTGTCTTTGATCCAATCTACATCAAAGAACACAATATTAGTAATCCAGAAGAAAAATACAATTCAGATTAATGATAAACCGTAAAGAATATAATCCTAGTTTTGCGGTTGTTTATTTAGACAAACAATCGGTTTCATTTTTGGAATCCAATTTTGAAACTAAACTGTTTGAATCCTTTGTGAACAAACTACACAAAGTATTTCCAAATCTGATCATTCATATCAATGTTTCCCAGATCATCAAATCGAAATTAGATGGATCATCTTTTGCAAAATTCTTAGTTTTATATGAGTCCATTCCTTCAGAAATTGAACTCATCAAAGAAATAGGTAAGTTACTTCCAGAATCTCGGTTCAAAGATCCCGAATGGGATGAAGTATGTTTTTTATATTTTACGGGAATTTCACCGATTCTGAATCCAAAGTTAACGGAAACAATTTGGAACCGACATAAAAACTTTTTTAGCCAGTATTCCTATTCTGAAAATATTCCCCCTGGATTGATTCCAACTGTTATTACAAGAGAATTTTTAAGTTCCTTACCTGACCAACTGACAACTGATATTCATGCTTTTTTTCTGAAAAATATCAACCAATATGATGTAGATATTTTTTTCCAATCTCCCGATTTACGACAACTTCGATTGGATTTCCGTTACAACTCGACACGTTCCAAAGTTCTCATCCAAGGATTGATGAAAATTGCTGACGAAATCCCTTATGAAAGTTTACATTCCATTCTCAAAGAACATCCAGAGTTGTTTCGAAGTTTTCCATCTTATCTTGAGTGGGAAATTTATAAAGGATGTGAATTGTCCTGTATCTTTTGTCCTCGTGAGTTCGTAGACAAGTCCAACGATGGAAGTTTTGTTTCTTTAGAATCGACCGACAAGATTTGTAAGGAGTTACAAACATCGCTCCATTCACCGATCACCATCAGTTTGTCGGGAAATGGAGAACCACTATTACATCCAAACTTTCCTTCCGTTGTAAAAGAGATTCTGAAACTTGAACAACTAAAGGAACTCATCATTGAGACAGCTCTATACAAAAATGTGAATGTTTTGATATCTCTGATCAATGAACTCAACAACCAACAAAAAGAAAAACTTTGTATCATCGTCAATTTGACCACACTGAGTGAAGAGACTTACCAAACTCTGTATGGAAAAAAAGGGCTATCGGAAGTAATCTCAGCTGTTGATAGTTTATCCAAGATTTTACCGCAAAACTCGCTTTATGTGCAAATGATCAAAATGAAAGAAGTAGAAGAGGAAATTGATCCCTATTTTACACTATTTGAAAAAAAAGGCATCAATATCATTCTGCAGAAATACAATCGTTTTGCCGATAAGTTACCAGAAAGAAGAGTGAGTGATTTAACTCCGATCCACCGTGATTTTTGTTGGCATCTAACACGTGATATCAATCTTTCTGTGAATGGTGATGTTTCTATCTGCAAACAAAACCAAACCAATATCATTGGAAATCTTTTAACAGAATCCCTTTCCACTGTATGGAGCCGAGGATTAGAGTCGTTTCGACATAGTTTCAATGGTAAACATGATCAAATTCCAGCACCTTGTTTGAATTGTGATGAGTGGTATACATTCAACGCATGATAGTTTTGCCTTTATCCAGGCAAGACTAGGTTCCACACGATTCCCGAAAAAAATTTTAAAACCCATTCCAGAAGATTCTGGTATTACTTTTCTGGATCATATCCACCGACGTTTATCATCTGTATTTGAATTTCATCAGATTGTCTTTTTGATTCCAGAATCGGATGAAGAATCCATTCAATTTCTAAAATCGAGGGGATATTTATATTTTTGTGGATCCGAATTGGACGTAAGAGACCGATTCCGTGAAGCGGCAAAACACTATGGAGCTAAACACATATTTCGCCTAACGGCCGATAACCCATTTATTGATATTGATGCAGTTCGTTATTTATATGAAGCAATCTTAGAAATCAAAGACACTTATTATAGTCTCTCAATGGTAGGGTTGCCACTCGGAATGGGAGTAGAATGTTTTTCGAGTGCCTCTTTATTTTATCAAACAGACGAAACTGATTTGGAACGGCACAAAGAACATGTGTCTTTACACATCAAAGAATTTCCCGAAATTCACAAACAATATCGACTTAGTCCTCCTCACCTAACTCAACTAGACGATTCTAATCAAAATCATAGAGAAAGTTTATCCAAATTAAGGATCACAGTAGACGAACCTAAAGATTATGAATTGATCTGTGAAATTTGGAAAACCTTAGGCGAAACTAATCCCAATTTTGGTGCGACTGAAATCTTTCAATTGAAACAAATAAAACCAGAGCTTTTTGAAATCAATGCCAATGTAGAACAAGTAATCTTCTCTTTACCGCACGAAGAAAAAACACAAAAACAAATCCATATTCTATATGGAAATCCCAAAGAATATGGATATGGACATTTGGAGCGATGTAGATCCTTGAATATTTTTTTACAAATACAAGGATATGATGTAAGGATGAATGATCACTTTCGAGAGGAAGACAAAAATATTCCTCACATTTTAGACATTAGGGAAATAGAATTTCCGATAACAAATGCATTTTATATTGATAACCTAAATCATCCACCTAACAAAATGAATGCTTGTTTTTTCCTTCCACATCCTACTCATTCTACATTGAACCATACACATCTATCCTATTATAGTTCACCCTTATCAGAATTGAATCGAGACATAGAGGAGATTCCTGGCAAAATACTAGTGTATGCAGGTCAGTTGGATGAAATACAATCGGAACAAATTGATCGTTACCTATTACAATTCTATAAAACTAATGTGAATTCCAATCGTCCGATCTTCCAAACCATCCTTCGCATTGGAGGAACAAAACCAAAAAGTCCAATGATTGAATTCCACCCAAGAATTTCTTATATCGAGTTCCTTCGCGAAATCGAATCTTCAGAGTGGATTTGTACATACTTTGGTCAAACCATGATGGAGGCGGCAGCGAAAAGAAAAAAGGTTTGTTTACTCGGAATCTCGGAGATTCATTCTAGTTTAGGTATGTTTGCAGAAAAGGAACTTGCTATTCCATACATTGGTAGCCTGCAAGAATTATCTATGATCACCATTTTTCCAGAGACGCCAATTCAAAACAGAATTACATACCGTCGTGATGCCCATACTAAAATTTTAAATTGGTTACAGACCGTTACATAAAACAAATATGAAAACAAAACAGACTCTCTTCTTTTCACTTATCATTCTTTTTGTTTCCTTTTCCTCCTTAACGGCTGATTCGGATGACGCAGAATCAATCGAAATCAATGCCAAAATCGAAATCGAAAAGGTAAGTCGCAATATCATCAATGCACTTCGTTATGGAAAGTTTGGATTAGCAGATGCAGAATGGAAAAAAATTCAAACTGATGTTTTTAAAACATTTGCTGAGTATGATTACTTAAACGGAAGTTTGCTTTACTCAAGAATGGAGTGGCAAGAAGCAAAAGAAAACTTAAACCGCGCCTTAAAGAAAGAACCAAACCATGAGGCGGCAAGTTTTTTACTTGGGATGATCTATGCACAAGAAGACAGTTGGTCTGAAGCGAAAGAAACTTGGTTAGAAACGAACCAAATTTCTCCTTACAATCCATTCTATCACTATAACCTGGGTCTTGCTTATTTTATCTTAAAAGAATACAATAATGCAATTTCTTCTCTTAACAAATCATTGGAATATAAAGCTAATTACAATGAAGCCAAACTCATTTTGGCAAAAACCTATTTGGAATTAAACCAAGTAGAAAAAGCAAAAGCAGAACTATCCTCCATCTTGGAACAAGATCCAAAACATATGCAAGCCTCTCATCTTATGGGTCGAGTTATTTATTTATTGGAGAAGGATCCGAAAAAATCTCTCACGTATTTAAAAAACCCAAGAGCTCTGGGTTGGAGAGAAAAAAAAGTTTATGCCCGCTGTTATTTTGAAATGAGAAAATGGAGAGAGGCTGAAAACTTACTTAGACCGATCGCCTATTCTCCGTTTGCTGACGAATATGACCAAAGTTTTTACTTAAACTTACTTCTTAATCTTGGATTTGATGAACGAGCGAACGACTTTTTTCACTTCATCCAAAAACAATCACAAAATGAATCTAAAATTGCAGAAGCATACAGGATGTTACTCTCTTCCCGCGAAGGAAAAGACTTATTGTATCACTACTTTAAATTGCGATATTAGTTTATGAAACAACGATATCGGTTTTTGCTTGTGTGTATTTCCACTCCACGGCCACTCGAATCAATTTTTCATTCTCTGTGATGCTCAGTTTGGATTTGATACGAGAGCGTAAAGTTTCAATGGTTGAAGGAGCAAGACCCATATTGGCAGCAATTTCTTTCACTGGCATTCCTTCTCCAATCATAAGAAACACTTCTAATTCTCGATTAGACAATCTATCGATTGGATCCTTTTCGTCTTTCTGAGAAGCGCGATACAAATGTCCAAGAAGTCTTGTTGCTTGAGAAGAACTCACAAAATAGTCACCCTTTAGAACTGTATGGATCGCTTCTACAATTTGTGTGGTAGTGTCTTCTTTGAACACATAACCCATAGCACCCAGTTTAAAAGCTCGATCTACAAAGGTATCATCCGTCAACATACTGATGATGATGACGGCAATGTTTGGAAAAGTTGTTCTAAGTTTCTTCAGAAGTTGCAATCCGTTTTGGTTTTGTTTGAGTTGAATATCAATTAATACCAGCGTTGGTTGCATTTGTTCTATATCGTTGAAAGCTTTTTCAATATTATCCGCACTACCGATGCAATCTAAATCATCTGATTTAGAGATTAAGTTTTGTAGTGCGTCAACTACGAGAGGATGATCATCAACGATATAGACTTGTTTTTTCATATTTACCGGCTCTACGATTCTTTTAAAGCTGCGATCATTTCTTGCGTTGCTTTTTTACCATCGCCAAACAACATCAAACAGTTGTCAGCAATGAAGAGTGGATTGGGAACTCCCGCAAATCCAGCACTCAAACTTCTTTTGATCACAACGACCGTTTTTGCATTTCCAACATCCAAAATTGGCATTCCAGCGATTGGTGATTTTGGATCTGTTTTTGCAAGTGGGTTCGTTACGTCATTGGCACCGTTTACGATCACAACATCAACATTTTCGAAAGTACTATTGATCTCGTCCATCTCTTTCAATCGATCATAAGGAATATCTGCTTCAGCAAGTAACACGTTCATATGACCAGGCATACGACCAGCCACTGGATGGATCGCAAAAGTAACATCGATTCCACGAGCTGTTAAGAGTTGATACAAGTCTCTTACTGCGTGTTGTGCTTGTGCCACAGCCATACCATAACCTGGAACGATTACGACACTTCTTGCCACATCTAAAAGCATTGCGACCTCTTCTGCACTTGTTGACTTGACCTTACCTGAGTAAAAATCACCATCATCTTTCATTTCTGTAGCGGCAGCCCCGAAACCACCAAAGAGTACGTTAGTCAAACTACGGTTCATCGCTTTACACATGATTTGTGTTAAGATGATTCCAGAAGCTCCTACGAGAGATCCTGAAATAATGAGTACATTGTTATTGAGAACAAATCCTGTTGCCGACGCCGCAATCCCTGAATAGGAGTTGAGGAGAGAAATCACAACTGGCATGTCTGCCCCACCAATTGGAATCACGAGGAAGATTCCAAGGAGTAAACTCACACCACTTAAAATCCAATAAATAGATTCATCAGTAGGCTCTAAGCATCCATAAACACCGAGTCCGACAGCAGTGAGTCCAACCAAAATTTTTACGAGTTGGTCACCAGGATAACGAACTGCTTTTTCCGTAATAAAACCTTGTAACTTACCAAAGGCGATAAAACTTCCAGAGAAAGTAATCCCTCCAACAATCGCAGAGAATACAATCGAAACGATTTCTTGGTAATTGACTGCATAAGCATATTTAGGAATGGATAATTGTAAAGCAGCACCTGCTACAAAAACAGAAGCAATACCACCAAATCCGTTGAGAACGGCAACAAGTTGTGGCATTGCAGTCATTTGGATTTTGACCGCAAGGATGATACCAATGAAAGACCCAATGAGGACACCAACAGCAATCCATTCGTAAGAAAGAATCGCTCTGTCAAAGAGAGTTGCGACAACTGCGATGAGCATCCCGAGAGCTCCGAGGAAGTTTCCACGAGTTGCTGTTTTTGGGTGCGCTAATTGTTTGATTCCAACGATGAATAAAATGGAAGCAACGAGGTATGCGAGATTTAAAATACTAATGAGTTCCATTATTTCGGTGCGTCCTTTTTCTTAAACATGCCAAGCATCCTATGGGTGACAAGGAATCCACCCACTACGTTGATGGTGGCAAATATGACGGAGAGTAATCCCAAAATTTTGGTGAGATTACTTTCTTGGATCCCTGCCGCATACAATGCACCGATGAGGGTGATGCCGGAAATGGCGTTGGAACCCGACATAAGAGGGGTGTGGAGGATGGGAGGGATTTTTGTGATGATTTCAAATCCCACGAAGATCGCTAGAACGAAAATCGTGACGGCTGTAACAAATATTTCCATAAACTAGTAGTAGTTATGGAGAAAATGGCCATTTTGGAAACAAAATTTTAGGGAATTTTCCGCATGTTCTGTCCTGATTTGACAAAAGAAACGGAATTCTGAATCGCTTTTCTAGACTCTTTAGAGTAGAAACAAAAAAGGTCCGAACAAATAGCACGATTGAACATCCTATTTCGGAATACCTAAAACATTTGCCGTAATTTCAGGCAAACATCTACCCGAAACATGGGCAGCATCTTGGTAATAATCACACTGCACTTTCCCTGCTTCGTTCAAATCCACAAAACGGATCTGTTTTTCCTTTGCTAATGTCTCTATTTTTTGTTTCCACTTTGGATAAAAAGTAGCCGTCTCATAAAAATCATTTAGTTCTTTGTGAACTTTCGGAATCCACAAGATCACAGGGATGTTATTTTTTTGGCATCGATCAATGATGTGCGATAAAAATTGGAAATTATTTTCATTCTCTGTAAAATTTCCATAAAATTCTTTCTTTAAAACATCAACTAACATAGATACTTTGATATATTTGTCTGTCTCATTGGAAGGCAAATTTTTAAAATCATTGAATTGATCGGGTGTATAAGGAGATTCTTCTCTATTAGTCTTAGTGTCGAAAGCAGTAGCAAATGGATCAATTGACCCAGCATTGGCTGGAAGAAATGTTTTTAACAGTTCCATATTTTTATCTTTGGTTCCGAAAAGATTTGCAGAGATCGCCTTCGAAGAGATTTTATAACGACTCAAAGCAAACAATCTGGAAAAGAAGAATTCATGAGCAAACTCGTTTGGTAACTCATCGAAATGAGCCAAAGCAAATTCCAAAGGCATACCTTCTAATAAAGTGATATGATAAAAACGATTATTTTTATTAAACGAAAAGGCAGACACTTCTAAAAAAACCATATCTGGTTTATAGTTTTGCTCTAACAACTGATTGAATCGAGTGTAATACACCAATGGATTTGAACCTGGTGCAGCATAAGTATAGATTTTAAACTTTTCTAATTCTTTTTTCTGTTGAGTGGATAGAAACTCTGAATTTTGAACGTATGGCAAAGATGCATACTGATAAAAATTCATGGAACGAGATGTACCAAATGCCCAAATTTTCTTTTTATCTTGGTATTTGGTTTCACCTAGATAATCAGCGCTTAAGTTTTTAAGAGATTCAACATATGGGTTTCCGACCTCTTCTCCTGTTAAAAACGTTTTGACGGGAGGAATTAAGACCAATTTATCAATGGAAAAAAAGAGTAAAAATAAGTATAAAATTCGGAATTTTCTAAGCATCATGTGTCCGACCTAAAATTGAAAGTAGATAAACTGAGTTGAATTGGATGACAATGTGAGAACCAATATTCCACAAACGAGTGCTAAACTTGGTAATAACAATTTTCGATATCGGAACTGAATTGCGACATTGCGCTGAAAGTATTCATATGTATGAAGTAAAAATCCAACCGCTATCAAACGATATAACTTTGGAATCTCAGCAATATCAATACCAGATTGGTTGATTACATTTTGATAAATTGTCTGAAAATCTTGGATTCTTTCAATTCTAAAAAATAACCAAGCAAAACATACCAAATGAAATACAACGAATACTTTTAGGATTCTGACCATATAAGAAGAAGATTCTTTTTGTGGATTGGAAACTATTCTTTCTAAAATCAAATAAAAACCATGGAGTGCGCCCCATACTAAAAAAGTATAATTAGCACCATGCCACAAACCACCCAAAACCATCGTGATCACTAAATTAAAATAAGTTCTCAAATTTCCGAATCGATTTCCACCTAACGAAATGTATAAGTAGTCCCGTAACCATTGAGAAAGAGTAATATGCCATCTTTGCCAAAACTCTTTAAGAGAGGTGGAAAAATAAGGTGCATTGAAGTTTACTGGGATGTCATAACCCAGAAGTAACGCTAAACCTCTCGCAATATCACAATAACCAGAAAAATCACAATAGATCTGAATCGCAAATCCATACACGGACAAAAGTGCACTGAAGCCACTATATGTTTCGGGATGGCTAAAAAAAGGTTCGATCACAGGTGAAATATTATCAGCAATGATAACTTTCTTTAAAACTCCTAGTAGAATGAGATATCCACCAGCATTGAAAGGTAATTCTAAAAATCTTTTTTTACTATGTAACTGTTTAAAAAAATCTGTATGCCTCATGATTGGGCCAGCAATCAACTGAGGAAAAAACATGATAAAAATTGTAAAATCAACCGCTGAAACGACTGATTGAATTTTCCCTCTGTATACATCAATTTGGAACGCAAGGATCTGAAAGGTATAGAAACTAATCGCTAATGGCAAAACAATATCAGGGATAACGGATGTTACTTCTGTGATTTGTTGGAATCCGAAGAGGTCTTGAATGACATTGACTAAAAAGTAAAAATATTTAAAGAAGATTAGGTTTAATAAATTGAGAACGATAATCCCAGTAATTTGGATTTTGTTAAATCGATAACGAAAGAGTTTATAAAATAAATAATTAAGAAGTACGACTAGAACAAAGTGGCATAAAAACAATAAATCCCAATATCCGTAAAAAACTAAGGATCCAACAAGGATTGTCAATTTTTGAAATTTTGAATTAACTTGCCAATAAATAGTGTATAGGAAGACAAAAAATACGACAAAAACAAGTGAGTTAAATAACACAGAAATATCCTAATAATTAGTTAATACTCTAGATACGCTAACCACTAGTAAATACATTTTATCATCTAGGTAAAAAATCGATCCACGGAATTCGTGTTCGGAAATGCTCTAGTGTCTTTTCTGAAAGTTTTTGATATCCCCTCTCTGTTAGATGGCCTCCATCCAACAAGTCAGAACTTTTGATCCAAGTTTCTGGATCCAATCTAGGAACAAACTGTATCCTTTCTTTCATCAATACATTCAACCTGGATGCGGCTTCCATAGGCCAAGGTAATTCAACATACCAAATATTGATCGCAAGAATCTGATCACATCTAATCTGCAATCGTGTGAGAGCACGAATTTGATTTTGTACGGTTAACTCTAATTCAGATTCTTGTGGTGTAAAGTTCCCGAGATAATCGTTCACACCACCGTTGTAAATGCAGGCGTTATATCTGGATTGGTCATTTTCGATTGCATATAAGATATCCGTCGTTTTGCGAACAGGAAAAGCATTTTTAATCACAACAAAAGGTTTTAATTGTTCTTCTGCTGGCCATAATGCCATGATACTATCACCAAACATTCCTAATGTTGGTCGAACAAGACTCAATAGCAGTGTTTCGTTCTTATTTTTTGGGTGATCACACTGAAAATGAAAGAATAACAAAATTATAAAGATATATTTGTGCATTCTTCCCTTCTCATTTTATCAAAACAATTACTTAGACAGAGCAGGATCGGGAATTCCCATTTCTAAAAATCCCTTGGCTCGCAAAATACAAGAATCACATTTCCCACAAGGTTTTCCTCGCACAGGATCATAACAGGAATGAGTTAAATGAAGTGGTGCACTCACTTGCAATCCAAGTTCTATGATTTCTTTTTTGCCCAGATGTAGAAGCGGAGTTTTGATCTGAATCGAATCTCCTAACCCACTTACCCCTTTTTTGGTTCCGAGATTTGCCATCTTTTGAAAAGACTCAATAAACTCAGGCCGGCAATCGGGATACCCCGAATAATCCAATGCATTCACACCAATGTAAATGGAATCATATCCATGCCCTTCTGCAAGAGACAGAGCAAAAGACAAAAATAAAATATTTCGACCAGGAACATAGGTATTTGGAATCTCTTTCTCATTGCCATTAAACAGTGATTTGGCGTTTTTTCTCACTTTGATTTTTTTTTCCGTGAGAGAACTTCCCAAAAAAAATCCTGGGTCCAATTTTTGGATTACATGTTTAATTCCTAAGGTTTTTGCAATTTTTTTGCTTTTGATGAGTTCAATTTTATGTTTTTGAGAATAATCAAAAGAGAGAGCAAGTAAAGGAAGTTTTTTGTTTTTTGGATAACCAAATTCTTTTGCTGCAACGTAGAGACAAGTAGTAGAGTCCAGTCCACCTGACAACAGTACGACGGCGCCCTTTTTTTCAGATTTGGGTTTTTGTGAGGAATCCGAAACGGAAACCATTTATTGTTTTGGCCCTCGATACACACATGAACTGGTGCATGTTTCGTAGAGAGTGATTTTATCCAGGAGTGGTAGTTTTGGTTTCAGTTGGTTCCAAAGCCAAACAGCAATATTTTCGCTTGTGGGATTCTCTAGGCCAGGCACATCATTTAAAACATAATGATCCAAATGTTCGTCTAAGATTGGTTTTACGATCGACTTAAGCTCGCCGAAATCCATGATCCATCCTGTATGAGGGTCAATTTCTCCCTTTAGATACACAGCAAAACGAAAACTATGCCCATGCATTCGTTTGCATTTGTGCCCTTCTGGGACATTGGGTAAAAAATGGGCAGCCTCAAAACCAAAGGTTTTGGAAAGTTCGATCTCTTCCATCACTCTTCCGTTGCGTATTCCGAAAATAATGACTTTTGGTTTCCCGCATGGTCTTGAAATTCGACAGGGTAATTGGATGTAAAACACGCATCACAAAATCCACCACCTTTATGACCTTCCACTGCCTTATGCATCGTATCTAACGTAAGATAGGCGAGAGAATCCACACGAAGGTATTTTTGAATTTCTTCAATTGTATGTGTAGACGCGATGAGTTCTTTATGGGTTGGAATATCAATTCCATAATAACAAGGAGCAACCGTTGGCGGAGCAGAAACACGGAAATGGATTTCTTTGGCACCAGCATTTCGAATCATTTTGATGATCTTACGGCTAGTTGTCCCTCGCATTACCGAGTCGTCAATGATGACCACTCGTTTTCCATTCACCACTTCTTTTACTACATTGTATTTAATTTTGGCACCGAAGTCGCGGATCTTTTGGTCTGGTTCAATGAAGGTTCGACCAATGTAATGAGAACGCACAAGTCCACTTTGGTATGGAATGCCAGACTCTTCACTGTAGCCAAGAGCTGCAATGTTTGCGGAATCCGGAACTGGAATGATCACATCCGCTTCCACTGGCATAACACGTGCAAGCTGGCGTCCTAAAGATTTTCTCACTTTATAAACAGATTCTTCAAAGATATAAGAATCAGGTCTTGCAAAGTAGATATATTCAAAAATACAAAGGCTTGGTTTTGCTTTTGGGAATGGATAAAGAGACCGCATTCCTGTATGGTCAATTACTACCATCTCCCCAGGCTCCACATCCCTTACATATTCTGTTTCGGTAATGTCGAAAGCACAAGTTTCAGAAGCAAAGACAATGGCTCCGTCGGATCGTTTTCCCATCACGAGTGGGCGAAACCCATTTGGATCGCGAACAGCAATGAGGTATCTTGGAGTTAAGACTAACAAAGAATAGGCCCCTCGCACTTGTGCAAGAGATTCACAGAGAGCTTCCAGAAGGTCTGTTTTATGGCTTTTTGCCATTAAGTGGACAATGACTTCGGAATCGATTGTAGTCTGGAAAATGGATCCGTCTCTTTCGAGCTTATTTCGGATGTCCCAGGAGTTCACTAGGTTTCCATTGTGGGCAAGAGCCACAGGTCCCAAGTGAGATTCTACGCGAATCGGCTGAGCATTCCTAAGAAAGCTCGCTCCCGTAGTGGAATACCGGTTGTGGCCGATGGCCGAATCCCCTATGAGCTCTTTGATCTTCGGTTGTGTGAAGATATTTGCCACAAGACCCATATTGGCATACCGGTATAAGTGTGATCCATCCGTTGAGACGATCCCACTGGACTCCTGGCCGCGGTGTTGCATCGAGTACAAACCTAGGTAGGTAAAATTAGCAGCTTCCTTGCTATTGTAGATGCCGAATATGGCACATTCTTCTTTTGGTTTGTCAGATTGGAGAATCATTGTTAGAATGACAATTGCAGTATTTCCAAAATCCCAATTAGATGCAAATCAATTCCAACTATATTCTCGTCGATACAGCAAAAGCGTTAGATTTGGCCCTGATCAATCTAAGACAGTCCAAAATCATGTCGATTGACACAGAGTCCTCGGGTTATTACACATATTATCCCAAAGTTTGTCTCATTCAGATCAATTCGAATGGCAAAAACTACCTAATCGACCCTCTCAAAATCCCAAATTTGTCAGCTCTCGGTCCTTTGTTTGAAGATCCCAATATTCTGAAAATCTTCCATTCGGCACAAGACGACATCAAAGCCTTAAAAAGAGACTTTGGGTTCAAATTTGTGAACACAGCAGATACAATGATCAGTTCTCGTTTGTTGTCCTTAGAACAAAGTTCGTTATCATTTGTGGTAGAACACTACCACAAGGTAACGCTTTCGAAAGTGGAACAAAAGTCCAATTGGGAAATCCGACCTCTCCAAAAACAACAACTCAAATATGCAGCTCTCGACACTGCCTATTTAGAATCCATTTGGTTAAAAATGGAAGAGGAACTGAAACGCAGATCGCTTTACGAAGAAGCCAAGTCAGAATTTGAATTCATCGCCTCCGAAGACTATGTGGCAAAAGAAGGAGAAGGATTTTCTCTCGGAAAATTCCCAGATATCCTCAACTTTACTCCACTCGAACGAAGAAAAATTCTAGAACTCCTTCGTTACCGCGACGAAAAAGCAAAACGAATCAACAAAGCAAGTTTTCGCGTCTTCAATAATGACAGACTTTCCCAAGCGGTGAAAGAACAACCAAATGAAGACAAATGCATTGAATGGTTTGGAAAAAAAGATGGATCAGAAATTTATAAACTTCTGATTGCAGAATACAGCGACCCAATCGATACTTCTGAACTTTCCAAACGACATGGCGAAGACTTAAACGAAGAAGAAAATCACAAGTTCCAAAATGCAAAAAAATGGCGTCTTCGCATTATGCGCGCTAGACGAATGGAACATTCCCTACTTCCTTCGAACAAACAATTGATCATAATTTTGAGAGCTGCTCCAAAAAACTTGGAAGAATTAAAAGCACTCCATGTCTTTTCCGATTGGAAAGTGCAGAACTATGGACCAAGTTTACTTGCTGCCATCCAAGGACTTCCTTTTGATTCGATGATCAACCGTTTGGTGGCGATTCGTTCCAAAGAAGCATTTGTAGCCAAACGTAGGAAAAAACAAAACCAAAACTCCAAAGACGAGGGTTGATGTTACCCTACAAGTCCTTTGTCGAAAAACTTTCAAGGGACTTTGATCAGATCCCAGATACATCGGAAACCAAATCTGGTGTCATCTTTCCTCTGTTTGGTTCGAATGAAACAGCAGAAGGGATCATACTCACAGAACGTGCCAAACACTTAAAAAGCCACCCAGGTCAAATCTCTTTTCCTGGAGGAGTGATGGAACAAAGAGACCCAAATCTTCTAGTCACAGCGCTTCGCGAATGGGAAGAAGAAATGGGAGTTCATCGCAATTCTCTCGATGTTTTGGGCAAACTGGAAGGTTTACACACTCGTACCGGCTTTCACATCACGCCATTTTTAGCCAAATACAATGGGGACTTTACCTTTTCTAAAAACGAAGAGGAAGTAGAACGCATCATCCTGCTTCCATTTTCGGAACTTTGGACAAAACCGTTTTATGCGATTGAAATTCCAGGAAGAGAACCCAGACATTTTGCGTATTATTTTGATTTGCCTGATGGACTTTTATGGGGAGCTACATGTGAGATGATTTTGCGCTTTTTAAAGGACAACTCCTCTTTTGATCGTTCACCCCAGATTGTGAAAGCAAACCTCGCCAAACCTCCTTTTTTAGATCCCAAATCCCTCTAAGGGGAAATCTATTTTTCGCCGATGTTCTAAAAGTGCAAAAACCCAGGAAACAAAACATCCCTCCGAAACGAAACGTTTCCATTGGAATGTTTTTTGTTTTGTTTCTCGTTTCCTCGATTTCATTTCCTATCATCATAAATTCACAAAACACACCTAACAAACGATATGTGTTCATTCTGGATGCCAGTGGCTCCATGTCTGAAAAATGGGATGGCAAAACTCGGATCGCTGTTGCGAAAGAAAAACTCATACAAGTACTCGGTGGTCTACCAAAGGATGCAAGTGTTGGTCTTGTTGCTTATGGAAATCGAATCGCTGGTTGCCAATCCGCAAGGTTGTATCATCCCATCCAAAAAGGAGGTGCGCAAATTGTGAGCCAAAAACTCGCAAGTATCGTACCTGCAGGTTCCACACCCATCGCTCAAACCTTACAGGTGGTGGGTGAATACCTTTTGAATGACCAAGTCGAAACAGAAATTATCTTTATCTCCGATGGTGTGGAAAGTTGCGAAGGAGATCCTAAGTCGGTTTTATACAACCTACGGCAATCAGGCAAAAAATTTCGCCTCCAGATCCTTGGCATTGACATCGATCCCAAAGGGGAAGAAGATTTCAAACGGCTTTCTCTTTTAGGAGATGGAAATTATTTTTCTCTCAAAAGTCCTGAGGACTACGATCGGTCGTTTCGAAGGATTTTTTCCCATTTGGATCTCAAGGAACAGAGTGAAACAGAAAATACCAACGCAGTCGCCCTCATTCCACAATCTACAAATCCCCCTATCGAAAACAAAGGGAAAATCAAAATTGTAAGTGTTCTACCCTACGAAGACGGATCAGAAAATGGGTACATTGTAAATTACGAATATTCAGCAGTACTTCCTACGGAATACATGATCCAATGGTATCTTTATCCCACAGAAGAAAAACGAAGAAGTTTTCCCATTCCTCCTCTTCGCGAACGTCGGATGGGAGACGTTACAAAACAACTTGTCGAATTGAAATCGGGAAAAGAAGGAAAAGGACGGTTTGTCTTTGTTCTGCCCCCTGGCAAACGGATGAAAACCTCTGTGGAATTATGGGATATGACAGGAATTCCGCAAATAATTGCTCTTTCCGAGGAAAAACCCGTTCACGAGAAATAGAATTCATCCGAAAAGAATAGTAATGAGACAGAATTCTAAACTGGGGAAGTTGATTTCCAACTTATTTCTTTGTTTCCTCCTAATGGGATTTGGGTCTGGAATTTCCTTACAGGCAGAACGATCCACACAAGAAATTTTTGCCAAAGAAAGGGACAAACAAGCTGATTTACTCTACCAAAAGGCAAAAGAATTTTTGGAAGATCGAAACCATTATCAATCCGTCGAAACTTGTAAAAGTTTTTTGATTCTGTATCCAGGGCATCCGAAAACCAGAGAGGTTCGCAAAACCTTAAGTACCAATTATAGAATGACAGGAGACATTTTAGCGCTCGCTGAAAATGAACTGAAAATTTACAAAGAATTCCCCAATACGGAAGAAGGACTCGAATCCTATTTGGTTTCTGGAAAAGCCTATGTGCGAATGGGTAGAGAAGACAAAGCATATCAGATTTTTCAGGACATTATCAAAAATACGTATTCCAGTAAAATTGCACAAGAAGCAGAATTAGAACTGACTCAGATGGAAATTTTGGGAGAGAGTAAAAATAAGTAATTTTTACGAAAATATTGCCCTAGGGATCTCCGATAATAAACTAGGCACGTTGAGCAAAAAGGGTCCAGAGATTTAAGAATGTCATTTTTTCAAATGGTTACTTTCCCAGCGAACTCCTACATCATTGTGGAGGGGAAAAAGGATGCGAACAATTTCTATATCATCCGTGAAGGAAAGGTACGTGTCACTCGTGAGACAGCTGTTGTTGGTGAGGACCCCAATCAGGTTTTAGGACCTGGTGACTTTTTTGGTGTGGTAGCGGCGATGAGCCAACACCCACAAATTGAATCTGCGACATCACTCACTAATGTATCTTTAATTTCTGTTAGTTACGACCAGTTTGGAACTCTCATCCAAAAATCAACTGCTGTTGCGATGAATATCATTCGTTTCTTCTCCATGAAGTTACGACAATTTGATACAACAATCACTAGGTTATCCTTCCGAAATGCTGTCGAAGAAGATCCGAATGAACTTTTTAAGATTGGGGAATACTATTTCCAACAGCAAAATACATCACATGCTACCTTTGCTTACCAAAGTTATTTAAAACACCTTCCAAACGGACAATTCGTACCACAGGCTAAATTACGCCTGCAAACGATCAACCAACCATTCCAAGCTCCTCCGATTGATTACACAAAATTCAATCGTAACTACAAAGACAGTGAGATGATCTTTTGTGAACACGAGCCTGGCAAAGAACTCTTTATTTTACAAAGTGGAAAGGTAAAAATTTCCAAAATCGTTAACCAAAACGAGGTGATGCTCGCTGTACTCCAAGCGGGAGACATTTTTGGTGAGATGGCAATCTTGGATAACAAACCACGCTCTGCTTCGGCTGTTGCCGCTGGGGATGTGGAACTTCTTGCCATCAACAAAGCAAACTTCGAAGGAATGGTGAAAGCGCAACCGCAACTTGCCACTCGTCTCATCACCCTTTTGTCGGAACGAATTTGGATTGCTTACAAACAATTAGCAAACCTCCTCCTCAAAGACCCACAAGGGCGAATTGTAGACACTCTCATGACTTTGGCGGAAAAAAACCGAATCAAGGTAGCACCGAAACAAGCCTACAATTTTGAAATTGGAACGAAAGACCTCCTCAAAATGGTGGGTCTCACAGATCCAAAAGACGAACTCATCATCTCCGACATCATGAAAAATAACAAATTTATTCGTATGGAGATGGGAAAAATTGTCTGCACGGATATGGCAGAACTAGAAAAACTCGTCCAATTCTACCATAAAAAGGCTAATATGGAGAATAAGCTCAAGAAGTTGAAATAACTTCTTGCCAGTATTTTTCTCCTGACTAATGTTAGAGGCCAAAGAAATATGAGCGACAAGATACTAGTAGAAGAAAAGGGAAATACAATACGCGTTCGTTTTATGGATCAAATCCTGGACGGAAATGCACCCGAATTACGTGAAATTTTAGCGGATATTTTAGAAAAGAATGTCCAGGAAATTTACTGGACTTGGAAAAGGTTGTCATCGTGAGTTCACTTGGAATCTCCAGACTGCTCTCTTTCAAAAACAAAGCGGATGAGAAAAAAATGACCGTTAAAATTGTGAACATCCAAGACAAACTGAAAGAAACTCTGAAAAAATTGATGTTAGATCAGTTTTTCGGAATCTAACCCACAACGTTTCCTTCCGACAAAAAAACCCAAAGATTCTGCCAGCTAGCATTGTCTCTGGGTTTTCCCATTTTTTCAGAGATTGTTTTTGGAAACCTTAAAAACCTTGGGCTTTTAAATCCGCTTCCATCATAATTTTTACCAGTTCTTTAAACTTCACTTTTGGTTCCCAACCTAACTGACGTTTTGCTTTTTCTGGGTTCCCGATGAGAAGTTCCACTTCTGTAGGTCGGTAGTATTTCGGGTCGATTTTGACAAGCACTTGGCCTGTTTTTTTGTCCTTACCAATTTCGCTGTCTTCCTTACCTTCCCAAACCACTTCATACCCAGCAATTTTATAGGCTTCTTCGATAAACTCACGAACGGTATGTGTTTCATTCGTTGCAACGACGTAATCATCTGGTTTGTCTTTTTGTAACATCATCCACATCATCTCAACGTAATCCGGAGCATATCCCCAGTCGCGTTTTGAGTCAATGTTTCCCATTGTGATAAAAGGAAGTTTTCCTGCTTTGACCGCAGAAACACCTAATGTAATTTTACGAGTGACAAATGTTTCCCCACGTCTTGGAGATTCATGGTTGAACAAAATTCCATTCGATGCGTGCAAATCGTACGCCTCTCGGTAGTTCACCACTGCCCAATAGGCATATAATTTTGCCACTGCATAAGGAGAACGTGGATAAAAAGGAGTTTTTTCTGTTTGAGGAACCTCTTGGACAAGACCGTAAAGTTCTGAAGTAGAGGCTTGATAGAATCTAGAATTAATGCCTGTTTGTTTGATTGCATCTAAAATTCTAAGAGTTCCCACAGCGTCGACCTCTGCTGTATACTCAGGAACTTCGAAGGATACCTGCACATGCGACTGAGCCGCTAAATTGTAAATTTCAGATGGTTGGATTTTTTCTAAAATGCGGTTCAGGTTAGAAGAATCCGTTAAGTCTCCGTAATGCAGGTGGAGATTGGGATTTCCGTGTAGGTGTTCGATTCGATTCCGATTGAATAAACTCGTTCTACGAACGATACCGTGGACTTCGTATCCTTTTTGGAGGAGGAGTTCTGCTAGGTAGGAACCATCTTGGCCCGTGATTCCCGTGATGAGTGCTTTTTTCATAGATCAGAGAACAGTTTTTCAAAATTCTTTCGAAAGAAAAGTAAAAATGATAAAAAGAAGCGGATTATTCCTCAAAATCCAAGTGAATATCTTTTGCTTTTTCTAGTTTTGTTCCCAATTTGACAACTATTACAAGCATGTTACCTCGTGACCGGTCAACCATTCCCTTTTTGCTATTGACTTTCGCCACAATTTTGCCCTTTTTTCCTCTTGTATCGCAAGAGACACAGGCTCCCCGTCCAGAACCAGTATCGCAAACGACCGAAGTGAAAAAAGAAACGGAAAATAAAAAGAATTCCTCTCTTTCCGAGCCTTCCAAAGAAGGAAAAACGACCCCCAGTCCGACGAACCCTTCCACCCCCAATGTGAGTCCATCGGTAAGTGCAGAAAACAAATCCAATTGGGAAACCGGTTTAGGGAAAGGTATCCGAGCTACTTCCAACGATGAAAAACACAAAGTGCAAATTCGATTCCGATCCCAAATGCAAGGGAACCAAAGTTTCCAATTGGATCCCTCACAAGATACAACGAATTTTCTTGTCAGAAGAACTAGACTTCAAGTAAAAGCAGGACTCTTCAATGACACTTGGCTCGTAAACCTACAATTGGGTTTTGCAGAACGGGATATGGAAAGCCAAAGACGAAATACATTACGTGACGCCAACATCATTTATAACCAATATCGAGATTTCAAAGTGGCCTTTGGACAAATGAAGGTACCTTTTAGTCGCCAGCGGTGGAATTCCTCCAGTGCCTTACAAACAGTCGACCGTTCTTCTGTAAGCGCAGAATTCAACTTAGATCGCGATGTGGGAACCTATCTCTTTTCTGAAGACCTATTTGGCAACAAACGAATGTTTGCCTATTATTTGGGAGTTTTTGGGGGCCAAGGCCGAAACCGAGTGGAGAGTCAAACTCCAGGTGTGTTAACCGTCGCTCGTTTTATTTTTTCTCCGTTGGGAGGAATGACAAGATCTGGCTCTGATAATGACTGGTTATCGGAAGTTGATTTTGTAAGATACAAAGATCCCAAAATCTCATTTGGTGTGGCTGGTGCTTATAATAAAAACTCTGATCGTACTTTAAGTACACATGGTACGGAATATACTTTTGCAAAATTCAATTATAGCCATGCCACAGGTGATATTTATTTTAAATGGATGGGATTTTCTTTCCAATATGAATGGTTATGGCGGAGAGCAAACACAGCATATGTGGAACGAGCAGTGAATTCCGCTTTAACGAGAGAATATTCTAGAAGTGGACAAGGTCATTTTGTCCAATTGGGTTATTTGTTTACTAACCAATACGAATTAGTTGTTCGATTTGGCGAATTTAGACCGTTAGGGGAAACCGATCCCACAATGAAATACTCAAGAGAAGTGGGAGGAGCCTTGTCATATTATTTTGCCGAGCACAATCTAAAATGGCAAACCGACTACTTTTATTATACCGGAACTCCTACTGCAGCGGAAGGAGATCATGTGGTTCGGACTCAAATACAGGTATATTATTAAGATGAAACATTTGCTTTTTTTTATTTTGATTCTCTTCCTAGTCTCAAACGTCTTCCAATGCAAAGCACAAAGAGAGGATAAAATCACAGAAACACAAAACCAATGTTTACAAACCATGTATTTGGCGAGTTTGAATGCAGGGAGATCTGGTTTTAGCGGTAGTTTTACATTTTTGGGATCTTGTTCTGCATCCTCCAACTATAGCCCTTCTTGTATAGAATCCTATGCTGTTGTCAGAGAAGAACTTACCTGTGCACCAGGGTATACAAAATCGAGTGCTAAGTGTTCGACACAAAATTTGGTCGGTGTTTGTCGTTACCAACCCAATGGTGATACAACAAAAGTGACAACCATCGTCTTTGTAAAACCCAATGATACAAAAGAAGCCGCGATTACATATTGCCAATCCATTGCCACAGGCTCGATTTTTACAGAAACATATTTAAATCCAACTGACGGAACCACATCGTTAGACACGATTCTTACCAATGGATTTCTTTGTGTCGATCGAGCACAAAAAAATTAATCCATTCCCCATCAGGAGGATGGTGGGAATTGTGAATCGATAGAACGATTTTCCAAAGCCAAATGGTCCTATAACAAACCTTCGATGACCTTTGCTTTTTTGGATGTGAGTAAAAAAGGCCTTCCAAAGGAATTGGTGAGTTCTCCTTCTGGATCTACACCTGCTGCTTTGTAAATCGTTGCAATCAGATCTCTGACATGGACAGCTTCATTTGGTTTGGTAGCCTTAGCACCGAGTTCATCAGTTTCTCCCCAGACAAATCCTCTGTCCATCGGACCACCACCCATGAGTGTAGACCAAACTTTAGGATGATGGTCACGTCCATCTCTTGAACCAACATCAGGTGTGCGCCCAAACTCACTCGTCAAAACGAATAACGTTTGTTTGATGAGACCTGTTTGATTTAAGTCTTCTAAAAGAGCGGCTATTCCCATGTCCGTTTCTTTCATAATTTTTGTGATTTGGGCTTTGTTGCCAGTATGAGTATCCCATCCTCCAATGGAGATATGGATGAAGGGGACTTCTTGTATGGCGAGACGTCTGGCAAGTAACATTGCCTTTCCTTGCCAAGTGTTACCATATCTAGCTCTTGTTTTTTCATCTTCCAAACTGATCCGAAAACTATCGATGTCTTTGGAATTTCGAAATTCTTCGGCCGCTGTTAGCATTTTTTTCCAATGAAGTGCTTCTTTTGTAGGATATGTTTTCGAAAATTCTTCATTCATAAACGAAACCAAATCTTTTCTTCTTAAAATTCTTTCTTCTGAAAACTTTCCGTGGGAAGGATTGAGATGTTGGATAGGTTCGTCCACATTGCCTATATGGTAACCAGAATAATTGATTCCTAAAAATCCAGAGTTTCCATTTTTGCCACCACGGCCACCAATTGTCACATAACTAGGGAAATATGATGATTTAGTATTGGCTTTTTTAGCATATGCAATCACAGAACCAAAATGGGGAATGTCTGGAAATCCCATAGCTTCTGTCATACGATATCCAGTGCCCAGTAACATTTGTGCAAAACCATGATCCCCTTCTTCGCTCCATGTGGATCGAATGATCCCAATGGAATGGAGTTGTTTTGCCGTGAGTGAAAAAGGTTCGAGAAGAGATAGACCAGAGATACTCGAATTGACTTTGGAAAACGCACTATTGGGTTTTGGATCCAGAGTGTCCACATGACTCATCCCACCCATCATCTCAATGAAAATAACAGACTTCACCTTTGAAGGAAGTGAGATCGATTCTTGTTTGTTTTCTTCTTCCTCCGCTCGTAGATTCACAAATGGATTTTGGGATAAAACAAAAGATCCCATTCCAAAACTTAAGATTGATTTTTTTAAAAATTCTTTACGATCCATTTTGATTCCTTAGTTCACGTGTTGGAATTCCTGACTGTTGAGAAGTGCCCAAAAGAGATCTTGTAAAAGATCCTTATCAAAATGATTGTCAGGTTTTGTTTGATAGGATTTAATTTTGTCGATTTCTCCTTTTGAAGGAAAACGACCAAGCAATCGGAAATATAAATTTTGGATCACTTGGTTCATGGATTTGGTCTCTTCAAATTCTGCTTTGACAAGAGACTGATTGTTTCCAAAATCCCAAACCAATTTGCCAACCACTCGTCCATTCATGAGTGTTAACATTTGTTCAATGGTGAGTTCAGATAAATCATCCGAGATATCGACTCTTTGTCCCGATCCAAACACAGCAAGCATCGAATGGTAAGGAGCCGGTCGTTCCATTTCCACTGCATTCGTGAATTCTTTGGGGTTGTCCAATGGAATCCGAACCTTTCCTGTTCCCGTAAGATCATACGGTTTTTGTCCCAATAGGTTTGTCAAAAACGACAAATTACGCTCTCTGATACTTCCAATCTTTTGTAAGTCAGAGACCCGAATGAGTGAGTTAAGAAGTTGGTCACTGTCTAAACGCTTGGGTGAAAAAAATTGGATGGGATCATCCTTTCCTCCTTGAGTTGCCACGGTGCGCCTGTACGCATTCGAAGTCACAATGTACAAAATTAAATCTTTAAGTTTCAATTGGTTCGCTAAGAAATAAGCATCCAAATGGTTTAGGATTTCTTCTCCTTGCACCACGGTGTCTTCGTTCCAATCGTCCAGAGGTGTGAAAAAACTCCAGCCCATGAGTTCTGTCCAAACGCGATTGATCATCACTTTACGGAACCGATCATTGTTTTTATCAGTTAACCAAGAGGCAAATACCTTTCTCCGATCCTCACCAGGTTTTAGTTTGGCTTCCTTACCATCTAAAAATTTAGGTCTTACCAGATCTCCACCTGGTGCATCATCCGTATGGGGAAAACGAAGGCCTAGTTTTGGTTCGTAATACAAAGTGGCAAATTCCAATTCATGTTTCTTTTGGTATTCTTTTCTCTGATCTTCGGTCCATTTGTTCCAATTGTCTCGGTTCCATTCATTATTTTTGTCTTGGAGATTCTTTTGTTCTTCCATTGGTAAATGGATTTCCAATTCTCTCGGCACATAACTTTGAGTTTTCCCAAAACGATTTGGCTCCCAACTTCCATCTCGAAAGTATTGTTGGCTAAAAAAGGCAGCGAGTGCATAATAATCTCTTCTCGTAAAATCAGAAATATAGGGATGGTCATGGCACCTAGCGCATGCGACTCGCTTTGCATATAACAATCTTCCCACATACTCTGCTGTTTGTAATGGATCGGCTCCATCACGAATATAAAACAAGGCTGCTGGAGATTCTTTCGCTGAACCAGTCGAAGTTAACATTTCGGTTACCAACTGGTCGTATGGTTTGTTTTCATGAAGAGAGTTTGCCAAGTATTGAAAAAAAGTTCCCGTCGGAATCTTTCGTCCTTTGGATTTATCCCTGAGCATTGCACCGAATTTGTTACCCCAGTATTCGGCAAACTCCGGTTGTTTCAAAAAACCGACAGCAAACGATTCCAATGAATCTTCATTCGTTTTTTCTAATTCTTTCCATTCGCTGACACTAGGAATGACACCTCGCAGATGGAGGGAAAGTCTACGAAGAGATATCCTTCTGTCCGCCTTTCCATAGTTAGGTGTCAGCTTCAAATATAATTGGTCAAGTGGATGAACCGCATTCTGTTTTGAACGGGAAGAAACATAACCAAGGGATCCAAATAGGATCAAAATCGAGAAGAAGAAATAGAAACTTCTTCGAATTGGAGAGGGAACCATTCTCATATCCCAATGATTCTATGTTGGATTTTACGAATTGAAAATATTTTTCTTGCAAAAGTCAATTTTTTACGGATAAACCTTGGTTGCGATGGCGGAAGAAAAAATCTATGAAATGCTTTGGGACTGTGAATTCTGCGGTTCTAAAAAATTACTCGGAAAAACACATAGGCACTGTCCTAATTGCGGAGCCACTCAAGACCCAAATCGAAGGTATTTTCCAAATGAGGAAGACAAAGTTGCTGTACAAGACCACATCTATTATGGGGCTGATAAAGTTTGTCCCTTTTGCCAAACGGCCAATGGAGCTAAAGCAACCTTTTGTGGAAACTGTGGTGGATCTTTGGATGGAGCTCAGAATGTAAAACTTCGTTCTGACCAAGATGGTGTTACGGAAGATTCCGTCCAAAAAGCAAAAGAAGACCTGGCGTTTCAAAATTCAGAATGGGTAAAACCTCATCCTAAAACACCGAAATGGGTACTTTGGTTATTGGGTTCGATTCTCTTCGGTGGCATTGGCTTTGTGTGTTTAGGTGTGTTGTGGACCGAAAAAGTAGAACTGCAAGTCACACACCATGAATGGTCTCGCACTATTGCGATCGACCAGTTCAAACCTGTATCAGAATCCGATTGGTGTGATTCCATGCCGTTAGGAGCGTATAGTGTTTCCCGAAGCAGACAAGTTAGAAGTTACAATAGCATACCCGATGGGGAAGACTGCCGTACAGTACGTTCGGATAGGGGCGATGGAACTTTCTCCGAAAGTGAAAGTTGTACGACACGGTACAAGCAAGAACCTGTTTATGATAACCATTGCAGCTATCGCATTGATAAGTGGGCTTTTGATCGGAATGCGGTGGCCAAAGGATTTGGAACCACACAAGAACCGTATTGGCCAACACCTCAAATTCGTGAATGTGGGAGTACATCGATTGGATGTGAAAGACTTGGTCCAAAGACAGAAAAATACGTAGTACATTTCACCGAATCCAGCGGAGAAACCAAAGGTGAAAAACATGACTGTGAGTTTGAGATGCCAAAATGGAAATCCATTTTACCAAAGGCACAGTACCAATCAGAAAAAAGTGTGATTTTTAATTATATCACTTGTGACAGCATACAAATGTTAGATGGAAATGGAGCAGAGGAATAAGATGGACCAAACATGGTTAAAAACAACACTCGAACGGTTTAAAAATGAACAAGACCCTGTTCGTAAATTTTTAAAAGAAACAAAATTATTTGAGGAAGCACTCGCCAACCAAGAATTTGAAAAAACAGATTTGCTCATCCGAAAAGAACTGGGAGGAATCCTCACAAGCTTCAAAGAGAGTTTTCGCAAACTCGAAGAGGGTTTTGTACAAAAAGCACAAATTCAAAACATAGGCAAAACCAATTCAGCTACCACTCTCCTGGATCGGATCATCATGAAAGTGACGTCCGCTGGATATGGATTGAATGGACTCGGAACAGGAGTGAAAGCCACGTCTGTAGAAATCGAAAAGGTTCTAAATCACGACTTTTCTATGTTGGAAAAAGTAGGAACCCTACAAAGAGAAATTTTAGAAACGTTACCGACTTCCTTTGCCGCAAATCCAGAAGCAGCGATCGAATCGATAAACAAGCTGTTACTCGATTTTGAAACACAGTTCGAAGCAAGAAACGCAATCTTTTTAAAATCATAAACTAAGGAATCAAAAATGGCACTAATAGACAGAATTAAATTTGAAGGAAACCCAAGTGAAATCGTATGGAAATACCCATCCGATGAAATCAGCACAGCAGGACAGCTCGTAGTAGATGAAAATCTAGAAGCGATTTTTTTTAAAGAAGGAAAAGCTTTAGATACGTTTGGTCCAGGAACTCACACACTCAAAACTGGAAATATTCCGATTTTAGAGGCTCTCGTGAATCTACCGTTTGGTGGAAAAACTCCTTTCACAGCAGAAGTGTATTATGTAAACAAATCGATCTTTGCGATGAAATGGGGAACAAACACTCCCATCCCTCTCGAAGATCCTAAATATAAAATTGTTCTCAACATACGAGCATTTGGTGACTATAAATTCAGAATCAAAGATTCTCGGTCGTTTTTACTGAATGTGGTCAAAGGTGGAAACCGTACGACAAACGAATCGATTGATGAATTTCTAAAACCAAATATTGTTCGAGGGATTGGTGATTTTATTTCCGAAGTGATCTTAAACAATAACACATCGGTTGTTGAGATTAACAAATATCGCGATGAAAGTTCCACTGCGGGCCGTGTCAAGTTGGCTCCTGAATTTGAAAAGTATGGAATTGATTTGACTGAATTTAACGTTGCTTCTGTTAACTTTGATCAAAACGATCCAAACTACCAAAGAATCCAAAAAATCATCACAGACAAATTCGAGATTGATATGTTAGGTGATAAATACCAACAGAAAAAGATGTTCGATATCGGCCAAGCTGCGGCCGAAAACGAAGGCCAAGGTGGTGGTGCCATGGGTGCTGGAATGGGTATGGGAATGGGGATGAATATGGCACAAATGATGGGCAATATGATGAACCAAGGTGGCCAAAACCAAGCAGGGGGAGCTACTCCTAACGCAAATGATCCGGCAGCAAGGATTGCGAAACTAAAAGGACTGCTTGACCAAGGCCTCATCAGTGCCGAAGAATTTGAAGCAAAGAAAAAGGAGATCCTTTCTTCTTTGTAATTCTAAAAAATTCTTACCTTTAGAGTTTCCAATCCTATCGAACTGCTCGAAGTCGTTTAGTTAGGTGGGATTGGAATATCAGATTTACGAAAATAATTGTTTGATCTCAGCTAAATTGGCCTCTGCTTCTCTTTCACCTTTATCAATGATTTCTTGGTATCTTGCAAAATCAAATAACTGAAATTCTTCCAAATGGAAATGTACAAACAAATCCATCTTAGGTCGTTTCAGACGTGTGATTTCTCTTCCTTCAAGAGTGATGGTCCTTGTCATGATTTGTAAAATTGGTGGGTATTTTAAAGTATCCCAAATGTAACGAAAAAATCCTTTTTCAGTAGTATTATAGTCCTCAAAAAGTTTGACTGGGACAATTTCTTGCAGTGGAGACACATTGATCCCCATCACTACATCGGCACCTTTTGATCGAATGAGATTCTCAGGTACATTATTGATCATACCACCATCAACTAACAACTGCTCTCCCAATCTGTAAGGAGGAAATGCACCAGGTAAACTCATTGCACTTGTAAGAGCCTCTGTAATCGGGCCTTGGTCAAAAATATGTTCTTTGCCTGTTTGTAAGTCCACAGCCGAGGTTGCAAATGGAAGTGGTAATTCTTCGATTCGTTGGTCTCCAAATCCTTTTTTTAACATTCGTTTCATTCGTTTGCCCTTAAAAAAGGCAACGATTGGCAAAGTGGGATCAAAGGCACTTTCGAGCCCCCCAAAGAATTTTTTAATCATATCTTCAATTTCTTCAGGAGTATTTTTTCTAGCATATAATGCCGCAATCACAGCACCCATAGATGCACCTGAAATAAAATCAAAATGGATCCCCTCACGATGTAACACTTTGAGTAAACCCACATGTGCAAGAGCTCTCGCACCACCACCACCCAAAGCAAGACCTCTTGTTTTTGCGACAAGGTAACGAGCTAAAGTATCTTTTTGGTAAAACGTTTTCAGTGATTGGTTTTGTGGAAGATAACTTTTTCTGACTCCACTCTCCATAAGGCGAATGGCACGACCTTCAAAATTTCGGATTCGGCTTTTCCAAAACAGAATGATTTCTTCTTTTTCTTTGTAAAACTTCTCGGGATCATCTTCCCAAAAAACCAAAAAATCAGACTGAACAACTAAGTAATGTAAATCGGTTCTTGATGTGGATTCATCAAAATAAATGTGAAGTAAAGGAGTTTTGCTTCTAAGGTTTGTTAGATGTTCGGATATTTGCGTTGTATCCATCCCTTTGAATGTCGAAATAGGAATCGCTAAGGAAAGTTTTTTAGTTGTCTCTCCATATTCATTTAAAAACGATTTTATTTTCTCTCCAAAATGATATTCTGGTTCCAAAGGTACATGCACACATAACCGACGTAATCCGGTAAATTTTTCTTTGTGCCCGGCACGATCTAAATTTTCACGCATCCGTGTTCCCATCATTTGTATGATGTTTTGAGCAAAAACTTTCTCCTGGGATGCAAGTTGTAAAAATAGTTTTCCGTTTAACACATAGACAAGTGTGTCAATGACAGCAATAGCAGAAGTGGAATGATTAGAACTAGAAATGAGCGAATTTTCTGCCAAAACTTGGCCTGATCCCACATAGACGTGAGATTGCCCTGCTATATTTTCCAACAAGATCTCTCCATATCGGATGATGTAGATGGATTCAGAGGACTCTCCTTTGTAGTAGAGAGCCTCGTGACTGCGGATCAGTTTTTCTTGGACATTGTTGGCAAGTCTAGTGAGAACTGGTTTGGGAAGATTTTTGAATAGCTCCACAGACTTTAAAAATTTCTGTATGGCCTGTCGTTCTAATTCTGTTCGTTTCATTCTTCCCTCACATTATTAAATTCGTATACTTACCCACTCCTTCCTACGAAATTTTCCGACAAAAAGCACTGCCATCATCAAAATCCAAATAAAAAATGCGGACCAAATCCCAATTGTTCCCCACGCTAGGACAATCCCGAATAAATAGGCAAGCGGCAACATGATAAGAAAGGAGACGATGAGATATACATACATAACATAATACATCATCCCTGCACTTCGTAATGCTGAACCAACGACCATATGATACGCATCACCAACTTGGATGAGAGCCACTATACAGAGAGCCGGATAAGCTTCCTTCATCACAGCAGGAACATCGGTGAACAATCCAATAAGCCAAGGCCCCCCTAAGATAAAAAAGAGACCCATACTTCCCATGACAATCGCCGAGAACGTTGCCGATCGCATTGTGCCTTCATAAGCCAGACGAATTTTTCCTTGTCCCATCGCTTGGCCTAAGATTGTTGTGGCCGCGATCCCAAAAGAAAATCCAGGCATAAAGGACAAACTAAGACATGTTAGTACTACACTTGCAGAAGCTAATGTAGTTGTGCTAATCATACCTGCGATTTTATAAAAACCAGAGAAAGCAAAGTTTACCAACGTTCCTTCCACTGCTGGCGCAAATCCAACAATACAAAGTTCCTTTAGGATTTCATAACTTGGTGAGAAAATTTTGTATCGAAAGAATACAATGACATCCTTTCGTAAGAAATAAAACAAAACAACTAACAAGGCGGGAACAGAACTCAAACTGGAAGCAATGGCAGCTCCCTTCACTCCCATGGCCGGGAATCCCCAGTTTCCAAAAATGAGTAACCAGTTAAAAAAGATATTGGTAACCGCAGCAACAATCGAGGAAATCATTCCAACTTGCACAATACCGATCCCATCAAAAAATCCACGTAAGGCGAATCCCACAAAAAACAATACAGTTCCTATGAATCTGTAGGAGAGATAAACACCAGCCACCTCAATGACTTGTGGATCGTCTCCGATCCAAGCCATAAGCATAGGAGCATAAAGAAATCCAAAATAAGATAAAATAGATCCTAAAACTAGGGAAAGATAAATCGAATTTACGAGGGTGATTCCAACTCCCCTTTCGTTCTTTTCGCCAAATCGTCGTGCTACGATGATCTGAACTGCCATTGAGCCACCCATCAGGAATGCAAAAATGGAAAAATAAACCATCCCCCCAAAACCAGTAGCCGCAAGAGGAACTTCCCCTAACTTACCCACCATAGCAGTATCCGCTACCATAATGGCAGTATAACTAATCATTCCAAAAAAAACAGGGATTGCTAAGGATAGAATTTTCTGATTCAGTCGAGTTGGCTTCAAGATGCGTCTAATTTTGTGAAGCATAGTTCCGCCATTTTTATATGTATATCGATCTACACAACCACCTTTATGGATGTTTACCCCCAGAAACTTTGTTTCGTATTGGCAAAAAAAATCCGAATCCCAGATGGCATCTTTATTTGGATTCCTATGAAACCGCATACGGCGTAAAAATTCGACCTTCAACCTTTTTCGATGATTATGCTGATATCAAAGCGTTTTCGAAATTATATCATTTCAAAGAAAAGGCTCCTTTTTTACACTTTCAGGCAAAGTTCAATCTCATCATCGCCTTAGTGAAGTTTGATGAAAAGGAAATAACCGAAGTTTCTCATGATGTTGTGTTCGCAAATAGTTTAGAAAATATCTCTTATGCAGAATATCGATTGATGTTTGGCAAAGAAGAACCTAAAGAAAGTTTTTATTCCAAGTTAATGGCCTCGCTAGAGGGATTGAAAAAAGGGGAAGAGTCGGCAAAAAAAGCAGGAAAACCCATCCAAGGAAAACTGGTGATGTCCTTACATCGGGATGTCAATTTTGAACGTCACTATGATTGGATGAAAAACTGGATGGAAAAAGAAACTGTCATCCGAGAAGGACTAGTGGGAATCGACTTTTGCCATATCGAAGAAGGTCATCCACCCAAAGCAAAAAAATCGTTTTTCGAAGCTGTCCACAGAGACAACAAAGCAGAACCTAACACAGCACTTTCGATCTTGTATCACGTAGGAGAAAGTTTTCGAGACAAAACACCGTTTTCAGCGGTTCGATGGGTTTTGGAATCTGCTGAAAACGGAGCCCATCGACTAGGACATGCACTTGCTCTTGGAATCGATTCAGATTATTTTTTAGGAGACGAACGTACGGAACTTTTATCAGAAGCAAAAGACCAAGTGGAACACGAACTTATGTTCTACGATGAAATTACCACCTATGGTCCGTTTTATGCAAAGGAAGATCTGGAAGAAAAACGAAAAGATTACAAAGTAAAACCAGATTCTGAAATCCTTACCATTCCTTTTGATGTAACAGAGTCTCAATACTTACATACGTTTCAAAATTATGCGATGTCTAAAATTGCAAAGAAGAAGGCAGTGATTGAATGTTGCCCTTCTTCAAATTTGTACATTGGAATGTTAGAGTCTCATATCGATCATCCAATCACTCGATTTTTGCAAAATGATCTAAAAATCACAATTGGTTCTGATGACCCTGGTCTTTTTGGGACAACCATGGAGGAAGAATACCAACATGCACATACAGCTGGGGTATCAGAGAAGGACTTAGAACTCATACGTTCTGTCTCATTGGACTATCGTTCGACGAAACTTTCGGGACGTGAATTGGATTGACCCTGATAGGGATTCGCTAAACTGGAATGTATGCGGGTTTTTTCCCAGATTTTTGTGCCCATGATCATCTTTTCTTTGGTTTTAGGTCCCATCTACGGACAAACCAAAGAAGGATTTTACGACACAAACAATTATGACCTTCGTAATATTCCCAATTCTGATCCCGAATCGAATGTTTTAAAAGATGTCACTCTGCCGCCACAGTTTGAAACTCCAGTTCTAGCCACTCCAAAAAATGCGAAAACACAATACAGTGGCTTTGACTCCATTCCAGGGGCAGGTGCCATGATGAACTCTCGAACTCCTGCGAATGCAAGTCAGAATGCCGCCAATCCTTACAATTTGACCAATATACAAAATTCACCGATCAATCCACTCACAGGTGAGATCAATGAACAAGCGCTTCAAAACCAGTTACAAAAAAGTCGAACCAAACAAGAACTTAAGAAAAAACAAAAAGAAGAATTTGATGAAGATGCTGTTTACGAGGAAACAAAATTCCGCAGAGGGTACATCATTTTCTTTTTAACTGTACCATTTGCCTTACTCGTTTCTGCAGGTGGTGTTGCCTTGTTACCTGTCGCCATGCAAAAATCAGCAGTCGCGAGTGGAATTTTAATCACAGGTTCTTTAGGACTCTCTGGTGCCAATGTTTATGCTGATAGACAAAGGTTAGAAGAATACCGCGAAAAGAAAAAACAGTTAGCAGACGTTAAACCTTGAAGTTCAAACGAATTTTCGTTTTTTTACTCCATATTTTTGAAGCGATTCAAATCAAACGATTTGAAATTCGAAAAGTTTACATGGAGTATTTCCGACCGATCGGTCGATTTTTATATATCCTCTTTGGATTTTTATCTGTAACCATCTTAATTTTAGATTTTGGTTTCTATTATCCCGAAGAATGGAAACCTTATGTAACCATTTCGATTCGAATTTTAGTTAGTTTTTTTATCGGGTATGAGACAGTTCATATTCTTTTTACAAATAAAAAATGGAAAGAATACCTAAATTTACATAAAATAGAGCTTATCATTTTATTCATGTTAGGTTTAGAATTTATCTATGAAAAAAAAATCATAGAAGTATTGAAGTCTTATCATATTTCAGGACAAGATACGACACTTATCTTTTTATCAGCCAATCAGGTTCTGTTCTTATTTTCCAATTTAGCACATTTTTTTCGATTATCCAAAAAACGAGATTCTAAAAAATTAAACCCCTCCATTGTTTTTGTTGGGTCATTTGCCTCGATCATTCTGATCGGTGTCTGTTTTTTGCATTTTCCAAAATCATTAGTAGGAACAGTCAATAGCATTGACATACTCTTTACTACGATTAGTGCCACTTGTGTGACTGGATTATCAACAGTTGATATCAGTAGCCAATTCACTCTCACAGGCCAACTTGTGATATTACTTCTTATCCAAGTGGGTGGACTCGGTCTCATGACCCTAACGAGTTTCTTTTCCATCTTTCTTACAGGAAAAGGTTCTGTGAGTGACACACTTATGATCAAAGACCTTTTGTCTGAAGAAACCATGGGACGTGCCAAAGAAATTTTAAAACAAATTACCTTTCAAACTTTGGCGATCGAAACTGTTGGTGCAATTTTACTTTTTTTAAGTTTTCCTGAAGACTTTGTTTTGCCTCTTCCTGAAAAAATTTACTATTCCGTGTTTCATTCCATTTCTGCTTTTTGTAATGCTGGTTTTAGTTTGATACCCAATGGAATGGCAACAGAAGCATTTCGAAATTCCGAAGGCTTTTTATCCGTGATTATGCTACTCATTGTGTTTGGTGGGCTTGGATTTCCTGTGATTTATCAAATTAGAACTAGAATCGCAAATCCTTTTGATATTAAATTTAGATGGTCCATCACTTCTAAACTTGTTTTTGTTGTGACCGCATTTTTATTGTTATTTGGTTCTATCAGTTACTTTTTCCTAGAAGGTGAATTAACACTAAAAGATTTGCCACTTGAGAAAAAGATATTTCACTCAATTTTTTATTCTGTTACCACAAGAACTGCTGGTTTCAATACATTTGATTTGTCTCTAATGGGTTATCCCATGACGTTTATTTCTTTTTTTCTAATGTGGGTGGGTGCCTCCCCTGTATCGACAGGTGGTGGAATCAAAACTACGACACTTGCCATTTCTTTTTTAAATATCAGCAATCAAATTCGAGGAAAAGAAAAAATGGAAATTGGTCATCGAACGATTGCGAATTCAACCATTGCAAGAGCCAGTGCAACGATCGTTTTGTCTTTATTCGTCATTTTTATCTCCATTTTTTGTCTGATGCTCACTGAAAATGCGCAGTTTATCGATTTGTGTTTTGAAGTGGTGTCTGCCTTTGGAACGGTTGGTTTAACCCGCGGACTCACACCGCACCTTTCCGATTATGGAAAAATTTTAATCTGTATTGTTATGTTTGTCGGAAGGGTTGGAATTCTCACATTACTCATTGCTCTTGCTAAAAAAGTAGATCAGATCGCATACGAATATCCCAAAGAATATGTTGTAGTAGGTTAACAAATCCATATGCAAAGAAAAAAAATAGCAGTCATTGGTATCGGAAGTTTTGGAAAACTGTTTGTTAGATATCTTTATGAAGATGGACACGAAGTTATTGCTATCGATAAAGATCCTATCATCATCGATTCTATCAAAGATTACGTTACGGTCGCAGTGGCACTGGACGCTACCGACGAACATGCATTACGTTCCCAAGGAATTGGCGATGTAGATTTTGCAGTCATTGCTTTGGCGGATGACTTTGAAACATCAATCATTTGTGCAGATAGTTTGAAAAAAGCTGGTGTGAATCAAATTTATGCCAGATACCAAACAGACCTTCAAAAAAAGGTATTAGAACTTTTAGGAATTCGTGATTTATTCAACCCAGAAGAAAGAGCCGCAAGAAGTATGGCGGAGATCTTTTCCTTTGCAGGTATGCGCTCTAGTTTTTTATTATCAGAAGAATACAGTGTTGTGGAAGTTACGGTTCCAAAACGTTATATCAACAAGACGATTGCCGAAGCTGACCTTCGCCATAAATACAATATCAATGTCATTACAATCAAACGTTATACGACAAACAAAGATTCGAAACGGGAATCTGATTCCAAAGTCGAAAAAATATTAGGAATCCCTCACGGCAATACCGTCCTACGGGAAGAAGACGTGGTCGTTTTATTTGGATCCCAAGCAGATCTTACGAAATTTTTAGAGGCATAAACATAGGAATGGGTCCAGAGAGAATCATTTGTTTAACGGAAGAACCGACAGAGATGATTTATCTCCTAGGCGAAGAGAAACGCATTGTGGGTATCTCTGTTTATACAGAAAGGCCAAAACGAGCCAAAGAAGAAAAAACAAAAGTCTCGGCCTTCATTAGCGGTAACATAAAAAAAATTCTCTCTTTAGAACCAGATCTAGTCATTGGGTTTTCTGACATCCAAGGACAACTTGCCAAAGATCTCATTGAACGTGGGTTAAATGTTCTAATTTTTAACCAACGCTCGATCTCAGAAATTCTTTCCAATATGCAAATCATTGGAAACCTAGTAGGACAATCGGAAAAAGCCAAATCCATCACGGATGGTTGGGAAAAACAAATCCAAACCTGGCAAAAGGAGAATGAATCCATCCCTACAAAACCCAAAGTCTTTTTCCAAGAATGGGACGAGCCCATGATCACGGGCATCCAATGGGTGAGCGAAGCCATCACCTTGGCCGGTGGAATCGATTGTTTTTCCCATCTGAAAGACCGCAAACTAGCCAAAGATCGCATCATCCCGGCTCTGGCCGTGGCAGATGCCAACCCTGACATTTACGTAGGTTCTTGGTGCGGGAAGGCGATGGACTGGGATTGGGTGCGAAACAAACCCGAATGGCAATCCACTGGCTTTATCCGATCCAATCGAATTTACGAAATGGACCCGAGCATTATATTACAACCAGGTCCTGCCTTATTTTTAGAAGGGATTCCCAAACTCCGAGAGCTCTTTTTCGGCCCCTAATTACGCTCTTTGTCATCCATCTGTCATCTAATTGTAACAGAGATATTCTAGATTTGAAACATATCAATGAGATATGGAGACATTCATGAACGTTTCATGTAACCTGACAAAGAAAAATATCACTTTGTCTGCTGTGATCGCACTTATCACAATTTTTACAATCGTTGGAAGAATCGAAGCACAAGCTACCCCTACAACACCTAGCACGGATACTACGCAAACAACAGAAGCACCAGCGGAAACTCCTGCACCTGCCGCAGAGGCTCCAAAAGAAGCTACTCCGCAAGAGTCGGAAATCGGACTCGTTAAATTATTTGTCACTGGTGGATGGTCGATGTGGCCTCTACTCCTTTCTTCCATTGTTGGATTTGGAGTGATCCTCGAGAGACTTTACTTTTTCTTCACTGCAAAACTTGTGAGAAAAGGTTACAACCAAGACTTACAAGATGCCATTGACGCTTCTGGAATGAATGGAGTAGAAGAATTCTTAAAGGCGAACGAAGGACAACGAATCACTGACGTTTTAAAAAATGGTATGGAAGTGTCGCAAAACGATCCTGAAATCTTTGCGGCTGGTATCGAAAGAGAAGCTGGTGAAGTGATGACACTTTTAGAGAAAGGTCTGACAGTTCTTTCCGCTGTTTCTACCATTGCACCACTTGTTGGATTCCTTGGAACCGTATCCGGTATGATCAACGCATTCGATGCGATTGCAAATGCTGACCAAGTAAACGCAAAAGTAGTTGCTGGTGGTATCAAAGAAGCCCTCATTACAACGGCTGCTGGTCTTATCGTTGCGATCCCTGCAATGACATTCTACCAATACTTACAAGGTCGAGTTGCTTTCTTTACTTCTGAAGTAGAAGAAGCGGCAAACAAAATCTATAAAGAATACTTAAAACTGAAAGCCGGAAAAAAAGCGTAACGCTCGGTAAGTAACTAACCATGATTAAGTTAAAGAAAAAACAAGAACTAGAGGAAATTTCGGCAGCATCCATGTCGGATATTGCCTTTCTACTCTTGGTATTTTTTATGGTAACAGCTGTATTCTTTGTAAAGGAAGGATTGAATATATCACTTCCACGCAAACAATCCGAACCTCAGCCTTTTTTACGTAAGAATGTATATGAAATTTTGGTCACACAAGACAGATACAAGATGCGTAACCCGGCATTCGGAACCAAAGAATATGCTAGTTTAAAAGAGTTTCGTGATGACCTCAATCAAATGGAAATCCCTGATCTCAAAAACAAACTAGCACTCATTGTTACAACCGGCGATACCAAATATGCAAAGATGTTGGATGCTTTATCAGCAGTGCAACTTCGCGGATTTGAAAAAATCTCAGTGAGAAAGAAGAAATAATATGTTACGAAGAAAGAGAGTCGCACCTTCAGTTCCAGTAAGTTCGATGGCAGACATTGCCTTCTTACTTCTCGTGTTCTTTATGGTAACCTCCGTATTGGATTCTGATCCAGACCTTCCCATCAATTTACCAGATGTTCCTGGTGGAGAGCAGTTAAACAAAAAGATCGCCAATCTTTATCTAACTGCAGATGAAAAAAGAACTGTTTATTTCAATTCAGTGAAAATGGAATTAAACGAAGCGATGAGTGAAATCAGAGCCAAAATTTCCACAACACCTGATCTTAAAGTTTTGATCCATGCAGACCAAGACCTTACGTATGAAGAACTAGACAATGTTTTTGAAACTCTCCGAGAGATTGGTGCTTTAAAGGTTTCTCTTGTTACCAAGACCACCCAAGGTGGCGGATTAAAAGGTAAATAAAGTGAGCGGAACTGTAGTTACACAAAAAAGATCCAAACGAGAAAGAATCCATAGATTCATTGATCGTTACCGTATGGAAACGGGTCTTGCCATTTCTGCCGTTATACAGGCGTTAATCATTCTTTTTTGGTTCACTCCTCATTTGGAAACAGATAGTTTGGATGATCTTGTAGAAGAAGTTGCCTTTATTGACAACGTCCAAATCCAAGAACCGACCACAGATTCCAAACCAACTGATGGTGACTTTGATCTAACTGACAAAGAAAAAGAAGAAAAAAAGGAAGACCCACGCATTGCTGGCGCATCTGATCCAATTGTTTCTGGCGCTACCTCACCTGTTGATTTATCACCGAATGTACGCCCCGAATATACATCGGAAGCAAAAGCTCTCGGTGTAACAGGAACAATGACGTTAGAAGTGATCATCTCCAACACAGGAGAAGTCCTTCGTGTTCGTTCCGTAGGTAAACAGTTAGGTGGTGGACTGGAAGAAGAAGCGATTAAAGTCTATCGCAGAAAACGTTTTTCGCCTTCCGTTTTAGAAGGAAAACCAATAACAGTAAAAGTATTGGTTCCGATTCGATTTACTTTGAATTAAAAGGAAAGCCACTGCTGATTGAGTGGTGGCTTTTTATTTACGATTACTTACCGTTAGTTTCTAACCTTCGATACCTGTTTCAACCACTTGGCCAACTCATCCTCTTTCATCGAACCATCTGCTACTTTTAAAATCGTGATCACAACGTCTTCTTCCGAAGTCTCAATCAAATAACCATTCATAGCAAGGAATACATACATCAAAAGAAACGATGTCCTTTTGTTTCCATCCATAAAGGGATGATTTTTAGCGATGCCGATTCCGAGGGATGCCGCGAGTTCAAAAATTGAAGTTTTTGGATTGTAATGCCAATGGTTTTTTGGTCGTTCCAAAACCGATTCCAGTAAACCAATATCACGAATGCCTAATGCACCGCCGTGTTGTTTGATTTGGTCTAAATGGATGGCTTCTGCAATATTTCGCTTTAACCACTTTGGTTCCCGTTTCATTTCGCCAATTCTTTCAAGGCATTCCTGTATTTTTTAGAAGCGTCTTGGTACAATTCCATAGCTGATGCAAACTCAGGATCATAGGGAGACAAAAGGATCCCATTTTCTGTTTCGACAAGAAAGACAGTGTCCCCTTCATGGAGATTGTATTTTTCCAAAATGATTTTTGGGATGGTTGCACCAGATGAATTCCCAATGGCGCGAATCGTCGTCTTTTTGACAGCAGAACTTTCCATAGTTATAACATAAGTAATAACAAAAAAGGATTCAACCGATTTTTGGGGTATTTCCAATATTTATCTTTGATTCGCTTTTTTTCCAATCCAATTCTCTAAAGCTTGTTTGAGGCGAATCCACCACTGTTCCAGTGGTGGACCGGGCTCTCCGCTGCAATCTGCATACATGCAGGATTTCCGCTACGATCCCTTTCGCATTCATTAATAAAATCCTACTTTCCTGGCTCAGGTAATTCTAATACCTTATCGTCCTCTTCCATCGGTTTTGAAGGGATTTCGATTTTTTCAATCCGAAGTTCATGGACAAAATCAGGATCTTCAAATCGATCTAAGATTGTGATCCTTCTTGGATATTGTTTCCCATTCCAAGGTTCATAAAATCCATATTTCAACACACCTTGGTAAAAACTGAATAACTCACGATAGGTGAACTCGACCCATTCTAACGCTCCACTCTTATTCTCATAGTAACCAACATATTGGTCTGTATCTGGAGTCGCATTCATTTGAACCGATGTGAAATACACTACTTCATATTTTTGATCTAACTTTTCTTTAGAGCCTGCGTATTGAATGATAGGAAAACCTTTTAGTTTCCATGGCAAAGTCAGATACAAACGAAGGGATTCCAAATAAATCCGCACTTCTGTGTCGTCATTGTACACCTTGCCCGTGTCAGCTGCTATTTGATAGGTTGTCTTTTTTTCTAATCCATAAATAAGACCTTTTTTTTCACCACTGAGAAACTCGACTTGCATGGCATCGGTTTCCAAATCCAAATACACGCGCATTCGAATTTCTTCTTCTTTGATCGGTGTAAAAAATCGAACAAATTTAGAATGCCACACATCTTTCAAAAAAAATTGAACTTGTTTGTAATCTTTCCAATCTCCCGGAGTTAACTCTTTGATAGGTGGATTCGTAACAACTGCTAATCCCTTTTTCTTGAGATCTTGATCAATTTTATCAAATGACAAATGAGGAGGTCTCAAGTCGGCTGTGCCACACGAAACCAACGAAAAAAGAAACAGAAGGAGGGATAATTTAGAACGAAACATAAAATTACCATGTATGAAAAGTAAGAAGATGTCAATAGGGAAAGTAAAGACTTGAGGACTGGAATTTTGGAATCGGAAAAAGAATTAGGAAATAAGAAAGTGAATGAGTCTCACAAAAGGGAAAGAAGAGAAAAGGCCGTTTTACCGACCCTCTCTTGATGAATGATGATTATGCTTTTGCAGCACCTGTTTTTTTGATTGATTCCGCTACTTCATTGATTTTCGCTTTTACGGATTCAATTTTTCCTTCAGGCATTTTTGCTTTGATTTCTTCAGCAATTTTGTTGTAGTTTTCTACGATTTTAGAACGAGTTTCGTCGTAGTTTTTTCCAGCAACACTAGAGAATTCTTTAATGTCTGTTAGGATTTTGTCCACAGATTGGCGGATTTTGACTGATTCCTCAGTATTGTCCAAAGCACCTTTGGATACTAACTCATTGTAAGTAGATTCCAATTGTGTTTTTGCTTTTTCTAAACCTTCTTTTCCAGATTGAAAAAGACCGATTCCCGCGTTAAGAATGTCCATGATTTGTTTTTCCATAATTTAGCTCCTGGTTTTCACCTGTTTGTGCAATGCACAATACAGTTATGTGCGTTGCACAAATTTAAACAAGTACTTTTTCAAGGCATGATCGTTTTTTTTTGAAATTTTTTTAAGATCTCTGCGGAAACCTTATAGGGACAGAGTCACTATGGTTAGATTTCTAAAGCGCTGATTGGTTCTTTTTGTTGAGCCATAATCGATTCCAAAAACTTTACATACGCTTCCCGACCTGGGTATTCCACCTGGTTCACACCCGTTTTAACTGCGGCTTCTGCCACAGCAGGTGCAACATGGTATAACACACGTTCATCTAAAGGTTTTGGAATGATGTAGTCTTCCCCAAATCGAATTTCCACTTCATTGTAAGCTTCACATACTTCTCTTGGGACTGGTATCTTTGTGAGTTCACTGAGAGCATATGCCGCTGCTAATTTCATTTCCATGTTCACGACTTTGGCTCGAACATCCAAAGCACCTCGAAAGATGAAGGGAAAACCAAGCACATTGTTCACTTGGTTAGGATAATCACTGCGTCCGGTTGCCATGATGAGGTCAGGTCTTGCGCGTTTGGCATCAGGATACGGAATTTCTGGATCTGGATTGGCAAGAGCAAACATGATCGGTTTCTCAGCCATTGTTTTCACCATTGCTTCTGTGACTACATTCGCAACAGAAACTCCTATGAATAGATCGGTTCCAGGAAAAATGTCTTCCAAAGTTTCCGCATCTGTTTTGCGAACAAAAGGAAGTTTGGATTCATGTAAATTGGTTCGTTTGTGATTGATCACACCACGGGAATCCAACATATAAATGGATTCGTGTTTCACTCCAATATGCGTTAACATCTCGGCGATGGAAATGGCCGCAGCCCCTGCACCATTGATCACAACTTTTAAGTTTTCAGCTTTTTTACCTGTGAGTACAAGAGAATTCAAAAGTGCTGCAGTAGAGATGATTGCCGTTCCATGTTGGTCATCATGGAAGACAGGAATTTTCATACTTTGGTCGAGAGTTTTTTCGATATGAAAACACTCAGGAGCACGGATGTCTTCTAAGTTAATTCCACCAAACGTCGGTTCAAGGGCCTTTACAATCGTGATAAACTTTTCAGGATCTGTTTCGTTGATTTCAATATCAAAAACATCAATGCCCGCAAATTTTTTAAATAAAACAGCTTTTCCTTCCATCACTGGTTTCCCAGCGGAAGCACCAATGTTACCAAGTCCTAAAATGGCCGTTCCATTGGTGATGATACCAACTAAGTTTCCACGGTTGGTGTATTCATAAACTAGATCAGGTTGTTTTTCAATTTCTAGGCAAGGGTATGCGACACCAGGTGAGTAAGCTAGTGACAAGTCATAACTGTTCTCTGTTGGTTTTGTCGGAACTACTTTGGTTTTCCCTTTCGGAAACCTAGAGTGATACTCAAGCGCGTGATTTTTCATGGTCTATTTTCCCATGATTTATGATTCGATGGAAAATCCTAGAATAAATTGAGGATGCCTCTCTTCAAAAAAGGTTGCTTACAACTCTATGTCCCTTTAGATAAAGTCCTCATCTGAGAACAAAAGGAGAGCATTTTGGAACTGGTTGGTGAATTTTTTGGAACTGCGGTTTTGATTTTATTAGGGGACGGAGTTGTAGCTGGTGTTTTATTAGAAAAATCCAAAGCCAAAGACGGTGGGTGGATCACAATTACGACTGCTTGGGCCTTAGCCGTTTGTTTCGGAGTTCTTGTCGCAAAAGCATTGGGTAGCCCTGGAGCTCATTTAAACCCTGCCGTTACCCTCTCTGTTTGTATACAATCAGGTGATTTTGCAAATTTTTTACCGTATAGCTTAGCCCAGGTGACTGGTGCCGCTCTCGGAGCATTTCTAGTTTACCTGCACTACCTCCCTCACTGGAAGGAAACAAAAGACCCAGGGAAAATTTTGGCTGTGTTTTCGACAGAACCTGCCATCAAACACACTCTATCCAATGTGATCAGCGAAGGGTTTGGAACGTTTCTTCTCATCATAGGAATTCATGCGATTTTTTCTCCCACAAATGGTGGTGCAAGTGGGATTGCAGGCACCGGTTTTGTTGCCCTCCTTGTTTGGGCAATTGGACTTTCCATGGGAGGAACCACTGGGTATGCCATCAATCCAGCTCGTGACTTAGGACCAAGAATTGTCCATTCCCTTGTTCCCATTCCCAACAAAGGAGACTCCGGTTGGAAATACGCATGGCTTCCCGTAGTGGTTCCGTTAGTGGGTGGTGGACTTGCGGCAATCGTAATTCGATTGTTGATCTTATAACTAACGTAATCCAGTAAAATTTATCGATTTTGGATTCTTTGGAAGGCGGTGCAAGAAGGAAAGTTCATCAGTTTACCTGCTTGCAAATCGTCACACGTAAGATCCATCCCTTGTTTGTGACATTCTCGATAACTTGTTTGGATTTGCAAGGGATCGGCTCCGATCAATTTGTAAGCATTACTCTCACGAAATCGTTTTTGACAATTGGCTTCTTCCAATCGTCCTTCTGTGAATTTTTGTAAATTTTCGGGTATGGACTTCCAATTTTGATCAGCACATTCACGGAATTTTTTACACAAATCAGCTGTTAAACGCAGGGATTCATTTTGCCAATCCAATTGGTTGATCCCTTTTTCCTTTTTGCAGGATAGGAAAGAAAACAATATCCCGAAACAAACAATAAAAAAGAGGGAATGTTTGAAATTCCTTTGCAAATTGATAATTGAATTGAGTGGTTTCATGGAATCATGCCTTACAAAATGATGGAATTAAATTCTAAATCCAAAGTCATAACAAGATTCTTTTGCCTTTGGGAATTTGAAAAGTAGAATTGAGGATCATTTGATCCTAGAAATGAGTTTTTATTTTGTAGTATCAGCTGTTTCTTTTTTGCGAATTAAAATTTCGATTCGTTCTTCGTTTGCTTTTTTTTCAGGTGTGTCTGAAAATTTTGATTTTTGAAACATCGCATAACCTTGAACAGATACTTGTTCCTTGGGAATACCATATTCATTGACTAACTTTTCTGCGAGTAAGGAGGCTCGATTGGAATGATAATCCCAAGAATTTTGGAATTTGGATTTGTCAATTTGAGATTCATAAGGGATGTGAACTCGAACGACAATATCTATATCCATACCTTTGGATAAAATCGCCAATTGTTCAAACGCAAATTTTAAATCGGGATCAGTTTTTAGTACGTCATCGGAAGCTAAATCCGAACCGGCAAATGTAAGTTTGAGTTCTTCAGTTTCGGCAAGTCCCAGTTTTAATTTTGCTTTTTCTTTTAGCGCTTTTAAAGCAAAACCAATTCGTTCCCAAAGTCGAAACACTTCTGATTTGGGAACCATGGTATCGTCTTCCAAAATCCCAGAACCACCATCGACTAAAACTCCTAATGAACTCACATTCAGTCCAAATCCTCTTTTGATGTCTTTTGCCACTTCGTTCAGTCGTTTGGAATCCACCTTACTGACTGCATACAAAATGATAAATAAACCTAAAAGAAGTGTGATCATGTCAGCATAGGTAAGTAACCACCTATCATGTGCTTCCACATGGTCTTCTTCTTTGGATACAAACCTGGAGCGTCTTCTCATGATTCCTCTTTCAGTGATGGAAAAGCCTGGAATAAAAAATTCCATTCTTTCTCTTGGACTAATGCATAAAATTCATCAAATAACAACTGATTGACTGGTAACGTGGCGTAATACCCTTGTTCCACTTTTTTAAACAAAGGATACACGCCTAGCAATTTGGACATCATCGCTGCTGGTTTGATGATGTAAGCACTCATTGGCTTATGCGCAAGTTCATAAAATTTTTTCAAATTAAAAAGAACTACTTCTAATTGTTTTTTGCGCAGATCTCTTTGATCCAGTTCACAAAACAACCGAAAGTATTCATCTTGGTTGATTTCATTTCCGAATACCCAGCCCTTCGCTAACAAAAGTTTTGCCATCTGGATGTCCAACTCATCAGTGATCGAATTGAGCTCCATCAGACGTTCTATACTTTCTCGAGTTCCCTCTTTCAGCATATTTTTGACTTTGTCATAGGTTTGAAACGCTAACGTTTCCCATTCCTCTTTCCCATCCAAATTGTAAACGGTCTCAAAGAAAAATTTTGCCATCTCAATTGTTTCGGAACGATGAAAGAAATCAAAATAAAACAAATGGAATCGTTCGACTTGGACTCGAACAATTTCACGTCTTGCTACTAAAATTTCTTCTGGCAATCTTTGTTTCATTGCGTTTTTCGTTATTGGCCCAAAAGATAAGAGGGAAACCCTTGTTGATCCCTTTCAAACGGTGCAATCGAATATTGGTTTGGAATCGAAACTATATCTTGGTAAAACTTATAAGTGGAACGAAATAAAATCCTTGGAGAATCAGTCACAGCAGGTGTATAATAAAACTTAATCCCATAACGGAAGTTATTTGCCCATCCTTCTTTAGTAACTTCGAGTAACGGATACTCTGCTGGGATTTTTTTATTTTGTACGACATTGTAGACAATATCCCCTTTTTTATACAAACGAACACCTTGTGTTTCACTTGCTAATCGAAGGTTTCCAACATCGGGAAAGGAAAGTGACAGATATGTTAAACTTACATAATTGCCTCGATTCTTCAGCTGTAAGGTCACAAGAGATTCTTTTCCTTTTTCAAATTTAGGTTCCACTTCTAACGAAACAAAAGAAGGAACCGGTTGCATCGGCAGGTTTGCAATCATCTCCCAGCCATTGAAAACAAATTCTTGTGAGTAATTAGGATTTGTGGGGAAGATACGAAACGATTTATCCTTAGCGCTATATTCAAACTCAACTCGTTTGGTTCGTTTTAATTCTTCGTGTTCTTTGAGTTGGTAACCATCCCAAATCTTTTTTCCTTTCCTATAACCCATAGGAACAGAAAATAAACCTAACGGTGGTTCTTCGGACAATACTTCAACAAAGACAGAATTGAAATTATCACCAGGAAGTTCTGCGAGCACCACTCGTCTCAAACAATCCCCTGCAAACGTTGGTTTTTCTTTGCCGGAAATAGATCCAGCGACCCAAATACTTTGTTTGCCGTCGTGGTACATCGGCCCTAAGTTTTTCAGAAAGAATTCTAACTTCCATAAAAAGATCCAATTGGATCCATCCTTACGAAACGCAGACAATACCTCACTTTGCCCTGACTGAAACAATACCAAAGTTTCCATTTCAGGTGTTTCGTCCAAATTGATCTGTTTTTGCCCGAGGATTCGGATGGGATCCCCTTCTTCTTTTTCATACACTGCGAGTCGGATTTCCTTCTCAGAAGGGTGTTCCTTTTGCGAACAAGATGGATTGAAACTGAAAAAGATGAGGACCAATAGAGTCAAAAAAGGAGTACGAAAGGAAATTTTCATAAGGATACAAACATTCCTGCACACTAAAACTCCAATTCAACCTTTTTTGCTTTTCGTAACAATTCGAACCATTACCGTCGTCTAAGTAGTAAGAATTGGGGACGACATTGGTTTCGACTGTTGTTGGCTTGGATTCAGTGGCACGTAGGGGTGAGGGACCTCTTAAAAACCTTCAAAACAATAACTGCAAATAACGAATTTGCTCTAGCAGCTTAATTTTAAGCTCTACGGTTTCGGTGGCTGTTTCCTTGGGTGGCCTAGAAACCGACACCTCTCTAAGGACCTTTCGGATTTGTCGCCCGCTTCGAACCGAATTGAACTCTAAGTAGGATAGGATTGAGTCCCCCGTTTGTAGGGTAAGTCTTTCCGAAATTCATTTGCAAACTAAACGTGTAGAAGCTGCATTTGAGGACGATAGGACCCGGGTTCGACTCCCGGCGTCTCCAGGTTTCGGCATTCGCTTCTCGCGTTCGCCTGGCCATCCATGGCCAGAGCTCTCGCCCGCACCCATCCTTGGGTGCTTTTCGAAGCAAACACCTCCACGATGGTGATCACGCTAACGCATTTAAATGTTTGGTGGGTTTTTGAAAGAAAATTTCATTTACTCCATGTTTTACGACGGGAGTCGAACGACCGTGAGAGTCAGAAACAGTAGCGACCCATAGGGAGCGTGAAGCTGTTTCTGTCGAAGGCAGGATGCCGAGACCTCGAGCGGGACGGGCTGGAACGTGTTCGACCTGGATGGGAGAACCGTGGAAGCCGACTCACCGAGCGTCTCCAGGTTTCGGCATTCGCTTCTCGCGTTCGCCTGGCCATCCATGGCCAGAGCTCTCGCCCGCACCCATCCCTGGGTGCTTTTCGAAGCAAACACCTCCACGATGGTTATCACGCTAACGCATTTAAATGTTTGGTGGGTGGAAGGGAGAAATACTTTTCGTATAAAATGAATCAATAAGAGAATAAAAAATAAGACAAGAAGCAAATTTTAAACTTTACGATACATCATTTATGATGTAGGATGAGTTGTGAGTCAAAAATGGAAAATTCTTTATTTCTCAGAAAACAAGGATTTGCCATCTGAGATCGAATCTTTCATAAACTCTAAAGATGAAAGAAATCAGGCAAAAATTTTCGCATGGTTAGACAAACTCTCAGAGATGGGACCAAATTTGCCAAGACCGTATGCTGATCTGTTAATTGACGGAATCCATGAACTGAGGATTAAGCTTTCCGGATCACAAGTTTGAATTCTGTATTTCTTTTGTTTTAAAAATTATATAGTTTTAACTAATCAATTTGTCAAAAACACAGATAAGGTTCCAAAAGCAGAAATTAAAAAGGCAATCAAAAGAAAGGAAATTTTCTTAGCGCAATATTATGAGAAAAACCTAAAGGAGTTTCATTAATGCGATCGTTCAAAAAACATTTAGATAATAAGTTGAGAAATAAATCATTTAAGAAGATATTTGAAGAAGAAAAAGAACTTGTGAATATCTCGATTGAGTTACAAACACTAAGAGAGAAAAAAGGACTATCTCAATCGGATTTAGCAAAAAAAGCTCACGTCACCCAACAACAGCTGTCCAAAATTGAGAATGGAGTGAATTGTAACTTATCAACTTTTTTGAAAGTTTGTCACGCGCTAGATCTAGAAGTCTCCATTAAAAATAGAAAAATTTCTGCATAGGTTTCGGCATTCGCTTCTCGCGTTCGCCTGGCCATCCATGGCCAGAGCTCTCGCCCGCACCCATCCTTGGGTGCTTTTCGAAGCAAACACCTCCACGATGGTGATCACGCTAACGCATTTAAATGTTTGGTGGGTGAAGAGGGCTCAGGCTTTGCTAGTCTTTCGGGAGACGCATACCTAAAACTTTTGGTATCAATGACATCTTAATGTACAAATCTTCGCGAATGTTAAAATTTTCAGGACGATACAAACGTGATTCTAAAAAGCAAGAAAAATATTCTTTAGATTTTGTCTGATATTTGTTAGGTGATAGGATCGGGGAGAGGTACTTCGATTCCCTGGCTCCCCGATTACGTAGGAGAGCCAAGAAATAGAAATATGTTCCTTGCATTTAAGGATTTATTTTCTTCTTTAATTTGATACTTTCTGCTTCGTTTTGTTTTTCCAAGCTAGGATTCAAATTCTTTTTGAATTTTGGATCTAAAAGCGTTCGAACAGCACTGCCAATCTTTGCATCATTTCTATATTGATTGAGATATGCATTCACTTGGTCAGCCTTTTTGCCAACAAATCCATCTCGGTAAGAACGCGCCGAAAACGTGCGTAAACTCGGATGGAGTGATTGGTTAGCGACATTGCTCTTCAGTAATGTTTCTGATTCTCCATCTGGATAGTAGGAGAGAAGCATGAGTGATCTCTCTTTGACATAAATGCGAACTCCCTGCTCTTCGCTGAGAGTCCTAAGGTAAGGGGCAGGGTAACTGACAATGGATTCTACCGATTGTTTCATCACTTCCAGTTCCATATGCCCAGTTTGACTTAGGATCCGTTTGATTTTTTGGTAACGGTTGGGATCCAAGGATTCTGCAAACAAAGCTGTTTGCAGAAGGAGTAAAGTTATTATCAATTTCAACATATTCATTTTCATTCTTCCTTAATAGGTCAATGGGTTGTTACGCAAGAGCCACCCTTGCTCGCCAGTGAGTTGACTTTGGTCGGTGACACCGTCTCCTGCCCAAAACATCAAGTTACGTGCACCAGAATTGGTAAATCCAGTGCCAAGACATTCGCTGATGTCAACAAGTCCATCAATACCTGCCATTGAACGGCTACAATAAGGCGTATCACGAATTGGATCACGTGCTCTAAGAATATTAGTAGAACCAGCCTCATATCCTTGTCTCTCGTTCACATGGAAGAGACCTAAAAAGTGTCCTGCTTCGTGCGCCATTGTGTTACCAAGAAACACCAAATCAGCATTTGACAAAACATCCCCAGCCGATCCAGAACCAGGTTCCGTTGATCTATGTGGTTCAATAAAAATAATCATGCCCGATTTTTTACTTCCCGCGACTCCAGGAAGACCTGGAATACCAGAAGAAGTTCCAAGCACACCACCCTCTTGGCTCTCATCTGCCGTTAAATAGATGTTAAGTGAAGTAGCTACTTGACCAGCGGAACCAACTGGAGATGTATAAAGTTTAGTGAGAGACGCAGTGACATTTCCTGTATCATCATCTAAATCAGCGATGGTTTGAAATTCTGCATCTGTGATCGTTGTCGCCGTAAACTGAAGATCAATTTTCACCGAGTTTTGTGCATAAACTTGCGTCATTCGATCCACTGCCGCTTGGACACCAGCCACAGTAGGAGTGGCATAGGTACCATTTACGAAGATTAATCGAACATTCAGCTTTTTCCGATAGGTCCAAACTTTATCCAAACCATTGTTTGAGGATGTTCCTTCGGAAGAGGTAAATGCCTGGTCTTCCAATAACATCGGGTTACAACTCAATGAAGTTGTAAGGGATGCAGTAGTAGATGCAAAAGAAACCGTCGAGTTAGGTTCGAATAACAATAAATATGATAATGATGGAGTGTAAGTAGGTATCGCTTGATTTCCATCAGCAATTGATAAATAATCTGTAGAATACCGAGAGTAGGGAAGCATTCCTGACATAGCTGTATTTCCAACTGAATCTCTACTGTTCATAAGTGGATTTAAATCAGTATCATACATGTATCCCAAGACAGCACCTGATGGACTCGAATGAGGTTGGTTCAAAAAATAAACAACGCTTGGCGTTGAAGGTCCAACCGAAAGACCCTGTGTTCCAGACCAATATAGAGTTACACCTCCACCGAGGCTTTGTGAACCTGAATTTGATGTCCTAGTTACTGTATTAACAATAGGAGTGCATGGAGATGAAGGTTCGATCCCTGTACCAGAAAGATTTACTGTATATGTGCCTTCGTTACTATCATTGTTCGCAATTTGAAATGTTGAGGCTCTTGCACCTGTTGCCGTTGGTGTAAATCTTACTGTAAAAGTTAAACTAGCACTAGAAGCAATCGTAGCGGCGGAAGGCTGGCTTACAATTTCAAAATCCGATGCATTCCCACCAGTAATCAATACCCTAGGAGTACCAGTTAAGTTGAGAGTGGAATTTCCTACGTTTTGAATCGTAATTGTTCTTGTAGTCGAACCAGCACCTATTCTTAAACTACTAAATGCAGCTAAGGACCCACCTGAGGCTATATCTACACCACTAACTTGCACATTGATTTCTGGGGCTGGGGCAGCGGTTCCGGTTCCTGAAAGATTTAATACAAATGTTGCTTCGTCGGAATCATTCGAAAGGATATTGAGCACCGCGTTTTTAACACCAGTCGAGCTTGGAGAAAAACGCATGGTAAAGGTGCTATTACCACCAGCGGAAATGCTCCTAGGAAGGGTTCCTGGTGTAATCGAGAATTGCGAAGTATCTCCAGAAGCGAGGGTGATATTAGATACATTCAGAGCGGCAGTTCCTAGGTTTCGTATGGTAACTGTGACGTCTGATCCAGAAAGTCCCTCTTGCACGGAAGTAAATGTATACGTGGCACTCGTTGCTCTATCCACACTTGCGATTGAGACCGCAATCTCGGGCACAGGTACGGGACTTGCTGTGCCAGTGATGGTCATTTGAAACATTGGAGTTTTTGGATCATTCGATGGAATGGAAATTTGAGCTGTTTTCACACCAACAACTGCATTCGGATTGAATTGAATGGTAAAATTGACCGTTTCATTTAATTCTAGTGAAAAATCAGAAGGTTGAACGATTGCAAACATAGCAGCATCTGCACCAGAAATCGCAACTGCTGTAGGATTCAGTAAATCGAGCTTCTCAATTCCATAGTTTTTAATCGTAAAAGTAACGGGAGTTCCTGCTGTACTGATTACTACTGAACCTAAATTAGATGAACCAGAATTAAAAATCTGACTTCCATCTCGAAATAATTGAATCTGAGGAGTCTCGGTAGGAGGCTCAATCGGATTAGACGGTGCTTGTGATGAACCACCACCAAACAATAACGCGAGGGCAGCTCCACCCCCACCGCCGCCTGAACCAGGACATCCAATGGTTAAAAAAGTCATTCCAATTGTAGCGAGAATCGCTAATTTACGTTTCATATTTTCATTTGCCTCATCAGGTGTTTTTGCATGTTGGAAAAAGAACAAAACTGTCACAAAACGCGTATTCGTCCCACACCTAATACGAACTAAACGAAATGATTACTTTTTCTCAATCTTTTTGTACGATTTTGGAATTTATTTTGGAGGGTTTGATTCGAAAATAATAAAATTAGATTTTATTTTCCCTTTGACAAACAGGGAAACATACAACTAACGGTCGAATTATTATGTATATCGCATAACTAACCTAAAATCAAATGACTTTGCTCTCTTATTGTTCCACGCATAGGATAACGGTTGTAGTATCGCAAGTCGGAACTCCTCCCGAAAAATACAGACTGTTGCTATTAGGTGCAATGGAACCTGAACTTAAATTCGTTCCATCGTTCCAACGACTACAATGATTACCAGAGCGCGTAGTCCAACCGCTTGTATTCATACCGGTAAAAATCGAAGCTGCGATCGGTGGATTCTCTGCATCGTTTGTTTGGGTTGTAAAGATTCCAACACTATTCGTAGTCGCGATGGTTACATTATCCACAGCTCGCACATACGTTGTATCTGGTTTTAAAATCCAATCTACATGTTCCGATAGTCCACCAGTTAAACAATTAGAAGTCGTACAAGCAATCCGATTCACATCATCCACAAGAAATGCTTTGTAAACAGCACGCTGAGGATCATTTGGTTTTTTAGGATCGCTCATACAAATCGCATCCGATCCTGCAATTCCTCCTCGATTGCCGGTATAAGATGTAGTAGTAGAAAAAAAACGGCAGGTGGAACAAACGGGAACAGAAGGAAGGCATTCGGATAATTTTCCCGTGAAACAGAGAATGGTTTCGGTTTCCCAAAATGCATCCGTTCCAAAATCCTTTGGATGATTGAGCTCAGGCTTTACACACTGAAACAGAAGGAGGAAGGCAATCAAAATAACGAAACGCATCCGTATAGAATAGCCCCTTCAGAATGCGTAAGCAACAAAAAATCAAAACCCATTTGATCATTTTCAATCACATTCATCCTGGAATCATTCCATTGCAAAAAAATGCGTTTGGGTACGATTTGTGCGTTCCCAATCCGATTCTAAGAAATCAATCGTTGGTGGCAGGGTCAGGCTACTTCGGGGTGCGCTAACGCTCCCGTCGCCTGCCAATTAACAATGGCAGTCGACCAAGCCCTACGTATCCTTAACGCAGTGTGATTGGGATATAAACCAATTCTTCTGAGTTTGGATCTTCGTTTTTATATTTTTCGCCCATCACTTCAAAATGAGGACGTGCGTCCAATTGGTATTTTGAATTTGGTAGCCAATTTCTAAATATGTTTTGGTAAAAGACTCCAGCTTCCTTTGGAAGTCCTTGATATAAAAATTCTGCGTACATTCCGTTCTCAATTCGCAAACTTTCCAATCCAATCAAAGTATCATTTGTCAAAGAAACTTCCACACCTGCCCATTTTTCAAAATTACGACTCGGGTGAAAGGATTGAAAATAATCTTGCGGATACACCGATACAGAAATGAGTTCTTTTGTAATACGATTGGGAATAGAAGGTATTTGAGGAATAAATGATTTCCATAGTATTGGTGTTAGATTGTTTGCCAAAGACATTTCCAACTTTTTTCCCAAAATCAATTTGCCGTCAAATGTGACTATTTTTGCTTCCATAGAAAGAGAGTTTTTGTACCAGAGATTTGCGCAATCGACATTCCAATATATTCTATGTTTAGCTGAATAAAGATTTTTGCGAGACAAGACTGGATCAACTAAGAACCGCTAATCTGAATGTATTATGTAAAACTTTCCACTACTTTTACAATCTTCTTGACTAAATCTTAGGAATTCTATAGAATCCTTGCCATGATTACACAACCTCAAAAACCTTCTGCCGCATTTATCGGCGCCTCTTGGTTATCTTTACTCATTGGTATGTTTACGTTTATTATCGGAATATGGAATTCTGATATGATGTTGAATGAAAAAGGATTTTATATCACTATCTTGATGTATGGATTGTTTTCGGCAGTTTCATTACAAAAAACAGTGAGAGACCAGCTAGAAGGACTATTTGTGACTGGCATTTACATAGGCCTTTGTTGGTTTTCCGTGGCATTAACGTTATTACTGCTAATGATTGGTTTATGGAATGCTACGTTAACCTTAAGTGAAAAAGGTTTTTTTGGAATCTCTTTCGTATTGAGTTTGTTTGCGGCAGTGGCTGTCCAAAAAAATGTGCGCGATTTAAGGATGGCAGAAGGTGAAATCAAACCCGAACTATCTCCCAAACATAAAGACTAACGTCTATAACTTTCATTGTTAGAAATCATAGAAAGGAAGTCAGATGAGAAAATTAATCCTATGGAATGTCATCACTCTGGATGGATACTTTGAAGGTGAGAAACCATGGGACTTAAGTTTTCATGGACTTGTCTGGGGAAAGGAGTTGGAAGAATTGAGCCTGGATCAGCTTCGTTCCGCCGACATGCTTGTGTTTGGTGCCAAAACCTACCAAGGAATGGCAGATTATTGGACGACCGCACCCGAAACGGAAGGAGAAGTCACCAAGTATATGAACTCTCTTCCTAAACTTGTTTGTTCTAAAACGTTAACCAAAGCCGACTGGAAAAACACAAACCTTACTAAAGATGCAGTCTCTGCCGTTTCTAAACTCAAGCAAGAAGGGAACGGTAACATGTTTGTCTTCGGAAGTGGCAATCTCACAGGTTCTTTAATGAAAGCGAGACTTTTTGATGAATACCGTCTTTGTATTGCCCCTACGTATTTAGGGAAAGGAAATCGGTTATTCTCCGAGGCCATTCCAAACCAATCAGTCAAACTTCTGGAAACAAAACCACTCAGTACGGGTGGCGTAGTCCTTCGGTATGGAGTTTGAAAAAAGATTTCCTTCCTTAGCAATCCATAGAATCCAGAGTATGCAAAAAACAAAATGGAAAGAAAGAATGTCGCAAATAATTCCTAAAATAGTACTGATTTTGTTGGTCGTATTGTTTTCCAATTGCACAGGATTCTACGCAAACGATTACTACTACCGAAAACAATATAACGAAAGTTCGATTCTAAATTCAAAAAAACCTGCTAAAATTGCTATTTATTTCGATTCGAAAAAACAAAACAAAGAAAGTTTAGAAAACCTAAATCGTATCAAATCATCCTTTGAAACGTTGAAACACCCACTTGCAATGGTTACAGATTCGAATCAATTCAAATCCTATGACTTAGTTCTTCTTGAATACACCATTCAAGATTCGGAAGGGATTTTGAATACTTTAGAAGAATCACAATTAATTTTAACCTATGCTTACATGATCCTTACCCTTGGAATTTTTCCAGGAATGAATCATTATTACCAATACCATACAATTAAAGTTTATAACCCTGCTCTGGAAAAAGAATTCCAAATAGAATTCACAGAACTAATTCGAAAAAACGACGGTTGGATTGCCAATTACTATGGGAGAAACGAAGGAGTCTATTTGCGCAAGTATGACCGTTATTACATAACAAGTGAGACCGCAAAAGAACATGATCAAAAACTCTTACAAATGATTATGGTAGAAGGTGTGATACCAAGATGAATTAGGAGTTTGAATCGGAGGCCGCGCTGACGTTTGTCATTGGCCGAAAGGATTTCTCGTGACTTCTTCCTATTCCCTGCGCCAGGGACTGCAGCGGACATCCTTCCGGAAACCGGAAGATGGAAGCGTAAGGCCCGGTCGTTTTTCCTACCCATTGCCAGCTAAAAACCAGGTCGAGGCGCCCAAATCTCTAAAAAAAGACTTTACTTTTTTTAACGAACGATCGTGCTATTAGTATGGGCAAAGGCGAAGAAACCAAATCAATGATTTTGGACCGGGCGGTACAAATCGCTAGTGTAAATGGTTTGGAAGGTCTTACCATTGGGACACTCGCAGAAGATTTGGGAATGTCCAAAAGTGGACTATTTGCCAAATTTTCCTCTAAAGAAAACCTACAAATCGAGGTGCTTAGAAAAGGTAGTGAACTGTTTCGTCGTTATGTTTTATACCCAACCTTAAAGACAAAACCGGGTCTATCCAGATTACGTAGTGCGTTTGTTAGTTGGCTTGAGTGGTCAAGACGTTCTGATTTGCCTGGTGGATGTTTATTTCTTGCCTCCAGTTCTGAGTTTGATGACAAACCTGGAATCGTTCGAGATCACTTACGAAAGATCCAATTGTCTTGGCATTCTTCCTTAAAACAGTTTGTAGAAGAAGCCAAAAAGAATGAGGAACTCAATTCTAAAACCAATTCAGAACACATCGTCCAAGAAATTTGGGGACTAGTATTGTCTTATCATTTTTACAATCGACTCTTAGAAGACAAAAGTTCAGAAAAGAGAACGAAACAGATCTTCAACGAACTTCTCAAACGTCACTCCAAAGAATGAAAAAATGATAAAATGAATAAATAAAATACATGGGAGATTAAAATGAATACAAATAGCACGATCGTTCGTACTTTAAATGGAGTTTATCCGATTCCATCCGAAAAAAAATGGGCTTATGCAAAAGAAAATCCAAGATGGTTTGGTTTGGTTTCCGTTCAGAGGTTTTTGAAAACACAAAAACAACATCCATCTCGAAAGGAAATGGATGTTTTGGAAAAAGCCAAATCATTTCAATTCAAGGTCAATGAACATAAGATCCAATCCTATGTTTGGAATGAAGGGCAAGATGCCAAAGCTGTCATCTTGTTAATTCATGGTTGGAACGGTCACACAGGTAACTTTTCCAGGTTCATTCCATCTTTTTTAGAAAAAGGATTTAAAGTGGTAGGAATTGATTTACCTGGTCATGGACTTTCGTCTGGTCGATATTCCAATATTGTCTTGTCGGCAAAAATGGTGAAAGAACTAACAAACCAAATCGGAAATCCTGATGTGATCATCTCACATTCTTTTGGTGGGGCAGTAGCTACCGTTGCACAAGAATTAGGTGTTTTAGCAAAGAAATTAATATACATTGCACCTCCATCTAAGTTGGAGCTTTTGATCAAAGATTTCAGTCGTTATGTTCAACTATCTGAATCTGAAATCGAACAGATGCAAAAGGTTTTAGAAAAAAAAGTGCAACGTACGATGAAGAGTATCGACTTAGAGACTTCTGGTCCAAACTTTGAAAATGAACTTCTTGTAATTCACGACAAAGAAGACTTAGAGATTCCATTTTCTATGGGGGAATCTGTCTCCAAAGCATGGAAACAGGGAACTCTCGTTACGACAGAGGGATTAGGTCATAAATTCATACTTCGTTCTGATTTTGTGCGTGATAAAATTTTAGAGTTTCTGGAATCAACGTAAACCCAATTAGAAACTAAATAGTTACTAGTTTTGTCCCATGGAAGCCAAAGTATTGGCTTCCTCTTTGATCATCTGAATGTGTTCTTCTAAATCTTTAGAGGCACGACTGATTTCATTCACTTCCATCTCCAATTGGATAATTCCTTTAGAGGCTTCCTTTTGGCCTAATAATTGTTCCTTAGTTGATTCCGCGATTTGATTTGATAATTCCCGAATTTGTGAAAGTTCGGATAAAATGTTGGATAATGTATTTCTTTGTTCTACATACAGCTGATTCATATTTTGGATTTGCACTAAAGTTTGATTAAGTCTATCAATTTGAGATTTAGCAAGTTCTCCTGTATGTTTTGAAGCAATCCTTGCATTTGCGATAATATCTTTTGAACTTTTGACAACAATTGAGATTCTTTTTACATTGTTCGATGTAAACTCTGCAAGTTTACTTACCTCGTTTGCAACAACCGCAAATCCTCTTCCCACATCTCCAGCGCGTGCTGCCTCAATAGAAGCATTTAATGCAAGTAAGTTGGTTTTTTCACCAATTTCTGCAACAATGTTATTGATTTCGTTTACTTGATCAAAAGATGCTTGTATTGACTCCAGATGAGTAGCGGTTTGATCTGCGACTTCTGTGACAGACATACTTTCTTTTTTATTGATTTCAGCAATATCGACAAGTTTTTCACTTTGATTTAAAATCTTATCAACAGTCTCTTTCAGATCTTCTGTATCTTTTACCATACTTCTTACTTTGTTGTTTTGTTCTTCAATGGAAACTCCATTGGATTCAAACGAGCTGGAAAGTTCTGAGATAACTGCTGTGATTTCCTCTAAGGAAGCAGCTTGAGATTCAAGTTTAGTGGATGTTTCCGAAACAAATTTACTAAAATTTAAAATAGAAGTTTCTAACTTGATCGCCGCATTACTAGAGACCTTCCCTCTTTCTTTGGTTTGGTTTAGGAGAAGTTCTGCCTCTTCCGCTTTTAATTCAGCAAGCGAGCTAATTTTGGTGAGTAGTTGCACAAGTAAACTGACAATATAACCTGCAACCATGATGAAAATTGGTTTCATGACTTCGCCAGCAGTTCCCACATATCCAATCTGACGCGCTTCTTCCGGATTCACTGTCATTTGAACGCCAGATACTTTGACAGCTACAATGAGTGCCATAAGAGAAAGCACCGATCCTAAGAAAGAATTGATCAAAACGAATTTGCGATCACCCAAAAATCCTGAATAAATTGCATTGAAGAAAAAAATAAAATACACAACTGCATTCGATAATGCTGCTTCCGCTTCCGATAAACTTAGAGAACAATCCAGGATAATTGTGAAAGACAATACGAGTGTATCGAATAGAATCAAAACTTTATGAAACCAAGTTGGTGGGTTGGTTTTTTTTTCTAACACGTAGGCGAGAGCACAATAAAAACCCATTGTTATGGTTCCAACCATATGTATTAAGAACATCTTCGGCTGGAATTCATCTTTGGCACCAAGCATCGCAAATAAAAATAACAATACTAATCCAAATCGAATGCGATTGATGATGATTTTTCCTTGTTTCCAAAGATCCGTAATCGTAAACACTTTGTACCCTCGTTTCTAAAAAACCTATCCTAAGACGAAATTCAGTAATTGATTGAAGAACAACAATAGTCTAGTAAAAAAAAGGACAGCGGAAGGGATTGTAGTGAAAATCTTTTCCGAAGGAAAGATTGCAACGGAAAGCTCGGTCCGCGACAAGCGGATCCGCCCCAATAATATTTACAAAGCGTTCAGAAATAACCTAGAATCTAATTGATTCAATACCAAAAAAAGATAGAATCTCTACTTTCCTGTTTATAGAATTACCTCGATGAACGATCATTCACAAATGATGATTTGTGTTTGGTAACAATGGTTCAATAGGAACATGTCACAATGAATTATAACAATGATTACCAAGCTGTTTTAGGATTGGTTTTAGCACTGCTGATTTTTGGAGTTGCCTTAGAACTTCGATTCATTGCCTTCAAGGCCGTCTTACAAAGACCAGTTGCCGCCTTCGCCGGTTTGATTGGTCAAGTTGTGTTTTTGCCATGGGTGACTCTTGGTATCACTCTTGTGTTGGACTTACCTGCAGGAATGGAATTAGGCATGTTACTTGTAGCCGCAAGTCCTGGTGGAAACCTTTCCAATATCATCACACATCTTGGGAAAGGAAACACTGCTCTCTCTGTAAGTATGACAGCGGTCTCCAGTTTGTTTGCTATCATCACACTGCCACTTAACTTTACTTTAACGGCTAATTTGAATCCTGTCACTCATGCCATGATTACAGGCACAGGTGAGCTTCGAATTGATAGTATAATGATCATTAAAAGTATGATTGTATTACTCCTCGTCCCATTACTTTTAGGAATGATCCTTGGAAATTTTGCCACTGGGTTTGCTCATAAAATCACTCCGTTTTTCAAACGTGTTTCTTCCTTTGCATTTTTGGTCTTTTTGATTGTTGCCGTAGGTGGCAATTGGCAAATTTTTTTAGATAATATGGGATTTGTTTTTCTCATCGTTGTCTTTCATAATTTTATCGCTCTTCTCATTGGAAATCTTTTGGCGAGATTATTTTTACAAAATGAAGCAAACAAACGTGCGATTACAATTGAAGTAGGTATGCAAAACTCTGGACTTGCCTTGGGACTCATTCTAACTCAATTCCAAGCAGAACCTAACATGGCATTAGTGGCAGCATTTTGGGGCATTTGGCATATTATCTCTGGTTTGATTTTAGTGGCTATCTGGAAAGGTCGACCACCCATCGAAGGAAATTAAATTGAGAGTTTTAGTGACAGGGGGAGCAGGTTACATCGGCTCTACCCTCATTCAATATTTGTTAAAAACCTATCCAACTTGGAATGTATTGGCGACGGATATCAAGCCCATGCCGATTTCAATCGAGAGTTCGAATTTTGAATTTTTAACATTAGATATCAGTGATCGAAATATCGTCATCGACACAATTCAAACTTGGAAACCGGATTCGATTGTTCACTTAGCTTCTATTTTGAATCCGCCACCAGGAATGAGTGAAGAAGTACAATGGAAAATCGATGTTCATGGCACCAAAAATGTGTTAGATGGCGCGGTATATACAAGAACAAACCAGGTCATCATCACAAGTTCTGGCGCAGCATACGGTTATCATAAAGAAAACAAGGAATGGATTGAAGAAACAGATCCGATTCGTGGACATTCCGCATTTGTTTATTCCAAACACAAACGGGAAGTGGAAGAATTGTTATCCGAATACCGAAAGATCTTTCCGCAACTCAAACAATTGATCTTACGACCTGGCACGATCTTGGGTAAAACAGTAAATAATCTCATTACGGATATGTTTCAAAAACCGTTTGTGATGGGAATTTTGGGACACAAGAGCCCATTTGTTTTTATTTGGGATGAAGATGTCATTCAAATCATCGTGAAAGGAATCGCAGAAAATAAAGAAGGAAGTTACAACCTCGCAGGTGACGGAGCTCTTAGTTTAGAAGAGATTAGTCGGATGATTCGAAAGCCGTATTTACCAATTCCTGCTTTCCTTTTACAATCTATCCTTTGGATCCTTCGATTATTTCGTCTCACTCAGTATGGTCCTGATCAAATTGATTTTTTGCGCTATCGTCCTGTGTTGGCGAACCAACAGCTAAAAAACGTATTTGGTTACACACCCAAATATAATTCCAAAGAAACATTCATCGCATATTTAAATGCCAAAGGAGTTCCCTATGAAAAAATATAGTATCATTCTGGTTGGATTTGTATTCACCTATTCATCGTTATTTGCCATTACTGTGAATGTAAGAGATGCTTCAGGAAAAACTTTGGATCTTGTGATGGTGACAGTCAAAGCGGAAAAACCACAAGTTCCACCTCGCGACGACCATGGATACCCGCCTGAAGGTCTAGAATTTTACATCACACCAGAAGTGACCATGTTTACAAACCCGAATGGTTCTGTTAATGTACCGTTTCCATATGCGACACAAGTCAACCTTCGACTCCGCAAAATTGGTTATAAAGACGTAAACATTCGATCCTACTCCAATGGAAGTTCTGTTTCCTTCCGAATGGAAAAAATCACAGATCCCAATCTATTGGTCGCACAATATCCATCTAACAGTTGGGTGGCGGCACTCGACTTTGGGGAAGAGAAGGAGCTCCGAAAAACCTATTTGGAACAGTGTGGATTTTGCCACCAACAAGGAAGTTTTTTTATGAGACGTGCCTTCACAGAAGGAGATTGGGAAGAGATCATCAATCGAATGATGGGTTACGGGGCAAGACCACATGGAAAGGCAAAGAAAAAACTCCCAGGAATTTTATCTAATGCATATGTGGATTTATTAAAACATCCAGAACGAGTACAACCAGGAAGAACTTGGGGAAAAGAGTTGTATGGGGCTGTCTTTCGTGAATGGCCGATGGGTGATAGTTTTTCACAAATGCATGACTTATTATTTCATAAAAAATCAGGTCTTGTGTATGTAGGAGACAATATCCAAGATAGACTTTGGGAAATTGATACTAACACTGGTAAAACGGTAGTTTATAAAGTTCCCAAACAACCAGAAGATGAGTTAGGTGGACTTTTACCAGGCCGGTTACGTTCCTTTCAAAAACATGAAACCTATGTCGGTTTGCATTCTCTTGCGGAATCTCCAGTGGATGGAAATATTTTCATCACACCTTCCCTACAAAAGCGAATCACCGAATTTGATCCTAAAACAAAAAAATTCAAAGACCATATGTTCCAAGATGGTTTGTATCCTCACACCATTCGCATTGATGCGCAAGATCGTGTTTGGTTTACATTAGCACTCTCCAACCAAGTGGGAATGTTTGATCGAAAGAATCAAACCTTTCGTTACTTTGATTTACCAGCAAGAACCAAAAAAGAAAGTTTTAGTTTGTGGATCAGTGGCTTTATCGTTAAACTCATGAATTGGGGATTTCCAATGCATCTATTGCCAGTGGATGAACGTGTGAGTGGCATGCCTTTGCCTTATGGAATCGATGTGGCTCCGAATGGAACTGTTTGGTTCACACGATTGCATGCAGATACCATTGGTATGATCGATCCCAAAGATTTTTCCTTTCGTTTGATTGAAACCCCGTTCCAAGGACCAAGAAGACTTCGTGTCGATCGTGACAATCATGTTTGGATTTCTGCATTTCCGGAAGGTTCCATCGCCAAATACTCTCCTGAAGATGGGAAGTTCAAATTGTATCCTCTTCCTACGGCAGTGGACGGTGTCGAAACACCTTACTCTCTTAATGTGGACAGAACTCGTAATTTGGTTTGGGTCACAGGAACTTCTTCAGACAATTTGATGGCTATGGATATCAAAACCGAAACTTGGAAGGTATATCCTATGAGCCGAAAGGTAACGTTTACTCGTGATATTGAATTTTCACCAGATGGAAAAGCTTACTCTTGTAATGGAGCCTTCCCTAGTTGGCATATTGAAGATGGACAACCAACACTTATGGAAGTGAAACAAGCAAGATGAATCATCCCGAATCGTATAACAACGGACAAATGATTCGTTTTTTAGCTGCATCCTTTTTAGGATTTTTAGCAGGACATCTAACAAATTATAGTGTGATTTTGTACGCACAAGATGTTTGGAATCAAGATGCACTTGCCGGTATTGGATTTGGTTTGTGTTTCGGTGTTCCGTTGGTTTTAGGTTGGTTTGCTGGTGCTTGGTGTGATTCACATTCTCCACAAAAGTTAGCCCAACTTGCCCATGGTTCTTTTTTAGTAGCGATTGGGCTTTTGCATCTTTCTTCGAGAATGGCAGGAGTTACTTCGACTTCTTTCTATTTGTTAGGTGCATTTTTTGTCGGTATAGGATGGTCTATCCTTGCACCTGCAAGAATGTCACTTCTCGGTCGGCTTGCAGGTGACAGACAGAAAAAGATGGCCGTCATTTTTAACGTACTTGTGATGTTAGGTTTTGGATCGGCTCCCCCGATTTTAGCATACTGCAGAACTTTGGGTTCTTGGGAAATGGTTCATCTTGTGGGGATATATTTGTTTCTCATTGCTATGGTTTTACTCATTGGAATTAAAACCGAAGGACAAGGGAAAACGAGTTCCGCTTGGGATAGAATCCTTCGAGGTATTACGTATGCCAAAAATCACGAACTCTTAAAACAAACTCTACTCTTCTCCATCGTGATTTATTGTTCTATGGGACCTGTTCAAGTCATGATGCCAAGATATGCAAAGGGAGTTTTGTTTCTGGGAGAATTGGAAAGAGGATTCTTCTTAGGAGCGCTTGCTTTCGCATTACTTCTGGGAGGCGGATTGTCTCTCAAATTAGCCAAAACATTTGGGTATGGGAAATTGATTCTGACTTCTGGTTTTCTCTGTGGACTTGGACTCTTAGGAATTGGTCTGAGTACAAAGTTTTGGATCTCAATTGGTTTGCTACTCGTGAGTGGGTTTGGAGCAGGTGCTAGTATCAGTCTTCTTGTTGCCATTTTACAATCAGAAGTAAGCCCTGAATATCGAGGAAGACTTCTGAGTTTGTATACTATCACAAGCCAAGTGGTTCCCGCCTTTGCTGGATTCTTATCGGGACTGATCCTTGTGAAGGTGTCGATTTCCACAGCAGTGGTCTCTGCTGGACTTACTTTGACGCTGATTGTGATCGTAACCACAATCAGGTTAAAAACTTTAAGAGAGTATACTCACTAAATTACCATTGTTGGTACATTTGTTCGGCAAAACCTAATAGGTTTTTCACCTCGACTTTTGTACCGTTGTCTAACACCACATAACCATTGTATACGCCAAAGGCTTTGTTTAAGTAGGCTTCCGTTTTGAGTAATTCAAAGATTTCTGACATAGAAAAGTTTTGAATCAATTGTTTTAAAAAACCAATCATACCCATAAGATCAATATCAGAATGTAAAAGATACACAGGAGTAAAGTCAAGCTCTAGACGACCATCATTGCTAACAAACTTCCAAGGTTTTTTATAATCTTTGGTATCATACTTCCAAACAACTTTATCGAGTTTGTGCACTTTACCTTTGTAAACAATCCCATTCTCAGTCGCATGTTTTTGGTCTCCAAAACCATATCCAAGATTAAGACTTAACAGTTCGCCGTCTACCATACCTGCACCAGCACCCCAAAGCCATTTATTCTTCTCTGGCCAAGTCCCTCTTCCCCAATCCAAAACACCATAACTATTGTCCTTGAATTCGTAGATCACTTTGTTGATTTGGATGGTTCCCACACAAATCAAACTTGGCATTTTGTATTCATAAAAGAAATCGGATTCGGAAAATGGCGTAATGATAGCGAGAGCTTCATTTGCTTTTTCAATGAATTCAAAATTTCCAATAATGAGATCATTTTCAGAGTCACCTTCGATAGAATAGGTTATGATACGTTTTCCCTTTATCTTTTGGATACGAATGAACTGATTTCCTTTTGTAAATTCAATTGGGTCTGTTGTATTGGTAGGAAAAAAGATGGACCCTGGTCGAACGAGTTCTGTCTTAGAGAAAATTGTTTTACCTGTTTTGAATTCGAGAAGTTCAATACTTCCCATTGCTAAGTTACCAATGTCAGTAATCGTAACAGCCCCGCCAAAGTCTTGGTTATAAAATGTATAATGTTCCCAGCGCTTGTAGCGTTTCGGTTCTGCTTTGATACGTGATTCATCAATTTGAAAGTTTGGAAACCTTGACCAACCAGCAACATTTAGGGTACCGTCTTCCTTCAACAAAGGAATTTGGGAAGTATATTCTTTCTGAATGGTTTTACTAGAGTCAGGCTCTGGTATGATTTGTATGGTTTTTCCATGTTGGTCAGTGATTAAATCCGGTGAGGAAGTATTCTTGGAACAATTAAAAATTGAAAATCCCAAAATGAAGATTCCTAGTGTTATAAAATTTGGAAATTGTTTGTGTATCATAGAGAACTCCAGAAATATAAGTTTTTGTTTATGATTCGCTAAGCGTCAATAATTCTTGCGATTGTGTTCTAATTTGCTCCACATATTGTTCTAAATTTCTGGACGCATTTGAGATTTGGTTCACCTCATTTTCTAAAGCAATGATTCCTTTGTTAACTTCAGTTTGTCCTGAAATTTGTTCATTTGTACTAAAAGATATCTGAGAGGAAATTTCATTAATCTCTGTTAATTGATTAATCGTTTCAAAAATAATTCCTTTTTGTTTTTCAAAAAGTTGATGCATATAACTAACCTTCTCGGTTGTTATTTCCAACTTTCGAATTTGGTTGGAAGTTAAATTTCCAGTTTGAATGGAGACTTCCGCTGCATTAAAAATATACTTACGAGAATTCTCGACAACCTCGGATATGATTTTTGCGTTTTTTGCTGTAAAATCAGCCAATTTACTGACTTCACTTGCTACTACGGCAAAACCTCTTCCCACATCTCCAGCTCGAGCTGCCTCAATGGAAGCGTTTAATGCAAGCAAGTTGGTCTTTTCGCCGATTTCAGCAACAATTTGATTGATTTCATCTACCTTATCGAAAGATGATTTAATTGAAGTTAGATACTCGCTAGTTTTTTTAGATACAGCAGCAATCTCTGTGGTATCTTTTTTGTTTTCATTCGCAATCGAAATAAGTTCCTGATTGATTGTACTAATCGTTGCAACCATTTGGTTTAAGTCATTGGATCCAGAAAAAAGGTCTGTGATTTTTTCATTTTGATCATTGATGATCTTAGCGTTAGATTCAAAAGAAAAAAAAAGTTCGGTGTTAATCGCAGTCACCTGTTCGATCGAAGCAGCTTGCGATTCCAAACGTTCTGCTGTGTGGGAAATATAATCCGCAAAACTATGGATCGATGATTCTAAATTTTTTGCTGCATCCTGGATTATTTTTTTTTGCTTCAGAGTTTGCGAAAGTAAACGTTCTGATTCCCTAGCTTTCTCAATCCCTTTATCGCTGATTCGAATCAATAACGCAATCAGTCTAGATAAAAGAATCCCACTTACCATGATGAAAATCCCTTTAATGATTTCCGCAGAAGTTCCCACATATCCAGTCTGAATGTACAGGTTGGGGTCTTCGGAAGGAATCAGTCCACCATAATGAACAGAAACAAAATACGATAAAATCACTCCAGATCCAGCAAGGAATCCATTGAACAAGACAAACTTAGGATTTCCAAGAAAGCCTGAGTATATTAGATAAAAATAAACAACAAGCAAAACAGCAGTATTGTTTAGTGCCGACTTTGCTTCCATTGGACCCATACTACAATCGATCGAAGTATTAATTAAATGAATTCCGATATCGAGCAGAATCAATAATTTATGAAACCATTCTGGTGGTTTTCCATACTTCAACCAAAGTTGGCATACCGTTGCATAGATTCCCATGATAATGGTGCCTGAGAGATGTATGTAAAACATCGCCGCTGGCATACTGTCTTTTGTTCCTAAAAGTGCGAAAAAAAAGACAAAGAATAATGCAATCCTTATTCGATTGATTGTAATTTTACCATTCTGCCAAAGTTGTTCAATACTCATTTTTAATTACCAGTAAATTTAGGTTTTCTTTGATTCGCAAAACTATCCATAGCTTCCATCAAATCGGAAGTACCTAGCAAACTAGATTGTAGTTCAATTTCCAACTCCAAACTTTCTTCGAGAGACATCTTATCACCCCGTCGAATGATTTGTTTGGTAATCGAAATTGTTTTTGGTGGGAGTTGTAAAAATTTACTAGCAAATTGTTTTGTAGCATCATCTAGAGAGTCTGGCGAAACAATTTTAGTAATTAGATTGAGCTGTAAGGCTTTTTCTGGATTGAATTTGTCACCTAACATAATAAGTTCGTTAGTGGCAGCGATACCAGCATTTCTAGTCACTCGGTTTGTTCCCATAAGAACCGTTAATCCAAGTTTCACGAGAGGAATGGAGAATACTGTTTTTTCACTTACAATTCTAAAATCACAACACTGAGACAACATAAATCCACCACCCATACAGAATCCTTGGATTTTGGCGATAGTAGGTTTTGTAATGTTTTCAAAAGCGGTGAAACAACTTTGCATTTCTCGCATATTACTTTTGAATTCATCCTTTGTGATTTCATTTACTTTCTTTAAAATTTCAAAGTTGACTCCAGAAGAAAAATGTTTTCCACTACCCTGTAAAATTACGACCCAAATATCATTGTTTGAGTTGATTTCAGTACTAATTTCCTTTAACTCAAAAAGTGATGGCATATCCATCACATTTAAATCATTTGTTCGAAGTGTTAACGTCGCAACATGTTCCTCTATTTCTAAATTCCATGATTGATAGGTTTTCATGAATAAATCCTTTTATTTGCGGTACATTGATTCGATTTCATTATGATACTTCTCTTGAACTCGATTACGTTTTACTTTTTGTGTTTGTGTGAGTTCATCATGAACAGCAAAAGAATTTTGAAGGATATATATATTTGAGATTCTCTCAAAGGATTTGAATCCATTTTTATCAGAGATAAAATGTTTCACTTCCTCTCTGATTAATTTTTGAATTGCTTCCACATCGTTATAAATCGAATTTTTTATATCAACATTTACCGAATGCTCTTTTAAATAGGATTCCACTTTGTCTACGTTGAGTAAAATCAAAGCAGAAAGTGTTTTTTTATCCTGTCCAACGACAACTGCTTGATCGATGTATTCACTTTGTTTTAGGCAAATTTCAATTGGTTCTGGTTCCACGTTTTCACCACCAGAGAGAACAATTGTGTCTTTTGCTCTTCCTGCAAATTTCAAATAACCTTGCGCCGTCCAGACAAGTAAATCTCCAGAATTCAACCAACGATCCTCAGTTAATACAGCTTTGGTTTTTTCTTCTTCTAGATAGTAACCTTTCATGTTATGGCGACCATGGTGATGAGCAACACCTTTGACACCAGGTTTTGTAACCTCTTTCCCTTGTTCATCAATCAACTTGATCGTTACACCTTGGATGGGTTTGCCCACATTAGCGATGGAAAAATCATTATAATGACGAATCGTGGAAACTCCGGAATTTTCCGTCATACCATAGACTTCTAGGATTGGCATACCAATCGCATACATAAAGCGATCGACTTCCAGTTGTAACGCACCTGCTCCCGCAAAAGCATATCTCAATCTTCCACCTAACACAGATAGTATTCTTGATAATACTAATTTTGAGATTGGTAACAGAGGAATATAAAGAAACAATCGAATCAAATTCAGAATTTGAGAGAACATTTGTATGATTGTTTTAGGAGAATTGAATCTTGGAATACGATCAAAGGCTTTGTCATAAGTAATGGAAAAGTTAACAGAGTTCCAAACTAGTAACTTAAGGAAATATTTCTTTAAGAATGGACTTTTGTGAATCGTATCTTTGATTTTATCATAAAAACTTTCCCAAACTCTTGGCACCGTGAACAAAATAGTGGGTTTTGCTTTGCCCAAATCTTTTCCAAGTTCTGGGACACTTGTAAATGCGATTTTAATTCCTGAATAAAAACAAATGGTTTCAAAAATACGTTCTCCACTATGCCAAGGTGGTAAAAATCCAAGTGTGACATCACCTTCACCTACTTTCACACCTGTCTTTCTAAATTCAGCAACGAGTGCCTGTATCTCAAACAAGATACTTCCATGCGTTAACATAACACCTTTGGGTTTTCCAGTCGTACCAGAAGTATAAATGATCGTAGCTAAATCAGATTCTGAAATCGTTTCTCCTCTTTTAGTGTAAATGTCCGTTTGAGTTTCAGCCGCATACACTTTTAGATCATTAAAATTAAGGATAGGACAATTCAGCTCTGTTGATTCAGATTTTGATTCTCCAAATAAGATAATGGTCTGAAGATTGAGTTTATTTAATTCTGGTAAGAATTTTTTTAGAGCTTTTTCATTTTCAACAAACACAATCTTACACTGTGCATGTGATAAAATATAACTGATATCATCTAACGTTGCGTCCGTTCCTCTTGGCACGTCAACACATCCAATCGTAGTAATTCCCATACTAACTTGCAACCATTGGTGTCCTACATCAGCTAAAATACCAATACGGTCACCTGGTTCTGCATTTAAATGGATTAATGCCTTGGAAATGCATTCAGCATTTGCAACAAATGTATTGTATGAAATATCTTGGTAATCTTTCTTGTTATCTTTAAAACTTTGCGATGGAAGATCGCCATACAGACGTCTTCCTTCTTGAAGTAAGTGAAACAAAGTCAGTTTTTTTAAACTTGGAACCTTCATTCTTCTTCCTATACGTTGATATTCATATGATCCAGCAGAATCTTATCTTTCAATCTTTGTGGTAAAAAACGATTTAATCCCAAAAAGAATGTACTCATAAAGTCTACTTGGTTGAATAGTTTTGGTTTTTTTGCTGTGATCACTTTCACAATTTTTTCAGCAGCTTGTTGTGGATTAGTAGCCTTCTTAATCAATTCATTATCGCGATTGATAAAACGTACACATCGGTCATAATAAGGGGAATTTTTTTCTGGCAACTGTTGTGCTTTTGCAGCAAAGTTTGTAGAAACTTGCGCAGGTTGGATCATAGCTACTTGGATTCCAAATGGAGAAACTTCATACCGAAAGGAAGACACCATTCCTTCAATCGCAAACTTAGTTGCAGAATAAATAGATTCAAAAGGAAACGGAACTTGTCCCACAAGAGAAGACATCACTACAATTTTACCACTTCTTTTTTCTCGCATAGAAGGAAGAAATGCCTGTAAAAGTCGCGCACAACCGATGACATTAATATCAAAACACTGTAAGGCTTTTACCAAATTAACTTCTTCGAATGGACCAAAAAAACCAATACCAACGTTTGACACAACAGTATCAACTGAACCAAACTTTTTTAACACTGCATCTTTAAATTTGAGAATTTTTTCAGACTCGGTTATACTAATCACTTCAAGATGATGTTTCGTATTTCGCTTATTCAATTCATCTGTCAGACTATCCAGATGTTTTTTTTCAATATCAAAGCCACAGATCGTATACCCTTGTGAAGCTAACATCAAAGACACTTCACGTCCCATACCTTGTGCAATACCACTAATTACGACTACTTTACTCATTTTTATCTCCTTTAAACCAATTTCATAGATTCCATTGATGTAACAAAATTTGGATATTTTAACTGATATCCCGTAGACTTTAACTTAGAATTATCCATATAATAGTCGTTATACAAATATTTAATGGCTTCATATTCTAAATCAGGAATCTTTCCTTGTAATTTCGCAATTGGACCTTCCAATCTTGCAATTACCCTAAGTAAACCCAATGGAATATGAATTTTGCTGATCTTGGATCCAAATGTTTTCGATGCTAAATCTAAAGCTTCAGCTAACGTTGGATGACTATCATCCGCAACATTGTATGTTTGTCCGAAAAATTTCTCTTTGTCAGAAAGATAAATGGCAGCTCTTGCTACATCCTCTACTCGAACATTTGCTAGTTTTTTCTTTCCATCACCTGGAATTCCTGGAATTTTCCCAGGACGTGAAAATACTTTTCCAGCACCATCATTGCAACCAGGACCATATACAGTGCATGGGCGAAGTATCACTGCATTTAATCCTTTTTTGATTTTTGCAGAAACGATTTGCTCCCCTTCAAACTTGCTTCTCCCATAGGAATCTTCGGGATTACAAACGTCGCTTTCCTTAAACGGAGTTCCTTTGTAAGTTCCATAAACACTGGATGAGCTCAGGTGAATGTATGCTTTTACACTATTCTGCATTGCAATACTTGCGATTTTATCAACAGCATCCACATTGATAGGTTTCAAAGTATTAAAATCCGTGCTTAAGTTACAAATCCCCGCAATATGAAAAATCCGATCCACTCCATTCAGTAAGGAACTCAACTCTCTTTCATCTCGAATATCGGACTTTACAAATTCTATGTTGGGTTTTTTGAATAGTTGAATTTTATCATCACGGATGTCAGTCACTCGGATCTTTAAACTTTCAGCTTTTGCAAGTTCTTTCAATAGCTCAAAACCAATGAAGCCATTGGCACCCGTAATTAATGTTGTACCAGTAAACTTCATATTAATAGTGATAAGAGGGCCTCAAAATTTCCCGTGCCACGTTGTTTAGCATTACTTCCGAACTTCCGCCACCTGCTAACAATGATTTTACTTCGCGAACATAACGATCATATGGACGATTTCGATAACATGCATGCGATCCCGTCAGTGTAAATGCTTTGTTAACAGCTTCATCGGCAACAACCCCTGCTAAGTATTTCGCTATGGAAGTCTCCAAATTATGATTTACTTTTTGGTCGTGTAACCAAGCCGCTTGGTTTCTTGCTAATTTTGCAGCTTCTAATTCAGAAGTAAGCTTTGCAATGATCCATTGAATTCCTTGAAAATCAGAGACTCTACTCTCACCAACTTTTCTTGATTTTGTGAAGGATACCGCATGTTCCATACAACCGCGAGCAATTCCAATCAACTGAGAGGCAACACCCAATCGACTCAATTTAAAAATTGCCATAAAGGTTTCGATTCCACGACCTTCTCTTCCCAATACACAATCGGCAGGAATACGACAGTCTTCAAAATGAACATCATACATGGGAGCCGAACGAAGTCCGATTGGATCTTGTTTTTCATAACGAATCCCTTTTGAATCACGATCGACTAGAAATTCTGTTAAACCTTTTTCTGTTTTTGCAAGTACCATCATCAATTGCGCTTCCTGACCCAAATTGATATGAACTTTAAGACCGTTTAACACCCATTCGTTTCCATCTTTCACGGCAGTGGTTTGGATATTCTGAAACGAAGAACCAGCATCTGGTTCAGAGATTGCTTGCGCAGCCATAATTTTGCCTTTTGCAAGTTCTGGTAACCATTTCCTTTTTTGCTCTTCTGTTCCAACAGCCAAAAGTCCTTGTTGTGCTTGGATTAAGTTCTGTGGTCCATAAATTAACTCTTTGGCTGTTTCTTCCATGATAATGGTGTACTCAATCGCACCTTTACCCATCCCACCATACTCTTCCGGGACAATCACACCTGTCCAACCTTGCTCACCTAATGCATGTAATACATCCCAAGAAAACTCGCTGTCTCTTTCTTCGATGTCTCTTTTTGGGTCACTGCCTGCGATTTTGGAATACGCAGCAACAGCTTCTCTCAATCGATTTTGTTCTTCTGTGAAATAGAAATTCATTTAAACTGATCCTTTTAATTCTTTTTTTGATTTTAGATAAAAATAGTAAGTTGCAGTGGCAGACGTAATCGGAACAAAGAGTGCATATAAAAGAGGCATCCGTAAAATTTCATTTACGTTTGAGCTAGAAAAGCTGAGTAGGATCACCGCAATCGTGAGTGGCCCATTTTGAATTCCGGTTTCCAAAGAAACAGTTCTTGCTTGTCGTTCTGAAAGTTTGAGTACTTTACTGAATATATAACCAAAACTATAACCAAGAACTGTGATGAGTATTGCAGCCACATACATCTTCCAGGTTGTAACCTCTAAGATGGTTATGTTTTTTGGAATCATAACACCTAACAAAAATAAGATCATTAGTATTCCCAGAAAACTTCCTATTTTTTCAATCTTAAGAGCCACTCTCGTGCTTTTGGATCTAATCTTGATTCCAATTAATACTGGTAAGATCAAAATGATAATTGATCCTATGATACTTTTATACGGAATTTGAATTTCGCTTGTAACAAGATTTGAACAATATAACCAAAACAAAAAAGGCATCATCACAATTGCAAGAATGGTAGATGCGATTGTCATGCTGATACTGAGTGCAACATCGCCTTTTGCATAATACGTTAGTAAATTAGAAGTGGTTCCACCAGGAGTGCAGCCAACCAATATCAAACCTATTGAAAACAATGGAGAAAGATCCAACCCTTTGGCCAAACCAAAAGCAATAAGTGGCATAAAACCAAATTGCGACAAGATACCAACTAACAATGGTTTTTTTGATTCAGTTGCTTTTTTGAAATTTTCTAAAGTAAGGGTACTTCCCATTGCTACCATGAGAAAAAAAATCATAGCAGCAAATAGAATCTCTTCTGTCCTTGTTAACATTCTATTTGTTTTCCTTAGCTAGTTTTGTGGCTAATTTACTAGCAATTGCATAGATCGTATAACTTGGATTTACTCCTAAACTAGTTGGGAAAATGGAGCCATCAATGACATATAAGTTTTTCATATGATGAAACTTTCCATTTGGATCCACAACGGAAGATTCTGGCGAATTACCCATTGCATTTCCACCTAACGGATGTGTTGAATTGACAACAGTGTTCGGAGATTGAATCACCATTTCTTCGATTCCCTTTTTGGCTTCTGCCCAATTCGAAAATGGAGATACAGCATTATTTGCAGGAACTACAGTTTTGGCACCAGCGGCAAACTGGCATTCTGCCATCGATAGATAAGACCTTCTGATTCCATCAACAATGAAATCATTCAAAGGATAATCGAGAATTGGATATCCAGCTTCATTCAGTTTTACAGTTCCACCTAAACTATCCTCGTTAAAACCATCTCTGATTTGAGAAACGAGCACATGTAAATTTGGATAACTCTTTACATATTGATCAAATTCTTCTCCAACAAGCTTTCGCAAGTTCATAAGAACAATAGGTTGAGCACCCACTGCTTCTATATTATAACCAGCTCGTCCACTCACTCCATCCTTCCAAAGGAATTCATCTGAAGCTACTGATTGAGGAGCACCAAAAAATCCATACACTGGTGTTGGCATTTCAGCAACAGAGTAATTGTGTAATTGCACAAAAGTTCGTTTCCCAATGAGTGAATTTGGATCAGGAAGTTTTGAGCGTAACAATAAGGCAGGAGAATTGATAGCACCGGCACTTGTGATAAAGTGTTTTGCAAATATTCGAATTTTAGGCTGTGTTTCGCTTCCTTCTATGCTAGGAACACAATACAAATAATCGATAGTATTCTCTTTCCAAACATATTGAACCGCTTTTGTATTATAAAGTAAGGATGTTTTTTCCTTCAATGCAGAGGGAATAGTCGTAACTATTTGGCTTTGTTTGGCATCCACTGGACATCCCAAACCACAATAACCTAACATATTACAGTTTTTTACGTTTCGTGGGATCGAACTGTATCTCCATCCCAGTTTTTTGGCACCAACACTCAATAGATTGTTGTTTTGGTTATGTGCTTCCCAAGGTTGTATAGAAAAACGTTTGGATGCAACTTCAAACCAAGAATCTAATTCTTCATCGGAATATCCTTTGATCCCAAGTTCTATTTCCCAATACTCTAATGTTTCTTTCGGAGTGCGAATGCAAGTAGTCCAATTGACAACAGTGGATCCGCCAACCGTTCTTCCTTGTACAACGGTAAATCCTTTATCTTTTGTAGGACGTGTTGCACCTTCGTAGTACAATCGATTGAAGGTAGAAAGTTCTTTTAAATCAAAATCCTTACTTCGTTCATAGTTTCCTTCTTCCACTATGATTACAGAGTAACCTGCTTTCGATAGAATTTCAGCGCTCGTTCCACCACCAGCACCAGAGCCGACGATTACGAAATCAACTTCCAGATCTAAATCTTTTTTGAGAAAGGATGCATTTATGAGTTTATCCATGTTTTAGTCCTAATGCGTGTTTGGGGCCAGGGTAACCAACGTGTTTCCAAGAATAACTGGTTTCAAAAAAACCAATCGTTACCATGGATTGAATCAAAAAGAAGATGGTACGAATGAGTCCAATTGATGACATCTTCCAACTGTTTAATGTTTTGATAACACTATCACGATCCGTAAGTTCCCAATTGGAACTTGATCCAAATAAATACCACCTAACAGCACCTAAGTTTAAAAAATCAATGGCTTCCGTGATTTCGGCTTGGGTATGAGGAGGAAGTGCAGAGAGATAAGAATCAATTCCAAGAACCACTTCCGAAAGAACCTTCTCTTTTTCCTCATCTTCCTTTGGTAAAAAGCTGAAGAGTAATGATTCTGATAGGTAGTAGAAGAGGTTTTGACCTCTCGGATCTAAAAACCGACAGCCAATCACACGTTCTTTTGTTTGGTCCTCATTGTTTTTGCGACATCCAATCGTGCTCAGGTACAAAAACGTAGCCCCAAACAGGGATGTTTTGACAACAGTTCGCCTCGAAATCAGCTTTTTATCCAAAATTGTCATCTTAATTCCGTATTTTCACTCACAAATTAATGAATGAATATTCATTCCTTTTTTTACTTTACAAGTACTTTTTTAAAAAAAGAATGAAAGGAATTGGTTTCGGGTTATCTATGACCCCTATCCAAAAAAGAACAACCTTATGAGAAAGGGAACAGGATAGAAATTCCATTGAGCGAGAAGGCTTCAAAAGTGAACAAAAGCGAAGAAATCTTAGCGGCAGCACTCGAATTATTTACCGCAAAAGGATTTGATGGGACGGCAGTTCCCCTCATTGCAGAAAGAGCAAACGTTGCAGCAGGAACGATTTATCGTTATTTTGCGAGTAAAGAAGAACTTGTGAATTCCCTATTTCAAAAATGGCAATTAAATCTTTATGATAAAATTAAAGATAACTTTCCAGAGAATGCGGAACCAAAAGAACAATTCCATTGCATATGGCAATCGATGGCCGAATTCCAAAGAGAAAATCCAGTTGCTTTTGATTTTTTAGAAATGCAGTACAATCTTCCTTATCTCGATAAGAAGAGTATCGCAAAACGTGCGTTACTTTTGAAATTCTTAACTCGCTTTGCTCATGAGAATCGAGCCATCTTGATCAAATTTCCACCAGATGCTCTGATCGCGATTGTTTGGGGTGCATTTGTAGGACTAGTCAAGGGATCGCGGAATGGAAAAATCAAATTGGATGATCAGTTCTTAAAAGAATCGGAAGATTTATTATGGAATGCAATTAAACTTCCTTAATGAATATATAAGAATTTGATTTTTTATTTCGAGTCTTCCAACACTAGATCCACAAAAAAAGAAAAACCCATCTCATTTACATGAGAGAATACAATTACATTCTTTTTTAATGTTTTATCCCAATAGGGATCACTCACCTGCCAATTTTTTTCATCACGAAACACTTGTTTGACGTGTTTATAAAAAAACGGCATATAAGACCAGTTTTTTTGTAAAAAAGACATGTTTTCTACGAATCCGGAATCACTGGTTCTTTCGTAATACGGGGAAACCTGTGTTCCTTGCCAATCCGTTACATACACTCTTTTAATAGCAGGATCTAATTTGAAAAAACTATGAGGGTCAATGATCACTCGATTGTCGAGTTGAATTGTTTTTAAAGATAAGGACATCAATTTTGTTTTGATGAGTTTTTCTAATTCAATTTCTTTTGCGACTTCCTTTCGTTTTGTTTCGTGGTATTTCTGTAATTGTGGAGAGACCAGATCACAAATGATTTTTTTATCTTCATTGTATTCTTGCGGTCTTCCCAAAAAATATCCTTGCAACAAACTTGCACCTGAACTGACTGCTTGGTATAATTCTTTTTCTGACTCAATCCCTTCAAATAACAGCTGTGATCCGATACTTAAAGAGATTTGTTTTAGATATTCGAGAATAGATTGGTATTCACGTTTTTCGATCGATTTTTTTAGTATATTTAAATCAATTTTGATAATATCAGGCTTAATTGCGCCTAATCGTTCTAAGTTGGATGACTCAGAACCAACATCATCTAATGCAATTCCAAACCCTTGTTCTCGCAGAAGTTCAACACCTGCCGCGAGCACATCCGTTCCAAAACTTCCAGACTTTTCTGTGATTTCTATAACGATCTGGTTTAACGGAATTCCATATTGTTTTACGATGTCCGCAATGGGAAGTGTGTTCCCTCGGCTCTCTTCGTATTCTAAAATCACCTGGTCCGGTGACATATTCACAAAGAGTTGGTCATTTGTATTTTGAATTCTCTGGAGTGCCACTTGTAAGAGAACTCGGTCGATTTCACTCATGCGGTGCGCTGAGACAGTTGGATCCAGAAACTCAGGAACGACCGTCAACACACCCCGTTCATCTCGAATTCGCCCTAAGGATTCATATGCCACAACATTCTGTTCTTCCACTGAAAAGATAGGCTGAAGCATAGGAACGTATTGCGCTTGTTTTTTCGATTCTAAACTTTGTAACAAACTAATACCTCTTGCCTAAATCCACTTTAGTGAATTTTTATTCAATATAGCGAACATATTTCCCTGGCAAACGTTTGACAATCCTAAAAGTTCGGACAAACCCGATCCTTGGCTTAGACTGAACTTTTGTCTTTGGGGACAAATTTCCTTTGCTCCCAAGACTGGTTTCCCTCCTACTGATTCTGAACCGCTCGGTGAATCAAAATCCAGAACATGCATACAAAAACCAATACCCGTTTTTTACCGAAAGGATTGAGCATCCTGTTTGAAGATCGCGACCTTCTTGTCGTGGACAAACCTGCGGGACTACTTACGATTGCGACCGAATCGGAAAAATCCAAAACAGCTTATGCATCTCTTATGGACTATGTGAAAAAAGGTAGCGAACGTTCCAAAAATCGCATATTCATTGTTCATCGATTGGACAGAGATACTTCAGGGATTTTGGTTTTTGCAAAAACTGAAGTTGCAAAACAAACATTACAGGACAATTGGGACAAAACAAAAAAGTTTTATGTAGCTGTCACTCATGGAATCTGGAAAGAAAAAAAGGGTATCATTCAATCCTATCTCACTGAGTCCAAAGCTCATCGAGTGTATTCCGTGGATGATCCCAAGCTAGGTAAGTTAGCAGAAACAAAATATAAAGTATTAAAAGAATCCAATCTGTATTCACTGCTAGAAATCGAACTCATCACAGGAAGAAAAAACCAAATTCGAGTTCACTTTGCAGAAAACAAACATCCGATTGTAGGTGATTCAAAATATGGAAACGATACCAAATCTTACCAAAGGATGGCATTACATTCTCTTTCCATTACACTCAACCATCCCTTTCACAAAAAAGAATTAACATTTAGTACAACGATTCCAAATTTTATAACAGGCCTTGTCGGCGGATATGAGAGAAACAACGATGAAACATAAAGGATTTATTTTTGATATGGATGGAGTGGTAGTCGACAATCACAAATTCCACTTCCAAGCTTGGATGGCATTTTCAAAAAAATACAACTTCCCACTTGATGCACAAATTTACCGAGATACCTACAATGGCAAAACCAATGCCGATCTCTTTCGGATGATATTTGGTGCAATTTCTAATGAACAAATTTTACAATATGGTGCCGAAAAGGAAAACTTATACCAAACCTTATATAAGAACGAAATGAAACCTCACAAAGGGATCGTTGCGTATTTTAAATATTTAAAAACCAAAGATGTAAAACTAGCTTTGGGAACATCAGCACCGACAATGAATGTTAATTTTACATTGGATACACTTTCGATTCGTTCCTATTTTGATGTAATCATTGATGGATCTATGGTCACTCACGGAAAACCACATCCAGAAGTGTACCAACTTTGTGCTAAACAATTACTTTTAGAACCAAAGGATTGTATTGTATTTGAAGATTCGATCGCAGGACTTCAATCCGGAAAAAGTGCGGGGTGTTCCATTGTAGGTGTCGCCACCTCTCATACTTCCGATGAACTAAAAAATCATGTAAATCAAATTATCTATGACTTTGAAGATCCTATCGTTTTTGATTTATAAAATCACTCTTGAAAATCTGTGAGTAAATTGCCTGGTTTTGTATTCAAGTCGATACGAATGATAGCAGTTCTACCTTCATCGATGTAAGTGAGATCATCAAACGATAATTTTTTTGCCATAAAAATCCCACGACCGTGCGTTTTGAACGCATTTTTTGTCATTGCTTCGATGGAGAGGTATCGCTTCCAATCAAAGCCTTTTCCTTGGTCACTGATACGCATTTCAATTCGTTCTGCATCTCTTTCGAAGGTAACTTTTACAAATTTGTCTTTGTATTCAGGTGTGTCTAATCTTCTAAAAATCTCTTCCATCAGCTTATCATTATCATGAAGTTCTGATTTTTCTTGGTAAGAAATTCCCAAATTTCCATGTTCAATGGCATTGTTTAGAATTTCCATTATTCCAGTTAACACACGTTCAGGATCAGGGCATGCGTTGGCGAGTAATGGAGCAAGCTCATGCGATTCACGAATGGATCGAATCCGAAATTCTCCAGTCACCATGTGGCGAAGAGCACCCATCCCTTTATGAAGGTCTTCCTTAGCTCTTTGCAATTTGATAAAATGTTCGACAGCAGTTTGCACAATTCTTACGAGTAATGCGCGTGAGTATGGTTTTGTAAGATAATAAAAAGCTCCTGCATCAAGCCCTTCTGTCATATCGGTGATAGAACTCATCGCTGTTTGAAAGATCACAGGAATGTCTCGGTATTTTTCAGATCGTTTGATTTTTTTTAAAAGTTCTATTCCATCCATCTTCGGCATCAACCGATCCAAGATAATGGCATGAAACACAATCGTATCAGAATTTAAGATTTGAAATGCCTCTTCCCCGTCCTTGGCTTTGACGACGGAAAAACCTTTATCAGATAATGACTCATCTATGATCATTAAATTGATCATTTCATCATCAACAGCTAGCAGATTGATCATCGACTTCCTTCACGGGAAATTGGAATTAACATTGTAAAAACTGCTCCCTTTTCTTCGTGATTTTCCGCATATAACAGTCCGTTGTGATCATTTACAATTTCTCTTGAAATTGACAATCCAAGTCCAGTACCTTTTGTACCAGCTTTCACTTGTTTGGATTGGATGAACTTTTCAAAAATTTTATCAAGATCCTCTGGAGGGATTCCAGGTCCGTAATCTCTGATCTGTATTCCAATTCCTTTTACATATGACTGAGATTTTCTTGGAATAAATTCTCTTTTTATCAAACTTATCTCAATATTAGTATCATTTGGAATGAATTTTAATGCATTCGATATGATATTTCGGATTACTTGTTGGATGCGTTCGTAGTCGAAATCAGCTTCCCAACGTTCTTCCTTATCTAGTAAAACAACTGTGATGCCTCTTTTTTCCAAAATCGCACGCATTTCGTTGATTACAAATTTGGTGGTCTCTTTCAAACAATTGCGTTCAAAAAGATATCGCATCTTCCCTGATTCAAGTTTGGCAATATCCAGCAAATTTTCTAAGAGTGTTAGAAGCCGTTTCCCTGAAGAGTCGATGATCTGAAAGTATTCTTTGATCTTATCGGGAGAGACAGTGGCTGATTTTTCAGCACCGAGTTCTGCATAACTCAAAATGGCATGGATCGGTGTTTTTAATTCATGAGAAATATTAGCAAGAAATAGTGACTTCATATAAGAAGCCTCTTCTGCAATATTTTTGGACATTTTTAAGTCCATAGTTTGGCTTTCGACCAACTCTTCTAAATGATTTCTATATTGGTAAAGTTCTTCTTCTTGGAGTTTTCTTTGACTAATGTCCCGAAGGATCCCCGTAAACATTTTTCCATTTTTAGTTTTAAATTCACCGACAGAAAGTTCACAAGGAAAAATTTCACCTGACTTTCGTTGTGCGATAACTTCTCGTCCTTCACCAATGATATGTTTTTCACCTGTATCTTTATATCGTTTTAAATATCCATCATGTTTATCTTTGTATTCATGTGGGATGATAATCGTTACATTTTTACCTATCACTTCTTCTTGTTTATAGCCAAAGGTATTCTCAGCCGTTTTATTAAAAAACTGAATGATACCTTCATCATTGATGATCACAATCGAATCAGCAGCGTTTTGTGCCATCGATAGGAATCTAGATTCACTTTCTAGGAATGCATTTTCTAATCGTTTACGCTCTGTGATATCACGATGGTTTGACATGATATAACCATCATATAAGACCACAAACCTAACTTCCACATGACGGATATTAGGTTCAATTCCATACGAATATTCTTTCCAGAATACCAAACTTTTTTTGTCAGACAAGTAAGCCAGTGCTTCCGTTGCAATTTCACGTAAGTATGGTGGAAGACCTACGCTGATGTGTTGGCCAAGAAGTAGTTCTGGTTTGTCACCGATATTAACAAACCTGGAAGTTTTATAATCTACGATGATTCCATCACGATTTATTTTGAGCCAAAAATCTGGGTTTGACCGGAGTAAATTCTCCAGCTCCCTTAACACCTCTTCATGGGGAAAGGCAGAAGGATTTTGCCAAATACGAGATATAGGCGAATTCGATGGCATCAATTATAGTCCTTCTAAGGAATCTAGGAAACATCGCTATTTTCGGAAAGAAATTGTAAGAAATCACGGGGAAAAAAGAATCAACGTAAGGATTTTTCCCTTGTTTTACGAGCACCTGATCAAACCCATCTTATTCCATCTAGACCCAGAATCGGCACACCATTTGGCTGCTAACTTTCTCGCATTGTCAAAAAAGATTCCTTTTTTCCATAAAATCCTCCAATCGCTCTTTTCCTATCCATCGGAACGTTTACACCAAACCATCCAAGGCATCCATTTTCCAAATCCAGTTGGTCTTGCCGCTGGGTTTGACAAAACCACAGAATTGTTTCCCACTATGATCCATATGGGATTTGGATTCATCGAAGTGGGAACGATCACAGCCAAAGAACAACCTGGAAATGAAAAACCAAGACTCTTTCGGTATCCAAAACAGAATGCTCTGGTAAACCGAATGGGATTTAATAACCCAGGGGCGGACCTTGCGGAACTACACTTAAGAAACCAAAAGAAGTCTGGTGTGAGAGGAATCAATGCTGGTAAATCCAAGGTCACAGCATTAGAAGATGCCGTTAGTGATTATGTTTACACATTAAAAAAATTGATTCCTTACGGAGATTATGCGGTCATTAACATCAGTTCACCCAACACTCCTGGACTTCGTTCCTTACAATCAAAACAGAGTTTGATTGACCTCATTGAAGGAATCCAAAAAGAATTTTTGAACCAGTTCCCCATTCCCTTGTATTTAAAATTTGCCCCAGACTTAACTGAAGAAGAACTCGTCGATAACCTTAACGTTTGTTTGGAATACAAAATCAATGGTGTGATCCTAACCAACACCACTCTCGACAAACAAATTTTAGGTGAATCTAACCCACCTGAAGGTGGTTTATCGGGAAGTCCTTTGTTTCAAAAATCACTTCGATTTGTATCTCTTGCCTACAAAACTCTGCAAGGCAAAATTCCCATCATCGGTGTGGGAGGAATTGATTCTGGTGAAAAAGCTCTGCAAATGATCGAAGCTGGTGCCAATCTCATCCAAATCTACACTGGCTATATCTATGAAGGACCGTTTTTACCCTATCAAATTTGTTCTTACTTAGACAAAGTTGTGAAAGACAGGGGATACCAATCGATTAGCCAACTGGTTGGTTCAGGAAATCCAAAATGACGACCACAAAAACAAACAATTCTATCTGTACACACTTTGGCACTTGTGGTGGTTGTGATTTTCTAGACATCGACTATACAAAAGAACTGCGAAAAAAAGAACAAAACATCAAGGAACTCTTCAAGGCATACCGTCATGTGGAGTTCAAAACAATTGTTCCCAGTCCCTCCCCCGAGTACTACCGTCACAAAATCCAACTGCCCTTTGGCCGAAGGAACGTCGGAAACAAAACCCTACTGACGCTGGGTTTATTCAATCGAGAATCCACCTTTGTTTTGGACCAAACCGAATGCCAAATCCAAGACCCTGGTTTAACAGAAGTGGCTCTTGCCGTCAAACAGTGGGCTAGGCGAGAAGGACTCCTTCCTTATAATGAAAAATCCAAACGTGGAATGATGAAATACTTGGTAGCAAGAAAGTCGATTTCCACAGGAGAGATCATTCTTGGGATTGTGACTGCCAAAGAAGACCTTCCTCACGCAAAGGATGCTTCCAAAAGACTTCACACTGCCATCCAAAACCGAATTGGGAAATCAGGAAAGTTTGGAAAATTAGTCGGAATCATTCACAACATCAATACAAAACACACAACGATGGCACTTGGTCGCGAAGAACATTTGTTATGGGGTAGACCGTACATTCATGAACATTTCGGAAAACACAAATTTCGAGTAGGCCTTTCTACCTTTTTACAAGTGAACCCTATCCAAACACCAAGTTTGTACAATTTAGTCTTAGACGAAATGGACAAAGACACTCGTGTGATCGATGCCTATTCGGGGATAGGAACCATTTCCTTTTGGATTGCAGGCCAATGTAAGGAAGTCCTTGGGATCGAGGAAAATCCAAACTCACATAGAACTGCTTTAGAATCAGTGAAGTTCAATAAAGTGCATAATGTTCGCTTTCGCAAAGGCCGAGTGGCAGAAGTGTTACCAACTCTTTACGGAAAAAATTACGATACCATCATTCTCGATCCACCACGAACAGGTCTTGGTCCCGAAGTGGCAGAAACCATTCTTGGGATGGGATTTAAAAAAATTGTCTATGTTTCGTGTGACCCAATAAGCCTCAGAGAAGATACAAACCTTCTCACCAGACAATACTTTTTGAATTCCTTGCAACCTGTGGACATGTTCCCAAGAACCGACCATGTGGAAACTGTCGCTGTCTTTCGAAATAAAAATCTTATATAACGTCCGCTATATATTCGGATGCTTTTTTACTAAATGCCATAATGGTAAAACTAGGATCCACACTGACACCTGTAGGAAAGACAGAAGAGTCTGCCACAAATAGATTTTGAAATCCATGCACTTGGTGTTTGGAATTCACAACAGAAGTCTCGCTCGATTTTCCCATACGGCAACCACCAGCAGGGTGAGGGGCCGCCATCGGGAACTCAGCAGGCCTCCAAGCCAAGGCATCGATTTCTTCTTTTTTTGGTAACTTGGTGTATGTTCGAAGTTTCATTCCCGCAAGGAACACCTCTTTGGCGCCTGCTTCAAAATTCAATTTCATCTGCTTATAAGTGAGATCGCTAAAGATTTGTTTGGTGATTTTTCCAAAGGGATAATTGACTTTTGATTTTCCAAAAAAATCCACGTCAATGGAGCCAAGCTCCCCTTCCACATCATCAATCCAACCAATGGTTCCACCCAAATACTCTAGTTGTTTCATATAGCGAAAGTGGTCTTTTCCAAAACTCGGAAGTAATGCCGCAAGCGTGCCTGGTTGCAATTGGTTTGGCATGAGCATATACCCACCTTCTTTGTAAGAACCATTTTGGAATTTTGCCAACCGAAATCCTTCCACTCCATACGCCGCTGGAATATTTCGCCATTGGATGATTGGTTCTTCATATAGCGCATGTACCATGGGGGAAGGGTTGATCGCTAAAAACTTCCCGAGTGCTGGTAGTCGTTTTTTCAGTCCATTCTTCAGTAAAAACTTACTACTCCCAAAACCACCAGCCGAGACACAAACCGCTTTGGATTGGAAGCGAAGTTTGGTTTGGGTGGGTCTTAAAGTTCGCCTGTCGATCACCACAGCTTCGACTCCCTTCACTTGGTTTCCCACAATGTCGAGTCGTTCGGCTCGTAAGTCTGTATACACATCGGTACCCAGTCGCACGGCACTTGGAATATGAGTGATGAGTTGTGATTGTTTCGCGCCAAAGAGACAACCTTGCATACAATGCCCTGACTTTTGGCAATTTTTCCTGGCTTGGGGAACGTTATGTCCTTCCCAACCTAATCGTTGTGATGCGTTTCGAAACAACCGATTCATTGGATTGAAGGATTCTTCGGAAGCGGGAGTGACATGTAAGTCCGTCTCCAAGCCTTTCCAATACGGATCCAAGTCTTCTGGGAGATGGTGTTCGATCCCATACTTCCGATTCCATAATAGAAGGCGATCTTCGGGAGTTCGGTAACTATCAGCCCAGTAGTGAACAGAAGCTCCCCCTAAATTATTCCCATACACCAAATTGATCCCACCATCATTTGTAGTATGAAAATTTCGTTCGGCAGACACTTTCCCTGCCATATTCAATTCGTTATTATCAAAGGTGCCTGTATGGTAGTTTCCCCCTTGTTCGAGGAGTGCCACTTTGATTCCTTTTTTGGAAAGTTCATACGCCATTGTGGCACCACCACAACCAGACCCAATCACGACCACATCGACTGTGATCACTTCCCCTGTTTGGTAACTCTTGTAATCTCGATACACACCCATTTTTTTCATCTTATACCGAATTTCCTTTGAGTAAGTTTTGGTAGTGGAGTCGTGCTTCACTCCATTTTTCTGGTGGATTGGCAAAAGGACCTGGATAGGAAATGGGAACCCAAGTGGACTTGTGACCATAGTAAACAAGGCAAACCAAAAGTTTTAAATTCCCAATCACAGCACGTACTGTATCAGAATCTGTTTCGGCCCAGAGTTCTAACAAACGGATGCGATCTTCAAATTCCAAACGGGAAAAACTCCGAAAGGTGCCATAAAAAAAGGGTAAATACTCTAAGACCATCACGGCAGAATGAAAGTCCTCTTGGATTTCATCGGATACAAAATACAATTCCTCATCCAATCTTCGCATAACACTTGCTTCTTCTAAACTAGGCATACCTGGTTCCTTGATCGGCAAAATGACTTCAGAAAAACTGATTAATGTTTTGATCTCGGAATCACTAAAGTAGAAGTATTTGATTTTGGATTTGATTCCCGCACAAAAAAGAAACAAACCGAGAAATGCCTTTCTAGAGATAGAATGCATACAACCTTCCTTGTATTTTTTGATCTTTCACCAAATTGTTCACTGGTTTTCCCATCCATTGGAAAAAGGCATCTCCACTGGCAGAAAGATCCCAAAGTTCTCCGCGAAAAAAAACATTGATCCCGAGTTTGACATTGGGGTCTTTCAATCTCCCCAACATAGAATACTTTTTCCAGGCGGTTTTTTCCGTGATGGTGCCAATGTCTTTTGTGACGACATCCTTAGGGTTCGCATAACCACTGTAACCCTTCCACTTTGTCTGCCAGGCATCTGCAGGTGAGACAAAAGAAGGAACTGCTAGAATTTCCGCTTCGGAGTGGGTAAGTTCTTTGTACACCTCAGGGAACCAAGAATCGGCACAAACCATTGTGTATAATTTCCCAAGTGGTGTTCGGAAGGTTGGGTTCTCATCTGTTTTCCCTTCCAACAAAAATTCTTTCTCATCGGCGATGGGAAAGAGTTTACGAACGATCTTTTCATCGACTCTTCCATCGGGATGAAAGTAAAAACTCACATTTTCTAAAGGACCATCTGTCGGAGTGATTTTTCCTTCCACTACCTTAGGATGAGGTAACACAATAGAGCCAGCAAGGATCGCCACTCGGTATTCTAAGGCTAATCGAGAAAAGATGGATTGGTAACGATCCGACATTTGCCACGCTTTCATCCGAAAGAGGGTTTCTTTCAAATGATCCGATGCATAAGAATTGCTAAAAAGATAATACCAAAGGAAAGATCCCAGGTTGTGTTTCACGAGTTGCTCAATCGCTTCTAAGATGGTTCCTGATACAAAAATCGATTGATCCTCGGCCGTCACAACTAGCCAAGTCCCTATGTATTCAGGTAAAATCACAACACTTCGGTCCACAAAAATCACTTCATTGTCTTTTGCCATTTGGAAGTATTCTTTTAAACTGAGATAAAGACTTTCCTCTGTAGCATAACTGAACTGGTTTACATATGGTTCGATTCCAATGACCGTGCCCCGTTTTCCTTTGCCTTCTTTTTGGAAAAAAATGTTCGGTTTGGGAATTGCCTCCAAGAGAACAGAATATTCCAAAGTTTGTTTTTTGCAATGGATCGTTACAGTTCCCAAGGAAAGTAAAATCGAAAAAGAGACAAAAAAACGCATCCGCCAAATCTACACCAGTATTTCGATTCAGACAATATTTAATTGTGTTCTTAGTTTTTTCTTTTATTTTGACCTTAATCTATGAAAGAGAAACCTGCTCCCAAAAAAATCGTTCTCGCTTACTCAGGTGGACTCGACACCTCCGTGATCCTTGCTTGGTTGAAAGATACCTATGGTTGTGAAGTCATCGCTTTTTGTGCCGATGTTGGCCAAAAGGAAGAATTAACAGGCCTCGAAGAAAAAGGGAAAAACACTGGAGCGTCCAAAGTGTACATCCAAGACCTCCGTCTGGAGTTTGCACGTGATTTTATTTTCCCAGCCATTCGGGGAAATGCCATTTATGAAATGCGTTACTTACTGGGAACTTCTCTCGCACGTCCTCTCATTGCAAAAGCAATGGCGGAAGTTGCCAAAAAAGAAGGAGCCGATGCTTTCTCTCATGGTGCGACAGGAAAAGGAAACGACCAAGTTCGTTTTGAACTCACATTCAAAGCACTTTCGCCTAACCTACAAATCATTGCTCCTTGGAGAACTTGGAATTTTGGAGGCCGAGCAGACCTCATTGAATATGCTAAGAAAAAAGGAATTCCTGTCCCTGTAACAGCCGCTAAACCTTATAGCATGGATCGTAATCTTATGCATCTTTCCTTTGAAGGGGGAATTTTAGAAGATCCATTCAACGAACCAAAAGAAGATATGTTTATCCTGACTGTTTCCCCAGAAAAAGCTCCAGACAAACCAACCTATTTAGAATTGGATTTTGAAAACGGAGACTGCGTTGCCATTGATGGAAAAAAAATGAATCCACTCGAAGTGATGGAAACCTTAAACGGCTTAGGTGGAAAAAATGGTGTAGGTCGTGTGGATATCGTAGAAAACAGGTTAGTTGGAATCAAATCTCGCGGAGTGTATGAAACACCAGGTGGAACCATTCTTCACATTGCCCATCGTGATTTAGAATCCATCACTCTTGACCGCGACACCCAACACAAAAAAGACGAACTCTCCCAAGAATTTGCTAGATACATTTACAATGGCCAATGGTATTCCAACCAAATGAATGCTCTTCGTGCTTATATAGATTACACTCAAAAATATGTGAACGGAACCGTTCGTATCAAATTGTATAAAGGAAATTGTACGGTTGTGGGAAGAAAGTCCAACAAATCCTTGTACAATGCGGGACTTTCTACGTTTGAGAAGGAAGAACTCTACAACCAATATGATGCCGAAGGGTTTATCAATTTATATGGCCTTCCAATGAAAGAATGGGCAAGGGTGAACCACTAAGATGAAAAATATCGCCGTATACCCAGGTTCGTTTGATCCGTTTACCAATGGACATTTAGACATCATACGGCGAGCTCATCCTCTTTTTGAAGAGATCATCATCGCCGTTGCCATCAATTCAAAAAAAACCTCTCTTTTCTCTCCAGAAGAACGAGTGGAGATGATTGGAAAGGTATTCCAAGGTTGGGATAAAATTAAAATTGATTCCTTTGAAGGACTCACGGTGGATTATTGTAAGGAAAAAAATTCTCGGGTCATCCTTCGGGGCCTTCGTGCGGTGACTGATTTTGACTATGAATATGCAATTTCACTCATGAACAAAAAATTAGCCCCAGAAATTGAAACTTATTTCCTGATGGCAGACAATGAGTACTCTTTTGTGTCATCCACAATCGTCAAAGAAGTAGCAAGGCACGGTCGAGCTGTATCCAACCAAGTTCCAGATGTTGTTGGCGAAGCGCTTGTGAAAAAATTCTCCGTTTGATCGGAACCTTGAGGATCTATGAAAACTCGTTCTTCTGTTTTTTACGGCTTCACTTTATTATTGTTCGGATCCTTGGGATATTACTTACTCCAAGCTGGCAGTGCATTAGAATCCGCCAAAAATCTAACGATTGCAGCAAGTGAGCATCTAGACACAGAAAACTTTCTCAACCGCTTCCATCATCCTCTCGCTTTACTTTTCATTCAGATCATCATTGTTTGTGGATTGGCACGTTTTGTCGGTTACCTCTTCACGAGAAAATTAAAACAACCATCAGTCATGGGAGAAATTGTGGCTGGGATTTTACTCGGTCCCTCGCTTCTCGGATACTACTTCCCCGAAACGATGGGATTTTTATTCCCAGCAAGTAGCCTTCCAACTCTTGGAACTCTCAGCCAAATTGGACTCGTCTTATTTATGTTCATCATAGGAATGGAACTTGATCTTTCCGTTCTTAAAAATAAAGCTCACTCAGCGATTATCATCAGTCATGCGAGTATCATCTTTCCTTTCTTTTTAGGGATGACGTTAGCATACTTCTTTTATACAGACTATGCTCCCAAGAATGTTGGATTTTTGTCTTTTTCCCTTTTTATGGGAATTGCGATGAGTATCACAGCGTTTCCAGTCCTTGCTCGCATTTTACAAGAACGAAATCTCACACGCACACCGTTAGGTGCTATGGTTTTAACTTGTGCGGCAGCTGATGACATCACTGCTTGGATCCTCCTTGCAATCATCGTGACCATATCCAAAGCAGGAAACCTTAACACAGCCTTATTCACAATTGGTCTGTCTTTTGCCTATATCTTAACCATGATTTATTTGATCGCACCGTTTCTCAAACGATTGGGATCCATTTATATTTCGCGTGAGAACTTAACAAGAACGGCTGTTGCCCTCATCTTAATGATTTTATTTTTATCCTCTCTCACAACAGAAGTGATTGGGATCCATGCTCTCTTCGGAGCTTTCCTTGCTGGTGTCATCATGCCTGCGGAAGGAAACTTGAAAAAACTCATCGCTGAAAAAATCGAAGATATCGCTGTCATATTATTTCTACCAATTTTCTTTGTGATCACGGGTCTGAGAACGGAAGTCACACTTCTCAACGGTTCTCACCTTTGGTTTGTTTTTGGACTCGTGTTACTTGTCGCTGTCGTTGGTAAGTTTTTTGGCAGTGCATTTGCAGCAAAAATTGCTGGCTCCAATTGGGAAGATTCTTTATCCATTGGGGCTCTAATGAACACGCGAGGACTGATGGAACTCGTTGTCTTAAACATCGGTTATGATTTAGGTATCCTAAGTCCTGAAATTTTTGCAGTCTTTGTGCTTATGGCTCTTGTCACCACTCTTTCCACAGGACCACTTCTCGACGGAATCCAAAAGTTTTTTGCAAGGACTTCCATTACAACGTATCCGGAAAAACCATCTGATAGTAAACTCAGAGTACTTGTTGCCTTTGCCCAAGAGAAAATGGGAAAAAGTTTAGTGCGCTTTGCCTTCTCTTTATCGGGAAACCAAAAGAAAAATTTAGAGATCATTGCTTTACACATATCACCCAACGACTCTCTTTCCAATGAAGAAATTCGCAAGTATCGAGATGCTAGTTTTGAAGCGATTCGCCAAACAGGATCTAGTTTAGGCATCCATGTGCAAACAGAATATCGCATTACGGACAATGTGACCTATGAAATTGTGAACTTTGCCAAAATCAAACACTCGGACATTCTCCTGATTGGTGCGGCAAAACCATTGTTCTCTCGTAGTTATACGGGAGGAAAAATCAAAGGCATTCTAAACTATTGTCCCGCAACGGTTGGTGTACTCATAGACAATGGCCTTGAAACCATTGAACGAGTAGCCATACTTCACAAAGGGGACAAAGATCCCATCCTAGGTTTTGCGCAAAAACTCACTTCCTTAAAAGGGATGAAATCGAACAAAATCAAAGTGGAAAACCTGATCCAACCAGAGACGGATTTGAACCCATATCCAATTGCCATAAACCAAATCACCGGGTATTCACTGATTCTCATCGATTTGAATGTTTGGGAAGAGTTAGGTTTTGAAAAAATGGACCTGCTCCCCACTTCATTTCTTTTGGTACGTTTTTTAACCACTTAAAGATTCGATTGCTTTTTTCGGTTTCTCCAAGCAACTGGAGATATGGAAAGAACTTTTATCATGCTTAAACCCGATGCAGTGAAAAATAAACACATCGGTGACATCCTTCAAAGAATCGAAAAAGAAGGATTTAAAATCCTAGGAATGAAATTCCTAAAACTCAGCCTTGAAGACGCAAAACAATTCTATGCAGTCCATGCGGCTCGTCCATTTTACAACGACCTTTGCACATATATGGCATCTGGTCCGATCGTTGCTTGTGCGCTAGAGCGTGAAAACGCCGTTGCTCATTGGAGAGAAGTGATCGGAGCAACAGATCCTAAAGAAGCAAAAGCAGGAACCATCCGTGCACTTTTTGCTGAAAGTAAAGAAGCAAATGCGGTTCACGGCTCTGACTCTGTCGCAAACGCATTACAAGAAATTGCGTTTTTCTTCAAAGGATATGAGCTTAACTAAGCTTACTTTCAAGAAAAGACTGGTTCTAACAAAAGAGCCAGTCTAACTCAGTCGTGTCAAAATCCTTCTTAGACATCTTACACAACTCCAAACATCTTTTTGATTCTTTTTTTGAATCATATACACAAACTCTCTTTTCTCCAAAAACTCGCATAACGGAAGCTTGTTTGTATAGTTTACAGGCAGGAGGGAAAAGAGTCAGACCTATCTTTGTTCTCAATTCTTTTTTTGATCCAAATGATTTACCGAAGAACGTTTCTTCTTTGAAAGACCATTCCATCTTTCTAGCATCCTTTGCTGTCGAATGCATACATACATATTCTCTTATCCATGATGACCTACCTGCCATGGACGATGATGACACTCGTCGTGGAAAACCTACCTGCCACAAACAATTTGATGAAGCAACAGCAATCCTTGCAGGAGACACTCTCAATTCACTCAGTTTCTATTTATTGTCTATGATGGAACCTGCTGATGGACTTTTGATTCGTGACATGATCCGAATTTTACACCAAGGTGCCGGGATGACTGGAATGATCCTTGGGCAGATGGAAGACATTGAAGAAGAAAAAAATCCAAGCGCCACAAACCAAGAAGTAAAACTCCGATCCATACATGAAAAGAAAACAGGAGCACTGATTGAATCCTCTTTTCTATTAGGCAATCGATTACGTTCCGATTGGAAAGAACGGGAGACATTACTTTCAAGGTATGCGAAAGAGATTGGTCTTTTGTTTCAAATCACAGATGATATCCTCGATGTAGAAGGAAATTTAGAAGAACTTGGAAAAACCCCAGGAAAAGATGCAAAAGCAGGGAAATTGACTTATCCTAGTTTGTTTGGAATGGACAAAGCAAAAACCCTCAGAACTGAATCTGTAGACAAAGCCATTGACCTTGCAACCCAACTCCCTTCTCTGAAAAACGAATTCTTTTTAGGATTACCTAAATACATTGCAGAAAGAAAAAATTAGACTCGATGCATTTCTCGTTCGCGAAGGTTATGCGAAAGATCTCAAATTTGCCCAATCCTTAATTCTTTCTGGATCTGTCCTTATCAATGATATCATCGTTTCGAAAGTAGGAACCCTCGTCTCACCAAAAGACAAAGTTCGTACCAAAGAAAAAATCAAAACCTATGTATCGCGTGGAGCTTACAAACTTCTCGGAGCATTTAATCATTGGAAAAATATCTCTGTGAATGGAAAATCATGTCTGGATTTGGGTGCTTCCACGGGAGGTTTCTGCCAAGTGTTACTTGAAAAAGGTGCCTCTCAAGTGTATGCAGTGGACGTAGGATATGGACAATTAGCACAAAAAATTGCAAATGATCCAAAGGTTACTGTTTTTGATCGTACCCATTTAAAAGAATTGCCCAAATTACCAATAGAACCTCTTTCCAATCCGGCTTGGATTACAATGGATTTAAGTTTTATATCGTTAATTGCAGTTTTTGAATTCTTACTGCCATTGTTTCAGAAATACCCGGAAATCGGTTGGAAAGGGATTACTCTTTTTAAACCACAATTTGAAGTACATCCTTCCAAATTGGAAAAAGGTATACTAATCAATTCACATGATATTGGTTATACGATTAGAAAGGTATGGCATAAAATCAAACAACATGATCCTAGAATTCGATTTTTAGGACTCACAGAATCTCCCATCCAAGGAGCAGATGGAAATCGTGAATTTCTGATTCTTTGGGAACGGTACGAAAAAAACTAAGCCATAAAACCTGAAACTGCTTCTTTCAGTTGGTCTGTGGAAAAAGGTTTCATTAAATACGCGTAAGAAGGGTTTTGGTCGATTCGATGTCTAGATATTTCGTCTAGAAATCCTGTTAAAAACAGAACTGGTACAGAAAACTGATCCCGAAGAGATTCGGCAGTCTCGATCCCATCAAGAGAACCTTCCAAATTGATATCCATCAGAATGAGATCTGGGACTTTTTCAGAGACGATCTGGAATGCTTCATCACCCGAGGGTACAACGGCGATCACATGAAAACCAAATGATTCGATTTTCTGTTTGATATTCAGCCCCAGAAATGGTTCATCCTCGACAATGAGGATGTTCTTTTTCGTCATATATGCTTTATTTTATAAGGGGGGGTCTGTTAAAAAGTAAAAATACAGTATGGCAGATAAAAGTATCAAACAACTAGAGAATGTACCAGGAAAATACTATGTCGACCAGACTTGTGTTCCCTGTAACGATTGCATCAAAGAGGCGCCTGACCTTCTACAATACAATGCGGACGAAACGCACATATTTTTCAAAAAACAACCGACAAATGCTTCTGAGGAAAAACAAGCAAAAGCAGCGATGGCAATGTGCCCAGTGGATGCCATTGGCGATGATGGAGAATAATTAAGAATTATAGAATTCTCTAATATTCTTAGCCACCACATCTGGTTTTTCCAAATGAATGGCGTGTCTAATTTTCGGAATCCAAACTAGTTTACTTTTTTTTATATAAGATTTCATTTGCTCCATCATAAAGGGTGGAGTGATTTCATCCTCGGCACCAGCCAGAATCAAAGTAGGAATTTTAATTTCCTTCATCTTAGATCCAAAAAAAATTTCATCTTCTCTTCTGAGAGTATTCTCTTGTAAATATTCATTTGGTTTGTCATTCCAAATGGTAACCAATGTATGACGAAATAAATAACCAGGTTCTGGAAACTCCTCCCCATATAGATAACGAAGAAGTAATACCACTTGTTTTTCTGTTTTCGGAAAAAGAATCTTTCTCATCTTTTCCCTTTCAGGGTGAGCAATACCACCAGGAGCGAGTAAAATTAATTTTTCCACGCGTTTGTTTCGATCATGGAGCACCAAATGTTGGGAGATAAGTCCACCCATAGAATGGCCGACTAAACAAACATGGTTTAAATTTAATTTTTCTAAACACTCCAAAAGTAGGTCAGCCCAAACATCTATTTGATAAAGGTATTTTACTTGGGGTAATTTACTTCTTCCATAACCAGGCAAATCAAAAACATAAAGAGGGAAACCATCATTTAACAGTTCTTTTACGACTCTTCGAAAGCCAAAACTTTCGTCGAGTAACCCATGAAAAAAAACAATAGGCTTTTTATGTCCTGAACCAAACTTCCAGTAAAAAATTCGATGGCCTCCCATGTTGACATAAGCAGGAATTCCACCCATATTTTTCATTGATTTACGTCTCTGGGACTGATAATTTCGATAAAGGCTTCGGTAAAAAAGTTTAATCATAATGTTAGAAACTAAAATTCTTAAATTATCGCGGCTACTCTCCTATTCCTCGAATCCTTTCCTTTTCGTCGATCTTAAATCCCAGAATATTCTATTTTGCCACGAGGAACTAAATGAACAATTAGGTACAATTGTTTCTATTCCATCTCGAATCGAATCGATCATCGATGATTCTTCCCAATTCATGTCGCTCTTAAACGAAAAACAAAATCAAAATACAAAATTTCCCATTAATCTCGTTCGTAATGATGGGGAAAAAATCCCAGCAATCGTTCACTTCTATTCCTTATCCGAATACTTCGAATCAAATCCAGAACTCTATGTCATTTATTTTGAATGGAAATCCAAAATACAAAATGGATTGGCAATGAATCACGATGCATTGGAAATACCATTCTTAAAAATTGATTTATATGGATATATCCATTATGCCAATACTAGATTTTTAGATTTTTTTTCGTTTACCTTGGATCAAATTAGAAAAAAATCTATTTTTGAAATTCTATCACTTCCCGAACAGATTCGATCGGAATTAGTAAAACAAAACACAAAATACAATTTAGAAATTCAGTCAGGTTTTGGAGAAAAACAAAAATTCCAATTGCAGAGTTTTTTAATTCCAACCGTACTCCCCAACACTTATGAAATCAACATACTATTGTTAGATTTATCTACAATTCAAAATGCTGAGAACACAATTAAATATGGTGAAGACAAATTAAGAACATTTTTCGCAACGATTAATAATGGATTTGTAATTGTAAACCAAGAAGCAATCATATTGGAAGTTGCACCTATCTTTAAATTCTTATTATTTCAATTACTCGCGTTTGAAGTCGGAGAAAATATTTTTCATTATTTTGATATTGAACTCAAAACAAAACTAACCGATGTTTTACAAATTTGCATTCAAACACAAACAACACAAAGAGCTGAATTTGAGTATTCTCTTTTAGGTGAAGAAAAAACATTTGAAATCAAATTTATCCCTGTCAGAAGACTTAATCCAAATGATAAAAAAGTTATGTTGGTTTTTTCTGATATTACTGATGCCAAACGACTCGATCGACAACTCATTGAATCCATGAAATTTGCTAGTATCGGTGAAATTGCTGCTGGACTTGCTCATGAGATTAACAATCCACTTCAAAGTGCACTTCTCTATTTGGATGATTTAATCGCAGTGGATGAAACAGACCCCATTGAAAGAAGAAACATTCTTAAAAAAATCGAATCTGCCAATTTAAGAATTCGAGATTTAGTAAAAGCATTACTTGATTTGGGAAGAATGGAAAGTCCGAACAGAGATTTTGTTTCGCCTTATTATATCTTAGTAAGAACAAGCGAATTAGTTGAGGTTAGTTGTCGTAAAAAAAACATTCTGTTCACACGACATGCAGGGCCAAATCTACCTGGAATTTTCGTACGTTGGCAAGAAATTGAGCAAGTCCTGATCAATTGTGTAGTAAATTCAATCAATGCACTTTCCGAAATGGAAAAACCTAAAGAGAATCCAAAAATTGAGTTGGGAATTGATTTTGTTCGGAGTCAAACAAAGGACTGGGTGGTATTTTCTGTCGAGGACAACGGGCCAGGCATCGATGATGACACCTTGGAAAAAGTATTTTTACCCTTGTTCACCACTAGGCGTAACAAACAAGGAACTGGATTGGGTCTTTCAATTTCTAAAAAAATTATCGCCGAACATGGCGGTGAAATTTATATCAAAACAAAGAAAGGGGTAGGAACAAAGGTAGAAATCTTTCTTCCTGCTCATACGGATGAAAATGGATAAAATTTTAATTATCGATGATGAAGAAGACATTCGTATCGCTTTAAAACGTGTATTATCACGAGAAGGATACCAAATTGAACTTTCAGATTCAGCATCCGACGCAATCAAAAGAATTGAATCAGGAGAATTATTTTCTCTTGTGATTTCAGATATTTTAATGTCTGGCATGTCGGGTATCGACTTTACTAAGTTTGTTGCCGAAAAAAATATAAATCTCCCTGTCATCCTAATTACAGGAAATCCAAACTTATCATCTGCAGAAGCTGCTATTCGTTATCATGCATATGAATATATCTCAAAACCAGTTGATCGAACTCAACTGTTATCTGTTGTCAAACGAGCCTTAGAAGTAAAAAACCAAAAAGATTCTGATTTAGAAAAACTGATGTTGTCAGAAAAATTAGAAAAGGCTCTACGCACTCAAAATTTAGATTTAAATAGACAAAATGCTGCTATCTTAAATGCAACATCAGATGCCGTCATCACAATCAATAACAAACTTGTGATTGTATCCGCAAATAAAGCTAGCTTTGATATGTTTCGATATCATTCCCCACTTGATATCATTGGGCAAAATGTTCGTATTCTCTTCACTGAAAATAAAATGCAGAAATATATGGATCAAGTATCCCATGTCTTGAGCCAGGAACCCAACAAATCAACTTTACAACTATCAGATGTTACACTGCAAAGATCAGATTCATCGACATTCATTGCCGATATTGCGATATGTTCTTATAGTTTGGATGGAGATTCTTATTACACAGGTGTAATTCGTGATGTCACTCAAAAGAAAGTAATGGTGGAACAACTCATACACTCAGAAAGAAGAGCATTTTTGTCGATTGTTGCCGCAAGTATTGGGCACGAAATCAATAACTCATTAACTGCGATCCAAGGGTTTGTGGAAATGGCATCACGCGAAAATGCTGATTTAATGCTTAAAGATCGTGCGTTAAAAGTAACACTCAACCAAACGGAAAAACTAAGAGCTCTGACGTCCAACCTTTTACAATTGGGAAAGTCTGTAAAACCAAACATGGAAAAGACGGAAATTCTCAATCTTAATTCAGAAATTGAGTCAGTATTACAAGTTTTCAAAGAAACGTCAAAATTGAAATACTGTCAGATCAAAAGAAACCAAACGGAAGGAAACATTCCAATTCGAATGAATTCGGATCAGTTCGCATTACTTCTTTCCAATATTTTATTAAATGCAGCTGATGCGACAAACAATATTGGAACCATCGAAATTAAATCTTACTTAGAAGATCAAAAGGGCCACCTAATCATTTCAGATGATGGTGAAGGTATGTCCCCGGAAACCTTAGAAAAAATATACGAACCATATTTTACGACGAAAGAACTCGGAAAAGGTACTGGGCTTGGAATGTTTGTTGTAAAACAGATTCTGGATCATTTTGAAATCCAATTGGAAATTGAATCTTTACCTGGAAAAGGATCCAAATTTCATTTTATTTTTCCTAAGGCTTCCGAAATCTAGTTGCTAACGTGCTTTCTGGAATCAACGAATCACAACTAGATTATATTTATACTCGTTATGGTAAAGATTGTATCATAACGCCGCTGCAAGAAGAAGCGTCGAGTCGGCGATACTTCCATATCACTACATACCAACAAAAAGAAGAAGTCGTCTGTATCGATGGAACCATCAACCATGACTTTATCCAATTGAGTGAATTTCTAAGTGTAAATGGGATTCTTGTTCCTAGAATTTTCGAATACAAGGAATCCCTTGGGATCATCTGTATGTCATTCGAAGGGAAGTTGGATTATAGCTCTTATCAACTTTCGGAATACCAACATCAGTTTCCAAAATTAATCGATTTGATCTTAAAATTACAATCACTTGAACCACCTAGTTTTGTAAAAAACAGAAAGTTCGATACAGGAAAACTAAGTTTTGAAACAAATTTAACCATCGAAAAATTTTTATCTTTTAAAGAACAATTCCAAATTCGAACTTCACTTACAACGGAAGCAAATGCTTTTATAGAAGAGACAGTTGCCTACTTAGATAAATATCCGATCAATGTTTTCACGCACAGAGATTTTCATTGTCGAAACTTACTTAGATCACCTAATTTTGAATATGTGCTTATTGATTACCAAGATGCACGAATGGGAGTTCCTCAATATGATATAGCATCTATTCTGTATGATGCCTATTATCCACTCCCCCGAGAATTTAGATTCCGTATGCTCAGATACTTTCAAGAACGAAATCTTGACCAATCCAAAAAATTTAATGATACCTTTTATCTTCAAGCTTTACAACGATCCTTTAAGGCCCTAGGAACATATTTTCGAATGGTTGTTGATCAGAAGAAAGACAAATTCAAACCATCAATCCTTTCCTGTTTAAACCAATTAGAAGAAATCATTCAACTCGGAATGTTTTCTGACTCACTTTATATTTTTGTGCGCAGTTTACGAGATGAACTAACCCTACACAAGGATTTTCGTAACATCAATTTATGAATGGATTTGTATTGGCTGCCGGTTTTGGCAAACGAATGGGGACACTCACGACTAACACTCCAAAACCACTATTAAAAATCCAATCGATCTCTCTTTTGGATTATTCTCTGTATCTATTACATTTGTGGAAAATCAAACAAGTTTGGATCAATGTACATTATTTGTCAGAGCAGATCACTCAGCATTTGTTACCATTCAAAGGTTTTCCCATTCATATCGCAGAAGAAAAAACCGAAATCTTAGGTACAGCTGGTGGAATTCGCACAGCTTTGCCTGAAGAATTGTATGCAGAACCAATTTTACTCATCAATCCAGATACCTTATTTTTTCCAAAATCTGGTTTTACACCTAAACTAAGTTTAACGAGTGGATCAAAAATCCATTTGTATCTATTGCCTGCACCCGAAGGTCAAAATTATACAAAAATCTACATTCAGAAGGACAATACATTAAAGTTTGGCGAAGGAACGTTCTATTACATTGGTCTTGCGATATTGGATCCTACGTGTTTAGTTACATTAGAAAAACATAAATATTATGATCTATCGGATACGTTCAAAGAATGTTCTGAAAAAGGACAAATCACCGGTGAAATTTTCCCCGGCGAAGTATTGGATTTAGGAACGAAAGAACTTTGGGACAGTTACCAAACTAAAGACGTTTTTGGTAAGGAATTAGAGAAAATTCAATGCTTCTTACGTAGTTCCTATATGGCTTAGGATTTCTTCTTTTCGTTTCTCAAATCCTTTTTTTCCAAGTAAGGCAAACATATTGTTTTTATAATCCTCAACCCCCGGCTGGTCAAAAGGATTCACACCTAACATATAACCGGAAATTGCACAGGAAAATTCGTAAAAATACAAGAGTCCTCCTAGTGTTTCTTCATTGATGGTTGGTAGGATCATTTCCAAACAAGGCACTCCACCATCTTTATGAGCAATCAAAGTTCCAAGCATTGCACTTTGATTGACTTCGGAAAGTTTTTTACCTGCAAGGTAATTCAGTCCATCTTTATCATCGGTCTTTTCCGTGAGATACACATCCTGTTTTGGAGTTTCGATTGTAATGACAGTCTCCATCAATTTTCTTTCTCCATCTTGGATGTATTGACCCATAGAATGTAAATCTGTGGTAAACTGTACGGAGGCAGGAAAAATTCCCTTACCTGTTTTTCCCTCACTTTCACCAAACAGCTGTTTCCACCACTCAGCCAAATAACTTAAAGAAGGATTGTAGGATACAAAGATTTCTGTTGTTTTTCCAGACGCATACAAACCATTTCGAATTGCCCCATACAAACAAGCAAGGTTTCCATCTTTTGCTTTCGTCGCTTTTAATTCAGTTTCCATTTGTTTCGCACCATCAATCAATTTATTGATGCTATACCCGGCAGCCGCAATAGGTAACAATCCGACTGGAGTGAATACTGAATAACGGCCACCCACATCATCTGGAATGACGAACGTAGGAAATCCGTATTCGTCTGCGAGCTGTTTTAGAGCACCTTTTGATTTGTCCGTAGTAGCAAAAACTCGATTTTTAATCTTTTCTTTTCCATACTTTCGTTCCAAAAGAGAAAGTAACAAACGAAAGGCGATTGCAGGTTCTGTTGTCGTTCCTGATTTTGAAATCACATTCACGGAGAACTCTTTATTTTCTAGAAATGCTAATAAACGAAAATGGTAATCCGCATCCAAATGATGGCCGGCATATAAAATTTTTACCGTTTTCTTTTGTGTTTCGGGGGAGCTAAATTCAGGTGTGAGAGCTTCAATCACCGCGCGTGCTCCTAAATAACTACCTCCTATCCCTACAACTACTAGGTATTGCGAATGAGATTGGATGGTCTCTGCTGCTTTTCTTATATTTTGTAAATCTTCCGCGTTGATCTGGCTTGGAAGGTCGACCCAACCCAAAAATTCATTTCCCAAACCACTTCGATTGAGTACGGTTTGGCGTGCTTGTTCCGCTCTTTCTAGTTCCGTTTCTAAGTTGGAAGAAGTAAGAAATGGTTTCACGAAGCGATCTGAAATTTTTAGATTCGACATAACACCTGTCCTGAAATAAAGTATAGCATCGAAAGGAAGATGAAGTGGATTCATTGAGAAGTAAAGAAAATTTGAATCAATTTGAGAGGATATTTGGAAAAACAAATTCCACTCCTCGTTTGTTTGAAGCACCCGCCAGGATTAATATCATCGGGGAACACGTTGATTATTTAGGTGGAATTGTTCTACCTGCAGCCATTGATTTTTCTGTTCAAGTTTTCCTTCGTCCCAATCAAACCCAAACGTATCGTTTCCATTCCATTACCTACAATGAAACAGTAGAATTGGAAAAACCTTTGCAACCGAATCGACAATCTCCGTGGACTGATTACATTGCGGGTGTCATTGTCGAAATCGAAGCACTTGGATTCTTTGTTCCAGGATTTGATCTACTAGTCGACGGAAACATTCCACAAGGTTCTGGTCTTTCCTCCTCCGCAGCCCTCGAAGTGGTAACAGGATATGCAATTTCTGAATCTTTTGGATTTAATATCCCGAAAGAGAAAATTGCAGTCATCGGGCAAAAAGCAGAAAACCATTTTGTCGGAACCAAATGTGGGATCATGGATCAATTCATCATAGCGGTTGGAAAAAAAAATGATTGTATCTCACTGAATACAGACACTCTCGCTTACTCCTATCACCATTTTGAACTAGGTACGAATGAATTTTACCTGATTAACTCAAATGTAAAACATAACCTCAAAGACAGCGCCTATAACAAACGCAGATCTGAATGTGAATCCGCCTTACAAAAGATACAGGCTAAACATCCAAAGTGGAATCAACTCTATGATGTCACTCTGACAGAATCAGAATTAAAAAACTGTGGTCTAAGCCCAGAAGAATTAAAACGAACCATTCATGTCACTACCGAAAGAGAAAGAACCAAACTAGTCATCCAAGGATTGGAATCGAACCAGTTTCAAACAGTAGGCGATGCTCTCTTTGCCACGCACGAATCTTTATCTAAACAGTTCGAAGTCTCTTGTGAGGAAACAGACTTTATCGTATCTCGCCTTGCGGAATTGGGAGTGATTGGTGCGCGGATGATTGGTGGCGGTTTTGGCGGATGCGTACTCGTACTAGACAAAAAAGAACATTTTGATAAAATTAGCGCGGAAATGAAAAAAAGTTATCAACAAAAATTTAACATTGCGTTAGACTTCTACAAGTTTCAAATCTCAGACGGAGTAAAGGAAATTTCCATATGATTGAAAATTGGGATGAATATACAGTCGAAAGTGGAGATTTCAAAATGGAAGTCCTACAACAAAAATTTGTCCCACTTCCAGAATCGGCCGTTTACTTCGAATTATCGGGAGAAATCAATTTGTACAATTCCCAGGTAATGAAAGAAAACATAGAACTACTAATTGAGAAAGGCATTCACAACATTTTTTTAAACTTCGAACAAGTGAGTTATATTGATAGTTCTGGATTAGGAGTCTGTTTGGGAATCCATTCTCGTTTGGTCAAACAACAAGGATACATTCGCATAGTATCCCCTTCGGAAAAAGTTCGTTATGTGTTAGAATTGACGAAACTGAAAAGTTTGCTCCAGATTTTTCCTACCCTGGAGCAAGCTGTTGCGCGAACTTAGAAATAAGTTGGAAACAAAAATTTCAACTTAGTAATTTGTTCTGGGTTTCTTTTTTCTGGAGCAGTGACCAAAGAAAACTTCGTGCTTCCCACCAAACTGGTATCATCCGACTGACCAAGATGATCAATCAAAGTCGATAACAATTTTTTTGCTGTGTCGGCGTTGGCACTAAGATTTGCAAGAACCATCTCTAACGTAACATGTGCTTCGTCTTCTTTCCAACAGTCGTAATCGGTTGACATACAAACCATTTGGTAAAGGATTTCCGCTTCTCTCGCCAATTTTGCCTCAGGTAAGACAGTCATATTGATGACATCAGCACCCCAAGAACGATACATATGCGACTCAGCGCGAGTAGAGAAGAGAGGTCCTTCCATACAAATCAATGTTTTATTAGTATGAATCGGTAAATTGATTTGTTTTGCTGCAGCTTCTACTTTTTTAGCAAGCCCTGGTGAAAATGGATCTGCAAAAGGAGCATGAGCCACCATTCCATTTTCAAAAAACGTTGCATGCCTTGCTTTGGTTCTGTCAATGATTTGAGAAGGAATGACAAAATCTCTCGGTGCAATTTCTTGACGCAAACTTCCTACTGAACTAAACGCAATGATTTCCTCAACACCTAACTGTTTTAATGCGGCAATATTGGCACGAGCAGGGACTTCACTTGGATTTAAAAAATGTCCCTTTCCGTGTCTTGGTAAAAAGGCAATTTCTTTCCCCTTAAAACGACCAATTGTAATGGTATCAGAAGGTTTTCCCCACGGTGTCTCTGGATGAACCTCTTGAATGATCTCCATTCCGTCGATAGAATACAAACCTGTTCCACCAATTACCCCGATTTTTACTACATTTGCCATATGAATCCTCTTAAAGTGCAGTTTTCCCTTAACGATTTTAGTTGCATTCGTTTTTTAAGTATTCAGACTGTAGAATGCTCATGGGAGATTACATGAAATCCAAAATAGTATCCATCACCAGTTTTACCCTTCTCTTTTTAGTCACAGCCAGCATTACTTCTGATAGTTCCTTTGATCTATCCACAGACTCCGATCGTAAATCAGTAAGTGTTACCATCTACAATGGTGGCATCGGACTCGTAAGGGAAACAAGAGTTCTCAACTTGTCTAAGGGGATCCGAACCCTACGATTTGAAGATGTTCCTTCACAAATCATTCCTCAAACGGTTCGAGTGAAAGGGGAAGATTCGAAAAAACTAACAGTCTTTGAACAAAACTACGAATATGATTTAATTTCAGCAGAACGTTTAATGGACAAATACATCGGAAAAGAAGTCACCCTATACCAAGAAGGGAAAGAAAAAACAACTTCCGTCAAAGCAAAACTCATTGCCAATAATGGAAGCCCTGTTTACCAAATTGGAAATGAAGTGTCTCTTGGATACAATGGCCGAGTCACTGTCCCAACAATCCCTGAAAATTTATTCGCTAAACCAACATTAGTTTGGAAATTGAAAAACGAAATAGATAAGGAACAATCGTTAGAGGTATCCTACCAAACCAATGGACTTGGATGGTCTGCAGATTACATTCTTGTACTAGACAAAGAAGAAAATGAGTGTGGGCTCAACTCTTGGGTCACACTCAATAATCACTCGGGAGCAGAATTTAAAAATGCAGTACTCCAACTAGTGGCAGGAAAGGTGAATTTAGTTTCCAACAGGCCAGCATATACACCAAATCCTCGTTATGTAAAAAAGAGCTCTGTAAAAGAATACGAGGAAATGGCAGATGCAGCACCTGAATTTAATCAGGAGAATCTTTCTGAGTATTATTTGTATACCTTAGACCAACCAACTAACATAGGATACAACCAAACTAAACAAGTGCAACTTTTCCAATCAGAGGGAATCGAAATCAAAAAATACTTTGTATTCGAAAACCTTCCTATGTATGAGGGGAATGAAAAAAACTTTAACAACGCAACCATTAAGTATATTTTTAAGAATGCCAAAAAAAATAACTTAGGTCGACCACTCCCACAAGGAACCATTCGAGTTTTTAAAGCAGACTCCAAAGGAAGACAACAATTACTCGGTGAAGATACAATTGATCATACACCTGAAAACGAAGATGTAAAAATCAAAACCGGTCAAGCATTCGATGTCGTTGCCAATGGAAAACGTCTTTCTTACGAAGTTTTCAAACTTTCAAGAGGGGATAAATCTTCTTACTCGGTGGAAATTCGTAATCGCAAAAAAGAAGCGATTGAGATTCGATTTTATGCAAGTTTATGGGGTGATTGGACGATCACCAAATCATCGCATAAATTCATTAAAGAATCCTCTACAAAAACTTATGCTGATGTTCCACTCAAAGCAAATGAGACAGTAACCTTAGAATACACAGTTGAGACAAAATACTAAGCATGGAGACTAAGTACGATGTCATCATCATTGGTTCAGGAATCGGTGGGTTAACCGCCGCTTCCATTTTGTCTCAAGTCGCTAACAAAAAAGTCTTAGTTCTCGAGCGTCATTTTAAGTTAGGTGGCTTCACGCATACCTTCAAACGATTGGGAAAATTTGAATGGGATGTGGGAATCCATTACATTGGCGATTTAGCAGAAGGTTCTATGTTACGAACTCTCTTTGATTCGGTTACAAAACGAGGGGTTCAATGGAAAAAAATGGAGGAACCATTTGAGGTCTTTGACTATCCAAACTTTAGTTTTCCTGTATATGGAGAAAAAGAACGGTTTCGGAATGATCTAAAAACCAAATACCCGGAAGAAACTAAGGCAATTGACCAATACTTTAAAGATGTAGAGACTTTCACACAGTGGTTTGGTCGGCACTTCACTCTCAAAGCATTGCCTGCTTTCTTCGAAAAAGCAGCGAAGTTACTCGGTTTGGATCATATCCAATCTCCCTATATCACAACAAAAGAATACATGGATTCTCATTTTCAGAATGAAAATCTAAAAGCCCTTCTTTGTTCGCAATGGGGAGATTACGGTCTTCCTCCGAAGGACTCTTCTTTTGCTATCCATTCTATGATTGTCACCCATTACTTTAACGGTGGGTATTTTCCCATTGGTGGCTCTTCTAAGATAGTCGATTCCATTGAACCGATTGTGGAAAAATCTGGTGGTGCTATGAAGATTCTTCATACAGTAAAGGAAATTCTATTGGATGGGGACAAAGCAATCGGTGTCAAAGTGGATGTCCAAAAAGGAAAAACCATCACGGAACAAAGCTTCTATGCTGATGTGATTATTTCTGATGCAGGAGCTTACACCACTTACAATAAACTGCTACCCAAACAATTTTCAAAGGACTTCCAAACACCTTTGGAATCTCTTAGCACACAAGGCACAACTTCCATCACTCTCTACATTGGTTTTAAAGAATCGCCAACAAAACTGGGGTTCCATGGGGAAAACCATTGGATTTTTCCAAATGTAAACCATGACGAAAGTTATGCGAATCGAAACGACTTAATCCACGGAAAACCTCCCATGATGTATCTGTCATTTCCATCTCTTAAAAATCCGGAAGCAGAAGGGCACACGGCAGAAGCGATTAGTTTTGCCGATTACAGTCACTTTGCGAAATGGAAAGAGGAACCGTGGAAAAAAAGAGGCGAAGACTATAACCAATTAAAGGCAACCATCACTGAAGGTATGTTGCAGTTTTTAGAAGAACGATTTCCTGGTTTTCGGGACTTGATTGAATTCACCGAACTCTCCACTCCCATCACTACAGAATACTTTACGGGACACAAAGAAGGATCGATTTATGGACTTTCCTGTACACCAGAACGCTTTCGCCAAGAGTGGTTAGGTGTGAGGACAACTGTGGGAAACCTATTTCTCACGGGAGCAGACGCATGCTCTCCAGGAGTCGCGGGAGCTCTTATGGGTGGCGTAGCTGCTTCTTCAGTCGTTCTTGGTCTCACAGGAACTTTGCGTCTCATGAAGGAACTTTTCCAAAAGAGCCAAGAAACCGATTGACAAATGGTTTGAAGTTTGATAGTTTGATATTAAACCAATGGGAACAAAATTCAAAGGATCTAAAAAGGAAGTACAAGCACTAGATGCCTTCATCAAATTGAAGCGAGCATCAGAATCCTTGTCTTCCAGACTCATTTCTGAATTCACAAAATGGAATATTTCAGAGAGCCAATTTGGGGTATTAGAAACCTTGTACCATTTAGGTCCGCTATGCCAAAAAGATTTGGGAGATAAAATCCTCAAAAGCACGGGAAACATCACCCTTGTCATCGATAACTTAGAAAAACGAAATCTAGTGGAACGTGTGCGCGGTGTGGAGGACAGACGGTTTATCTCTGTCCACCTCACAAATGAAGGAAAAAAACTGATCGAACAGATTTTTCCAGATCATGTAAAACGAATCACCTCTGAGTTTGCTGTTCTTTCTCCTGAAGAACAAGATGTCCTCGGAAAAATTTGCAAAAAGCTCGGTAAAAAAACTGAGACTACGGCAAAGTAGTTTAATCCCGATAGTCCATTACTAATCGAAATCCAGCTCGCCTATCTTCGCTTAGGTTAGGAATTCCACCGTAAGATCTAGCGCTTGCAGTAGCATTTTTTGCAGAGTCAGAATACGATCCACCTCTAACCACTTTATAAATTTTTCCAAACGAAAAGTTTTTAATATGATGGCCTGGATACAATTGGTAATCACTCGACGTCCATTCTGACGCATTCCCGCACATCCCGATGGCCCCATAGGGACTTGCTCCTTCTGTAGAGAGTTCAAACACAGATTGAGTTTTACCGATTTTTGATTCTCTGGTATTACAGTACAAAGAATCATATTCATCACCAAATGGATATTTGGTGGCAGTAATTTGGTAACCAAGTGTTTCATCTCGGTTAGTGTATTCAACTACCCCTGGGCCACGGGCAGCCTTTTCCCATTCCCATTCAGAAGGAATACGTTTTCCAGCCCATGCCGCATAACGCTCCACTTCGCGGTAGGTGAGATGCACAACAGGATGGTCCCCTTCTCCTTCTGGATACTTTCCACCGATCCAATGAGGCGGCGATTTGGTATTGGTTTGTTTCAGAAAAAAATCGTATTCGGCGTTTGTGACTTCATACTTATCAATGTAAAACGAAGGAATCTCTTTGAGATTAGATGCCTTTGGTTCCAGATAGTAAGGATTAAAACTATCAGAAGATGGATCAGTACCTTGTCCGTATAAAAACAATCCTCGAGAAACCAAAACCATTTCCTTTCGATCCTTTGGATGGAAAACGATTTTGCGAGGAGCTGTATACCTTCCCTTAAAGAAAGCATCTGGTTCCGTAAAAAAATCTTCCTCCACATAACTTGAAATATAAGCATCTGTTGTGATTTCTTTCATTTTGGATGTAGGATCTGGTTTGTAATCACCAACTAACACTACTTCAATAAATTGATTGTTTTTACTTATATTTTTTTCTTCCCAGATGGTATCTCTTACGATGAGTAAACCCTGTTTGAGTTGGGTTATTTTTTGATACACAGGAAATTCTTTAGTCTCTGCAAAAAGGGATTTTAATTCTGATACAGAATACTTTGAGATCTTTTGATTTCGATAAATACGGACTTTAATCCAAAGTCTATTTTTATAAACTCCGGTCACTTCCCCTTTCCAAAGTTGGACTTTCTTTTTTGTCGTTGCGAAGGGTGATTCTTCCGACGTTTCCTCTTCTGAAACTAGGGGAGTGAACATAGACCCCAAAACGAATAGAATCATTAGTAATTTTTTCATACTTTCTTTTATCATCATCGGCCGATTTCACAGAAACCTTTTGATTGAAATTTCCTGTGCCTGTATACAATCAGTGGGAAAAGGAAATGCCAAATTGATCGAGTTTCAATACAAACGGGAAAAAGAAAACATCCTCATTTCCTTAAAAACTGATTCCACACAAATTGGAACCTTTCACAGGATTGCTACCATCATTTATGCTCTCAAAATGGACATCCTTTCGGGTGAATTAAGCACAGTCATTGAACAAGGAAATGAATATACAATCGATTCGTTTATTTTGCAAGCAGATGATGGTGATACAACGAAGGCTGCCTTTAAACTAGGAATGATGATGGATTCCGTTTTTTCAAAAAATGCAAAATTCGAAGAGATACTTGAAAAACTACAAATCCAAGAACCCGCAGTGGCAACTTTCTTTAAAGAAACACCTGAGTTCATTTTCACCGATCTTCCCGACAGAAACCAAACTTGTTTGTACTTAGAAAGCAGTGCGGGGCGAGGTTTGTTGTATTATGTTTCCCGTATCCTCATGCAAAACCAAATCAACATCTTAAGCGCTACTATTGAAACGGATTTTGAGACGGGAAGGGCGAAGGATAGTTTTTATCTAACAGATGGTTCGGGGCAGATGTTTGCCTCCACTGATCTTGCTCTCAAAATCAGAAGAGAAATCCTAGCCCCGATCCAATCGAACTCTCGTTAAAGATTAATTTTTACAAAGAACCTTAAGAGAAGTCGCTTTGTCTACTTTTGGAGCTTTTCCATTGGAAAAACGGTAAGCCAATCCAGACTTCTTATCCACTTCGGTTTTTGTCCAAAACTTGTCTTCGCTGGTTTTGATTTCACTTGGAGCTGTTGCTGCAAATTTGACCAAATCGTCTTTGGACGGAACGACTCCGCCAACGGATTTACAATACGCGGCAGCTTCTGCGAATTTTTTGGAAGCAATTTTATCCACGAGAAAACCAGAGGAAGCCACTTCTTTAGGAGCTTCTTCTACTTTTTTCTCAGGAGCATCAGCCACAGGTTTTGTTTGTGCGTCAGCTGGTGCTTTTGGTGCTTCTGCTTGCGTTGTCGTTGCCGGAGCTTTCGGTTTTAAGTATTTTACATACCCCAAGTAACCAATGGCGAGAATTCCCGCTAACACTAAAAATAGATACACTCCATTTCCAGATTCTTTTGCTCCATGAGAAGAACCTTCTGAATGGGAAACAGGAGATTGTAGGGAAGCTTGTGCCGATTCGTCATTTCCGAAGAGAGAGGCACTCTCATTTCTTGTAGATTGTTTCTTAACCGTATTTGTTTTCTTGGCCGCTTTTTTAACAGCCTTCTTCTTAGCGGCAGATGATGATTTTTTCGTTGCCATAATGATAATCCTTATTGCCGAGACAATTCTAATTATAGTTATCACATAAATTCTAAAAAAGCTGAAGTACTTCTTCTCAAATTTGTTTTTTTTTAAAATTTTTTTAAGTGTGTTTCCGTTTCTCCTAAGAAATCATGATCCTAGATGAAAGAAGTTCACATTGGTCTATTGGGTGCCGGCGTTGTCGGCACGAGTCTACTCCAACTCTTGGACAAAAACCGAGAAAAAATCCAACGTCATTATGGAATCAACTTACAACTAACAACCATTGGCACTCGTAGCCCAGGAAAACTCCAAGGAAAAACGAACGCATCAGTCACAGACGATGTCCTTTCGGTTACAAAACGTTCGGATATTGATATGATTGTTGAATTGATAGGCGGAACAGACACCGCATACCTTGCCGTTCGTTCTGCCCTCGAAAATGGCAAAACCGTTATCACAGCAAACAAGGCATTGTTATCCGAAAAAGGACGTGAGCTGTATCCCATGGCGGAAAAAGCAGGTGTGGAATTAGGGTATGAGGCTGCAGTGGCAGGATCTATTCCAATCATCCGAACCTTACGTGATGGACTCGCCTCTTGTGAATTTGAAGTGATCTGTGGAATTCTCAATGGAACCACTAACTTCATTTTGACCAAAATGGAACAAGAATCTTGGGATTATGCCACTGCACTAAGGAAAGCACAAGAGCTTGGTTTTGCAGAAGCAGACCCAACCTTCGATGTGGAAGGCATTGATGCTGGTCATAAAATCAGTCTTCTGGCAAGCCTTGCGTTCCGTGAATCTGTATCGTTCCAAACCGTATCCGTCAAAGGAATCTCTGATCTACAATCCATGGACATCCAAGCTGCCCTTTCTCTTGGCTATCGCATCAAACTACTAGGCATCTCTAAACGAAGTTCGGCGGGGATTCTAACCAAGGTGCATCCTACACTTGTGCCACTCGACCATCCTCTCGCAAATGTGATGAATGAATCCAATGCTGTTTTTTACAAAACGAAAGAAGCTGATTCAGGAATGATCACGGGAAAAGGGGCTGGTGGTATGCCAACCGCAAGTGCTGTCCTTTCCGATATCATTTATTACGCGGGAAGACTTGGAAGTCAAAACATCGCAAAAGAGAAGAATTTGTTCCCAGAAGGGAAACGATTTCCTGAACCAGAGAATCTCGTTCGTTACTACCTTCGATTCTCCACAGTAGACAAACCAGGGGTTTTAGCTGAAATTTCACAAGTATTGGGACGTCATAATATTTCCATTGCATCCGTCCAACAAAAGGAATCCACTTCCGAACCTGTTTCCGTGATCGTTGTCACTCATGCAGCAACCGAAGGGGAATTCCAAAAATCTTTAACGGAAATTGATACAATGAAAAATATCATTAAACAAAAGACAGTCGCCATTCGCCTATTGGAGAATCTCTAAGGTTATGGCAAAGTTTGAATTTCCTTCTCTTGTGATCGAAACAGAATCGATTCGGATTCGAGAGGAGAAAGTGCTGGTGGTTTCTTTTTTAGGACAAATCACGAATACAAATGCCTACGAGATCAACCGAAGTATTTCGTCTGTATTTAAGGATGGAATCTACAATATCATTTTGGATCTAAGCAAATTAGAATACATCAATAGTATTGGTGTTGCCACTCTGATTGGAATCATCAGAACAGTCGAAGCAGAAAATGGAAAGTTACGAATTGGGGGACTCAATCACTTCTTAGAGAATGTGATCCAACTCATGGATTTACCAAAAAAAATCCACATCCACCACTCAAAACAAGAAGCCATCCTCAGCTGGGTGTAACTTCTAACAGTTTTTGTTCCTTTTTTTTCCAAATTTCATATTCAATCAAATCCAAAAGGCGAGAAAGACCTTCTCTTGTCATAGCCGAAACAAGTAAGGCACCATTTTTTTGTAAATTTCCGTAGGTTTCTTCATCCAAACCATCTGCTTTGTTAAATACAACCATTCTTGGTATTTCATTTAACTGTAACGAGTTGAGAATGGTATCAACAGCTTCCATTTGTTCTGTATAATTAGGATTGGTTACATCCACAACATGTAATAATAAATCTGCATCGCCTAATTCTTCTAAGGTAGCTTTAAAGGCTTGCGACAAATCAGGCGGAAGGTCATGGATAAAACCCACCGTATCAGAAATAATGATTTCTCTTTCCTCGGGAAACCGAATCCGTCTGGTTGTTGGATCCAAGGTAGCAAAGAGTTTGTCTTCGGCTATGACTGTGGAATTCGTAAGAGCATTGAGAAGGGTTGATTTCCCTGCGTTGGTGTAACCCACAATTCCCACAATAGGAATTTCGTTTCTCGAACGTGACTTACGATTCAGTTCCCTTCTTCGTTTGAGGTCTTTTAACTCATTTTCCAGACGGTTGATTTTTTCTTCTACCCGTCTGTTTCCAATTTCTAATTTTGTTTCCCCTGGTCCCCTTCCCCCGATTCCACCCGTTAGGCGACTCATATTATCGTCCAATTCAGAGAGCCGATTTTTAAGATATTTGAGCTGTGCAAGTTCCACTTGTAACTTTCCATCTCGGGACTTTGCATTTTTTGAAAATATGTCCAAGATAAGTTGGGTACGATCGATGATTTTTAAATCAGTGGCATCGGATATTTTTTTGGCTTGAGAAGGTGTGAGTTCCAAATCAAAAATCAAATGTTCTATATCTTTATGTACGGATGTTAAAATTATCTCTTGGAGTTTTCCTTTTCCTACGACGGTTCTAGGATCAGGATCTCTCTTTTGCATATAAGTATCTACAACATGAATTCCAGCGGTACGACAAAGTTCTTTTAATTCTTCCATAGAATGTTCTGGAGAACGTTTCATTTTTCGGACATCATACACACCTACAAGGAAAGCACGGTTTTCCTTTTGTGATTCCTTGAGGTTAGATGTCTTCTTTGTGAATTCAGATTCGAGTGCTTCTACTTGCTCCGAATAACCATACTTTAATTGTCCAGGGTACTGTTTTGGAGAAAGAATCCAGGGTTCTTTTGCATCTGGGTCTGGATTGATGAATGCAGAAAAAAAGAATTTAGGAATGCCATCTTTGTCTACACATGCGGCGGTAATAGAATCAAAACGGTTCAGAACAAGGTCCATTAAATCTTCTTGGTTTAACGGTTGTTCTTTGAGATGTGTATGAAACAATCGGAGACCTCGGAGCCGTGAATGAGCGACTCGGTATCGGTCTAAATGTGGAATTTCGATGGAATGATCATTCCCAACAATCAAGTGTGTGACATAACCTGTCCTCTCGATGAGAAGACCGACCTGCCTTCCGATTTCGACAGAAATTTCTCCAACAAGCCTTGCCAGCTCCATGGAGATGATTAAATCATCCCGAAGTCGTCTTTCGGAGAGAGATTTTAACTTTTTTAGCTGGTTTGGCTTAAGACCAGCGAGGTTGCCGCTAATTTTACTTATAGTACGTATCCGATATTCAAAGTATGGAAGTAGGCTATCATATGTTTCAAAAGGGTCAAGACATAATTTGGAAAGGCAGTTTGTGGGTGGTCCTAGTCCTCTTAGTCAGTTGTTCAAGTTCTAAACCCTTCCAATTAACAGACGTTTCACCTAAGTATCGTGAATACCAAGGTAGTGACTTAGATCCTCACAAAACGAAAAACGTCGTCATTCCTGTAACTAAAAATAGAAAGTATGATTCCTTCATAGAGGAAGCTCATCGTAGTATCGCTTTACTAGAATTTGGCGAAAATATTGCCTTACGTGCTGATAGTAGAAAAACTGTCGGCGAACCCGTTGATAGAGAAATGCAAGCCGCAGCTTATTTAGAAGAAGATTTACCTTCTGTTGTGACACGCCTTCCGGAACTCATTCAAACCAATGAGGAATTAATCAATAGCACGCCAAATGACTTTGATGGACCCACTATTGGAAGAGTCTCTTATGAATTAGGAAATATTTTAGAATCTTTAAGACAATATAGCCCCAAAGCAATTGGTATCCAAAATGCAATTCGAAATCTTAGATCGGATGCGAATAACTACAACCAAGGTCGTGACATTGCTGAACTTGATGCAAAACCAAGTAAGGATGATCCGATCCTTATCAATACAGATCCAGAACCACCTCAAAAACCAGAAAAAACTATTATTAAAAAAGATGATCCAGCTACCAAAATCTCAATCAAACGATTGAATCGCAAAACAAAGATTACCGGAAAAGCGACAGAACAAATCAATGAAATGGTAAAAAAGGAAGAGGAAGAAGTCCTTTCCGATGAAGAAAAAAAAGACAAAGAATATACGGAACAAATTCGGAATGGTCTTGTCCAAGTGTTTCGATGGGAATACTACCGTAAGCCAAAGAATTTAGAAAAAATTCTAGCAACTCACCCCATTCCAAGAGTTCGATCGGCCGCTGCACTCGCTTTAGGACGACTGAAAGCTGGTCGTGTTACATTACAGACTGCAATCGATAAAGACGGATACCAAGTAAGGCCTGCAGCTTTCAAAGCACTTTCTGATATCGGAGACAAACGCTCTCTATCGTATTTCATTGCGGGAACCAAAGCCGAAGACCCAGAAGTGATGGCAGTGAGTTTTGAAGGACTTGGAAAAACAAAAGACCCTGCAGGAAGAGAGCTTATTTTAACACAAGGTCTTGCTTCCGAATATGTAGTGATTGTCGCTGGATCTTTACGAGGTCTCGCTTATCATAAATTAGATGCTGATGTTGAAATTTTTACAAAATTTTTAAATTCTCCTGAACAGGAAGTAAAAGAAGCATCCATTGAGGCACTTGCGATCCATGGAAGCCGGGAAAGTTTGAGAATTTTAGAGAAAGTGGCAATCGAAGATCCATCCTTAACACTTATGGCGATTGATGAAATAGGTAAAAATCCTTCCCTATCAGCAACATTTGCCCTCATCCGTCTCAATGAATCCTTAACGGAAGAAAAGTTTACCAAACGAATTGGGGAATCACTCTTACGAAGAAAAGCTTTTGGAAAGTATGCGATTATTTTAGTAGAAGATGACTATTTAAGAGCAGAACCAAACGAACTTTCAAGACCCATCTCTTATATCAAAAATAAAGAGATTGGGGTCATTGTAACTGAGACTAAAAAAGAATTTGCTGTGCGTATGGGCGAAGACATCGTCACGGATAAATACATCCAAGTCAAAATGGAATCGACTTTACCTGGTGCTAGGAGTGCCTTTGTTACTGGTTGGGTCTTTTATCCAAAGATTGATATCATTGAAGTCAAACAATTAGGAAGTGACGGAAATTCTGGAAAGTACTCTCAGTTAAAAAAGGGAAAACACAAAAATCTTTTTAATCCAGTAGAAGAAATCAAACTTCCTAGAAAGGATTAGTTTTTCCTCTAGCAAGAAACGTGGGAACCCATTCCACGTTTCCTTGTTTGAGTGGGACCTTGGGAATCATCCAATGGAGCCCACAAAACCAAGATAAAAAATAAGAAGAAAAAGGCATCACTCCCCATACATCAAACCCTGTGGAAGCGATCACCATCACTCCTTTGTATCCAGATTTATAAATGTTTCTCATCATCCATAGTCCTGAGGTTTGTGTTTCCATCGTAACATCGGAAATGATCATATCATAATCACTGGATTTAGAAAAAAACTCCCATCCTTGTTTAGCGTCAAATGCCCTGTCAGAGGCTATCTTTTTTTGATCAAAGTATGCTTTTAGATGATTCGCATAACGATCATTATCATCTACAATTAATACTTTTTTCATATTTGGATCTCCGCATCAGCAAATTGACTATCATATAGCTTTTTATAAATTCCATTCTGTTCGAGTAAGGAATCGTGATCTCCCTGCTCTTTGATTTCTCCGTCTTCAATCACAACTATATTTTTAATTCTTCTAACCGTTGATAACCTATGAGCAATGATAAAGGTAGTTCGATTTTTAAACAATCGTTCAAGAGCACGACTCACCAAACGTTCTGACTCAGCATCGAGGGCACTGGTTGCTTCGTCGAGGATCATGATCTCTGCATTTCGAAGTAAAGCACGTGCAATGACCAAACGTTGTCTTTGACCACCACTCAAATCTAAACCACGCACTCCAATCACAGTGTCGTACCCATTCTCCATTTTGGTGATAAAGTCGTGAGCATTTGCCAAACGTGCTGCCCTTACCACTTCTTTTCTAGAAGCAGCTCCGGTTCCGTAGGCGATGTTCTCTGCAATCGTTCCATGGAAGAGGAAAATTTCTTGGGTCACAATTCCAATTTTCTTACGCAAGGATTTGAGAGAGTATTGTTTGATATCAATTCCATCAATTTTGATCTGACCTGATGTTGGATCAAAAAAACGAGGAATTAAATCCATCATTGTGGACTTTCCAGAACCACTTGTTCCTACAAAAGCATAGGTCTCACCTAGTTTGATATCTAAATTGATTCCCTTCAGAACTTCTTGGTTCGTTCCTGGATAGGAAAAATGAATGCCTTCAAATCGTATACCTTCTGTGATCTTTTCTAATACAGTTTCTTCCCCATGTTCGATAACTTCTGGGTCTCGGTCGATGATTTCAAAAATTCGTTTTCCTGCAGAATTGGCTTGGGTAATTTTTCCGACCATTTGCGAAAGTTGAGTGAGTGGTCGCATTAAGAATAGCAAGGTCAATAAAAACGCCATAAATTCACCTTGCGTGAACTTACCAGAATAGATGAATTTGGCACCTAACGCAAAATATCCGAGTACGACGATGGATGATGTGAGTTCAACCAAGCTCGGTGCCATCTGCAGATAAAATTGACCCTTAAACGTACGTCTGTAGACCTTTTGGTTGATGTTATCAAATTTTTTAAGGTCCTGTTTTTCTTGCCGAAATGTACGAATCACCTTAATCCCAGAAATGAACTCTTGGATGTGACCATTGAGATCGGCAATTTTTTCTTGGAACCTTGCAGTCGAAGAAGAAATCTTTCTAGTGAATAAAGTAACTGGTAAAATCACTACTGGCACAGTCAAACAAGCAAGGAGCAAGAGCTCAGAATTCAGATAAATTAAAATCACTAAGTGAGTGAGAACGTAAAAGAAGTTGATTACCGCATCACGTAAGTTACTCGAAATGACAGCAGCTACAATTTCTGCATCGTTTATGACGCGACTCATTATGAGTCCAGTTTTCTCTTTGTAAAAATATGTGAGTGGTAACTTTTGAACTTTTTGAAACAGTTCCTGACGAATGTCTCGCACTGCTTTGTAACCCGCCGTAGCAATACAAAACACCGATAACAAATACGTTCCTAATTTTAATAGATACAAAGGAAACACAGCGATACATACAGCCCAAACCACTTCCTTGGGTTCCATATCTTCGGTATACGCATTGATTTGTAATTTCGCAGAGATGATCAAACGTTTGATTCGTTCCAAACCATCGAGACTATCATCGCCGAGAAGGACTTCTTGAACTAAGATTGTTTTTTCAGGTAATGTTAAATCTAAATGAAAACGATTATTTTTGTCACTTCCCAAAGAATCAAATAATGGTATAAGTGCTGTGAGGGAAATACCATTGAGAACAGCGGTTAACAAAGCAAAGATAAGACCCAAAACAAATCTTTGTCTGTAATGAACACTATAACTCAGTAATCTTAAAAAGTATTTCATGAATGAACTTCCTCATAGAAGTTACGTAATAAAGTATCCCCATATTCCGTGAGGATGGATTCAGGATGGAACTGAACACCAAAGACCTTTTTCCATTTTCTGTGACGAATTCCCATGATCACACCATCTTTTGTTTCTGCTGTCACTTCCAATTCCTCTGGGAAATCTTCTTTTGAAACCGCCCAAGAATGGTATCGATTTGCCTTAAAAAGATTAGGAAGCGATTTAAAAATTCCCTCTCCATTGTGTAAAACGGTGGATGGCCTACCATGATAAATTTCGGTCGTTTGCTCTAACTTGGCGCCGAAAGTTTCGGCGATTGTTTGGTGTCCAAGACAGATTCCTAAAACTGGCATACGTGGGTATAAAAACGAAAAATGAGACATTAGGAAACCAGAGGTTTTTGGCAAACCAGGACCCGGTGATAAAACAACTGCGTGGTAGTTTTGTAGCTCATGCAGGGGAAGAGTTTCATCATTTCGCATTACAGTTGTAGGTGCGATTTTGTTTAGGTACTGATAGAGGATATATGTGAATGAATCGTAATTATCGATGAGTAAAAACATATTAGGAGAGGAATAGCAGAACCGATGATTCCGCTATTCCCAATTCCAACTTTTAAGCGTTTGGAGTTTCGATTCCAACACCGTCGTTGAGGAACTTAGAAATGATCACTCTTTGGATTTGTGAAGTTCCTTCGTAGATTTGGAAAATTTTTGCATCACGCATCAATTTCTCTACTGGGTATTCTTCGTTGAATCCGTATCCACCAAATATTTGCACTGCATCTGTAGTGACACGCATTGCCATATCAGCACAGAATACTTTTGCGATTGATGCTTGGTAAGTGTTACGGAAACCATTGTCGATGAGCCATGCGGATTGCCAACAAAGGAGTCGACCTGCTTCGATATCGCGAGCCATCTCAGCGATCATAAAACTCACACCTTGGTTTACGGAAATTGGTTTTCCGAACGCATTACGAGTGTTTGCATAACGAATAGAATGGTCAAGAGCTGCTCGAGCAACACCAACTGCTCCAATCGCCACCGCAGGACGAGTTTGGTCAAAAGCACCCATAGCGATTTTGAAACCTTCACCTTCCTTCCCAATCATATTTTCTTTTGGAACTTTTACATCTTCAAATGTCACACCACGTGTGTCAGAGCAACGTTGCCCCATATTCTTCTCTTTTTTCCCAACGATGATACCTGGAGTTTTTGCATCTACGATGAATCCAGTCATACCCTTGTGGCCAGCATTTGGATCTGTTTTTGCTAAAACAAAAAACCAATCCGCATGACCAGCGTTCGTGATCCACATTTTGGATCCATTGATGATGTATTCATCTCCTACACGTTTTGCTGTTGTACGAATACCAGCAACGTCAGACCCAGCTCCTGGTTCCGTAACTGCATAAGCAGCCAAAGTAAAATTTTCTGTCATCGGTTGGATAAATTTTTTCATGACATAGTCATCAGCACCTAACAAAACAGGTGCGAGTGCGAGGTTGTTTGCTAGAATTGCCGTTGCCATCCCAGAACATCCATAAAATAACTCTTCTGAGGCGATGAGTTCGTCGAGAACTCCAAGTCCAGCACCACCATATTCGGCTGGGATATGCATATTCATAAGACCCACGTCGAATGCTTTTTTCAAAATCTCTTTTGGGTATTCACCTGTGTGGTCATGGTGTTCCGCTTTCGGAATCATTTCATTTTTCGCGAAATCTTTGGCTAGTTCGCGGAGGGCTTTTTGTTCATCGGTGATTGAGAAGTCGATCATGGTATGCCTTAAAGATGTTTTTTTACAGTACTTTGGATTTTTCTCTGTGAGTCAAGAAACTAGGGCGACTTAAATCTGTTGAAAAATCTTTTGAACCGAAAATCTTAGCCATGGGAGACTACAATGTCAGGACACTCGAAATGGGCGACGATTCGAAGAAAAAAGGGAGCCATTGACGCCAAAAGAGGCGCCATCTTTACAAGGATAGCCAAGGAAATTTCCGTGGCAGCCAAAGAAGGTGGAGGTGATCCAGAAGGAAATCCAAGACTTCGATTGGCTGTTACCAAAGCCAAGGCCGCTAACATGCCAAAGGACAATATCGAACGTGCCATCAAAAAAGGTACGGGTGGTTTAGAAGGTATGGTCTATGAAGAGTGCCTGTACGAATGTTATGCACCTGGTGGAGTTGCCATCATGGTGGATGTCCTCACTGATAAAAAGTCTCGTACAACTCCCGAAATCAAAAGCATCTTAACCAAATTGGGTGGATCTCTTGCCAATGCTGGTGCTGTCTCACGTTTGTTTGAGCGCAAAGGCCAACTCACTCTCAAAGCAGATCAAATCTCGGAAGAAGCTTTGTTTGATTTAGCACTCGGAGCTGGTGCCGAAGACATCCAAGTGAATGATGGGATGTATGTAGTTCTCACGTCTCCAGCAGAATACGAGGCGGTGCAATCGGCTCTTTCTTCCAAGGGACTCAATATGGAAGAGTCGGAAATCAAATACATTCCCATGACCACCGTGGAAGTGAACGATAAAGAAACAGCGGAAAAAGTAATGAAGCTGATCGAAAACTTGGAAGCGAATGACGACGTTCAAGGTGTGAGTTCTAATTTCGAGTTAGGCGACGGAGTCGAACTCGACTGAATTTTTGAACATCGTTAGAATCGACGTAGATTATGTCTCTCTGTCAATTCTAACGATCACAAATTAAGAGAAGGAAGTGTCGTTACCGACACTTCTGCTATCTTTTCTTGATCATACCAGCAATGAAAATAAGTAAAATCGCACCGACCACTGCGACGATGAGTTCCGCAATAAGGCCATAAGAGCGGAACCCAAGAATTCCAAATACGATTCCACCTAAAAACGAACCCACTACACCAATCACTAAATTGGCAATGATTCCAAATCCTTTTCCACGAAGGATACGACCCGCAAGCCAACCAGCCGCAAGACCAATGAGTAAAAACCAAATAAAACTATACATAAGTGACTATCCTTGTTGCCATTTCTATCGAATTCTCATAAAATTACGAGACGTCGTTAAAGAATCAAATCATATACGAAGGTAACATTTGAAAAATCAACTTTTAACTGGCCCTTACTATTTTGGAATGAAAGACTTGGAAGTTTTTAAAAAACATTTCATCCAAGAGAATAAAGGAAAACCACTCTTTCTGATTCGGTTTGAGAATATCACAGGCATTGAACTTACAGAATTTTTAGACTTACTTCGAACTGAATTTTATGCCTGCCTAGATTTAGAAGACATCTCATTTGGATTCCATTACTTAGAAAAACAAAATATTCTCCTAATGGGTATTGCTCCGCTCTTTGAATGGGATATTGAAAAGTTTCCTAATATCGAGAATTCCGTTGGAAAATTCCAACAACAATGTTTACAAAACAAAATTGTATCCTTTCATTTTGGAGTTTCCAGAACACAATCCAACTTTATCTCCGATAACGAAGAAATATATTCTGAACTTTTTAAATCATCAGAAAAAAATCTAAATGATAACTTGGTTCGATGGAGTTGGACCTACTATAACAAAGCCAATACATACATTTCTGGTTCCGTTCATGAAGCCATGATCCAACCAACTGTAATCTTTAATCCGAAAGATAAAACCTACTCCGTAAAAGGAGGAGAAGTTTTTTTAGGTGGCGGGGCTTACATTGGCTACAAAGATTTAATTAACGACATTCCGTCCGACCAAGACATCAATCGTATTGAATTATTAATTTTAGAAAAACTCATCATTGCATGCGAAGGTGCCCCAGGTCTTTTAAAATTTAACATTTCACCACAATCGTTAATCGATACGTTCTCTCAAAATGATCGAGTTGATCGATTGAAAAAACTCATTCTCAACAAAGATCTTCAACCAGAAAATATTCGATTTGAACTCGTTGAAAAACCTTATGACGAATCAAAGTATCATTTAAAAGACGTTTGCCATGCATTTTATTCTCACGGAATGAGTTTTGCCGCTGATGACTTTGGCGTAAAAAGTCAGTCTCATCAAATAGTATTAGATTTGGGAATTATGATCAAGGAATTCAAATTGGATCCAATCAGCTTTAAATTTAAAATCGAAGAAGATCAAATTAAATTTTTAGACAACTTAGCATTCATAGACTATTGCAAACGTTTGGCAGACAACCGAGAAGCCGTAATTACTGCCGAAGCAGTAGAGGACTTTGATACATTACGTTTTCTTATGGAACACCAAATTTATCAATTTCAGGCGAATATCCTTTTTGGAAAGATGACTGTGTCTGATTACAAAAGGGATTTTGATTTACTTCATTCCATCCACGAAGATGTTGTGAAAGAAGTATTGACAGACAAAATTTTATCGGAAAAACAAAAGAAAATTGGTAACTTGTTCTTAGTCGCATCCGAAGAAGGACTCATTTAAAGTTTTTATGCATTTTATTATGGCAATCGAAAACGATCCAAACTCTTCCCAAGATTTGGAAAATATTTTTTTGGGATTACGCCAACGTGTCGTCATTACAAAGTTTTCACAAACTGTGCAAGAATATGTGAAATCATCGAACCCAGACATTATCTTGATGGGTTTAACTTTTAAGGACAAAAAAGAATTAGAATTTGTGTTAGAGCTTAGGCGAGATGTGATCACTCATAACATTCCTATTTTGGCAATGATTCCAAAAGAGGATGCAAATTTTGTCGCCAATCACAAAAAACTTGGTTTCACAGATTATATGGTGAAACCATTCGCCAAGCAACCATTACTCGATCGAATTCATTCACACATTGAAGAGTATAAATTTAGTGAATCATCAAAAACGAGAGATAATGTATCTTTTGTTGTTGTGGATCGTGGTCATGGTCGTGTTTTATTTCAATGTCGAGCCAATTTAAAACGATATGTATTTCCAGAATTTAAGAAGATTTTTACAATCAATTTTCTAAAATCCATACAATCGGAAAGAATCGTTTTTGATGTGCGTGTTTGTCCAGACCTTGGAAAAGAGGAAGTAGAAGTATTTGAAAGAGTTATGAAAATTTTTCAGAATCATGAAAAGATAATTTTCATAGCTGGTCGTCATATGGGGGCATTTATTGAACATGCCACTGATGATGAGAAGATGTTAGTATTTATGGCTCCCAACGAATTCGATGAATACGTAAAAATGGAAGAGCAGAAGAAAGAAGAACAACGCAAAAAAGAGAAAAAAGAAAAATTTGCCAAAGAATCCAATAAAGAAACACAACAACCAACGCAAGTAACGCCAACCAATTTGGGTGACGTAAAAGTGGAAATCAATGCGAATGTTACCTCTTCAACATCAAAAGAAACTATTTCGACAGAACAAAATGTAAACAATACGGAAGTAACTAAGGTTACCGAAAAGGAAACCTCAACGCAAAATTCTGAAAGCGACCAAGCGGAAAAAGAAAAACCAAAGAACTAAAAAGTAAATATAAAAGAAGATAAAAATGAACTACAAAAGAGAAGTAATCGATCTACCTAATGGCAAAGGAGAAATCATTCGTTTCCAAATGAATGAACAAAACTCGCTGACAGGCCAGAACATGAAAGACCTTGGTGAGATTTTAAATGAAATAAAGGCTGATTCACAAAAACGAGGGGTCATCTTAACGACTGATAATTCCAAATTTTTTTGCAATGGTCTCGACGCAGAAAATCTTTTGTCCACACCTAGAGAGAAACTCATCGAAGAAGTTGGTGGAATTGTTATTTTGTTTGGAGAGTTGGTAAAATTTGATAAACCACTCATCACAGAAGTCACAGGGTATGCAATGGGTGGAGGAGCAGTGATTACTGTCGCATCCGATTTCAAATACATGTTAGATGGTAAGTGTCGAATTGGTTTTACAGAAGTGAATGTTGGTTTACCACTTCCAGGAAGTTTTATCGACAGAATCAAAATGTGTGTGGAACCAAGGTATTGGGCCGAAGTTTGTTTGGAAGGGACAATTTACAAAGCACCTGATGCTAAAAAAATTGGTCTCATAGATGAAATTGCATCAACTCCAGAAGACGTAAGAAAATTAGCTCTGAAAAAATTAGAAAACCTTTCAAAAATTCCTTCTTCGGCGTATCGAGCTACTAAGAACATTTTGAATGCATCTCTCATTCGCAATTTGGAACAGTATAAGATTGATACAACCAAATCCTTTGAACAACCAGGTGTTGTGGATAATTTGTTAGAAGCGATGACAGCCCTGAAAGAAAAAAGGAGACCAGTTTTCCAATAAACCTTTTTCCTTGAAGTTTAGGGGACAAGATTTCTGTCCCCTGATTTCTTATAAGAGTTTTCACCATACTTGCCGAAAATTATAGTGAAATCAGATGTTGCGCTCTTTCGTACTTGTTCTCATTCCTAGTTTTATTTCTCTACTTGCAATATCATCTTCTGATTACCCACCAGGTTTTGTTTTAAAAAATCCCTACGTTTGGCCCGTGAAAGGATATGACTCGATCACTGGTGCATTTGGTGAATTTCGAACTGGTCATTTCCATATGGGGCAAGACTTCTCTACTGGGGGACGAATTGGAGTACCGATTCTTGCTGTGACAAAAGGAAAAGTCACTCGAGTCCAAAGAAGATGGACTAGCATTGGTTATGCGATATTTTTACAACATGACGATGGAATGACTTCTCGTTATGGTCATTTACACAAATTTGCTCCAAAAGTTGTGAAACAAATCCTCAAATCAAAACAAGCAAGAAGGTTCAAAGATAGAACCGATTTTGATATCGCACTTCCAGAACCGGTAGAAGTGGAGGCAGGAGAAACGATTGCATTTTCTGGTGATACGGGAGTGGGTCCACCTCATTTGCATTTCGAGTTGTTTAAAGACAACGTGTATTATAACCCAATGCATTTTGGTCTGGGATACAATACCGCTGAACCAATCGTTTTTAATGCACTTCGGATCACTCCACAAACTCCACGAACATTTATCAATGGTCGAAATGAAACTGTGGAAATTCCCTTTTACGAAACCAGTGGCAATCGATTTGAGCTATTGGAATCTCCTACATTGTTTATCCAAGGAAAGGTGGGAATTCAAATTGCCATTCATCAAAAATCCAATAACAATAGATTAGGAATTTTCACCTTAGATATGTTAATTGGAGAAAACGTATTACAAGGTTTTCAATTATCGAAAATTCTTAAAGAGCATACCAGAAAAAATGTTTTATTATACGACAGTTCAGTCAGTAAACCTAATGGAAATCCATTTTCCTATTACCTACACACAAGAGATGGAAACGATTTACTGGGAATGCGTAGTAATGGTCGCGAACAAGGTATTTTGGACAGCGATCAAATGAGAATGGGGGAACCGAAAGAGATTACGATTCGCGCTACTGGTATGGGTGGTCAGATGTCTTTTGCTTCTTTTTATGTATTAAAAGACCAAGGAGACTATAGTCACATCGTCACCAAAGAATGGAAATACAATGTATACTATGATCGCTATACAACTTTCAAATCCAAAGATACAAAAGTTGAATTGTTTTTTCCAGTGAATGCTGTCTATTCAAAAGCCTTCTTTGAAATCGAAGCTCAAGAACAAATTAAAATCAACACGCAAGGGTTGAACCAACTCTCCAGTGTTTATAAAATTGGACCCGACTTCAAAGACTTTAATCTTGGTTACGACCTTTATGTAAAAGTTCCCAAAACCAAAGATATCAATTCTGCAGACTTGTACGAAGTATTACCAGATGGAAATGTCAAAAAAATCAATGGCTCTTCCTTTAGTTCCTGGGGACAATTTTTTAAAGTAAGACTCCGAAAAACGGGCCTCTTTGTTGTTTTATCCGATCAAACACCACCAAACATCTATTTGCATGAATCGATGAGCAAAACGGTTTATCCAAGAGAAGACTTTGCATTATATTTAAAGGCTGTAGATGTTGGATCTGGGATTATGCCAGATGGATTTGATATCACAGTCGATGGAATCCAAGGTAGAGCTGAATTTTTTCCAAAAGACGGTAGGCTTGAAATATTCGAACCAGAGATTTTATACGAACCAGGGAAACATACAGTGCTTGCGAGTGTAAGAGACTATGCAGGAAATTGGAGTTCTACTGTTCGTTACGAGTATGAAATCCAAGCACCACCAGTTCCTGAAGAGAAGAAAAAACCTGTTGTAGAACCAATTGTAATCGATACTTTAAAAGAAAATAAAACTAAAAAAGAAAACAAAACGAAACAATCTTCGCCTAAGGTGCAAAAGGTGGCAAAACCAATCTCTGTCGCACCAAAGGCAAAGGATAAAAAGTCTACATCCCGATAGCAGCACCACCGTCAACGCGGAGGTATGTACCTGTAATATAAGATGCATCGTTACTTAAGAAAAACTTAACAGCAGATGCAATCTCTTCTTGTTTCCCTGGTCGTTTGAGAGGGATCACAGCGGGATCGGTTAACTTTTCTTGCACTTCTTTAGAAAGAGTTCCTGTCATTTCTGTTTGCACATAACCTGGGCAAACGGCATTTACAAGAACGTTTCTTCCAGAAAATTCACGAGCAGAAACTTTTGTAAGAGCAATCACACCAGCTTTAGAAGTGGAGTAGTTTGCTTGTCCTGGTTGACCAGTGAGTCCAGAAACAGAAGAAATATTGACGATTCTTCCAGAATCAGATTTTAGGATGAGTTTACTTGCAGACTTTGTCATAAGGAAAACACCCTTACAGTTAACATCCATTACGAAGTCATATTCTTGTTCCGACATACGAATGAGCAGGTTGTCTTTTAACACACCCGCATTGTTTACTAGAAAATCAAGTTTACCAAAAACTTCTTTTGTTTTGCTAATCGCAGCATCACAATCTTCTGGTTTTGTTACGTTACAAGCAACTCCGATTGCTTTTACACCGAATTTTGCTTCGACTTCTCTTGCCGCTTCTTCAATTTTTTCCTGATTCAAATCAACAAGCACCAAACTTGCACCATGCGATGCGATTCGGTTTGCGATTGCTCTTCCCAAACCAATGGGAGAGGCAGCTCCCGTTACCAGTGCTACTTTTCCTTCGAATTCTTTGGACATATGCCCCCCTAGGATTTATTACTACATTCTAAACATGAAACTCGAACATCGTTCGGCAATCGTAAAATTCCAAGTTGAAACGGAAGTTTGCACTGAAAGACTGCCCTTATGATCGATCGTTATAGCCATCCTGAAATTTCCGCCATTTGGGAATTAGAGAACAAATTTAAAATTTGGACAGATATTGAAATTTACGCCTGCGAAGCTCGTACAAACCGAGGAGAAGTCCCAAAAGAGGACCTCGAAACGATTAAACAAAAAGCGAAATTCAATGTAGAAGAAATTCTGGAAATTGAATCCAAGGTTCACCATGACGTCATCGCTTATTTAACCAATTTAAACTCTTATATAGGACCAGCAGGCCGTCATGTTCACTTCGGATTGACATCCAGTGACGTAGGTGACACTGCACTTTGTGTGCAAATGGTGCAAGCAATGGATCTTCTCATCCAGCGCACCGAAACTCTTTTAGAAACTACCAAACAAAAAGCAAAAGAGTACAAGGACCTTCCTTGTATTGGACGTTCGCACGGAATCCATGCAGAACCAATGACCCTTGGGCTTAAGTTTGCACTCTTTTATGCAGAGATGACTCGTAACTTAGAACGAATGAAAGAAGCTCGTGAACAAGTGGCTGTGGGAAAACTTTCTGGAGCAGTGGGAACTTACTCCAATATTGATTTAGAAATTGAAGAGTATGTATTAAACAAACTCGGACTAAAAGTAGATCCGATAGCCACCCAAGTGATATCGAGAGACCGACATGCATTTTATATGTCTGTGCTTGGTGTGGTTGCTGCCAGTTTGGATCGTATGGCAACAGAGATTCGACTCTTACAAAAAACAGAAGGGCGTGAAGTCGAAGAACCATTTGCAAAAGGCCAAAAAGGATCTTCTGCAATGCCTCACAAACGTAACCCAGTGGTCTGTGAACGAATTTCAGGAATCTCTCGAGTGATTCGTTCCAATGTGAATGTTGGATTACAAAACGTAGGACTATGGCATGAACGTGATATTTCCCATTCTTCTGCCGAAAGGATAGTATTGCCAGATTCTACGATCGCGCTCGATTACATTTTGGAAAAAATGAACTTTGTCTTAAAGGGACTTCATGTGTATCCAGATGCTACAGAACGTACATTAAACGTAACGCGTGGACTCATCTTTTCACAAAAAGTATTGTTATGGCTCATCGAAAAAGGTGGAATTACAAGAGAGGATGCATACCTCATCGTGCAAGAAAATGCGATGGCAGTGTGGGCTGACCAATCCAAAAACCTTCGTGATCTATTGAAACAAGACCCAAGGTGTTCCAAAATTTTGAAAGAGTCTGACTTGGATGAAATTTTCCAAATCAAACCATATTTGGAACGAATCCCTCTCATCTTCAAACGCCTAGGAATTACAGACTAGATTCGTTTACAATTCTTTCTCCAACCAATCAACCAGGTCATTCAACATGGCTTGGTTGATGGTATGTCCATCCGTATACTCTTCGTAATGTGGATTTAGGCCTGTCGATTCTAAGTATTCTTTTGCACTCCGAGCAGCTGTGACAGGGATCACATTGTCTCCCGTTCCATGCGAAATATAAATCTTCTGTTGTTTGACCAGATCCTTGCTATTCCGATTTGCATTTACTTTTTGTTTTGTTTCCTCTAACAATCGGCCACTCATAGCAAGGATTCCTTTGATTTCTTCTGGATGTTCCAATCCAACCGAATAGGACATGACAGCCCCTTGGCTAAAACCACCAATCCATACATTAGTTTCATCAAAGGAAAATTCCTCATGTAGGTGAGCCAGAAATTGCAAAAGCAATTGATGGCTTTTTTCCTGTTGGCTGAGATCAATTTTCGGAATCCCATTGTTAAAAGAAATTTCATACCAACCAAATCGATCACGGCCGAGGGTAAGTGGTCCCCTAACAGAGATAACCAAGAATGATTCTGGTAATACATCAGCGAGTGCAAACAAGTCTCGTTCGTTGCTTCCCACTCCATGTAACAAAAGAAGGAGAGGAGGATTTTGGATCGGAATTTTTGGATCTCGAACTAAGTATTGTAAAGGGGAACTCATGTTTGCATCTCCTAGGTTCTAATTCAACCCTGAATTGGAATCCAATCGAACGGAAGTCATAGTCAATGCCCCTGCCACTGGTTTGTCATTAAAAAAAGAAATCTGATCAGATGGACTCTGAGTTCCAATTGTATACAATAAAGGTAGATAATGTTCGGTGGTGGGAATCGCCCATTCAAATTCTTTACCTTTTGATCTGATGGTAAGTAGAGATTCAATATCACCTGAGACAATCCAATCTTTTACTTTTTGATTCACAGAAATTGCCCAATCAAAACCGTATATTTCGTTCAATCGCTCCCAGGCCACCATACGGAGGTTATGTACGATATTACCACTTGCCACGAGTAGTACCCCTTGTTTTCGAAGAGGAGTGAGTTCCTTCGCGAGTTCATAATGTTTATCTGGCGAAAGTTTGTAATCCATACTCAATTGCACGATCGGTACATTTGCTTTAGGATACATATGTTTTAAGACGCTCCAAGTTCCATGGTCTAAACCCCAATCATAATCCAGCTGGATAGATTGCGATTTGACGAGGGATTGTACTTCTTTTGCCAAACTAGGACTCCCAGGAGCAGGGTATTGTACATCGAACAATGCCTTGGGAAAGCCACCAAAGTCATGTATGGTGGGTGGATTCTCCATTGCAGTCACAAAGGTTCCATCGGTAAGCCAGTGGGCAGATACAACCAGAATCGCCTTGGGCTCAGGAAAGGTTTTCGATACATTTCGAAGCCCTTCCACAAATTCGTTTTCCTCAATCGCATTCATAGGGCTGCCATGACCCAAAAATAAAGACGGAAACAGCTCAATCTCTTGTATTTTCTCTGGATTCATGAAAAACTCCTCTGTTCCCTCTAAAAAACGAATGTTTTGTCTGGAAATCTGAACCTAGATATTAGTTTGATATTAAACTATTTATTGTCAACCTATTTCCCTCTCGAAAAGTCATTTTTTTGATCGGTAAAAAAATTCTAATTTTCGAATCTAGAAAATAGTGATTCAGTACTTGAACATAGAACAGTACACTTTGTTCTCATATTTACATCATCACTTAGGAAAGATCCAAATGAAACCTAAAGACCAGATAGAAACAATCCTCAAGGAATTATTTTCCAATCCTAAGACAAATCGAATCCCTGAGTTTTTTGCTTCCCACTACATCTCGCACACATCAAAAAAGGACTACAAAGGTTTAAAAATTGTGAGCCAATGGATTCAAAACTTAAATCGATTTTTCTCGGATTTAAAACTGGTGAAGTTAGAATTCATTCATGAAACGAATGATCTTGTTGTATGGAAACGTACGATCAAAGGGAAAATCAAACCTTCCAAAAACAAAAAAATCCCAGATGGAAAATTCATCAAATGGGAAGAGATGATTGTTTCTAAATTCAAAGGAACTCAAATTGTCGAAGAATGGATCTCCAGTGAATTTCTCGGTGCTTTGCTTCCGTTAGGAAAAAAATCAAAATCCTTACATTATTTTAAATTCGAACAGCAACTCACCACCTAATTTCGACTTAATGTTATCAATTCAATTTTAGGAGATTCATATGGCATCACCAAAAAAGAAAAAACAAATCACAAAATCGAAACCGACCAAATCGCAAATGAAGGTTTCTCCATCAAAGACAAATCCAATCACACCTTTTTTGATGTTCAATGCGAACCTAGAAGAAGTGACAAAGTTTTATACTGGGATTTTCAAACAATCCAAAGTGATCTCTGTAAACCCAATGCAGGCAGAGTTCGTATTAAACGGACAAAAATTTTCTGCTTACAATGGTGGGCCGGAGTTCAAATTCTCTTGGGGTGTATCCTTTATGATCCATGTAGAAACACAAAAAGAAGTCGATCCTTATTGGAATGAGCTTTCGAAGGGTGGAAAAGAGTTAATGTGTGGATGGGTGGAAGACAAATTTGGCATGGTATGGCAAATCACACCCAATATACTTTTGGAACTCATTTCTCATAAAGATCCTGTGAAACGAGAAAAAGCAACTCAAGCAATGTTACAGATGAGAAAAATTGACATTGCAAAATTAAAAGAAGCTGTGAAGTGATTCTTCTCCATTCTTAACAACAGTTAAGTTCTAATGATTCAGATAGAATGTAACTCTTTTGAAACATTAGAACTATAAGCTTAAGGAAATGATGTGACAGTGGCTATTCTTTAAGTTAAAATTGCCTGTGCATCCGTTGTTAAGTTGTATTTTAACTTGATTTGATCGATTTTTTCTTCCATGGACTTCCACAAAGATTCTTTCTCAGGATGGAACGTACATAGAACTCCTTGTCTCACCAAATCAATGATCTCATCAATGGAGAAATCTAAAAAGCGATACAACTTAAAGTATTCATACGTTAAATTGACATTAAAGATATCTGGATCATCCGTATTGATACAAAGCATCAATCCTTGGTCGTAATAATATCGAACAGGGTGGTTTTGTTCTTTTCGCACATACTTTCCGGTAAAGACATTCGAAGTGACACAGATTTCGATTGGAATTTTGTTTTCTTTCATATAACGAACAAGTTCCGGGTCTTGGATGGCTGACGTTCCATGTCCAATTCGTTCCGCCTTACACAAGTTCACTGCATCCCAAATCGCCCAAGGACCATCATCCTCACCAGAGTGGGCAACACAACGTAATCCAGACTCACGCGCAATTTTGAAAACTTCTGCGTAATCTTTTGCAGGCCCCATTAACTCAGCTCCACCGAGCCCAATTCCAATTACTTCTTTGTGTTTCAAACCCAATACGCGTCTTAGGTTATTCATTGCATTCTCTGGACCAAAGGATCTGGAAACATCCACAAGCAATCGAATCGAAATTCCGTCTTTCACTTCGATTTGGCGAATGCGATTCACCATCACTTCTACCATTTCATCAAAATCCAAACCGTTTTGAATGAACTTTGAGGGAGCAAAAAAAGCTTCGCAATACACAATATTATTGGAACGTAAATAGTCCGCTAAACTATCAATGAAGTATCCCAAATCGGATGCTTCTTTCACCGAACCTTGGACAAAAAAGAATACCTGTATGAATCCGTTAAGATCTTTGAAATTGTATTTGTCTTCAAATTCCTGGTCAGTCACTTCAATTCCGTTCTTTTTATATAAGAACTTTAGTGTTTCCTTATTCACACATGCTTCCAAGTGTAAGTGGACTTCTGTCTTAGGAATTTCGCGAATGAAGTTGATGACATCTTGTTCGTTTGGATGGGAAACTGAAAGATCTCCCGCAAGAAGAGACTTTCGTTCTTTGAGAAGTGTCGTCTGTTCTGCACCCTCCGCACCTTCTTTTGGCAGAAGCCAAAGTGGCGGATGGAGAATTGGCAATTCCATGAGCGACACTCTTTCGTTTAAGAGAGTGTTGATCTGTTTATCAAATGTAAGTTGGATGGTGGGCGAATAGGGTCTGTCAGCTGGCAATCGGCTTTTGAGTCGATTCAATTCAGCAATGTCACGGTCAATGACAGCAATGCGGCTTAAAATTTCAGAAAAAGGAACTTCCATGTTCCAGGAAAGAATGCAAGATTTGATGAGTGCCTACAAGTAGATTTTTCAACATTGGGTGAAAATCCCTATTTAGCTTTGAAAAATCCCGTCGATAGGAAGTTTGGGAGCGGAAAAGACTGGAAATTTTTTCCGAATTATGTCGTATAAATGAATATGCTCACATCTCGCAAAACCTTTCTACCGTTTGCACTTCCCTCCATTTCAGAAGATGCAATTGAAGAAGTGGCTCAGGTACTCAGATCTGGTTGGGTGACCTCTGGACCAAAAGTGAAACAATTCGAGATGGAGTTTGGTGACTTTGTTGGAAGTAAAGAAACCATTGCGTTGAATTCTGCAACGGCAGGTCTTCACTTAGCACTTGAAGCCATTGGTCTCACCTCTGAAGATGCAGCCATTACAAGTTCAGTCACATTCACCGCCACAGCGGAAGTCATTTGTTACTTTGGTGCAGAACCCATTTTGACGGATGTGGATCCCATTCACAACCTCATGACAAAAGAAACATTAGAAGCCACTATCAACTCAAAGTGCAAATGGAACGGAAAAGAGTTAACGAGTAAAAAAACAGGGAAACATATCAAGGCCATCCTACCTGTTCACCTAGCAGGTTATACATGTGATATGGAGTCCATCCTCTCCATTGCAAAAAAATACAATCTATACGTGATCGAAGATGCAGCCCATGCATTTCCTGCTGTTCATAAAAATAAAATGATCGGGACTTGGGGAGATTTTACTGTTTTCAGTTTTTATGCCACCAAAGGAATTACAACAGGTGAAGGTGGTATGATCACCACAGCCAATAAAGAATTTGCAGATCGCATTCGTAGAATGAGACTTCATGGCATCAACCGTGACGCCTTCAATCGTCCAGGTTGGTATTATGAAGTGGTCGATGCTGGTTATAAGTATAATATGACTGACATTGCGGCAGCTCTCGGCATTGTACAACTCAAAGAATCCCATGGATTTTGGGAACGAAGGACAGAAATCGCCAAACACTACAATGATGCATTTTCTACTCTAAAGGGAGTGAAACTTCCGAAAGAAGATGAAAATGGAATTCATAGTTGGCATCTGTATCGAATTGAATTGGATCCTAAGTTTGCTAAAATCGGCAGAGACACACTTGTTGAAGAATTGAAAGAACGAAACATAGGCACAAGTTTGCATTTCATTCCCATATTTGAGCATCCTTACTACAAAAAGACGTTTGGCTTTCAAAGAAAAGAATACCCAAATGCCTGCCAGATGTACGACAGATCCGTCTCATTACCGTTATTTGCAGGAATGACACCTACTGATGAAAAAGATGTCATCGATGCAATGATAGAATTACTCTCTTAAATATAAAAAAATTAAGGATTAACGGGATCTTTGAATTGAGTCCGAGATTCATAAAATTCTGGATCATACAATCGAAGTAGTTCAATGAGCCCCGTTATGAATTCCAGATCCGTTCCATCTGCCTTTCTTCGAATCCAAAATCCCACAAGCTCTTTAACGATTTGAGCATCCATGGATTCATCTCCCGGAAAAATTCTAAACTTGGCCGCTTCTTCCGGGTCTTCATTGTCTGTATAAGCAGGGTATAAAAATAAAATAAAACGATCAAAGTAAAAGGGATCCAATCTAGATTCATCCACTAACATCAAATAACGATCTGCTTCTTTTCTAAAAAACTTTGGATTGGAATCCAATTTTTGATAGATGATAAAAAATTCTCTGGCCGTTTGTTTGAGCCAAACATCATAAATCGGCTTTGTCAGCTGTAGCAGTCTTGGGTTTTGTTCAGCAGGAATTAGATACAATTTTAGCTTTTGTGGGAATTCTGGATTATAATGACCAAAGTCTAACGTATTATTTCGCTCGAGATAATACTTAGTGTGTGGACCTGATAAAAATATTTTGATACCTAAAAATTCAGAAAGTTTATTCAAACTGATGACAGTTTGTATCTTACAAAATATTTTATGATACGATACTTCTTTTTCACAATACAAACCAAGTTTCGGAAATTGAATCCAAGTTGTTTCGACTAACTCTTTGAATTTTCGTTCACGTTCTGGATCATTTTCTTTCTTTAAAAAAGAGAATGATGTCTGTATTACAGAACATGATATAAAAAAGAATAAGAATAGTTTACTTAATTTTATAAGTAATTTCTGCAGGAAGATTCTCCCATTCTGAGTTGGCATCTTTTCGAAAATAGACTGGTGAAATCGAATTTTTCAGATTTAAACTTTGATAAAGAATCAAATCCGTTTCTTTTTTTTCAAAATATCGTTTGTCAGCATTGTTTCCAAGTCCTAAATCAGCGATGGGGATCCAACCATATCCAAGTAAAAATACTGATAGGGAATCTTGAATGGATTTAGGTTTTCCTTTTTCAAAACGTATCATACGAAAGGACTGTACAGGAATCCCAGTTTTGATCATTTTCTCTTTAAAATCAAGTAAGTTAGCGCTTGTTTGTCTAGCTTGGTAAATCAAATCTAAATAATCTCTAGCAAATAACTTAAGATCTTCCTGTGGTTTTTCGTAAAATGGAATCACATCATTTGGATAGGAAGCTTCTTTATCAAGATAGTCATCTGATACATAATACTTAATGAATTGGTTTTTAGAAGAAAATTTGTATTTAAGAACTTGTTCCCCAGGTAAGTCTTCGATGGATAATTTTTTCAAATGAACTCGGTTTCTTTGAATGAAAGACGGTGTATAGGAATCATCTGTAAACTTAACACCTCTGATTCTTTGTTGTTCATTTGAAGGTGGATGTAATATCGCAATTTGAGCTTTGGATAAAGAAACAGAATCCAATTTAAATTTTAAAGTTACTTCTAAATTAAACTCTTCTTCTCCAGACGCAATAAAACGTTCTGTTTCGACGAATGGAATATTTTTGATTTCTTTGCTTTCCCGATCCACTACCCAAAGTTTTGATCCACTTAAGAGTACACCTCGGACGGAACGTAAATTGGTTTTTATCGATCCTGTGATTTTTCCGGTTTTTGTATCATATCGATAGATACTGTTATCGGAAGAATCGGATATCCACAAGGAATCTCTTCCATAACAAATGTCTCTAGGTCTTGTTCGATCAGTAAAAAATCCACCGATGAGTAAAGAAGTAGATTGGTCATAGATTTGCACCTTTCCCGAATCCAGATCTAGAATGTAATAATAATTTCCAACACTGGCAATCCCTGCCACATTGTTTAATGGAATCGATATTTTATCGGTGATTCCTCCAGAGTTGGGATCTATTTTTAAGATTTGTTTGGGAGCAACTACGAGAATTTTCCCTTCTCTTGAATCAAAACTAATTCCACGTAAGTTCGCCAAACCTAAATTGAAAATTTCTTGCTCCCCTATCTCATTGATTTTGATAATCGCACGTCTGTTTGTATCAATGTACCAAAAATTAACACCATCCCAAGCAAGTCCATAGGCCTTATCGGAAAGTTTATACTCCTTACTTTCTTGTGCAAAAATGGGAACTGATAAAATCAAAAATAAAATCAAAAGTCGTTTCATTCGCTTAAACCTACAGTATGAACTATGAGACGAATCAAATCATCGAGTAAAGAAGGATTATCATATTCTGATCCTACTATGATTGGTTTAGGTACAAAAATAATTAGGAAAGATACTAGTATTATGATTCCAAATATAAATCGTGATCTCCCTATTCCATACATTGCATCTTTTATAAAAGGATGTTCTACTCGTAATACATAGTAAATCAAAAACCCCCAAATCAACCATGTGAAATGAACCAAAGCAAAAAGTAAAAAGAATCCAAATAAAATATGAATCCATTTTCTATATGATTCACCAAACATAGAATAAATAACATGACCGCCGTCCAATTGACCAAACGGTAATAAATTGATTGCTGTAATTAATAACCCAACCCAACCAGCCTTTGCAAGAGGATGTGCCTGAATATCCATTGTTGCAAAATCAATGGGTCCAAGAATCCATTGTGCCGTAGCGTAAGTGAAAATACTGTCACCAAAAAATAAAAAACCTGATCGATCAAAATTCGGTGGAATCTCAACTACTTTTGATAATGAGATTCCGACAACCCATGCGAAAAGTGATAAAACCAAACTGGCTGCAGGACCACCGATCCCAATATCAAACAAAATTTTTTTATCAGGGATCTGATCTTTGATTTTGATCACCGCACCCATCGTTCCAATCGGACCAAACGGAAGTGGTATGAAATATGGCAAACTGGCTCTCACACCATAATAACGAGCTGGCAAATAATGACCCATTTCATGTGCCAATAGAATGAATAACAAACTCACAGAATATGGCCAGTTTTCTAAAAAATAGAGTTTATAATTCTCTAATGTTTGTGGGACTTCAGGATTTAAAAAAATATCAGAGTAAGTCAATGTAAGAAATGTGGATAAAAAAAGAAGAACATGTGTTGTTTTATTGGAATTCAAAATCAGACAACCTAGAAAATAAATTTATGAATCATTCCATCGAGGTTTCAGAAAGAATCAATTAGATTCCAAAATTCCGTTTCCAGAATTGTGACAAAGATTTTGAAAGTCTTAAAATCATTTGAAAAATATAGTTCCACTTTCTTTTGGGAGAGTTAGAACTGTCTAAGGAATGAACCTATTCCCAACAAATCGATGTTTGAAAATATAAAAATCATAAAAAAATTTGACCCAGCAGCAAAGTCTTACTTGGAAATCATACTTTGTTATCCAGGACTCCATGCCTTGTGGTTACACAAACTCGCCCATTTACTTTATAGACTTAAATTGCCTATCATTCCTCGTCTATTTAACTACATCAGTCGATTCCTCACTGGAATCGACATCCATCCTGGAGCCAAAATTGCACCTGGTGTATTTATCGATCATGGTGCTGGTGTTGTCATTGGTGAAACAGCAATCATAGGCTCTGGGTCTCTCATATTCCAAGGGGTCACTCTCGGTGGAACTGGTAAGGAAACAGGCAAACGTCACCCTACCATTGGAAAGAATGTCGTGATCGGGGCAGGAGCCAAGATATTAGGAAACATTACCGTGGAAGATCATGTTCGTATTGGAGCAGGTTCCGTTGTTATGCGAAATGTGCCAGCTGGTTGTACAGTTGTCGGAATTCCTGGTAAGGTAGTGAAAGCAGGAGACGGCACTTCTGATAGCATGGAACAAATGTTGGATCATAACCAAATGCCAGATCCAATTGCAAAAGTATTTTCTGTTTTATTGGAAAAAGTGGAAACCCAACAACAATTGATCAACAAACTCTATGAGAAACAACAACTCTTGGAAAAATCAAATGTTAATTCGCGCGAGGATGATTTATTCTTACAAGAGTTTATCCACGGAGATGGAATTTAAAAGTCTTTTAAGAGTTCTGTTTTTTTCTTTTGGTATTCTTCGTCCGTGATGAGTTTGTTTTTTCGCATCTCTTCTAACATTCTTAATTTTTCAGGCACTGATTTCCATTGTTCTAAAGATTGTGCTGGTTCATCATCTTCTTTCGGATAACGAAATATTGGTGGAGTTGGTAAAAGTTCCTTCTGTTTGTATACAATCACATTACCATATATAGAATTTTTCTGCAAGGAGCTATCCTTGAACAAACTCACATCAACTTTTTCCTTTAGCAATAACTCTGGTTTGTATATAGGTTTGATTGGGTTCGGATGGAATAAAACCCAATCTTCAAAGGCATATTGACTTGGAAAGGTAATGTTAGTATTAATCTCTTGGAATAATATGACAAACCCCTGTTCCGTCCCCATAATATAAAAACTAGTCCTTAGGATTTTTACATTTGGAGAAAGTAGATCATCGATCTTAAAAATACAGAGATACACCTTACTTTCATTTTGTTCTCCGAAACGTGACACAAATTTTACAATTTCTGAAAGATATGCTTCTGGTACTAATTGATCCCAATCTTCATACGCAAGAATTCCACGTTTGTATTGAATGGATGCCAAAATTCTAGGCAACTCCTGTAAATTTCCAGATCTGGGCGAATAGGAATGGAAAGGCTTTGGTAAAAGAGATTTCCATTCATTTTCATTTACTTCGAAAAAAGCGATGGAGGCAGAGGAATCAATGAGTTTGATTTTTTGTTGGAAATGAGAACAAGAAGTATTTAAAAAAATAAAAAACAAAACAAAAGTTATTTTTACACTTGCCGTTAATGAATGAATGGAACATTTTTTATGTGTGCAAAGAAATTTAGTCTTATTTCTCACATTGTTTTTCTTTGTCTCCCTCAATGCCGATTCCATACCACAATTTCAAATGAAGGACCAATATGGGCAATCGTATTCTGATACTTCCGTGAAAGGAAAACCGGTAGTCCTTATGGGATGTTTTTTACGAGATTTGGAAATCTGTCGTAAACAAGGACGTAAACTGTATTGGAAAATGCAAAATTTATTGTGGAAGGACAGCACCAAGGTCAATTTTTTGCTTTATTTAGATTTAAAAGAATCCAACAAAATGGTAGAAGACTACATCGAAGAGTCTAAACACAAACAATACGAAAGTATTTTATTAGATCGAAGAGGACAATTGGTAAATGGTTTGTCACGAGGGGAAGTCTACGTTCGAATTTACAACAAATCAGGTAAACTTATTACTTCTACTTACCAATCGCAAATAGAGGAATCATTCATCCAAGAAGTATATGAAATTCTTAAAAAAGAAATCTAGTCTTTACAATCTTTTTACTCTCCTTTTATTTTGGATTAGTTCTTTCAATTGCCTTCACAAAAATCTCGATCAATATCAATTTTGGACTGGCTACGATCACTTACAGAAATCAATCAAAACAACCGCAAAAAACGAAGTTTATTTAGCGGCTCTTGCGGGATCTTTATCTGATGATAACGAATCCCAACTTCTCAAAAATGCAGATGGTTTTCCCATGGTTACTCTTACAGGGAAAAAAGATCAAAATCAAAATTGGAATATGCGATGGTATGAATTTGATCCAAAACAATACGAGTATTATGCGAATGTTACCTTCACTCCAAAATTATGGGAAGAAAAGGAAATTTATGCAGTAGAACGAAAAATCATCCATAAACTGAATGGTTACCAACCAAGAGACTTTTTCAAGTGGTTGAATGAGTTTGCGATCGTTGTAAACGATCACAATGCCTACCAAACACTGAAAACTGATTCAAAAAACCTTCAGTTTCTCTGTAGTGTGATGTCATGCCATATCACTGAAACAGCGGAATGGCATACCTTAGAATTCACACTCAATGATACTACAAAAGCGAAATTCCCTGGTTTCTATAATCGGACTGGTTCTCGTTTAGAAAAAACTAAACTCAATATCACAATCTGGGACAAAGCCAATCCAACACACCGAATGAAAATTACGAACCAAGGAAAAACTTTGGTTTTCCATTTTCCTGTGAATCCACCAAAAGATTTTTTCCTATCTCCAAAAGAGATTCACTTTTTAGGTGATATTGAAATTCGATCCTTTGGAATTACTGTCAAAATTGATAACTTAGAATATCGTTTAAAAACTATCTTTGAAAAAAATTCAGACACGCTTCACGGAAATTTTTTAAGAATTGGTAAAAAAGAAATTAACGGTAACTTCTTTTATGTAATCCCACAGGGCCTTGTTAATTTTTTCATTCCTGGAAATATGAATGAATACTTTGATGAATTTTTTACACTACTCATCCAAGGCACACAAGGAAGAGGTGGATCTCAAATTCATGCAAAGTTTGAAAAAACCAAACAAGGACAATTGAATACAATTACTACTTATAACGAGATTAAACGTAAGAAATTCTCTTTGTTTGGAAATGATGATTCCCAGAAAGCAAGCAATGATTTTGATTTTTTTGCCTCTTGGGAAGAAGCTATGTTAGGTGATCTAAAATAGAATCAAACTCTTCTTTTAAAAAGATTTTGTTTCTACACATGTGGTCCAAAGATAAAATTACGAAGCAGTTCTTTACCTTCTTCTGAACCAAATGACTCTGGATGGAATTGAACTCCTTCAATTTTCAAGGTTTTGTGCCTAAGACCCATAATTTCACCCTTCCCTTCACCTTTCGACACACGAGCGGTGACTTCTAATTCTGCTGGTAAGGATTCTTCCTTTGCCACTAGGGAATGATACCGCATGATTTCAATCTGTTGCGTTAATCCAGAAAACACACCTTTACCATCATGTTCAATAGGTGAAAGTTTTCCATGCATGGCAACCTTTGCTCTGACAACTTCACCACCAAACACAGTCGCCATCCCTTGCATGCCCAAACAAATTCCTAATATGGGTGTCGTGCTTCCTAAATCTTTTAAAATATCAGCACTCACACCAAAATATGCAGGATCAGCTGGATGACCTGGACCAGGTGAAATGATAATTTTATCATAGTTCGCTTGTTTGATTTCAGAGAATGACTTCTCATCATTTCGTATGACATCCAAACGAAAAGGTGTTTCTCTTTCTTCTAAGATCTCACCAACGATTTGGTACAAATTATAAGTAAAGGAATCGTAATTGTCTAAGATTAAAACCTTCATACTTGTTACTCTATCCTTTTACCTTCGGCTCTGACGACGTTTGATTTTTATGGAAGTCTAAGGCTTTGCGAACGGACGCCATTTTATTGATGATTTCTTGATATTCGTCTTCTGGTTTGGAATCGTATACAATACCGCCAGAAGCACGCACAAAACCCTTTCCCTCACAAACAAAGAAACTTCGAATGGGAATGGCAAACGTACAATCACCATTGAAACCAAAACTGCCCACTGCCCCGCCGTATGGTCCGCGAGGTGATTTTTCAATGCGTTCAATGATTTTCATCGATTCAATTTTTGGTGCACCCGACAAAGTTCCGGCAGGAAAGGAGGAAGCTAGACCAGAAAACATATCTTCTTTGGAGGAAAGAATTCCCACCACTTCGCTCGAGATATGTTGTACGTGTGAAAAACGTTTAATATCAAATCTACGTCTCACCTTAACTGTTCCAAATTTTGCAACGCGACCAATATCGTTACGATGAAGATCAATCAACATATTATGTTCGGCAATTTCCTTGGGATCAGTAAGAAGCCTTCGAGCAAGAAGTGTGTCTTCCTTTGCATCGATACCTCGTTTGGTAGTGCCTGCAAGCGGAAATGATTCCATTTCTCCTTGTCGCAGACGAAATAATAACTCAGGACTAGCTCCAAGGATCACACGTTTTCCAAATTTCACATAATACATGTGAGGTGAAGGATTGATCTCACGTAATGTTTCATAGATCGCAAGTGGATTCCCTTCCACGGAATATATTTCTTCAAACCCTATTTGGCATTGGAAGGTATTACCTGCTTTTACTTCCTCTAACGCTTCTTCCACCATTTGTTTATGAACTTCTTTTGAAAGACCTTCTTTTGACAGCGATACCCTTACTTTAGGAGTTTTGTTTTTTGGTTTTTTTAGGGAGCTTAGTATGGTGTTTACCAATTCCTTTCGATTATTTCCATTATCAAAGTAAATGAGTTCACCTGTAAATTTATCATAAATTAAACCATCGAGGTACATTCCAAAAATCATAGCTGGGAAATCTGGATGCGGTTTTAGCTTCAATGTTGGTTCAAAAAATTGCATACTTTGGTAACCTAAATAACCAACTAGCCCACCCGCATAACTGATGCTCAATGAATTATAATCTGTTATTTCCCTAAGTGCAAAATACGGATTTTTTACTTCGTATTTTTTGCCGTCGATTTGGAGAACTCCTGGTTCTCCTTCAATGAGATGAGATGGATCAAAACCAATCACGGAATAACGAGAGTCATATTGATTGTCACCTGCAGATTCTAATAGAAAACAAGTTTCATACTGATCTTCAATTTCTCGAAAGAGTTCCCAAAACTCGATCCCTTCCGGTAAACTCAAGGAAGTGTAATTTGGTTTTTTAGGAATGGAGATTTTCGGGAGTGATTGGCTCATAGTGTACTCAATGTTTGTTACCAAGATTCATTTTGAATCAAATTTAGAAATAAAAAAGGCAGGAGCCGGATTCCGGAACCTGCCTTTTCTGACTTCAGATGTGAATCCTAACGTTTAAAGATTTTTGTTTGCGAAGTCCCAGTTTACCAAATTCCAGAATGCTTCCACATATTTTGGTCGAGCATTTCGGAAATCGATGTAATAGGCATGTTCCCATACGTCAATCGTAAGGAGTGCTTGTAATCCGTCTTTGAGTGGGCTTCCAGCGTTACTTGTATTCACGATTTCAAGTCCATCCCCTTTTTTCACAAGCCAAGTCCAACCTGAACCAAAGTTTGTAACGGCAGATTGGGAGAATTTTTCTTTGAATGCATCAAATGAACCAAAAGATTTTGTGATAAGATCTGCCACTGCACCTTTTGGAGCTCCACCACCATTGGGAGACAAGGAATGCCAGTAGAAAGTGTGGTTCCATACTTGTGCTGCATTGTTAAAAATACCGCCAGAGGACTTTTTCACAATTTCTTCCAAAGTCGCATTTTCAAATTCAGTGCCTTTGATTAGGTTGTTTAAGTTCGTAACGTAAGTTTGGTGATGTTTTCCATAGTGAAACTCAAGAGTTTCTGCGGAAATATGGGGAGCGAGTGCATCCTTAGCATAAGGAAGTTCTGGGAGTTTATGTTCCATTGTGGTCTCCTGATGGATTCAAGTGTATTTGTCGTTTCTTTCTAGTTTGATTTATAAAAGCAAATCGTAAACCAAAAAAGTAGAATGATTCTAATCATTCCCTCTATCAATTTCGACTGACGCTAGAACGAACTGTCTTTAATAAATTTAAAATTTCTGAGTGTAAAACCCCGTTGGAGGCTACTAACTCAGGAAGTCCTGTGTAATAATGAACTCCATTTAAGTCAGTCAATTTCCCGCCAGCTTCGGATAAAATCACAGAAATGGCAGAAACATCCCAATGTTTCACTGTTTTTTCCCAAATGGCGTCCATTACCCCTTCTGCAATGAAACAAACATCCAAAACAAAAGAACCAGTCCGACGAAAGGACCTTGCATACGTTAAGAATCCAGAAAGATCCGCCATGATTTCTTGGATCATGTGAGCTCTTTTCGTGGGAAGGTTGGGTGAAAAAATAGCCCTGTTCAGTTCCGACACTCGTGATGTGACAATTGGTTCGCCATTCTTAAAAGCGCCCTCACCCATGACTGCCGAATACACTGATTCCTGTGGTGGAACAATGACTACACCACCAACAGGAGTGTCCCTATGTTCCAAACCAAAAGAGATTGCATACAGTGGTAATCCCCTCACAAAATTCATCGAACCATCCACTGGATCGAGAACCCATTTGAACTCTCCACCATCTATCGGGGTTTTGTCTTCACAAACAATTCCATCTTTCGGAAAGGATTTTTGTAAAAATCGAATGAGAATATCGCCTAACTTTCCATCGGCGGCATCAATTCTTTCTTTTTCATCTGCATCCGTATCTGATCGAATTGCGGATACTTCTCGTTGAATTTTTTTAGCTTCATGGATGATGCCCATCGCATTGGCTTTTACATACTCGATTCGTTTGATGGTTTCATCGACGGGAAAATTGATCGTTGGTGAGGAGATGCCCATAGTAATTACTTATCCATTATCGGTAGATTTTTGATTCACTTTCCATAAAATATTGCCAGACTTAGAAACCGTTCTTTCTACCTCAAAGGAAGACAAATATTCATGAAAAGATTTCAAAGTTTCTTCTGGAATGGTTTGGTTTGTATTTTCTAATATTTGATAAAAATTCTTAAATTGAGAAATGGTTTTTGGAAGACTTGGATTTAAAAACCGAAGTGAGAGGGACAAATAATCAATGCCAATTGGACTGTAAATCCTTCCTAGTTTCCAAATATCAGAAGTAATTCCCAACTCTTCTCTGATTTTGGATTCTGTATCTGAAAAATCAACTTCATCGAATATTTCGGAAAACTTACGAATGGGTTTATTTCCATCACTTTCAGACTCTATTCGAAACTCACCACCTAGAAACCGTTTCGACTCGAAATCAATGACATGATCGCCATCTTCCTTGATTGATTTGACAGGGATCACTTTAACCTGAAAGTACAAACGATCTGTCACAATGGTTGGTGTCATATTCTGAGATCCAGCGCGTTTGATTTCCTCCGATTTCGCTCCACCCAAATATAGCATATCCACTGAAAATACGTAAAGAAATTGAAACGATCCAAACATCATTGGTCTTACAAAAAACAGTTTTCCCGTTTCACGCTTTGGTCTGGGTTCAGGTAATAAACTAGTACCCTCAACTGCTTCAGGTAAAAACTTTAGAACAATTTGGACAAAATCTTTTATATCACCAAACTCTGGTTGTGTGACCGATGTACCATTGATTGTAAAGCGTTCGGAAAATTGGATGTAAGGACAATGTAAATTATCTACATAAACTTCACCTACCTTGTTTTTTCCCGAAGACTCTCCTAATAAACGATTGATCGATCTAAAGTCTTGTATTTTCATTTTTACGTTTTAGCTTTGAAGTCTCTTATTATTTTTTAATCTTTTTGATTCGATATCCGAAAGGCTTTAAAATCGATAAACCAGCTAACCTATATTGATTGGAATGGTTCATTGTGATTTCGTAATTGTATCGTTTGCCCTCGCGGTAATGTCTTTCGACAGTGGAACCAAGCAGCCCAAATCGAACTCCAGCATCCTTTAGAATTTTTCTGTATAGAAGAACAAAACTTTCAGGAGTTAATGAGGAACCTACATAGTAGACTTTACCTTTCCCATACGAGTTGACTGTGATGGCCGGTTTTCCTGAGTAAAATTTCTTTCTGTCTCGGTACCTTGCAATGACCTTCGCAGTGGTAGGTTCTAGAATTTCACAAAACTTGGAACCCTTTAAAGGCCAAAGTCCCATACGGATTCCCACTTTGTCTGTAGCAGGTGCTTCAAATTGAAATACTTGTACTCCTGCCAATTCACCAAACACACCAGGAACTGGTTCTTCTACCATCCAATGGTCTTTGTCTTTGATTCCCGATCGATACCCCAAAACCAAAGTTCCCCCATTTTGTACGTAGGTTCTTAACTTCTCCACTAAAATAGGATCAAACATTGTATAAAGAGGAAGGGTAAGAACTTTGTATTCAGACCAATCAGTTTCCGAATGAATTGGTAAAGAATGCGCATTCACATTTAAAATATTGGTTCCTGCAAACCAGGTAGCAAGTTCGATGTCATATCCAACTTGTGCAAATGGGACAGGTGAAAATTTAAGACCATCGCTTAAAGGTTGATGTTTGTAGTTTCTTGAATTTTCAATATCATGAAGGATTGCCACCGAAGCAGGGTAAGGTGATTCTGCAATGTCTTCCGCAAAGTCTTTGATTTCTTCAATGGTATTTTTTAATTCAAAGTATTTGGCAGTTTTCCTTTTTCCATGATCTAAAATTCCATAACAAAGTTGTTCTTGTCCAAAACGAGCGGTTCGATAACGAAAAAAATAAATCTGATTGGCACCATTAACAATCGCTTGTGTTAGCCAAAGACCGATTTGACCAGGAGGAGGAAGATATCCTAACGTATCATGTCCTTGTACACCTGAGAATTGTTCCATCACAGTGTATGGTTTGTTTTTCAATCCTCGAGCATACTGTTGCGTAGCAGTCACAAGCGGATGAGGATAAGGTTCCTGTTGGTTTCCCCAGACGGGATAATTATCCCAAGAAACATAGTCCAGTTTAGAGAACATTTCGTACATATCTGTCACTGGTAAAAAGGGAGATGGATAAAGATTCGTTGTGAGTGGTTTTCCTTTGCTATACTTTCGAAGAATCTCAGCTTGGAAATGGATATAGGAAACTAATTCATCTGATTGGAATCGGTAATAGTCCTGAATCATTGCTGGGTTAAAATTACTCGCCACATGTGCTCCAGGAAGTGGAATTTGATTCCAATCGGAATAGATCACACCCCAAAACACATTCCCCCAACGTTTGTTAAGCGAATCTAGGGTTTTATATTTCTGTTTTAACCAAGATCTAAAATTTTTAAGAGCAAGCGGAGAGTAATCAACATCAGAACCTTCATGGCCCGGTTCATTATCAATTTGCCATCCTACAACTGCTGGATGATTTCCGAAATGTTTTGCCATCGCGGTGACAATGCGTTCTGTCGCTTTTTTGAAAGCGGGGGAAGAAAAACAAGCTTGGCGTCTTGTTCCAATGCCTCTAATGATTCCTTCTTTCGAAACTTGGACAATTTCCGGGAATTTTTGGACAAGCCAAGGAGGGAAAGTAGCCGTTGGGGTTCCAAGGATGGCAGTCATTCCATGGTTATGCACTTTCTCTAAAACGGCATCAAAAAGAGAAAAATCAAACTTCCCTTCTTTTGGTTCCATGATTCCCCATGCAAATTCTGCAAGACGAACCGAGGAAAGACCCATCTCTTTCATGATTTTAAGGTCTTCATCCCAGTCTTTTGGGTTCCATTGTTCTGGGTAATAGCAGGCACCAAAGATCATATTTTTCCTTTTTACGATTGCAGAATCTATCTTGTGACACAGACTGAATCAGAAAACACCTCTTTCAATCAAATAATGTCTGACCAAGTTATTTTAGGAATCTCAAACACCCATCACTACCGATTTACGATTGTGAATCTGACTGAAACTGCGAAAGAACCGATGTTTCTCCATTCTCTAAACAAAGAAATGTCTGTTTTTTTATCCAAAACAATGATGGGAGCCCTATTCCTTGCTGAAATGACAAAGAACCAACAAAAAGTCAGTATCCAATGGAAAGATGAATCCAATAAACAAGCATTAGCTTACAGTGATCGCTATGGAAAAATGAAATCTGTAGCCTATTCGGCAAGCCATGCTGACGGGGACATTCGAAACGAATTTATTCTCGGGCAAGGAATTATGAAGGTGATTCGTTGGGATTATGATTCGGATACTTATCAGTCTTATACAAATTTAATCGAAGATACATTTGAAGCAAATTTTCAAAAATACCTAACCGAATCCGAACAAATCCGTGCGATTGTAGGAATGGATGTAATCCCTTTTGATTTTCCAGGGAATGATTTTTCTGCAAAGGGAATTTTTTTTGAAGCTCTACCGGAAGCAACAGAAGAAAGTTTTCGATTCCTTCATTCAAAAATCAATGGTCTGATCACAAAAGAATCCTTTTGGCTACAAAACATTGAAACGATGTTACATTCACTTGAAGCGGAAATTGAATCTCCTCTTGAGGTGTTGAGTAAAGAATCACCAGAATTTTTTTGCGATTGCTCAAGGCACAAAGTTGCCGACATCATTGCATCTCTTGGAAAACAAGAAGCCAACTCCATTATTGAAGAAGTTGGCAAAATCGAAATTACTTGTGAATTCTGCCGAACTGCTTATGAATTCGATTCTTCCGATCTGGAGACGTTTTTTAAAGAATGAAGGCAAACTTTCTCTCACTGAGGGAAAATGAGTTAACGCCTATTTTCTCAACTTTGGATCAGATCATTCAAAAATACCTGGCAAAACAAAAAAAACCGATCCTATTGATATCTGGCGAAATGGGAGCGGGAAAAACAACATTCATTCGGGAATGGTTTTCTCGTTACGAAACAAATAGTTTAATCAATTCACCTACATTCTCTTTATATAATATCTACGATTCACCTAAGTTTCGTTTGTATCATTTTGATTTGTATCGGATCGTATCGATTGATGAATTAGAAAATCTAGGTTTTGAGGAAATTTGGGGAAAGGATAGTGTTTCCGCTATTGAATGGTGGCAAAAAGCAGAATCCATTTTACCTAAACAAAATAGAATTTATCTAACCATTTCCTCTGAATCGTTTGAAAACCGATCATATACAATTGAATGGAATAACGAGGATATAGATTGAACTTTCTTTACTTCGATACCACCCAAGATTGGATTCATGTGTTAGTTGGTTCTTTTGAAACAGGATCAACTTCAGAAGTCAAAATTCTATCCAAAAGAATGGAAGAATCTCCCAAAGAGGCTTCTTATCGTTTAGTTGAAATGATCAGAACTGCACTGAATGAGTCGAACGTTTTGAAACCTGATTTGATCATCGTTCCTAATGGACCTGGTTCATTTACAGGCATTCGCATTACAGTCACGACTGCAAGAGATTTATCTCAGTTATGGGAGATCCCAGTGATTGGTTTTGATAGTACACTTCTTTATTTGGTTGGAATGTTTGATACTATCGCCTCGCTTAAAACAAATCAAAACTCAGCCATTATTTGTTTGGATGGAAAACAAGGAAAATACTATACAAAGTATTTTGATGGGGTTCAGTTTTCTGAGACTAAAGACCAAAGTCCTGATGATATCATCGAATCACTAAAAAGTTTCACAGAAACGCCTAACAAATGGTACTACACTGGCTCGATACCGCATTTTTACCCTCATCATGCAGTAAAAATTGAAGCGACAAACCTCAACTTATCGTCTATAATGCAGTATAGTTTGGAACAAATTAATCCAACAGAACTAAAAGAATATAACTATCTATCTCTCCTACCCAATTACATTCGTGGGACCTATGTAGATCAAAAATGAATTTATGGATACCTATAAAATACAAAGAAAAATTATCGAATATCTAGACCAGAAAGCTGGTAAAGATATCACAAGACAAGAGATCAAAAAAAAATTCACTGAATCAAGTGAATTCAAACGACCCGACCCAAAATCAAAAAAAGTAAAAGCATTCAAACGAAAAGAAAAGGTCCCGAGAAAAGAAATCGAATTTCTCATCGATCAACTTTGCAATCTTCTCGAGGAAGAAGGGTTACTAATACCAAACAAAAAGTATTTCACGGTTGCGAATCCTTTTCGACTCACTGGCCGAATTTCGATTTCTCGTAGAGGTGATGGATTCATTTCCTTACCTTCCAAGAATGAAATTTTTGTTCCCGGACCAATGACAAATACTGCAATCACAGGTGACAAAGTAGAAGTTATCCCCCTTGGTATTGGCAAAAAAGACAGACTCGAAGCAGAAGTCACTAAAGTTCTTAAACGAGGTAGAATACTTTACCGTATGCGTGTTCGAGAAAAAACAAATAAGTTTGTTTTCGGTAATTTTCTCGATATGTTAGGCGAAGGTAAAGAAGGTGTTCTCCATGTAAAATCCATTCTGAAAGATAGTTTTGACGCAATCAATATCAACGATGTTTTAATTGTAAAATTGAAAGAAGGCTCTGAGCCACAAGACAATCTTTATGATGTCAGCTTTATTCGGTTTGAATCTGATACAAAGGAAGACTCAGACTTGCAGCGTATCCTAATGAAATACAATTATGATCCTGTTCATCCTGACTTTATTCCTTTAGATTTTCCAGAGGAGGTTTCCGAGAAAACTGTTTCCGATTGGAACCAAAGAACTGACTTACGAGATCTATATGCAGTTACCATCGATGGAATCACAGCAAAGGACTTTGATGATGCCATTAGTTTTGTCGATGAAGGCAATCGTTTACGCGTATGGATTCATATTGCCGATGTTTCCTATTATGTAGAGAAAGGATCTGCTTTAGACAAAGAAGCATACGAACGAGCGACCTCCGTCTACTTAGCAAATCGAGTGGTTCCAATGTTACCACCGATTTTATCAGAAGATCTGTGTAGTCTTGTGGCGAATACCAATCGTCTAGCTTTTACGGTTGAAATGGAAGCGAGCAAAACTGGTGAAATTTATAACGCTAAGTTTTATAAGTCCATCATCAAGGTAAAAAAACGTTATACCTATGAAATGGCGGAAGAGGAGATCAAAGCCCAAGATCCAAACAATTGGATGTACCAGGTTTCATTATTCACAGATGCTCTCCGCAAACAAAGGATGAAAACAGGAAGGATCGACTTAAATCTCCGTGAGACTACAATCACATGGAATGAAAGAAAAGAGCCTATAGGTATCGAGAATCGAGAACGACTTACGAGTCACATTCTCATTGAAGAACTTATGTTATCCGCTAACTTAAAGGTGGATGAATTCTTACGTAAGAAAAAGATTCCGACACTTCACCGAATCCACGAACCTATGGATGAGGAAAAATTAGAAACTCTGAATCATTTCTTACAACTCAATGGATACAACGTTCAAATTCATGATACAAGTTATCCTGAAATCATGAAAGCCGTGAAAGAAATTCAGGATAATTCCGTTGGAAAGATTTTCAATTATCTTTTACTTAGAAGTTTTATGCAGGCCTATTATGGAGCAGACCCACTAGGCCACTGGGGACTTGGTTTTAAAGACTATTGTCATTTTACGTCACCGATCAGACGATATCCCGATTTAATTGTTCATCGTGTGCTACATGCGACTCTACTGGAATCAGAAAAAGTATATTCTGATAGTGAAATCGCAGTAATGGGACTTCATTGTTCTGAGGAAGAACGACGCGCTGCCGATGCAGAACGAGACATCGTAAAAATTAAATCTTTTCGTTATTTGGAATCAACTGGAATCAAAGAATTTAAAAGTTTCATAGTTGGCATTCGACCATCTCAAATATTTGTGGAATTAGATCTTTCTAATTTGGAAGGTGTTCTCGATAAATCAGAGTTCACTGATGAGTTTGAAGTCATTATCAAAAATGACTTTTCCTTCTATTCCAAGAAATACTCTAAGATTTTCTTTATTGGAGATCCAGTCACTGTTAGTTTGGATAGAATCGATTTTGAAGAAATAAAGGTTTTTTTGAAATTAAAGGATTTCAAAAAAGAAGATACAACACTCAAGAAAAAATAAAACGAATTAGCCGAATGGATCCTATAAGGATACATTCGGAATTTCATCACGTTTCCATATCTTTCGAAAAAACTTCTTCTGATTCACCTCAATCGATAATATTTTATTAATCACCATCTTCTCAGAAATTTGGTATTGTTTCATCAATTCTTTGTTAAGAGATAACTGAGAGTGTGCTACCCATTTAACTAGTGATGTTTTTTTTCTTTCGGATTCAGGTAATAATTCATTTACCTTAGTAAAAAAATCCTCATGAGTTAAGAATAAACCATTAGAAATTTCAGGCATTGGTGCAGCACCATGGTCTGCTGTGACTAAAAGAACAAACTGATCTCCGTAGTTTGCTTTTAGAAAATCATAGATAATCTTGATTTCCTCATCTGTTGCTTGTAAAACTTTTTTTGCTTCTTTTGTTTCCCAACCATACAAATGGCCAACCGCATCAGTTGCTTTTAAAGTTAAATAGGCTAAGTCAGTTTTTCCATCTTTGTGTTTGTTTTGTTTTAGAATCGTTTCTTCTATCGTGTCTCGAAACAATGCACCATCCATTTTTACTTGGAATTCCGATGCTTGGAAATGATGGATTTTTGTTAAGAGATCAATTGGATTCTTGGCTTCAAAATGGGTTTGGATATTCTTTTGATTAGCAATGTAATATTGATAGAGATTATATTTTTGGGTAGAAATCGGTTTTTTATAAGCATTCGAATAGGTTTCCCATGATAAATTTTTAACGTCTTGCCAGTAAACAAAATCAGCATCAGGTAAAGTTTGTGAAGAGGAATTTTTAAGAATTTGAAATTCTTTTCCATGACCGGCCATTCCTACTGCTGCTCGATTCGCATAACATTGACTAATGATAACAGGATCATTATTAAGATAAAGATCCCAAACATCAGAAAAGCTAGCGACATTCAATTCGCTTATATCAAAACTATTGTTTGCTCCCTGATAGACTGGCCGATGGTTTACCTTTCCATCTATGTATGTATAAACCTCATTTGAAAAAATGTGTGCATCTTTTGGAAAAGCACCAGTGCCAATTGCCATGTGCCCAACAGCTGTATGAGACTCTAAATGAGCCACTTTCCCTTTTTTAAAATAGGTAGAATTGTTACTCAAAGATTCCAAAAATGGGTATGATCCTTTATGTGCCTTGTAGAGTTGTTTTCCACCTTGGTCCACAACGATTGTTACAATGATTTCTGGTTTTTCTTTTGTTTCTTTAAAAATTTTATTTAGAGCGTTAAGCGGGATTTTGTTTTGGAAGTCAAAATGCAGAATTTTTGCATAGATGGAAGGAATGTGTTGTTGGAAAATTTCATCAGAATACACACCTTTTTGAAACCATTTGGGTCCATAGATCCATATCGGTATTTCTGTATCATAGGAATACTGAGTATAATGGGAGGTGTAATTGACTTCTTTTGAAAATTCTTCTTCCTCCAATTCCAATTGCCATTGAGAATTTAGGTGATCCCAGGAAAGATCATTTTCTTCTAATATATTTTTAATATCTTCTTTAGAATAGTGAGAAAGAGTGATTGCATCCCGGGCTTCCCGATCAAAGATATTAAATGGATAGGGAGCAAGAATTAAATCAGTATCAGGTTGCATTGAAAAAAAGGCAGCTCGTTTGTAATCTCTTTCCCATTTACAATTCACCAGAACCATTAAGACAATCATGTTAAGTAAAATTAAAAATTTTTTGTTTATACTGGTGTTCACGATTTCATTCCTTTCCTGCTACACTTTACCTGACTTCACACATACGAGGCAAGTGCGAATTAAGTTTGTTGGTGATCTTATGTGTCATTCCTCCCAAATTTCAGCTTATTACGATCCTAAAACAAAAACCTATAACTCCATCAAAAGTTTCGAATATGTTTCGAATACTTTACAAAATGCAAATTTAACTTTCGGTAATCTAGAAACTACGATTACAGAACGAAGCGACGAATACTCAGGGTATCCTAGATTTGGAAGTCCCGTTGGTTACTTAAAGGGATTGAAACAGGCAGGTTTTGACATTCTCTCCACTGCCAATAATCATTCTGCCGATAAAGGAAGTTATGGAATCGATACTACGATTAAAAGCGTGATCGAAACTGGAATGATTCCGATTGGCACTTTTACTTCGGAAAAAGATTATCACAATCGAAAGGATTTTTTCCAAGAGGTCAATGGAATTAAGATTGCCATTTATAACTATACCTACTCGACGAATGGAATTCCTGTTCGTGATGGACGAATTGTGCGATTGTTAAATGAGGAACAAATCAAAGCCGATGTAACCTATGCGAAAGAGAACGGAATTCATTTTGTGATTTTATGGTATCACTACGGAAATGAGTATGAGGAAAAACCAGGAGCCAACCAAATTAGATGGGTTAATATTGGACTCGATGCAGGAGCAGACATCATCATAGGTGGACACCCACATGTGGTGCAAAAAATAGATTATTACCAAAACCCAATTTTAAATGAAGACAAACTCATAGCCTATTCTTTAGGTAATTTTTTATCAGCACAAAATCGACAATATACGGATGGAGGAATCATTCTCTCGTTTACTCTTGAACTCAATGGACAACAGGAAAAAAAAATCTCGCAAGTGCAATCGGAACCTATTTGGGTCAATCCTAGATCGTATCAAATCATTCCAATTCAAATGTATAAAAACTCGGAACTTCCAATTTCACTACCTAAACACTTAGAAAAACGGATGTTAGAGTTTGAAGCTCATCTGAAAAAAATTCCTGGTCTAGGAATTCCATCACTCTAAAGCATTGATTTCATTTTCAATACGTTCGTAACCTTTCCCAGCTCGAATCAATTGAATGGAATCATCATTGATTTGTAGAATGGTAGAAAGTTCTGTTTTTACAATTCCACCATCAACAATACCATCAACAAAATTGCCATAAATCGTCTCAAGGTCATCAATATCGATGATAAAATCATCATCACTGAATGCAGACGTAGAAGTTAAAGGGGAATCATGAATCTTTAATAATTCGCTGAGATAAATATGATCTGGAATCCGAATTCCGATTTGTCTGTCTTTGTGGTGTGCAATGGAAGGCTTCGGTAAATTCTTATTCGCCTTTAATACAAAGGTAAATGGACCAGGAGTGATCCGCTTCATAAATCGATAGGCAGAATTAGGTAGGTACTCAATAAAATGAGAAGCCATTGAAATATCTTTACACAAAAGAGATAAGGGTTTATCCTTCGGTAATTTTTTGATGGAATAAATTTTTTCCACTGCTGTTTTGGAATGTGCATCAGCAATAATTGCATACACAGTATCGGTTGGAAAAATATAAATTGCCCCATCCTTCAAACGTTCCGAAATTTGTTTGAGTTTACGAATCTCTGGATTCTCAGGATGGAGATAAATGATCATAAATGATCCTGCTACTGAGCAGTTAGTCCCCCATCTAGAACTATGCATTGGCCAGTCATGTAAGAGGAAGAATCAGATGCCAAATAAATGGCAGCACCTAAAATATCTTCAGGTTTTCCAAGTCGACCCATAGGAATCCCTGCTAATACCTGTTTCATGATAAATTCTTTTTCTTTGATCATGTCTGTCATATCGGTATCGATGAGCCCTGGACAGATTACATTGACACGATATCCATTATTACACCACTCGATTGCGAGTGCCTTGGACAATGTAATGACCGCTCCCTTTGTTCCTGAATAAACGGAAGCAAGTTTACTTCCGACCATTCCGAGAATTGAAGCTACATTAATGATATTTCCACCTTCTTTTTTATGATGTTTGTAATAAGCTTGGCAACTTCTAAAGACACCCACATAATTTGTTTGTACAATGTTTTGTAATTCTTCTTCCTTAAAACCAGAAGCTGGAGTGTTGGTTGCAATTCCCGCATTATTGATGAGTGTATCTAATTTTCCATGTTTGGATTTAATATTTCCAATCACTTCATAGGCAGCACCTTCCTGACGAACATCTAAAACGACGCCGTGGATTCCTTCCTTTTCCATCCACTGAATTGATTCTGGTCTTGAACCTGCTCCGTAAACGATTGCTCCCGCATCTCGAAATCCAAGAGCCATTGTTTTCCCAATTCCTCGGCTTGCGCCTGTGATCAAAACAGTTTTGCCTTTCACATCAAATAAATTCATTTTACCTCATGATTGGAAGGATAACATTCGCTAGCTTGCGGTTTTGTATCTTCCAATAATTTTTTATAATCTAGTGTATTATCATCTTTTACTAAATCTCTTCTGATGTAATGCGTTCCTTTTTCGTAATAGTCTGCTATGGGGTTACAATCTTGAATGTCTTCCGAATAACCCCGTTTACAACTAATTAGAAGTACGAATGCCCACAAAAGAATCGTAAAAAATCTTGGACTCACCATGTACTAAGAAAACAATATCCCGTAAGGAATAGCAAGAATTTGTTTGTACTAAAGTCAGCATCTCCCAGAAGAAAACAAATCCTGTCCGATTTGGGTTTTACGCTTCTAATCCAACCCGAGCACATCGATGAAACACAAAGAAACAACGAACCTGCCCTTTCCTATTTAGAACGAATGGTTCACTCTAAATTAGGGAATCAATTTGAACCAAACAATGTTTATTTGGCGGCAGATACCATCGTAGTCTACAAAAAGGAAATACTTCACAAACCAATCGACGAAGAAGATGCAATGCGTATTTTGAAACTGCTTTCGGGAAACATACATTCTGTGTATTCGGGAGCCGCCATCCAACATTCTAAGGGAACTCATTTTTTTTATGAGGAAACAGAAATCCAGTTTTGGGATTGGAAAGAGGAAGAAATCCGAGACTATATCAAACGGTGCCATCCCTATGATAAAGCTGGTTCCTACGGAATCCAGGACGGAAAGGGACCCGTGAAAATATGGAGGGGGTCTTATACAAATGTCATGGGATTTCCATTACGGAGTTTTCTGGCTCGCCACGAACTTTGGATTCGTTCGTGGGAAGAAAGTATTATGCGTATAAATTGATGAGATTGCCAGGTTTGTAGGAAGCTTTGGCCTCTGGTGTAGATTGAATTTCTTGAGCCTGGTTTTTCGTTTCCGAGGAAGGATATTTCGGCTTGTAGGAACGTGCTTGAATCGCCTCTACCTGCTCCACAGCTTGCGTGTTGTATGTGGGAGACACATACATATACGGTTCTCCTAATCCTGAAACTCTTGCCACATTACTTGAGATTTCCATACTATGATTATCGCCTAAATCCTACCGAGAGATTAGACCAGATTGGGGAAAATGGAAACAAAAAAATCACAAGCGAGAGAATATAACTCCCTTTTTCAGCTTTTTAAAACTCCAGCACCGCAGCTTCCCCAATTTTTTGCCTATGCCGGAGAAGACTCCTACGAATTTGAACTGATTGTGGAGCACTACAGGGAAACTCTCCAAAAAACATTGGGAGCATTTGAAGTCATTTTGATTGTCCCTGAATCAGGAGAACAAACCAAATTATTTGCTGAATTGTTTACCCCTGACATGTTCTACCCGAAAAAACTCATCATCATCAAAAATGCCACAGCCTTATTCAAACCCATCTTAGATGGCAAAGCTTCTAATGAATGGAAGGACTACGCCACAGGTTTCCGAAAGAATATCACTGCAGTTTCAGATGAAATTTTTGCTCTTATCCATTATGATGGAAAAGAGGTTCCAAAAAGTTTAACGGAACTATTTCAGGGAACGCTTAGTTTTTTTAAAACGAAAGTTCTTTACCCAAACGATTATCCCAAAATTTTCAAAGAAGTTTGTGATCAAGAGCAGGTGCATTTTGAACCAAATGCAATTGAAGAATTTATACACCGAACACCTGCTAACGTAGGTGCTTACATTAAAAGTGTAAAAAAGTTAAAACAGTATCTACACAGATCTAAATTTACGATAGAGGATGTGAACTCAATCCTTTTCAGTCAGAATGAACTGAATACCAATGTTTTAGTCGAATCATTAATCCAAAAAAGAAAGATAGATTTTTTCAAAGAATTTACAAAATTTAACGATCAAAATTCAGAAATCCTAAACTTCCTCACGAGATTAACATACAAACTTGATGAAATCCGTAAAATCAAAGTGATCCGATCCAGACACAATGGCGAAGTCCCAATTCCGATTATGGATGAACTTTTAAAAACAGGAAGTTATTCGGAAGCAAGAAAGAATTTTGTCCGAAGACAGTTAGTCTCAGATTCTGCAAATTTTACTGACAAGTTGCTCGATTTGTTTTATGACCAAGTGATAGAAATGAACATTAAATTCAAATCAGGACTTCGTGATGAGGAAGGAAAAAATTACTTCATCCAAAAAATCATGCATCTATTCGCACTTCTTCAAGACAAATCTTCCAAGTGAAATTCATGTAACTTACGATATAAATTCCGTTCGGAAATTCCTAATAGTTTAGCTGCTTTTTCTCGATTGCCTTTTGTATAAATCAAATTAGCCTTGATGATTTCTTTTTCATACTGTTCCAAACTAATTCCAGGTTGGATGTTTAATTCGGATAAAGAATTTTCAAAAAAATGAATCGGAATTTGTTTCCAGTGGATTTGTTTTCCAGAACTAAATCCTACTAATGCAAATACCAAATCTTTCAATTCCGAAAAGTTTCTTAGAAATACTTTATTTTTTAAAAAAATATAAAAATCTTCATCTAACGAAGTAATCTTTTTATTTAATGAAACATTGGCTTCTTCCAAAAATTCATGAACAAAGAGAGGCAATTCAGATAATCTTTTTTTTAAGTTAGGTAATTCAAATCGAAAGGATTTAAATTGCTCATAAAATTCTGAGTAAAGATTCTTTTGGTTTAAAAGTTCCATTTCTTCGGTATGGATTTCCCAGTAGAAAAAAACTTTAGATTTTTCATTGTATTTTTCCGATTTCCACCATTGTTGTAAGGAAACCAGATCATCCTTTTTGGCTTTTGTTAACCAATTCAAAATAATTGTAATATTTTGTTTTGTGGATTTTATTTTATTTAGGTACAAATCAAAGGAAACAGAATCTGAAAAATCAAATTCAATGATGGAAGCCTGCGGAATATTCCTTTTTTCAATGCTTTTCTGAATCCAAAAAGATTTTCCAACTCCGCGTTCACCAACAATTAAAATTGGTAGAGACGAGTTTGATATTTCTAACCATTGGTTCCTAATCTTTTCGATGTCAGAACCTTTGGTAATCCAATCAAAAGTAGTTTTACTTCTTTTTGATGACACTCACTGTCCCTTGCAAATAACCATTAAATTCTCGAATTTGATTTAGATCTAAAAACTTTTTTGCCTGAGAAGGTTTCACCATCAATGTTTTAGGATATGTATAATTTGATTTGTATAAATTAGTTTCTGAGGGAACATTCTTAATTCCCCACGTGGACAAAGGATCCAAAACAAAAGTGGTTTGAATGAGATATTCTTTTCCTTTCGTAACTTGTACATCATAAGGCAATTGGATCCAAATTGCTTCGCCTTTGGATTCTACTAACACAGTTTGAAATCTTTCTTTTTCAATCAGCTCTGAATTGGATTCTGTTCTTAAAATGGAATCTATGTCCGTTTTGATTTCTTCTTTCTCAAGAACACGTTTCTCTGAGATTTTTTCATACGCTTGGTATAGGTTGTAAGGCGAAACGACATCAACAGCGGCTCTGACAAGAGAAGCATCAAATTTTTTAATCTGGGTTTGATTCCATTGAAATGGGTATTGTAATTCTTCTGTGGAGGAATAGACATTAAACTGATTTAGATATAGATATTCATATCCATCTTGTGTTCCGATTTTTTGATAATCGGTGATTCCTACTACTCTTGCATTACTTGCCTTTCCAATTCTTTGTAATTCACGAATTGTGCTTAAATCGGAATGGTTTGGAATAAGCAGGATTGGTTCAATTTCCATGTGTCGAAGGTCATTCAAGGCCATGATGATGGATCCTGATTTATTTTTAACATTGGAAGAAAGAAGAAGAAATAACTTGCGAGATTCTTTTTTACCCGAAGAAATTTTTCCCTTCAAACTTTGTAATGCGGCAAGAACAGATTCTGATTGGTTGGAACCTTGCCATCCTGTTTCTTCCATTACCTTTTTAATTTCATTATGATCTTTTGTTGGTGGAATGCTGAAAGTTTTATCTTTTTTTACAAGTGTAATTCCCAAATACAAACCGCTTTGGTCATACATAGAAGCTAAACTTTTAACGAAATCTTTCTTGTAATAGGCATAAGAAGAATGTATGTCCAAGAATAAGTTAATTTCATAATAAACAGGTGTTTTGCTTTTTTTCTCGTAAAATCTTGGCGGCAAAAATCGGAAACTTTTTTCGTTATGTTTTTCATACGCCATAACAAAATTAGAAATCAGTTTGGATTGACTGGTCTGTTTATTTAAATTTTTACAATTGAAAATAACCGTTTTCACCAATATCGGATTGCCAAAATCAATTTGGTCTTGGACCACAAAATGAGAATCCCATTCATTACAATAACCTACATAGTCTTGGTCTTTTATATCTGCCTCTTCATTCCAATCAGTTTCGTTCAAATAGGTTTCTACAATTTTCGGATCCGTAATTTCAGTAAAAAAATTTCTCTTTAAATAATGTCGTGATAGACGGGACAATTCAAAACCAGCTTCTCGTTTCGTCCCTAGAACAGGTGGTACTTCACCTGAAATATAAGCAGGAAGGATGGAAATTTCTTTCGCAGAAATATTTTTAGGGAAGAACGCAAAAAAAATAAGCAAACTTGCAATAACATTGAAAGTCGAGAATCGAGACATAAAATTAGAATCGGTCTATTGTGAGAAAATGTAAATCTTTATCCTACAAGCCTGTTTCGTTTTCTTTGATAAAAGATTGACAAGCGTTATTTATCAGATCAAATTCTTCGGAAAAGGAGTAGATTCTTTATGAAGAAATCACTTATCGTATGTGCCTCTCTAATCGCATTTGTTGTATCTTGCGGATCCAATGATGGAGGCAGAAGAGACGCTACGACCGTAGGTAAAAATGGTTGGATTTTTGAAGGTTGGGCTTGTGCCCCAGACGCGGCAGCTGCAAAACGTGGTCAAAGCCCTGCTGAGTACTGCAAAGGAAAAGAAAAAGAGTTCGATTATCTTTACATGAAATTTTCTGCACGTGCATCTGACAAAGCAATCAAAGCTAACTCAGTAGCGATGAAACAATCCACATGCCGTGAAGCAGCTCGTTTACAAGTTGCTGGTGATGGTTTGAAAAAAATCTTAGGTGAATACTTAGAACAAGCTTCTGGTGTTTCCGATGGACAATCTACTGGTTCCGTTATCGTATCTGAATCAAAAGGTATCATCAAAGGTGTAGGGGTTTATGACTGTTGCTCTCTTAACAATGAAACAGGAATCTGTGCAAACGTAGGTGAGCCAGAAACTTGGGAAGAGTGCCAATGTGTTGGATACCTAAGATATGCAGGTGGACAAAAAGCTCTCGAAGCAAAAGCAACTGCTGCTCAGTAATCTGATTTAAGTTCTTTGAGATAAAAAGCCTCCAAGTTCGGAGGCTTTTTTTTTGTCTTCATTCCTTTCGGTTAAAGAAAGTTCTTATGTCAATGAAAGTGTCTGGCGATTATTTTTTAACTTTTGGATCGAAGTAGTGTTTGTGAATGAACTCTTGCACTACTGTGTGTTCGCGGGGAGCAAGTGGTTTAAAAATCACAGATGTCGTTTTTCCTGAAGATCGATGAACCGTTCCCAAAATTTCCAAAGGATTTTGATTCAAAGAAAACTGAATTTTCACATGGTCCCCTTCGTAAAAAATCGCTGTGGTTTGAAAAGCTAGACCTCCAGTTCCTAAATCAGAAAGATGCCCTGTCACAGGTCCTGTTTTGGATTTCACTAGCTCCACGGTACAAGGAACATCTAATTTTACACGTGCATCTTTTCTTTTCTGTTTTGCCCCGCCATATTTGCTATAACTATCAGAGAAAATCGATTGTTTAGAATCTGCCATTTCTATTTCCTTATACAAGACTTACAAACGTTTCACAGTTCATATTCTCGTTTTTGATATCGCTTGTTTCCAAAAATTTAGAATCCATCTTCACGGATTCTAATGTATCTTTAAATTCATCCACCGAAGTAACAGAAAGTAAGTAACGTTTTGTATCTTCAGGGAATCTTGTATTTTCTATATATTTTATAAAATGCTTTCGAAATAAGATTAACGCATAATCATCATTTGATGGATAAAAATCAATCATCAAATCTAAGTGTTCAAGAATGACTGATTTGATTTCAAACCATGGAACCAAATGTTTCGGTATATTCCCAAAAACCCAGGGATTACCAATGGCTTTTCTACCAATCAATACCAAATCAACACCATATTGTTTCTTTTTTTCAATGGCTTCTGCATACGTTTGTACATCACCGTTACCATAAATAGGAACTGAAGCGCGTGATTTGATTTCTCCAATGGCATTCCAATCGGCAAATCCAGTATAGGCCATCGCCTTTGTCCTTCCGTGAACAGAAATCGCCGACACACCTGAATCTTCTAAAACTTTGACGGTCTCTAAATAATTTAACGATTGAGAATCCCAACCCAAACGAATTTTAGCAGTTACGGGAAGTCCTGTTCTAATTCGGATACCTTCAATCATTTGTCCCGCCAAACGAACGTTTTTCAAAAGGCCAGCACCAGATCCGTTATGTGATACTTTGGAGACAGAACAACCCATATTCAGATCAATGATATCTGGTTTGCGTTCCGCAGCAATTTCAGATGCGTGGAGCACTGTATCTAAATCGGAACCAAAGATTTGGAAAACGATAGGTCGTTCCATAGGAACAAAACGAAACATATCGAGTGACTTTACATTGCCTATTTTTAATTGTTCTGTTGAAACAAACTCTGTATAGGAAAATGCAGACCCAAAACGTCTTGTAATTTGTCGATACGGACTATCGGAAATGCCAGCCATTGGCGACAAAGCAACATCACCTTCAATTGTTACATTTCCGATCTTAATCACTGTAAAAGTTTCCTTTTTATGATTCCACTTCGTCCGATTCAGATTCGCGAACCACTGCAAAGTCCTTCACAAAGTCTTCATCTTTCGTATTCACTACTTTCACGCCCATCGCGGAACGACCCACCATAGAGATTGTTTTCACCTCCACACGAATTGCCATACCAGATTGAGTGATCACAAGTAGTTCATCTTCCTCTTTTACGGAGGAGATACCAACAGCTCTACCGTTCTTTTCACCTATCTTCAAATAGGTCATTCCTTTTCCACCTCGACCTTTGGTAGAAAACTCTTCAAAGTCCGTTCGTTTACCAAAACCATTTTCTGAAATACAGAACAAATGTGTATTAGGTTCTACTTTAGTAATCCCTGCAATGGCATCATCCTCTTCCAATTTCATTGCCGTGACACCTGAGGCCGTTCTTCCTTGCGATCTGAGTTCATTTAAATTCATACGAATCGCAAGACCATTTTTACTACCTATAAACACATCGTAGTTGTTTGGATTAGCGATCACATCAATGAGTTCATCTCCATCACGTAAACCAATCGCAATGATCCCTGATTTTTTGGTGTTGGTAAATTCATCCAGCTGGATTTTTTTCACAAAACCTTCTTTCGTAACCATAAGAAGATAAGAATCATCGAAGTTTCGAAATGTGAATAATGATGTGATAATTTCATCATCGTTCAAATTGATGACCGCTTTTAAAGATTTACCACGCGCTTCTTTAGAACCAATCGGTAACTCATAAACTTTAAGTAAGAATGCCCTTCCTTTATTGGAGAATAACATTAGGTTATCATGGGTCATTGCACTACTTAGTTTTTTAACAAAGTCTTCACGTTTGGTTGAGATCCCTTGAACACCTTTACCACCCCTCTTTTGACGACGGAAGGTATCCATAGGAAGACGTTTGATAAACATATCTTCGGAAAGTTGGACCACCACTTCTTCATCAGCAATTAAATCTTCCGCATTGAAAGTGGAAGATTCTAGGGATTCTAGACTAATTTCTGTTGTGCGAGTATTTCCAAACGATTGGGATACTTTACCAAGTTCGTCACAAATGATCGACTTCACTCGTTCTGGTTTTGCCAAAATATCTTCTAAATCTGCAATGAGAAGCCTTACTTGTTCCAACTCATCGATGATTTTTTGCACTTCTAAGGAAGTTAAACGTTGCAAACGCATTTCCAAAATTGCATCTGCTTGCAATTCTGATAATGCAAACGTTGCCATGAGGGAACTTTGTGCTTCTTTCACATCTTTGGAGGCACGAATGATACGAATCACTTCATCGATATTTTCGAGAGCAATGCGCAAACCTTCCAAGATATGCGCTCTTTTTTGGGCTTTGTCTAAATCAAATTCTGTTCGTTTGACAACAACTTCGCGACGATGTTCTGCATACGATTTTAAAATTTCTTTTAGAGAAAAGATTTTAGGACGGTTGTCCAAAATCGCAAGCATCGTGATTCCATAACTCACTTGGAGTTGTGTTAACTTAAAAAGTTGGTTTAAGATGACTTGTGCATTGGCATCCTTTTTGACATGAATTTCGACACGAATACCCTTTCGATCCGAAAGATCTAGAATCTCAGAAATCCCTTCGATGACCTTTTCATTAACAAGGTCTCCAATTTTCTCAAGTAAGTTCTTCTTATTCACCTGGTATGGAATTTCATGGATGACAATGATCTCACGGCCTTTGTGATTTTCGATGATCTCCACTTTAGAACGAATGCGAATCGATCCTTTTCCCGTCGCATACGCTTGGTACAATCCTTCCCCACCGATGATGATACCACCTGTCGGAAAATCAGGACCAGGGAGTATTTTCATTAATTCTGGAAGAGTGATATCAGGATTTTGAATCATCGCAATGACAGCATTCACCGCTTCTTTTAAGTTATGCGGAGGGATGTTTGTGGCCATACCCACAGCAATCCCAGTCGATCCATTGACTAAGATATTAGGAAAATTGGCCGGTAGAACATCTGGTTGTTGTCTTGTATCATCGAAGTTAGGCGAAAAGCTAACAGTATTTTTTTCGATATCTTTTAGAAGTTCTTCCGCAAGTTTTGTGAGTCGAGCTTCTGTATAACGGTAAGCTGCCGCATTGTCACCATCAACGGAACCAAAGTTACCTTGACCATCAATAAGTGTTTCTCGCATGGAGAAGGTTTGTGCCATACGAACCATGGTTTCATAAACAGCAGAGTCACCGTGAGGGTGATAATTACCAATCACTTCCCCGACAATTTTTGCAGACTTCACATATGGTCTGTCGGAACGCCACGCTCTTTCATTCATCGCATGAAGAACACGTCTGTGCACTGGTTTTAAACCATCTCGCACATCTGGTAAAGCTCTACCTACGATGACACTCATCGCATAATCCAGGTAAGCTTCCTTCATTTGGTCTTCGATTTCAACCGGAATGACCCTGACACCAGCTTTAAGGGCACCGGCTACGTCTGGTCTACCGGATAAATTGAGTGCTAAGGTTTTGTTTGATTCGTTTTCTTGGCCGTTTTGTTCGGTCATTTGATTTTCCTAATTCCGATTAAAGATCTAAATTTGCTACTTTATACGAGTTTGCTTCAATGAAACGACGACGAGGAGACACTTCATCACCCATTAGGATATTGAATGTATCTTCTGCTTCGACGAAGTCTTGTAACTTTACTTGTAACATCACTCGTTCTTTTGGATCCATTGTGGTATCCCAAAGTTGTTCCGGGTTCATCTCCCCAAGTCCTTTGTATCGTTGTATGACAACTTTATCATTTGGTCTGGATTTTAAGATCTCATCTTTTTCACGATCAGAATACACATACACCGCTTCCTTGCCGAACTTCAAGAGATACAAGGGTGGTTGAGCTACATAGAGAGAGCCGCGTTCGATAATGGGTTTCATATAACGGAAGAAAAACGTTAGTAACAACGTTCGAATGTGAGAACCATCCACATCGGCATCTGTCATAATTATGATTTTTCGATAGCGGAGTTTTTCTACGTTAAACTCATCATCCCCGATTCCAGTTCCCATAACTGTGATTAGTGTTCGAATTTCTTCATTCGATAGAATTTTATCCAATCGAGCTTTTTCTACGTTGAGAATTTTTCCTTTAAGAGGAAGGATCGCTTGCGTATTTCGATCACGACCTTGTTTCGCAGATCCGCCCGCTGAGTCCCCCTCGACAAGGAAGAGTTCACACAACTCTGGATCTTTTTCAGAACAGTCTGCCAATTTACCTGGTAGACCTCCGCCTTCCAATACCGTTTTACGACGAGTAAGGTCTCTGGCTCGTCTTGCCGCTTCTCTTGCTTTTGATGCTAAGATTCCTTTTTCTAGAATCTTTTTGATGATGGCAGGATTTTCCTCAAAGTAACGATTGAGTCCTTCTCCTGTGATGGTTTGCATAAGACCTTTCACTTCTGCGTTCACTAACTTTTCTTTTGTTTGTGAGTTAAACTGAGGTTGCGGAATTTTGATCGAGATAACAGCACAAAGACCTTCTTTGATATCATCCCCTTGTAAACCATTGGGTTGTTTTTTGAATAAGGTTTGGTCTTTTTTCAGATGGTCGTTGAGAGTTCTTGTGAGAGCGGTTCTAAATCCTTCTAAATGTGTTCCACCCAAATTGTTGTTAATAGCATTGGTAAAACAAAAAATATTTTCACTATACGTGTCGCAATACTGAAGAGCAATCTCTGCCCAAACATTCTCTTTTTCCCCAACGAAGTGTAATACTTTGTGAAGAGGATGTTTCGATTCAGTGATGTATTCCACGAAGGAAACGATACCACCATCAAACTTAAATTCATGTTTAGCAATTTCTTCTTTTCTTTGGTCTTCAATGCGAATGAGAAGACCTTTGTTTAAGAACGCAATTTCGCGAAACCTTGCAGAAAGGGTATCAAAGGAAAAATCAACGGTAGTAAAAATAGTGTTATCTGGTTTAAAACGAACAACTGTTCCGCGGTGCGTTGTTTCTCCGATAATTTTAACATCTTCGATAGGAACACCAGCTTGGTATTTTTGGTAATGGAGTTTTCCCTCTTGATGAACTTCCACTTCCAAATAGGTAGAAAGAGCGTTAACAACTGACACCCCCACCCCATGTAAACCACCGGAAACTTTATAAGCATCATTTTCAAACTTACCACCAGCATGAAGGATGGTAAGTACAACTTCGATGGTAGATTTTCCTTTGTCAGGGTGAATTCCTGTTGGGATCCCACGCCCATTGTCTCGGACTTCTATGATATTGTCTGGTAAAATGCGAACGTCAATTTCAGTACAATGGCCAGCCATTGCTTCGTCTACAGAGTTGTCCACAACCTCGTAGACCATTTTATGGAGGCCCGATTCATCTTGGGTTCCGATATACATTCCGGGACGTTTCCGGACCGCCTCTAGACCCTCTAGGATCTTGATTTTTGAGGCTGAATAGGCGTTTTGATCGGTTTGGTTGGACATAAAATTTTAAGATACCCTATAGGAAGTATCCTAAATAGACCCTCGAAGGGCAAGTGAAATCGGGGGGAAAGGGAGGCTTTACGACCTAGGATTTTGGAATTCATTGCCCGTTTTGAATTGGATTTTTTCCAATAAAACTGGACTTGTAATTCGATTGATTTTTAGTAAAAGTTCCGATTTCTGGAACTCCAATTCTTGGGATACCATGGAGTGACGACAAACGACTGTCAGTTTTTTATGATCAATGGATTTGGGAAAACTCTGTTTACCAAATACTTCACCAACAATGTCATTCCATTGCAATCGAAGTTTTTTAAGAATTTGGTCTTGGAATACAGATTCCCGATCAAGACCCAATTTTTCAAGGCTTTGGAATAATTCAGAGAGTTCGACTTTTTTCATATTCCAGTGAGTTCCTTTACTTTACCCGATTCGATTTGGTAAATCTCTTTATCAACTGTTAGGTTTCCTACATACTCATTGATCCCTTCCAAATCGGTGGTGGTAAAAAATGCCTGACCACATTCCGAAATCAAATTCACAAAGTATTCCCTTCGTTTGACATCCAGTTCCCGGATAATATCATCAATGAGTAAAACTGGTGCTTCTCCTGTTGTATCTCGAATCATTTGGAAACAGGCAGTCTTTAAAGCAATGACAGCACTACGTTTTTGACCCTGGGATCCAAATCCACTTAAGTCTTTGTCATCAAAACCAATCGGTAAGGTATCCCTATGGTTTCCACAACTCGTATACCCGATCGCTTTGTCTTTACGTAAGTTATTAAATAATCTTTCTCTATGTTCTTCCTTGGAAGTGACATTTGGTTTGTATGTTAGATGGAATGGATCCTTTCCTGAACTTAATTGTAATAAATTCTTATGAAAGTAACCAGCTAAACTTTCGATGGTTTTCGTTCGAATTTCACGAATCTCTGCATCGTGTTCAATGATCGGCTCATCCCAAATTCCAATTTCACGATCAGTTGTATTTTCTTTTTTTAAAGCGGCATTCCTTTGTTTTACCAAACGATCATACTCAATCAGTTGTTTGAGATAATAACGATTTGTGGAGGAGATAAAAGAATCTAAAAATCTACGTCTTTCTACATTACCATCTTCTATAATGAGAATATCAGGTGGGCTCATCACAATGGAACGAAAGTATCCTACGTAATCGGATATTTTTTTAAACTCTTCTCCATTCACTTTCAATTTTTTTCGTTTGGTAAAAGAATGTTCGATTCCGTACTCAAAAAGATAGTCATTTCCCTCTGATTCAAATTCAGCACGAATGAATGTATCAGACGTATCCCAACGAAGGAGTTGGTTTTGGTCTGATTCACGAAAACTTTTTAAATAAGATAAAAGAGAAATGGATTCTAATAAGTTGGTCTTCCCTTCTCCATTGTTTCCAATGAAGAAGACAAGACGGGATCGAAAGGTGAGTTGTGTTTCTTCGTGGTTACGAAAATTCTTTATGTAGATCTTCTTAAGAAACATTAAAGTTTCATTGGCATGATGACAGAAACAAAGTCGCTGTCAGAAGGATCCTTAAACAACACTGGCGCGCTAGAGGTTGTGAATTCCAAAATCACTTCAGGATCATCTACAGCCTTCACCACATCGCTTAAATAATCTCCTTTAAATGCGATGGTGATTGGCTCTCCATTGTATTCAATAGGCATATTGTGATCAAACATCATCGTTCCAGGATTAGAAGAACTGATGTTTACATTTCCTTTTGTAAAAGCCAAACGAATTTGTTTCGAAGGTTCTTCAGCAGAAATCAATGCTTGTTTTAAGAAGGTTAAGAAATCTGCCTTTACCACACGAACCGATTCTGTTGTTTGTTTTGGAATCACTTGTTCATAATCAGGGAAGTTTCCATCAATCAGTTTGAATAATAGTTCAACGTTACCTGAAGAAACATAAATTTGTTCTTCCACAAAACCGATCTTAGCTGTTTCTTTTCCTTCCATCATCTTTAACATTTCACGAACAGCTTTGTGAGGAATGATCACACCATTTTTGAATGGGAATTGTTTTGGAAACTTGCGAACAATTTTTGACAAACGTCTACCATCTGTTCCCACAACAATGAGATCCGTGCCATCTGGTTTTAAAAATAAACCATTGAAAACAAAACGAGTTTCTTCAATAGCCATTGCATAAGATGTTTTACGAAACATTTCCCGAATCGTTTGGCAGGGGAATTCAACAACACTTGCTTCATCTATCTTTGGAATGGTTTTGATGTCCTCTGAATCGATACCATTTACTTTGAACTTGGTATCCATTTTTCCAGATGCATCCGTGATCATCGTTTCGGAATTTTCGGAATTCTCTGTGGTTGTGAGTAAACTCGTATCAAAGTTTAAATTTTTAAAAATACTGGAGAGTTGTTTTGCAGGAAGTGATGCCGTTCCTTTTTCTCCAATGGTTGATGGAACAGATGTTTTGATCGCGATTTCTAAATCAGTCGCTGAGAGATACACTTCGTTATCGCCGGTTTGGATTTTTAAATTGGAGAGAGCCGATTTGATTTCTCGAACTGAGATCACTCCATCCACTGAGTTAATTGCTTTTAGGAATTCGGTAGTATTGACAGTGAATTTCATTTTTCCTCTTTTTCTTATTTATATTATATATCTTTATATATATTATGTCGTTTCCGTTGGTTCTGTCAGTATGTCGATAAAGCCTGGAAAGTTCAATTTTTATTGAATTATGTCAGGTTTTTTCCTTTTGGCAAGTGTGAATATTTATGTCCCTTTGAACAGTTTATCGGAGAAAGTTGGAACCATAAGTCCTAACTATGTCCTATCGACAGTTTATCGACAGGCTTTCGCGTTGTTAGTCACAGTTTATTGGAAGCTAATCTTGTGTTTGATGGTCTGAAATAAATCTTCCCATTGCGACTCTTTGGTCATTCGTTCCTTAAACTTATCGATTCCGTGAATGACGGTAGAATGGGTTGTGGAAAAAATGCGACCAATTTGCGCTTTAGGGACATGTAACACATCGTGCAGGAGGAGCATACAGAGATGGCGTGGCGGAATGAAGTCAGCTTTTCTGCTTTTGCCGAGCAAATCCTTTCTTGCCACATTGGTCCTTTCACAAACCAAATCGATGACCATGTCTGGGTTGAATCCTATTCGTTTTTTATTTGTGAGAAAACGTGCTTCGGCAATCTCTTTGATTTTGTCTTCGGTGAGTAAAAAATACTCATACGCTTTTTTGTACAAAACCAAATCGTTTACGATTCCTATGAGTGCTCTTGAATCACCTTCGAGTCGTTCGGCGAGCCAATGAAGTAATCCGTCACTGGCAGGAATGTTAAACTCTGAGAAATTCGTTTTGAGTAGGGCTTTTCTCAATTCCAAATCATGAGATTTGATGTCGGCTTGTAGTCCATGTACAAATCGAGATTTGAGTCTGTCATGCAGAGGTAGTTCATAACTGGGACGGTCCGAAGCGATGACAATCTGGCGTTTACGTTCGTATAAAAAATTAAAGAGAGCAAAGAACTCTTCTTGGGTTTTTTCCGCCCCACCATTCAAAAACTGAATGTCATCAAAGAGTAAAACATTGTAAGATTGGTACCGAATCTTAAAAGATTCCAAAGACTCACGATTGTTTTGTCGAACGGTAAAGATAAATTCATTTAAGAAGGAAGTACTGTTAACATACCGAATGGTCTTCCACGGATCCTTTTTTTTGATTTCATTTCCTATCGCATGCAGAAGGTGTGTTTTTCCAACACCAACTGGCCCAAACAAATACAGTGGATTGTATTTTCCAGGTTGTTCTGCAACACTTTTCGCCGCAGTGAAAGCAATGCGATTGGAATCAGAAGTGATATAATTGCTGAAAAGAAACTCAGGATTGAGATCGGAATCGGAATCATCAAATTTGGATTGGATGACTTCTTTTAATACATGGGAAGAAGTTTCCGATTCTGAAAGAATGGAGACTTTGTATCTGTCACCAATGACTTGGTAAACTGCATCTTCAATGAATCCAAGATACTTTGTTTCCACATGGCGTTTGATTCCACCAGAAGGCGCCATTAAGTGAACCACTTGGTTTTCCCATTTGTCAAATCGAAGTGGTGCAATGAAATTGGAAAAGTACTTGGGAGGTATCTGTTTCGATATTTCTTCTAAAATTTCTTCCCAACGTTTGTCCA